>UQCR01000023.1 GCA_900539655.1 uncultured Robinsoniella sp.
CTTAACACAAATCAGGGTGACTCTACCCTTTACAATCCTACAATAAATTTACACCGCGATGTCCCTGAAATAATTTGACAATCGAAATATTTTATCTTAAAATATTTATAAGCGCATATAACTTACACTTACGGTTATGTGCAGACTACTTGAGCGTGTTTGAAAATTCCTTTCAAACACGCTCTAATTAATAAGAAATGATAGGTGTAATACACTGAGAAAGCGTGGAAAAATGGGACATATTACTTCAAAAGAAGCCTATAAAAACCTGGAAGAACGGATTAACTGGTTTACCCAGGGTGCTCCTGCTTCCCAAACGTTATACAAAATCCTGGAGGTTTTGTATTCCGAAAAAGAAGCAAAATGGATCTCACTGCTGCCGATACGGCCTTTTAAAGCAAAAAAAGCGGCACAGATCTGGGGGACGACAGAATTAAAAGCAGAAAAGGTGCTGGATCATCTCTGTGAGAAGGCCCTGCTGGTGGATTCCTTTCACAATGGACAAAGAAAATTCGTGATGCCGCCGCCCATGGCTGGATTTTTTGAATTTGCCCTGATGAGGACCAGAGGTGACATTGACCAGAAATATTTAAGTGAGCTGTATTATCAGTACATGAATGTGGAGGAGGATTTTGTAAAAGACCTCTTCTATGCTACCGAAACCAGACTGGGCAGGGTATTTGTGCAGGAACCGGTATTGTCTACCGAAAATACCCTTCATATACTGGATCATGAGCGTGCCAGCCACATTGTGGAAGAGGCGGAGTATATCGGGCTGGGCACCTGCTACTGCCGGCACAAGATGTATCATGCGGGGCAACCCTGTGAAATTGATGCGCCCTGGGATGTCTGCCTGACGTTTGGCAATGTGGCACGTTCTCTTGCAGAACACGGCGGACATGCAAAGCTGATCTCCAAAGAAGAGGCATACGATGCTCTGGAACGCTCCTACGCGTCCAATCTGGTGCAGATTGGTGAGAATGTAAGGGAAGATCCAATGTTTATCTGTAATTGCTGTGGATGCTGCTGTGAGGCTCTACAGGCAGCAAGGAAGTTCAGCCCCATGCAGCCTGTTGCAACCACAAATTATATTCCTGAGATATCCAGGGAAAAATGCATCTCATGCGGCAAATGTGCAAAAGTCTGTCCCATACTGGCAATTAAGATGGAGGACAAAAATGCCGTTATCGATACGGATATCTGCCTTGGCTGCGGTGTGTGTGCCGGTAACTGCCCCACGAAAGCCATTGAACTGAAACGCCGGGCGGTACAGATTATCACTCCGGTTAACAGCACCCATCGTTTTGTTCTGCAGGCAATCGAGAAAGGTACGCTTCAGAACCTGATATTCGATAACCATGCATTTGCAAACCACAGAGCCATGGCAGCTGTATTTGGTACTATTTTAAAACTTCCGCCGGTGAAGCAGATGCTGGCAAGCAAACAGATGAAATCAATTTATCTGGACAAACTGTTGTCTATGAAAAAGAAAAAGGCAGAATAAAGAGCCTTACGTTATATTCTGAGGGGCAAACAAAGAAAATAGAGAAAACAGGTATCAAAAAAGGAGCATTCCCATGATGAATCAGAGAATTGCTCCTTTTTTGATACCTCATTTCTGTTTTAATACAGAAAATATAGTTGATTATAGTTACGGTATTTCCGGAATATAGCTTATACTTCCATAATGATAGGAAGTATCATAGGGGATCTTTTGATTTTTTTCCACAGGAAATCCCCCAGATCATCCCGGAGTGCAGACTTAATCTTTCCCCAGTCTGTGATTTTCTTCTTGTTACAACGCTCCAGCGTATCGGCAGCAAGGCTGCGCAGCTGGGACATTAACTCTTCGGATTCCCGTACATATACAAATCCTCTGGAGATGATATCCGGTCCTGCCAGAACCTGATTTGTATCTTTTTCCAGGGTTACGGTAACAACCATAATTCCATTTTCAGACAGGCTTTGTCTGTCATGCATAACGATATTGCCTACATCACCGATGCCTAATCCGTCTACCATAATGCCTCTGGCTGGTACTTGTCCAACAACAGTTGCCTTTTCTTCGGAAAGTGCCAGTACATTGCCGCATTCAATAAGGAATGTATTTTCTTTCGGTATGCCAAGTGACTGTGCCAGATTTGCCTGGGCTGCCCGGAAGCGGTATTCCCCATGCATAGGCACCGCATATTTAGGGTGAACCAGGGAATAAATTAATTTGATTTCTTCCTGGCAGGCATGTCCGGATACATGGGTATCCTGGAAAATAACATTGGCACCTTTCATGGATAATTCATTTATTATTTTAGAAACTGCTTTTTCGTTTCCGGGAATTGGCGTTGAGCTTAGAATAATAGCGTCCCCAGGCTTTACCGAAACTTTTTTATGAGTGGAGTCTGCCATACGTGACAGAGCGGCCATGGATTCTCCCTGGCTTCCGGTTGTGATTAATACCAGCTTTTCATCGGGATAGTTCTTCATAAGGTCGATATCAATCAGGGTATTCTTCGGAATTTTTACATAGCCCAGATCCGAAGCAATCCGGATGACATTGAGCATACTGCGGCCCTGGAGAATTACCTTTCGTCCAAACTTATATGCCGTGTTAATAATCTGCTGCACCCTGTCTATATTGGAAGCGAAGGTAGCAACAAATATCCGGTGGGATTTGTTTTCTTCAAACAGTGTGTCGAATGTTTTGGCAACTTTGATTTCCGATGGCGTAAATCCTGGACGCAAAGCATTGGTACTGTCACACATAAGTGCCAGAACGCCTTTTTTACCCAGTGCGCCAAAGCGCTGCAAGTCTATGGCATCACCGAACAGCGGTGTGTAGTCAATCTTAAAGTCACCGGTATGCACAATGATACCTGCCGGTGAATAGATTGCCAGTGCGCTGGCATCAGCAATACTGTGATTCGTTTTAATAAATTCGATACGGAAGGAGCCAAGGGTAATGATGCCTCCATGCTTTACCACTTTACGGCGGGTATTTTTCATCAGATGGGCTTCTTCTAACTTATGCTCAATTAAGCCCATTGTAAGCTGGGTTGCATATATAGGGATATTGATCTGGGGAATAATGTAGGGCAATGCCCCAATATGGTCTTCATGTCCGTGGGTAATAACAAATCCTTTTACTTTATCCTTATTTTCGATTAAATAAGTGACGTCTGGAATTACTTTGTCAATGCCCAGCATTTCTTCATCCGGGAATGAAATTCCGCAGTCTACGACGATAATACTGTCCTCGTATTCAAATGCGGTAATATTCATCCCTATTTTATCAAAGCCTCCCAGCGGAATAATTTTTACGCTGCCTGTATTTGTGTTTTTTTTCAATTGAAACCTCCTGTGTTTTTCTGTTAAACTGGCTTTATAACCATTTTTTAAGAATATTCATTATTTGCGGTATGTCAAGGGGCTTAGCCATATGATAATTCATACCGGATTGTAATGCCATTTCCACATCTTCTGCAAATGCATTAGCAGTCATGGCGATAATGGGTATCGTTTTTGCATCTATATGTTTTGATGCCCGGATGCGCCTGGCGGATTCATAACCATCCATGAGCGGCATCTGTATGTCCATAAAAATGAGATCGTAATATCCGGGGGAAGAAAGCATGAATTTTTCCAGTGCTTCCTTACCATGTACTGCCGGCTCCACCTGAATCCCGGTACTGCCAAGTATCTCTAAGGCTATCTCCCGGTTCAGGTCGTTGTCTTCCGCCAGAAGAATACGCTTTCCGGGATATGAATCATTTACGATGGAGGTGGCATGTATCTTCTCTTCTATTTTATCCTTACGGGCAAATTTTTTCAATAGATAGATTAAGCGGGACTTAAATAACGGTTTTAAAATGAAACCGTCAACGCCGGCATTGATTGCCTGTGACTCGTATTCCGACCAGTCGTAGGCAGATAATAAGATGATAGTGACTGTGGGGCCCACAATTCTGCGAATACGTCTGGCTGTTTCAATCCCATTGATTCCGGGCATATACAGATCCAGTATAATTGCAAAATAGCTTCTTCCCTGTGAATGGAGTTCTTCTGCTTTTCTTACAGCTTCTTCTCCGGATAATACCCACTCACTGCTCATTCCGATTTCGTTTAAACAGTTACAGGTGGTTTCACATACAATCCGGTCATCATCCACAACCAGCACCGGAAGGTCAATCAAATCCCCAAGGGTGTCGGTTTGTTCTTTTTCTTTGTATTGCAGATGAATTATTACGGTGAATCGGGAACCTTTGCCATAGGTGCTTTTAACCTGTATGTCACCATTCATCATCTGAACTATATTTTTACTGATAGCCATGCCAAGCCCGGTTCCCTGGATGTGGCGGATTTCTTCATCATCTGCACGCTCAAATGGTTCAAAGATACGGTCTGTAAATTCAGGCCTCATCCCAATTCCATTATCTTCAAAAATAAATTCATAACACCCATAATTTTTTATACGGGAAGGCAATTCCCTGATCTCTAATAAAATATGGCCTTTTTGAGGGGTATATTTTATGGCATTTGAGAGAAGATTCATGAGCAGCTGTTGAATTCTCTGGGTGTCACAGACTACATCTTCATGCCGGATGGAGTAAAGATGTACATCCAGAATGTGTTCTTTCTCAGCGATATCCGGCTGTACCATAGTCATCAGATTTTGGAGCAGATCTCCCAGGTTCGCTTCCTCCTCAGCAAGAACAATACGTCCGCTTTCTATTTTGGACATATCCAGAACTTCGTTTATCAGGCTTAGAAGCAGTTTCGACGAAAGGGTAATCTTACCCAGGCAGTCTAATATGCGTTCTTTTTCATCAATATGTGCGCCTGCGATAGCCGTCATACCGATAATTGCGTTCATTGGAGTACGGATATCGTGGCTCATGCGTGATAAAAATTCTGATTTAGCCTGATTTGCTACATTTGCGGCATGTAATGCATCCTGCAGCAGCGCTTTTTGCCGCTTTTCTTCCCTTATTTCCGTAATATCGGTTCTTGTTAAAAGCAAAATATTTTTTTCTCTATTAAAATAGCTGAATCGAAGTTTTTTATCCCTCAGCTGATTATTTTCATAAACTTTTGTATAAAGGATATATTCACCGCATTCCTTCAGGTTTTCTAAAATATGATCTATCTGCATGCATCTGTTGAGGCGCATGCTTTCCTCAGGCGGGCAGAACCGGGAATTATATGCCAACATTTCCACGATATAGTCGTTACCGGCTAATGGGGGAAGCGGTGTGCCGGATGCCTCATTGGAGGAATACATAATGTAGGAATTATCATTTGCTTCCAGGTAAATTACGTAGTCATATTCAGACTGGACGGCAGTTTCAATAATGCCTGCCCTTCTTTTAGAACTTATATTTCTGGCACACATAATAACATTTTTATGACCGGAATCACCATGGGATACGACGGTACAGAATACTTCATACCACTCCATTCCAAAAGGTTTTCCAAAGATTCGAATTTCAAAACTGCTGTTTTTTCTGCCGCTGTTAATCAGGTCTTTTAAAGCATCCAAAGACATGTATTGTGTCCAGACCATCTGGTCGGATTTATAGATATAATTGGACATAAAGGACAAAAATAATTCTTTGTACGGAATCGTCTGATTTGTTTTTCCGGGAAGGATTTTTTCATTCCAGATATATACCTTATTATTAACGGTATCGATCTCCCAGACAGCTTCCATAAAACTGCCTATGCCCATTATAATATCTTTTGCATAAAAATCTACAGGGTGCATTTCTATCTCCTTGTCATGTAAAATGTAAAGAAAGCCCGAAGTTTACGTAATATTGTTATGTAAACTTCGGGCTTCCTACAGCTTTGAAGTCAGGATTCCAAGATAATCGTAAATGGTCCATCATTACATAACTCTACTTTCATATCGGCTCCAAAACTACCTTTTTGGACATTTGGAACCTGTTTTTTACATTCTGCAATGATGTATTCATACAACTCTTCTGCCATCTTCGGTTCTCCGGCTTCTATGAAACTTGGGCGGTTGCCCTTCTTACAGTTTGCGTATAACGTAAATTGGGAAATTAGCAGCAGGCTTCCCGATACATCCTTTAAGGATAGATTGGTTTTGCCATTTTCATCTTCAAAGATACGAAGCCCGGTCATTTTCTTAACCAGAGTATCCGCTGTTTCCCGTCGGTCGGTCTGGCTGATGCCAATCAGGACAAGGAAACCTTTTTCAATGGAGCCAATAACTTCGGAATCAACTTTAACGCAGGCATGTGATACCCTTTGAATAACAAATTTCATCTTTTGTAATGCCCTTTCTGACTTATGCTCTGTTTTCTTTAATTCTGACGAAGCTTAACAGTTCTTCAACGGTGCCGTCAATACCAAGAAAACCACTGTCAATACAAAGATGATAACCGGTTGCTTCTCCCCACTTTTTACTGGAGAAGTAATTGTAATAGCTGGCACGTTTTTTATCAGTTTTAACGATCATATCCTTTGCTTTTGCATTAGTAAGATCATATTTACGGGCAATCCGGTTAACTTTATTTTCCATACTTGCATGAATGAAGACATTGATACAATCCGGAAAGTCTGCTAATGCATAGTCTGCACAACGGCCGACGATTACACAGGGTCCTTCTTTTGCGATATCTTTAATAGCATTGAACTGAGCCAAAAATACTTTGTGGTTAATGGGCATATCTGAGAATGCTGCTGATGAATATCCCATGGAATATGTATCCATAACCAGTGAATATAAGAAACTGTTCGTTGGTTTCTCATCATGATTTTCAAATAATTCCTGACAGATGCCGCTGTCTTTTGCTGCTCTGTCCAGAAGTTCCTTATCATAGCACTTGATGCCTAAGGAGTCTGCCAGCTTCATACCAATTTCTTTACCGCCACTGCCAAATTCTCTTCCGATTGTTATAATTGATTTACAAGCCATACAAAACACATCCTTTCTACCTTTGCTTTATGTTACTATTATAAAACAATTTTGGTACAATGTATACTAATTTCACTTAATTAATATAATTTTTTCAGTAAATTTATAAAATACTCCGGCAGAGGCGCGGATAATTCCATATAACTGTTTTTTCTGGGATGTATAAATCCGAGGATCATCGCATGAAGCGTCTGCCCTTCCAGGTGGTAAGGACACTTTGCAGAACCATAGACATCATCTCCTAAAATGGGATGCCCGATGCTTTTCATATGGACACGTATCTGATGGGTACGTCCGGTTTCCAACTGGCATTCAATATACGTGTAATTGGAAAAGCGCTCTAAGACGTGGTAATGGGTGACGGCTGCTTTACCGTTTTTGTAGTTTACAGCCATTTTCTTACGGTCAGTCTGGTGTCTTCCGATGGGGGCATCCACTATGCCATCATCTTCTTTTAGAACACCATGTACAATTGCCCTGTATTTCCGTGTAATGGAATGCTCCTTCAACTGTTCGGCAATATGATTGTGCGTAAAGTCATTTTTGCATACCAGCAGTGAGCCGGTGGTGTTTCTGTCTATCCGGTGCACAATGCCGGGGCGCATAACGCCGTTGATTCCGGATAATTCATCACGGCAATGGAACATAAGGGCATTGACCAGAGTGTGGCTGAAATGTCCCGCACTTGGATGTACAACCATGCCTTTTGGTTTGTTTACTACGATAAGGTCTTCATCTTCATATAAAATATCCAGTGGAAGGTCTTCCGGCTGGATATTTACCTCTTCCAGTTCCGGAACAGATATACTGATTATATCACCGGCTGCCACCTTATAATTTGCTTTAACGATTTTTTCGTTTACCAACACATCTTCTGATTTCAGCAGCTTCTGCAGATAGGAACGTGACATCTCTTCCATGTGATCCGACAGATATTTATCAATCCGCAGACCGTTATCTTCAGCAGATACGGTAAAATGTATGGTCTCCATCTAGTTCTCCTCTTTTGCTGCAGTTTTATGCCGGGGGGAAAGGCAGGCAAAATCTTCTTCTTTATAGTAGAAAAAGATCAGTATGATCAGCAGGATCAGAGAAACTACCACATAACAGTCAGCTACGTTAAAGATCGGGAAGTCGATAAGGGAAAAATAGAAAAAGTCAACTACAAACCCATTTGCAACGCGATCAATCATATTTCCAACGGCACCAGCTCCAAGAAGGACACAGGTAATACGCAGCCACAGATAATGCCTATCAACCGGAAATTTCTGATAACAGTAACCGATAAAAGCTAAAATAACCACTGCCATAATCAGAAACAGCCATCTCTGGTTCTGGAACATGCCAAATGCTGCTCCCCGGTTCTCCAGATACTGCAGTTCGAATACACCGGGAATCAAAACGATGGAATCCTGTCCTGCCAGATTTGAGATGGCCAAATGTTTTGTAAATTGATCCAACACCAGCAACAATGCAAAAGCAATAATGCCCACTACCCAGCATATTAATTTTTTGTTATTTTTATTCATTTTCATCCTCTATTTCCGCATTTAGAAAGTCGACAGCAGCAAGTATTTCTTCATCAGTTACTGTTTTGTCGATATAAGCACGGCCAATTCCTTTCAGTAAGATAAACTTAATCTGTCCGGCTTCCATCTTTTTATCCAGCTTGGTAGCCTCCAGTATTTCATGTGAATCCAGTCCGGAAAAGGATACGGGGAGTTCAAAGCCCACATTCATATCCCGGATTTCAAAGAATTCTTCGGTGCTGATCAGTTCCCGTTTCCATGAAATATGTGCCGCGGCAACATAACCCAGTGCCACGCACTGGCCATGGAGCAGCTCAAAGTTTTTCAGCTTTTCTATGGCATGTCCGATGGTATGCCCAAAGTTTAGCAGTGCCCGGTCTCCTTTTTCATAAGGGTCCTGCTCTACAACCTGGCGTTTAATTTTGCAGCTGATTTCTACCATATCCTGTAATATCCGGCTGTCACGCTCGGTAATCTCACTCATTCGTTCAATTACCCATTCATAATAACCAGCGTCTTTGATTAAGCCGTGTTTTAAAATTTCACCCATACCGCAGTAAAACTGCTCGTCCGGAAGTGACTTTAAGGCTGACATATTCATATATACCATTTTAGGCTGATGAAAAGCCCCCACCATATTTTTGTAACGGTCAAAATCCACTCCGGTTTTACCGCCGATACTGCTGTCTACCTGTGCTAAGAGTGAGGTTGGAACCTGAATAAATGAAATGCCCCGAAGGTACGTCGCTGCCGCATAACCGGTAAGGTCACCTACAACGCCGCCGCCTAATGCTACCAGCATATCTTTACGGTCAAAATGTTCCAGGATAAGATGTTCGTATAAATTTCTCACGGTGTCCAGAGTTTTATTTTCTTCTCCCGCAGGGAAAGTAAAGACCGTGACTGCAGCACAGACTTTTTCCAATACCTGTGTAACTGCAGCAGCATACAAGGCACCTACATTAGAATCGGTAACGATACAGAGTTTTTTGGTTTTTACATCCAGTTCGTTCAAATAAGATCCTAATTTTTCAAAGTCATTTTCAAAGTGTATCTGATAAATTTCTGTTCCTTCTTTATGTACAGGAAGGCTTTTGTGTTCTGCTGTATATTTCATAAAATGGTTCTCCTATATATATTTTTCGATTTCAACAAAGGTTCGCCCTTTTTTTGACTGTGACAGTTCGGTGGCATACCGGAATCGTCCGTATCCTCTGGCGGATATGATATCGCCCTCTTTTAAGGAATAGCCATTGGAAGTAATCAATTTGCCATTTACAAAGATTTTCCCGGCCTCGATTAAAGATACAAGACTGCTTCTGGAAGCTTTAAAAGCAAGTGCCAGAAGGGCATCCAAACGTATGGAAGCTACCGATCCCCTGATGATTTCTGTTTTTGGATGATAATCAAATTCTGAAAAGGGAACAGTTTTACAGGAGATGACGGTGTGCTTAATACGCGTCAATTCTTTGCAGATAAATTCTGACATTCCTTTACAACAAAAAAGATAGGCAGACTGATCTGTTACCAGAATGTCTCCTATTTTGCTTCGTTCAATTCCGAGATTTAATATGGCGCCTAAATAGTCCCTGTGATTCAACACGTCTGCGAATTTCTGGTTCAGGGGTGCAATCTGTATGCATGCCACTGGAAAATGTTCGGATATTTCTTCTTCCGGACACAAAGAAAAAGCATCAGGAATAAAGGCTGCCATCTGACGCTCTGCGAGTTCATAACCACCAAAAGTTTTCCAGCTGATATAGGAAAACTTTTGAGTAGAGCTATGAAAAATATTCAGTTCATTCAGATTCATAAAATCACTGTACAGCGTAATACCTTTCGATAAAGCCCGGTCGGCCAGATCAACCAGCCGTTTTTGAAATAATTCTTCGTCTTTATTCATAATGAAACCTAATAATTTGTGTGAATAGAAGGTACGTCAAATGCTCCGCTTAATATTTCCTGAAAATCACCGGATACATCTACGCCCGATGGGGTTATAATGAAAATGTAATTGCTGATCTTTTGCAGGTTACCATTGATCGCATAGCAGGAGCCAGAAGCAAAGTCTATGATTCTCTGGGCAATATCCAGATCTAATCCTTCCATATTAAGTACTACTGTGCAGCTTGCAAGAAGTGTCTCCGTAATTTCTCGTGCATCTTCCATGCTCCTTGGTTTAATAACACATACTTCCATACCAATCCCTGTCTTTCTGGGACGCATAGGGGATACTTTACTGCTTGTGCTTTGCTGCTGATGTACAGGTTTCGCCTTCTGCTGCCCTTTATTTTGACTCTTCATTTTTGGAACCTGAGCGGACCTGTTATCATAATCGTCATAGTCATCATAGTCATCTTCTTCTATTTTATTAAAGAAACGCTTTTTCGGACGTTCTTCCTCATAATCGTCGATTTCATCATCTAAAAAATCATCATCGTCGTAATCGTCGTCATTTAACTTCATTGCATTCAAGAACTTATCCAAAACACTCATTATAAATCTCCTATCTTCCTATCGTTTTATCATTTCACGTAATTTCTTTCACCAAAGATGCCTGTCCCAACACGTACCAGAGTTGCACCTTCCTCAATGGCAATTTCGTAGTCACCAGTCATGCCCATACTCAAATTGCACATATTAACATTATCAATGTTTTTGCTTTTTATGTCAACATATAATTTTCTTAAATTTTCGAAATATACCCTGTTTCGTTCAGCTTTTTCGACAAAAGGCGCTATTGTCATCAGCCCTTCTACCCTGAGATTCGGGAGTTTAGCCACCTGACGTACCAATTCTTCCGCAGCTTCCTCATATACGCCGAACTTTGACTCCTCCCTGGCAATATTTACCTCTATGAGCACAGGCATTACCAGATCCAGTTTCTCAGCCTCCTGCTGGATTGTTTCCGCCAGACGTAAGCTGTCTACGGAATGAATCATACAGGCTTTATCGATGATATATTTTACTTTATTTCTCTGGAGGTGCCCAATCATGTGCCATTTCAGGTTTTTAGGAAGGACATCGTATTTCTCCTTCAATTCCTGTGGCTTATTTTCACCGAAATCAACGATTCCTTCTGCCATGATTTCTTCGATCATGGATACGGGTTTTGTTTTACTGACTGCAATCAGGGTGACTTCACTGCTGTCCCGTCCCGCTCTTTTACATGCGGCTTCCACCCGTTTTTGTACATCATATAGATTTTCTTTTAACATTATCGGTTCCTCCTGTCTTTCGGACAATTTCTTACTTATGATATCTTTTGTAAAGCTTTTGTGAGATCTTCCTGATCGTGCGTACTCTTCGTATTAATATGGGTTTTACGACAATTTTAATAGACAATATCTTCATCATTTACTGTGTTAGCATTTAGAACAATACGGTCATATTGAGCAAGCCCGTAAGAAGATCCGGCTTCTACAATACAGTATTCCTCATTTTCATCGATAATTTTGATTTCCCTAAAAACGGCATAACCTTTATTTATATTATAAACGCCCTGCAGGCTTCCGGTTCCGGATACCTGGTATTTTTTAGATGAATCTTTCTTTAGAATATAGTCTCCTACTTTGAAAAGAGTCGTACCTACATAATATTCTGTCTTTGTTTTTTCATAAACCGTTGCGGTTACGTATTTCGTTACGGTTTTTCCATCCTTACCCACACTCTCTTTTAAAATGCTTACTTCATTATCATTTTCCTCATTCTCTGTCACAAATTCTTTTGGGATTTTAAAGAACTGTTTTTCAGCAATGGCACTTTTGGGTATTTTAAGACCGGTTTCTCTGTTTAAGACCAGTTCAATATCTACAAAACGTTCTCCGGCATAGCGGATGACGGAATTACTGATATCCAGTTTCCCATAGTAATTATCACCATTTTGTATAATGGAAAAATCGGCATTGAAGGCAGTACCATCTTTCAGAAATCGAAAACGAACCGTCGTTTTATCGGAAAGCTCTGTCAGCAGTTTTTTATCCAATGGAATAACGAGGGACCATTTTTCGTCCGTTACCAGTTTATATACGGCGTCTCCGGTTTTCACGGATTTATTCAGGCGGAGATTCTGCTTATGATAGTTTTTCTGGTCAAAAGATTCAGGTTTTATATCTTCTACAGTCAGATTCTCATAGTCATCTACCGCATATACCACAATCCCTTCCTGTGGAGCCTGATAGAGGCTGCCCAGAACGGAAAGCTGTCCGTTGGAATTTTCAAGATCTGAAAGCGCTTTTTCGTTTGCCAGTTCTAAAACGGTGCTCTCGGTATCAGCCTTGAAATTGTAGACATTTTGAAAAGACATTTCATCAAATCCGGTAGAGAAGTTTGCCATATTGCTTCTTACTTTTGACAAGCTCTTACTATCCAGATAATCAGCTGCTGCTTCTGTCTGCGCCGGTGTCTGGGATGTTGCTGTTGTCTCTGTGCCGGATGTAGGCTCTGTTTGTCCATCTGAATTGGTTACTGCTTCTGTTTGCTGCGTGGACTCAGTTGCAGCCTGGGTTGCCGGCTGGGTGGTTGACTGAATTGCACCGCCGATGGAATAAACGCTGTTTCCAGCGCCTACTTTTGAGCCTTCCCGGGCATAATAATTAATATTGCCGGCTTGCTCGGCAGTTACAATTTTTTCGGACTTTAAAGCAAGGGCGCTGAACCGGTAGTTACCGGACAACGGGCCTGCTGTCACTTCGTAGGCTGTTACATGGGTACTGGTCAGATACATCACCATACAGATGATCATATATACAAAAACGATTCCAAACATCAAAGTACCGATATTAAATAGAGGAAAACGCTTCATTTTCGTAATTTTTTTACTTTTTTTCTTTATAGGCAACATTGTAGCCTCCCTTCTCGAACATTTTACCACGTTCATTTCGATTGGACAACCTAGATTTTTGTATAAAATTTAGTAAAATGGAAAAAATAGAAAATAACCACTATAAGGAGGTAAAAAGCAAATGAATTCTAAATGGTTAGATTATACTTCATTGACACTTGTGGTCATTGGTGCGATCAATTGGGGATTAATCGGATTTTTCAAATTCGACCTCGTAGCCTTTTTATTCGGCAACATGAGCTGGATTTCAAGAATTGTTTATGCTCTGGTTGGGCTTGCGGGATTATATATGATTAGTATCTACGGCCGTATTGGTCAGATGGGCAGAGATTAATCGTTACATGCCGCAAAAAAGGCTGGGTATCCAAAAAAGGACCCAGCCTTATATTCGTTCTATGTATTACAGGGAAGCAATCACCTTTGATTTTGCATCTTCCGGCAATTCATCAGCATCCACAGATACACTCAGCACAAACGTGATGTTGTAAGTATCTCCAATACGTTCCAGCTTTTGAAGAGTCTCTGTAATATCATCATTTTCCAATTTTGCAATCTTTAAGAAACTATCTAAATACATTTGTTCTAAATCGTTATCCTGAGAAATAATCCCATAAATAAATCCTACGAACTCATCACAATTCGTGATGGAGTATTCCGCTGTATTGATTAAACGTACTTTATTGTTTAATTCATACATATGCTTAGCACTTTTGTCTAAATAGACAATATTACCATGTACGGACTTGATTTCGGCATTCACCTTGTCGAGTAATAACTTTGTCTTGCCTTTTCCTTTTTGGCCTGCGATTATCTGTATCATTGTAATCTCCTCCTTCAGTTTCTTCATGCACGATTTTATATGTACAATTATACTGCATAAGTTTAGAAATTACAACCTCTATTTGTTTATTTTAGACAATAAATCATTCATTTCAATATATAGTTGATCTTTGGTTTCTGCCCCCATAATTATTGATATAAATGGGTTTCCATACGGGTCTTTACTCATTAGTGCAAGACATGCTCCGGCTTCGTCCGTAGTACCTGTTTTTCCTCCAAATACAGTAACGCCTTCCGGTGCCTGTGCCAGTTTCATAAAGTAATGGTTGGTAGCATCCCATACACGCTCCACTTCTGTGTCATCAGCCAGTTTAAACTTGGCAACATAACTTTTTTGATTGATAATATCACAGAAATCATCGTATTTAAGTGCTTCCTGGAACATGAGATATACATCATATATGGTTGTATAATGCTCTTCATCCTGTAATCCGTGGGGATTAGTAAAGTGTGTATTGGTAGCACCGATATCATAAGCTTCCTGATTCATCATCTGTACAAACTCTTCTACACTTCCGCCTACGTGTTCTGCGATAGCCACACTGGCATCGTTCCCCGAAGCAATCAGAAGGCCGTAGAGAAGCTGCCTTAAGGTGTATTTATCCCCTAGCTGCAGATAACAGACGGAAGATTCCGGATCAATATCCAGTGCACTTTCATCAATGGTAATTACATCATCCAGATTTCCATACTTCAAAGCTACCAGAGCTGTCATAATCTTGGTCAGGCTGGCCGGATACAGTCGTTCATGGACATCTTTGGAATACATAACTTCATGGTTGGTGAGATCAAAGAGACCGGCACCTTTAGAGGTTAAGTTCAGTCCGTCCAACGGTACATCCGTACCGGTAACGCAGAGATCCTGGGTAAAGGGCACTGCATAATTTGTTGTCTGGGCCTCTTCTCTCTGTAGCCCAAGTGTTACCTGGTTACGGTCAAAAGGCATCACCAGTTCAGCATCCTTCTGGCCTTTTATAAGAAAGAAATATGCCAAAAAGCCCAGTATTACAAGTAAAATAACCAGTAAAACACTAAATGTGATTACGGATTTCATTGTTTGCCTGTTCTGCTGCTGATGCCGTAATTCTCTTGGAGTTAATTGCTTATTACTTGTACATTTCACGCCACTCTAAATCTCCTCTGTCTAAAGATTTAATCAATAGTTCCGCAGTTGCAAGATTTGTTGCAAGAGGTATGTTATGGGTATCACATAAGCGGAAAATATTTTTTACATCCGGCTCATGTTTTTTAGGAGACAGCGGGTCTCTTAAAAAAATCACCAAATCGATCTGGTTGTTTTCAATCTGTGCGCCCATCTGCTGTTCACCGCCCAAATGGCCTGCCAGATATTTATGGATATTCAAAGAGGTAACCTCTTCAATCAGCCTTCCGGTGGTTCCTGTTGCGTATAAATCATTTTTTACTAAAATCCCCCTATAGGCGATACAAAAATTCTGCATAAGTTTTTTCTTGGAATCATGTGCAATTAAGCCAATATTCATTCTACTTTCCCTCCGTTAATATTTTCTGACCTGAAGTCCAATATTCAAGACAATTCCGATACCTATAAAAAGTGTAACCAGTGATGTCAGACCTGCACTTACAAAAGGCAGCGGCAGACCTGTATTTGGCAATATCCTTGTTGTTACACAGATATTGATAAATGTCTGTAAGAATATGAGTGCTCCCATACCACAGCACACTAAGGTTCCGGCTAAATCCCTTGCTTTTTTACCGATACGGATACACTCTACCGCAATCAAAAGTTCCAGAATGATAATGATACAACATCCCAGAAAACCTAATTCTTCTCCGGCTACGGCAAAGATAAAGTCTGTCTGGGGCTCTGCGATAAAGTTTCCGTTTTTCACGGATGAAACAAGATTGGTGTCCAACCCTTTTCCATATAGCTGGCCTGAGCCAATGGCAATAACGGAATTCATCTGCTGGTATGCCAGTTCAGGATACTCTTCCGGTTTTAACCATGCCAGAATACGTCCTGCCTGATATCCCTGCAGTAACGTCTGGTTCGGCTGTAGTATAATGCTGAAAAATAATACTGCTGCCGGAACAGCTACTACTATAATACCACCAATGATTTTATAACTCAACCCCGCAACGAACATCATTGTAGAAAAAATTAAAACAACCAGAATACTTGTTGAAAGATTTGGCTGGCGGTATATCAGATACCATGGAATTGCCAGCAATACCAATGCCGGAAGTATAATCTTGGGGCTATTCAGTTTTTCTTCATATTTCGAAAGAAATTTGGCAAAAAATATGATTAAGATAATTTTTACAATATCAGATGGCTGAAACTGAAGGCCTCCAATTACGATCCAACGCTGAGCTCCATTTACTTCTCTTCCCAGTACGGGAAGCAGTGCCATTAATATAACTCCGCCGATATAGGCGATCCAGTAAAAATTCATAATCCAGGTATAGTCGATCAAGGAAATGATGACCATACAGACAAGTCCAAGAATCAGACCGATGATCTGCTTGGACATTAAGTCCTCCTGCGCGCTTCCTACTACCATTACGCCCAGAATAGACAGTGCCGTAACCCATATAACTAATCTAAATTTATAATCCTTTAATTTGTATTGTTTTAACATTCCCTGCACCCTGTTCTATCTCATTTATCACGTCAATATGTATATCCATGCTTTCTTCATCAATGTCCATGTATTTTTGTATCACCCTAATCAGGTCTTTTTTCATCAGTGCCATATTTTCAGCAGAGCAGTCCAGCCGCTCACTGGTTAACAGAAGCTTTAGCCGGTCTCTGGCTACATCTTTAGAACATGTTTTTCGAAATCCATGGAAATTTATCATGCCGGCTCCTCTCAGTTTTTCTTAAAAATATTGGAAAATCTTGAAAAGAACGTGGTTGTCTTAGTTAGATCCGCCATAGGAACATTTTCCCCGGTAATGCGACGGCTGATACTTAAAAATTCCTGTCCCGCACGTGTATCGTTACCAGCCAGAGGTTCACCCTGATTGGTTGCAATCACAATGCTTTCTTCGTCTAAAATGGCTCCGATCAGATTCACGGCAAGAATATCGATTACATCTTCTACAGACATCATATCTCCTCTTTTAATCATGTCCATTCTCAGACGATTTATTAATAAATCGATATCTCTGATATCTGCGGCTTCCAAAAGCCCGATAATGCGGTCTGCATCCCGAATGGCGGATACTTCCGGTGTAGTTACTACAATGGCTCTGTCAGCGCCTGCAATGGCGTTACGAAAGCCCTGTTCTATTCCCGCCGGACAATCCAGCAGGATATAATCAAAATGTTCTTTCAGATCTTCTGTGAGTTTAACCATCTGTTCCGGAGTGACTGCGGATTTATCCCGGGTCTGAGCTGATGGCAGCAAATACAGGTTGGGATACCGTTTATCTTTGATCAGTGCCTGTTTTAAACGGCAGTTTCCTTCTACTACATCCACAAGATTGTAGACAATCCGGTTCTCCAGTCCCATGACGACATCCAGATTACGAAGACCGATATCTGTGTCCACCAAAACGACTTTTTTATTTAATTTCGCCAATCCAGTACCTATATTGGCTGTAGCGGTTGTTTTACCAACGCCGCCCTTTCCGGACGTTATTACAATTACTTCACTCATGCTATATCCTCCAAAATAACATTATTTATTTTCGTTATCTGGTGTATTTTCTGTTTTAATTTAAGCTGTTGTTTAAAGGGAGATGTCATTTAATGCATCCTGAGATATGTTTTTAACAAAGATGTGATCATCTTTTATGTATGCAATCTTGGGATCAATGGCATATTCCCCGGTATCCACTTTTTTTGTGATAGCGCTTCGCGCTATTTTATCGGCAATACGGATCTGGTTTGGCTTCATGATCAGTGCTGCAACAAAGCATTCCCGATTGCCGCTTGCCCCGGCATACACATTGCCCCGGCAGGATCCAAGTACGACAATATTGCCTTTGGATGTTACGATTCCTCCGGGATTCACATCTCCAAGGATGATGATGCTTGTCTCTGCTTCTAAGACCTGTCCTGCCCTCAGTGTGCCTTTATAGAACTGTCCGTCACGCCTGTCCAACTCTTCCATAGCAGTAGTGACGGCATTCTTATAGTACTCTTCATCGTCTTTTCTTTCGTCTACCACACATAGTATATGGATCCTGGAATTATTTACAATGGCGGAAACCATATCTTTCTCCTGCTGTTTTGTAAGTACTCTCCCCCGGAAAGTGATCGCCATTTTAGCATCCTGGAAAAAATTTGTTGATTCCTGGAATTTATCTGCGACTGCCTGAAGCAATTCGTCAAAGGGAAGTTTATCATCCAGTATTACAATAAGACCATACTTATTGCTTTTAATAATGACGGAACTTTGATTCATAGTGATACCCATCGCATATTGCAGATAAGACTGCAATGCTGCCACAAATAAAATAGGTTGAAAGAAGCACAGCGTGGCGTCCTTTCATTTCTCAATTTTCTTTCAACCCCCAGAGCGTGTTTGAAAATTGCTTTCTGACAGCTGTGCGTCACACTCTCTGACATTGTGCAATATTTTAAATAGTCTGAAATACGGTCCGGATCAGGCTGGGTATTGAAATTTCTTTATACCCTGCCTGAGGGACTGATATTAGTCGAATCTCTGAGTATTTGCGTCTACCTGAATAGCATGTCCAGGTATGATTTCATCTGCTTCTTTGTTCTTAAATATATAGTTCACCATATCCCCTGCAACAGATGCTGCATTGGTAGAGGTATAACCATTGGTAATTCTTACAGCGATGGCGATTTCCGGGTTATCATATGGTGCATACCCTACAAAAAGAGCATGGCTGGGTACGCCTGTTTCCTGTGCCGTACCGGTTTTACCTGCCATATCTGTTTTGATATTCTTTAAAATGTTATTTGATTTTACCATCTCGTTCATACCGGTGTGAATAGCACTCCAGAGTTCAGAATCTAATTCAACATTGTTATGAACTTTTGGTTTCTTTTCCTCTAATACACGGTTATCGGAATCGGATATTTTATCCAGTAATGTCAGGTCATAACAGGTTCCTCCATTTGCAATTGTTGCCACATATCTGGAGAGCTGTGAGGTTGTAAAGGCATTGGTACCCTGACCCATTGCGGAAGGCGCCATACCATTGTCGGATATGTGTGGATCTGTTTCACCGATCTCAATTCCGGTAGGGGCATCGAAACCGAACATTTCAGCATACTTAGCAAGTTTTTCGATACCGACTTCATCTACGGCTTTACCGTCTTCTGCTCCAATGTCACCTAGCATATAACCAATCGAGTTAAAATAAAAGTTACAGGAATCTTTGATTGCGCTAGATAAACTTTCGGGACCATGTGCACCTGGTGAAATCCAACATCTTATTGGAGGTTCTACTAAATCAAACTTACCCGTACAATTAATGGTATCGTATATTCCAATAACACCTTCTGTTACACCTGCTGCAGCGGTTACCATCTTATAGGTAGAACCTGGCGCTGTAATTTCCTGGGTTGCCTTATTATAAAACGGACTGGATAAGTCAGTTGCCAGTTTGGCATAGTATTCGGAATCCATATCATTTGCCAGCCTGTTATTATCATAACTCGGATAAGTCACACAGGCAAGTACTTCTCCTGTATTTGGGTTATTTATTACCAAAGAGCCGGAACATGGATCCAGTGCTAACTGTGCAGGAGTAAGTTCCAGACTGTATATTTTTGCGTGTATAAAGTCGAATGCAGTCAGACTTCCCGATGCAAGTGAATTATAATCTTCCTGGTTCATCTTAATGACGCCCTGGTCAAAGAGCATCAGGCAGACAGCCGTAGCACTCAACGTATCGGATTCTATCATATAGCGATAGATTTTTTTACTGAAATGCGTATCTGTGGATAAATATTCTGCAATATAATCTGATAATGCGCTGTATACTTCTTTGGAATCCAGATATTCTGTATCAACCGGAATCTTGGAGATATCAACCCAGTTTTTTGAAATTGCATAAGTTAAATACTCCTGAAGGCTGATGCTTCCGTCATTGGTCCAGGCGAGATAGGTTTCATCTGATTTATCAATGGCGTCTTTTTGCAGAATCCCCGTTCCTTCCATTAACATATTGTTAACCACATAAGTCATATAGGCCTGCATGTCCTTGCCCAGATCTTTATATGCTGCAGGTGAATCTGCAGTAAGCTCTGATTTGATAGCTGCAAAAACATTGGATTGCTCATTCAAAAATTGCTGGTAAACCTGCTTTTCCGTTGTGCTGGCATCTGCTGATGAAATATGGTTTACGTCCAGAACGTTATTTTCAAACAGTGCATAATATACGTCATAGACTGGAATTTTGATATCATCAGTGGTAGCATAATCCTCTATATTCACTTCTTTGGCATCAATCAGCATAGTATATACAATACCGGCTATATACTGCTCCAGAATCCTGTAGGCTGCAATCTGATAATCGGTGTCAAGTGTTAGCTGAATATTATTTCCTGCCTGGGGTTCCACTCGGTTATCTTTTTTAAGAATTTTTCCAAGGTTGTTTACATATACTCTTTCAGAACCTTTTAATCCCTGAAGCTGATCTTCATAGACCTGTTCCAGACCGATTTTACCAACGATGTCATTTTGGTTATACACATCGCTGTCCTTATTTAACTCATTCAGTTCTTCGGAAGAGATCTGTCCGGTATAACCGATAATCGGCGCAAAATAGATGCTGTTGTCATAGACACGGATCGTATCATCCACCACATCCACGCCAGGATAGATATCTTTGCTCTCCATAATGGTGGACATAGATGAATCACTGATATTGGTAGCCAGAGTTGCAGCTAAATATTTCTGAAAGCTGTTTGCGGCTATTTTACTTCTCATGGTTACGATACTAAGAGTTTCCTCTTTTGTAAATGTTTCAGGAAGTCCGTATTTGGCTAACTCCTCTTTTGTATTATCCTTGGAAAGTACGCCATACATCTCTTCGTCACAGAGATCTTCCATCATCTGTGCAGCGGTTCTATTGGTTTGTTTCTCCGTCAGATTCTCAATATATGCCTGTCCATAGATATCAGCCTTGAATCGAAGGAGGCTTGTACCGCTTGAAACAAATTGATATTCTCCGGCACTGTTCAGAGTGATTCCAAAATTATCAGTTACCTTATCTCCATTTTTTTCAAGAATCTTTAATATACCATACATGCTGCCGTTTAATGCCAGGTTTTTTTCATGTCTGGTAAGATTATCATAAGCGCCGGTATCTTCAAAGGTAACCGAATGGGCAAGCTTATTATAAGCTAATAATTTTCCATTTCGGTCTGTGATGATTCCACGGGTACTTTTTAAAGTTCTCTCTTTTTCAATCTGCATGGTAAAGTCGTTCAGGTAACTCTCACCTTCTACAATCTGCAGGGTAAACAGCCGGTATACCAGAATAAATGCAAGTATCAGGAATAAAACGACCAGTATTACCATACGGGACTTTGCTGCTTTTGAAATGGTATCTTTTACATACTTAAACAAAACTATTTACACTCCTCTGTTCTGACTTCTCCAGTTTACGGTTGATAAATAATAATATACGGTAGCACAGAAATGTCAATACAATGGTATAGATGACTTCCGGCATAATGATCCGCCTCAGGTAGAAGAAGAAGTCAACTCTTCCCCGGAGCAGGAACTGGAAACCATAGACAAGGATTCCGTATGCCAGATCACTGACTGCGGTTAATACAACCGGCATTTTGATATCGTCATCGTAAAATATGTGGTAACAGAATCCGTTCAGATATCCGATATACATATAGATAATGGCTCTAAAGCCCATGGTTTCGCCAAAGAAAAGGTCTGCCATAAGGCCACAGACAAAACCAATCCAGAGACCGGACCGTTTTCCTCTCATTAGTCCAAAGGATACCGTTACAATAATCAGTAAATTAGGTGTAATAGAAGCGATAGAAAGTGCCGGCAGCAATGTGCATTGTAAAATAACACATATTAACAGCACAAAAAAAAGTATCACCTTGCTTTTCATATCTTATCTCCTATCTGTATGTTACTCAGCTGTCTTCGGTGATTCGGTCGACTGTGTCTCTGTCTCAGAGGATGTTTCAGTTTCGCTGTCACCGGTTTCGTCCAGCCCTTTGGCCTCTGTCTGCTTGGGTTCTGTCTCCGTAGTTGCTATCTGCTGTTTTAAAGTTTTGATGACCAGTACTTCCTGGATATCTTTAAAATCAACAGCGGGTGAAATGTATCCGGATTTGGTCAGGTGGTTCGAATCGTTATTTATCTCACTGATATAACCGATCAGGATACCGGGTAAAAACTTGCTGCTGACGTTGGACGTAACTACTTTATCCCCAACGCTCACTTTATTGTCTGTATCGGTTAGTTTAATCAGGTTTACCTTATCTTCATCGATCAGCCTGAGGTCACCGGCAATAATACACTGTTCGTTGGTTGGGGAAACCATTGCGCTTACATTGCTGTAATCGTCTATAATGGAACGTACGGTAGACCAGTTTGGACCTACTTCTGTAATAATTCCGGCAAGACCGCCGCCAGCCAGGACATTCATATCTACAGCAAAGCCGTCATTGCTGCCCTTGTCTATGGTAAACATATGGAACCAGTTGCCGCTTTGCTTTGCAATTACTCTGGCGCCTACTTTTTCGTAGTCTTCATACTGGTGATCCAGTTCGTAGAGATCTCTTAAACGGTTCAGTTCTTCCTGATCCTGAATAAGTCGGGTATTTTCAATTGTCAGATCATCCACTTTTTTCTGCAGGGATTTATTCTCGGTAACCAGGTCAGCAGAATTCTGAAAATAATCCCCTTTTCCTGCGATCCAGGATCCAACCTGGTTAATACCGCTCTGCAGGGGTGTAATAATTAATTCACCCACCTGTTTCAGCGGTCCGCTGCTCATATCCACAGTGAAAGACAGTACGATCATAACACCGCACACCGCGGAAAGGACCAGTAATATTACTTTGCTTTTTATCGAATTCTTTTTCTTCATAACGATTCCTCTTTATATGGTATTTCCTGTTAGATCTTTTAAAGAATACGTACACTCTTCTAATTCTTTGTGGTTCATGATCGCCAGAAGTCCGCGAAGTGTACTGGTAACAGGTTCTCTGACTAGATATATGGGGACTTCCAGTTCCCTTCTCATATAATCCGCCAGATTCGGTATTCCGGAGACACCGCCGCTTAAGTAAATGCCATTTTTCCGGATATCAGCCAGAAACTGGGGTGGAATGCGGTTCAGTGTGCTTTTTATGTTCTGGACAATAGTGTCGATGGTTTCCATAATACAGACGCTTACAGAAAGAGACGGTATCACAGCGCTTTTAGGCAATCCGGACACCGTACTGATACCATATACTTCAAGAGAAGCAGCCGGCCCATCAATGATGTAAGCCAGGGCATTTTTCAGTTTATCTGCCGTACGCATACCAATGTTCAGCTGGAACATACGCCGTACCATGGTACTGATATCTTCATCCAATTTCCGCCCTCCGAACTGGAGCATTTTACTGAGCAGAATCTGCCCTCCGGTCAATACGGAAATATCAGTTGTATCGGCGCCGATATTTACTACCATGTTACCAACTGGAACATCGATAGGAAGCCCTATGCCAATGGCATCTGCAACCCCTTTCTCAACCAGACAGATTTTTTTTGCTTTTATATTACCACTCAGTACATTGTAATATGCCCGCTTTTCCACCGCGGAAATATCGCTTGGTACGGCAATATAAATCGTTGGATGAACCGGTAAAAGGGAAGAACACCGCCGCAAAAGCCCAACAAGCAGCAGTTCCATATTTTTTGCATCGGCTATTGCACCATGCATCATAGGACAGCCTGCCTGTACATTTACAGGCGTTTTTTCATACATTTCGTACGCTTCGTCTCCAATGCCGATAACCTGAAGCCCGTCCCGGATTGCAATCATATTTTTTTCTGCAATCATAATTTTATTATTTTTATCACATATTTTTATCGTGTCTGTGCCAAGGTCAATTCCTAATAACATGGCTTCTTCTCTCCCTCATAGTTACAAAAGTCCTCGTTCTTTAAAGCTTAAATACTTTTTATCACCAATAATTATATGATCCAGCAGTTCAATACCGATAAGCAGACCTGCATCCCGGATCCGTTTCGTTAAAAGGATATCCTCTCTGCTTGGAGAGGGATCACCACTTGGGTGATTATGCACAAGGATAATAAATACCGCATGATGATGCAATGCTTCCAGATAAATCTCCCGGGGCGTAATCAGAGCACCGTTTACCGTACCCTTTGATATGATATGGTCACACAGGAGCCTGCTCTTGGTATTCAACATCAGCATCAGCATCTGTTCCTGGGTACAGTGCCGGAAATCTTCCATATAATAATCCGCTATTGTTTCCGGTTTGGTAAAGCATAGGCTGTCCTTTGCCGAAGATTTAGCAATTCTTCTGGACAATTCTACAATACACTTGATCTGTATGGCTTTGACTTTTCCGATGCCTTTCATTTTCCTGAGATCGGAAATGCTTAAGTGATGGAGGCCTAACAGATTATGTTCTACTTTTGAACATTGTAAAACCTCCTGTGCCAGTTCCAGTGCCTGAATCCCCTGGGATCCGGTTCTTAAGATAACTGCCAGAAGTTCAGCGTCTGACAGCGCCTGTGCACCCATCGCAAGGCATTTTTCATATGGCCTGTCATCTGTAGGTAATTCTTTCATTGTAATTGACTCATTCATAGTATTCCCTTTCAAGCTCTCCCGGCAGGAAGCCTTGAATCAGGATTTATCCTGTCAAAACAAGACTATAAATAATCATCATTTTATCATAGATTCATTACAAAGTACACACTTATTAATCTTAAAATTTTGTGATGGCTTAGAATATGGTCTAAAATGATCGGAATTTTTTGATAACAGCCTCTGCTACTTTTAATCCATCCATTGCAGCACTGGTGATCCCACCCGCATAGCCCGCACCTTCACCACAGGGATATAATCCGGCGATGGTACTTTCAAAGAAATCGTCTCTGGTGATACGCAGTGGCGAGGACGTTCGGCTTTCGATACCGGACAGAATGGCATCTTTTCTTCCAAAACCTTGAATCATATTGTCAAAGCCCAGGATACCCTGTTCAATGGAATCTCCCAGAAATTTCGGAAGGCATTCTCTTAAATTCCCATAATCATATGCCCCCTTAATGGCTGGAGCAAAATCCCCTGGTCCATTGCTGGAGCGATGCTTCATAAAGTCCTCAAACAGCTGTACCGGTACTTTTCCGTTGCACAGCCCATAAGCTTTTTCTTCCAACATCTGCTGAAATCTCACACCGCTTAAAGAATCGGAAGCTTGGTAATCCTCCGGTGTAACCGTTACGACAATGGCGCTGTTTGCATTTTCCCCATCCCGTTTCTGATAACTCATGCCGTTGACTGCAGTCATGCCATTTTCAGATGAGGCATTTACTACATAACCGCCAGGGCACATACAGAAAGAATATACGCCTCTCCCGTTATCCAGTTTTTTGGTTAGTTTATAATCCGCTGCCGGCAGCGACTTCAAATCTGTTCTGGCATATTGGGATTGGTTGATCATACTTTGGGGATGTTCAATCCGAAGCCCTACTGCAAAAGATTTCGGTGACATGGCAAGAGGTTTGCGGGACAGCATGGTAAAGGTATCTCTCGCACTATGTCCAATTGCCAGTACAACAACGGTAGTATTTAAAGTCTCCCGGTTGTTCAAACAAATGCTCTCTATCCTGCCGTCCCGGATATGCAGGTCCGTCAACTGGCTTTCAAATCGTACTTCCCCGCCCAGCCGCTGTATTTCCAGCCGCATGTTTTTTACTACATTGCGAAGAACGTCCGTACCGATATGGGGTTTGTTCAGATATAAAATCGAACTGTCGGCACCTGCTTCCACGAAGGTTTCCAGTACATAGCGTCCGCGTCCTTTCGGATCCTTCACCATAGTGTTTAGTTTTCCGTCTGAAAAAGTACCGGCGCCGCCTTCACCGAACTGAACGTTGGAGGATGGATTTAAGGGATTTCCTTTCCAGAAGCCTTCTACTGTCTTCGAACGGGCATCTACATCTTCTCCCCGTTCCAGGATCAGAGGACGGTAGCCGCACTTTGCAAGCAGCAGGCCGCAGAACAATCCGGCAGGTCCCATTCCTACAATAACCGGACGATCCTTTAATGCTTCCTCACCACAGGAAGGAACCTGATAAGATACTGATGTGGATTTTACAATCTGGCTGTTTTTGCATTTTTTTAAAACGAAATGCTCTTTTTCAACCTCGGCATCGATGGTATAGCTGTATTTGATATCCGGTTTTTTCCGTGCATCTATGGAACGTTTTATAATATGGAAACTTTTTAAATCCGTTTCCTTTATTTTCAGTTCTCTGCAGACTGCCCTTTTAAGATCCTCTCTTGTATGTTCCGGCTGCAATTTTATCTGCGGAATCCTAATCATTCATATCCTCCTTATTTTTACATCATTTTATTGTTTTATTAATGCAGGTACAGGTACTGTGCAGTCCCGCTGTGTAGCCGCTGGACCAAGCCCACTGCAGATTGTATCCTCCGCAGGCGCCGTCAATATCCAGTATTTCTCCTGCAAGGAAAAGCCCTGGTGCAATACGGGATTCCAGACTGGCATTATCCACTTCATTTACTGACACACCGCCTGAACATATCTGAGCCTGGGTAAAATCCCGGCTGCCACTGATCTTGACGATACTGTTTTTGATGCAGCAGGTGAGTGATTTGATCTCATCTACCGTTACAGCACCAGATGATTTCGTATGTTTCATTTTAGCCTTTTTCAGCATTACAGTAATCATTTTTTTGTTTAAAAGACCAGTGAGACTCTCTTCTATCGTTCGGTTGGGATATTGCATACAGCGCTTGTGCAATAAATTTATCAGTTCTGCTGTATCGAAATCCGGCATCAGATCAACGCTGACCGTGACATTTTTATTTTCAGCTAAGGCCCTGACTGCATAACGGCTGAGCTGGAATACTACAATTCCGGAAATGCCGTAATCGGTCCATTGTAATTCACCGGTCTCAGTCAGGATGAGATCCTGATCTACATATAGAGCAAGACGGGAATGGCTTCGAACACCGGCTAAGCTTTTAAACCAATCGCCCGTTACTTTTAGCGGTACCAGAGCAGGCAGAGCCGGAACGATACTATGGCCTGCCATCTCTGCCAGTTCATAGCCGCTTCCGTCTGAGCCGGTAACAGGTGCCGCTTTGGAGCCGGCAGTTAAGATGACTGCATCGGCTGTATATGTCCAGCCGGAAGTTTCAATCTGCCAGGTTTCTTTAGAACGATAGAGGCGTTTTACTTTTTCCATGCATTTTAGCTTTATGGAAAGTCTTTTTACCTCCATCAACAAAAGGTCTAAAACAGCAGATGCCTGTTCCACATAAGGGTATATATAGCCGCCGCGATCCTTTAGCAGAAGTCCCAGATCTTCAAAAAAAGCCAGGGTATCAGACACGCTGAATTGTTCCAGTACCTGTCTGGTAAATTCCGGGTTACCGGAACGGTAGACATTTGGATCAGACATGTCTGTATTGGTAATATTGCATTTTCCGTTTCCGGTTGTCAGCAGTTTTTTGCCTGGTTTTTCCATACCTTCCAGTATGGTGACGGCAGCTCCGTTTCTTGCGGCTGCAATGGCTGCCAGCAGACCTGAAGCGCCTGCGCCGATGACGAAAACCTTTTTCATGATACGACCACTCCTATCTTCCGCTTACGAAAGTTTTACTAAGTTCTTCTCGATCAGACGCTGAAGAGATTTTAAGATACCCAGTTTTGCGTGCTGCCAGGTGAGTCCACCCTGGAAATAAACAGCGTAAGGCGGTTTAATTGGACCGTCAGCACTTAATTCGATAGAGGAACCCTGAATAAATGCTCCTGCAGCCATAATAACATCACTGTCATAGCCCGGCATAGCCCAGGCTTCAGGTGTGACATAGCTGTCTACCGGGGCAGCGGCCTGAATGCCTTCGCAAAAAGCAATGACGCCTTCCGGAAAACCAAATTCTACTGCCTGGATGATATCGTGCCGGCTTTCCTGGCCGTTTGGAACGACCTTAAATCCAAGCTTTTCATAGATATTTGCAGCAAAAATGGCACCTTTTAATGCTCCGCCAACTACGGTTGGTGCCAGAAACAGACCCTGGTAAAAGGATTGCATAACGCCTAATGTGGCGCCCACTTCCCTGCCAAGTCCGGGTGAGGTCAGGCGGTAAGAAGCATTTTCGATGCATTTTTCGGTACCTGCAATATATCCGCCAATAGGAGCCAGTCCTCCGCCCGGGTTTTTAATCAGAGAGCCCACTACCATATCCGCTCCCACATCAGAAGGCTCTATGCATTCTACAAATTCTCCATAGCAGTTGTCCACCATACAGATGATGTCAGGATTAATGGATTTTACGAATGCAATTGCCTCACCAATGGCGGTTACTGACAGGGTTGGACGGGTCTGATAGCCTTTGGAACGCTGGATTTCTATCATTTTTGTCTTTTCACTCAGAGTGTCTTTTATTTTTTTATAGTCAAAACTTCCGTCTTCCAAAAGGTCTACCTGTTTATAGGATACCCCATATTCTGCAAGAGAACCACATGAGGGGCGAATGCCAATGACTTCTTCTAAGGTATCATAAGGTTTTCCTGAAATGGACACCAGTTCATCCCCGGGTCTGAGGTTTCCGGAAAGTGCCACTGCCAGTGCATGAGTGCCGCAGGTAATCTGAGGGCGGACCAGCGCAGCTTCTGTATGAAAAACGCTGGCATATACAGCTTCCAGAGCATCTCTGCCAGCATCGTTGTATCCATATCCGGTACTGGAGTTGAAATGTTCTGCGCAGACGCGGTTCTGCTGGAGTGCCCGAATGACTTTCAGCTGATTAAATTCTACAGTTTCTTCTATCTTGTCAAAACGTTCTTTGAGACCGGATTCGATCTCTTTTCCGTATGTGTATACATCCTTGTTAATTCCAAGTGTCTGATACATCTCTTCTATAGTGTAATTATTCATAATTTCCTTTCAATGGATATGCATGAGCCAGTGCTAATTCCCACAGTAACAATGGTTAACAAAGGTGAGTACAGTTATTTACAATATTTTTTTCTCTTTTAAAATGCTCAGCATAGCCTTTCGTATCTCCGTATTATTATAAGCAAATTGATCCTTATCCATCCAGATAACATCTTTTTCCCGTTTAAACCACGTAATCTGTCGTTTGGCAAAATGTCTGGTATCCCGTTTTAAGATATAAACGGCTTCTTCCAGGGTGCAGCTGCCTTCCAGATAATCCAGGATTTCTTTATAGCCAAGTCCCTGCATGGATACCATCTCTTTGGTATATCCTTTTTCTTTTAACTGCGCTACTTCATTTAAAAGCCCCTCTTCCAGCATACGGTCTATTCTTATGTTAATTCGTTCATAAAGGTTTGCCCGTACATCGTTTAAAACGAAATATGCAAAATTATAGGGGGATTCTTTTTGGCGCTCCTGTTCATTGTGCAGGGAAATGGGCTGACCGGTATCATGGTAAAATTCCAGCGCCCGAATCACCCGTTTCACGTTGTTGGGATGGATCTCCAGAGCGGATTTGGGATCGGCATTCTGCAGTTTTTCATGTAGAAATGCACTTCCTTTTGTGGCAGCCAGTTCTTCCAGTTCCTGTCGGTAGGCACTGTTTTCACTGGTTTCCGTAAAGTCAATGTCATATAAAACAGCTTGAATATAAAATCCGGTACCGCCTGTTAAAATAGGGATTTTTCCTTTTTCCCAGATCTGCTTCATATATTTTTTCGCATATTCCTGAAATCGGACTACATGAAATTCCTCATCCGGATCAAATTCATCGATCAGATAATGCTTGACTCCATCCATTTCAGATGGCTTTATTTTAGCAGAGCCAATATCCATTCCCCGGTATACCTGCATAGAATCGGCAGAAATAATCTCGCCGTTAATTGCTTTTGCCAGGGAAATGGAAAGCTCGGTTTTTCCAACGGCTGTGGGACCGGTTAATATAATGAGTGGTTTTTTCATAGGAACCTTTCCCTTCATTAAACTATTCGCTTGAATTTTTTTTCCATTTCATACTTTGTCATGGAAATGATCGTAGGCCTTCCATGAGGACAGTTGTATGGATTATCTAAGGTGAGAAGCTCACCTATCAGGCTTTCAGCCTCCATGGCTGTCATTTTGTGATTGCCTTTCACAGCAGCTTTGCAGGACATAGATGCTATTTTTTCATTGATTACTTCCGCTTTCATGCGCCCGGTCTGCTCACCCAGACTATCTAACATCTCGATAAACAGATCCTGCTGGGCAATTCCAAATAAATTATCCGGTACAGCGCGAATGGAATACTCCTTACCCCCAAATGGTTCGATTTCAAATCCGATCTGGGTAAAATTATCCATATAACGCTTTAACAACTCTTCTTCCTGCATACTGAGGGTGAGAATAATCGGCGGACTGAGATATTGGGATGTATAAGTTCGGTTGTTGAGATTATTCATAGTCCTCTCGTATAAAACCTTCTCATGTGCCGCATGCTGATCAATAATATAAAGCTTTTCCTGAAATTCAACCAGCCAGTAGGTACCAAATACCTGTCCGATAATCCTGTGTTCCGATACACTCTCTTTAGAAAGCAGTTTCCCTTCAAAAAGATCTAACTGCTGAGCGGATTTTATGATTGCAGGATCTGTGTTTCCGGCACCGCCTGTCGCAGTATCCGAATTTAGAACAGTGCCCGGGGTAACTGCAGCATTTGTATCTGCAAACTTAGAACCAGTCAGACTATCAGCTGTGTCTGTTATTTTAGCATTGTTCCCAGCCACAGCTGCGTCTGGCATCTTACCCGGTTCAGCAGCCGGGTTTGTAATGCAAGCCTTGTTCGGAGTGGAAACCGTTTCCTTATCAGCATTATCCATTACCTGTGAGTCAGGATTCACAATCTTCTGTGGTTGGCTGGCTGCGGTAGACATTGGCTGATGTGCTTCTTTTTGACCTGCGTCTGTTTTTGGCAACAAGGAAGATATCAGATTTCGTGTGTCCTCATAAACAGGTTTATTTTGGGGAGACGCCTGATAATTGCTTCTCTCCCGCATCTGCTCCAGCCTTTTCTTTTCAAACGGTTCAGGTATAGATTGCAGAACTTTTACTTCTTTTATTTTTTCCTTTTTATTATCTTCTTTGACAGTTACTTCTGGAATCAGTTCTTTTTGCGTAAGTCCCTGCTTTACAGAGTCATAAACCAGCTGATACATTTTTTCATTGTCGGCAAATCGCAGCTCCATCTTTGTGGGATGGACATTGATATCCAGCAAGTCCCCATCCATTGTAAAATGAATCGCGGTAAAAGGATATTTATGCTGCATCATAAATGTTTTATAAGCATCTTCGATTGCCCGGGCAATAATGCTGCTCTTAATATAGCGCCCGTTGATAAAATAATTTTCATAGTTGCGGTTCCCTCTGGAAATAATCGGTTTTCCGATATAGCCTTTCAGCGTCACCTGCTCATTTGCGTTTTCCAGGGGGATGAGGTGGTTAGCTATGTCCCGCCCGTAGACATTGTAAATGATATCCTTCAGATTATCATTCCCTGAGGTATGCATTTTCGTCTGATTATTGCTGATAAATTTAAAGGAAACATTTGGATGGGACAACGCCAGCCGTTCCATCAGGTCATTGATGTAACCCGCCTCTGTCATAGCTGATTTTAAAAACTTTTTTCTGGCGGGAGTATTGAAGAAAATATTTCGCACAAGGAAAGTCGTTCCTTCCGGAGCACCAATTTCTTCTTTGGATTTTTCTATTCCGCCTTCAATCAGATAACGGGTGCCGGTAAGGCTGCCGGCAGTTTTCGTAATTAATTCCACCTGGCAGACTGCGGCGATGCTGGATAATGCTTCACCGCGAAAACCAAGGGAGGTAACGCCCAGCAGATCTTCTACCCGTTTTATTTTACTGGTAGCATGGCGCAAAAATGCCAGGGGGACCTGATCCGGCAGGATTCCCTCTCCGTTATCCGTTATGCGGATGAGAGAAGTTCCCCCATCCCGGATCTCTACGGTCACTGCATTGGCACCTGCATCAATGGCATTCTCCACTAACTCTTTTACTACAGAGGCAGGACGTTCAATTACTTCCCCTGCTGCAATTTTATCTATTGTCTGTTGATCTAATACTTCGATCGTCTTCATGTGTATACCTCCTGAATACCGCAGATCTGTCTGCGGTACTGCGCAAATAGAACGTGTGAACAAAGTTCACACTTATCACCACCGATTCTTTAACTTGTTCTGAAGACGGTAAATTGTGTTAAGTGCATCAATGGGAGTCAGCGTACCGATATCCATCTCTTTTAGTTCCTGAAGGATATCCTGGTCACTGACTGTATCAAACAGAGACATTTGCTCTAAATCTACCTGATCATATTTTTTAGTTTTAACCTTCGTTTTTGTTCCGGTTTCCGCCTGGATCTCCCTGGCTTTTGCAGTGATGTCTGCATCACTTAATTCCTCTACCAGCTGTTTGGCACGGTCAATTACGGTTTCCGGTACCCCGGCTAACTTTGCAACCTGGATTCCGTAGCTCTTATCCGCACCGCCTTTGACGATTTTTCGCAGGAAGACAATATCATCTCCCTTTTCCTTTACAGCAATGCAATAGTTATTGACACTGCTTAATTTGCCTTCCAGCTCCGTAAGTTCATGATAGTGGGTGGCAAAAAGGGTCTTGGCACCTAAAAGCTTTGGATTACTGATATGCTCCACCACTGCCCATGCTATACTCAACCCGTCAAAAGTGCTGGTACCCCTGCCGATTTCATCTAAGATCAGCAGGCTGTTTGAAGTGGCATTGCGTAAAATATTGGCAACCTCGGTCATTTCCACCATAAAAGTACTCTGTCCTGAAGCCAGGTCATCAGAAGCCCCCACGCGGGTAAAGATTCTGTCTACAATGCCTATTTTTGCGCTGGCAGCCGGTACAAAGCAGCCAATCTGCGCCATTAGTACTATCAGGGCGCTTTGGCGCATATAAGTGGATTTACCCGCCATATTTGGACCTGTGATAATGGAAATACGGTTGCTTCCATTGTCCAGGTATGTATCGTTGGAAATAAACATATCATTGGAGATCATTTTTTCCACAACGGGGTGGCGTCCTTCTTTGATATCAATGACGCCTTTTTCATTGATGACGGGGCGTACATAGTTATTTCGTTCCGCTATCAGGGAAAGGGAGGCAAATACATCAATTTTAGCCACTGCTTTCGCTGTGGTCTGGATGCGCACGACTTCTGCGGCTATCCGGTCACGCACATCGTTAAAAAGGTCATATTCCAAAGCAAACAGCTTATCTTCCGCTCCCAGGATAATATCTTCCAGTTCTTTTAATTCCGGAGTGATGTACCGTTCGGCATTTGCCAAGGTCTGTTTCCGTGTAAAGTAATTGGGAACCAGGTTTTTATTGGAGTTGGTAACCTCCAGATAGTAGCCGAACACTTTGTTGAATTTAATTTTCAGGTTCCTGATTCCCGTCTTATCCCGTTCTTTGCTTTCCAGTTCAGCCAGCCATGTCTTGCCTTCCGTTTTTGCATTGCGCAGCTTGTCGATTTCTTCGTTACAGCCTTCTTTGATAATTCCGCCTTCCTTTATGGTAATGGGCGGCTCATCCATAATGGATGTGTCTATTAAATCACACAAATCGTTAAGCTCATCCATCTGTTCAAAAATGTCCGTAAGCAGTTCCTTTTTAAAGTCTCCCAGCAGATATTTTATGTGGGGAAGCATGGAAAGGGAGCTTTTAAATGCAATTAAGTCTCTGGGATTAGCAGATTTATAGCTGATTTTACTGATCAGCCGTTCCAGATCGTATACCGGATTTAAGTATTCCCGGATTTCTTCCCTGGAAATCGCATTTTGATTTAATTCTTCAATCGCATCCAGTCGGGAATTTATATCTGTTTTATCAATGAGAGGCTGCTCGATAAAGCTTCTCAGCATGCGGGCACCCATGGCGGTCTTGGTCTTGTCCAATACCCACAACAGGGATCCGCGTTTTTGCTTTTCACGGAGAGTCTCGCACAGTTCCAGGTTTCTGCGTGTGGAACTGTCAATAATCATGTACTTTCCTGTGACATATGGCGTAAGGGTAGTCAGGTTGGCAAGGGAGGTCTTCTGGGTTTCCGTCAGGTATTGAAGGATTGCTCCCGCAGCAATGACGCCGCAGTCGTAGTCAGCCAGTCCAAGGCCTTTAAGACTGTTCAGTTTAAAATGGTCCATAAGGCTTCTCTTACATAAGTCATCGTCAAAATACCAGGACTCCAGTGAATATACGGTGATGCCAAGCCTGTTTTTCAGGTCATCAATATCCATGCCGCTGACATAAAAGGAGTGGTTGCAAATAATTTCTTTCGGAGAAAATTTGGTGATCTCATCCATTAATTTCCGGGCGGAATCCAGTTCGGTTACAAAATAGTCGCCGGTTGTAATGTCAGAAATGGATACGCCGTATTTGTCGGCCATATAGACGATACACATGAGATAATTATTACGGGTTTCATCCAGAGCCTGGGTATTAAGATTGGTCCCGGGAGTTACAATACGCAGAACCTCCCTTTTTACAATTCCTTTAGCCAGTTTCGGGTCTTCCACCTGTTCACAAATCGCAACCTTATAGCCTTTTGCCACCAGTTTTGTCAAATATCCGTCAACAGCATGATGAGGAACGCCGCACATAGGCGCCCGCTCCTCCTGTCCACAATTTTTACCTGTTAATGTAATTTCCAGTTCTCTGGATGCAGTGACTGCATCTTCAAAAAACATTTCATAAAAGTCACCAAGGCGGTAAAATAAAATACAATCCTTATACTGCTCCTTGGTAGCCATATATTGTTTCATCATTGGTGTTAGTTGTTCCACGCTTTTAGTTCCTCTCTATATTACAATTTCACCCATGTAGTAAAAGCCTTTACATTCCTGCAGATGTACATTTACAATCTTGCCTATAAGTTCTTCCGTGCCCGGAAAATGTACCAGCATATTATTGCTTAAACGTCCGGTCATCAGGCTGCTGTTGTGATCATTTACCTCTTCTACCAGCACAGGAAGAGTGGCACCTGTATATCTGGCTGACATCGCTCTGGAAATATCCTGAACTTCCTTTAAAAGCCTGTCAAAGCGGTTCTTCACCTGATCTTCCGGCACCTGGTCATCTTTAGTTGCTGCAGGCGTCCCGGTCCTCTTGGAATATATAAAGGTAAATGCACTGTCAAACCGTACTTGCCTTACCACATCCAGTGTTTCTAAAAAGTCTTCTTCTGTTTCTCCCGGAAAACCTACAATAATATCTGTAGTCAGAGATATATCCGGTACCGCTGTACGAAGCCTGTCCACCAGATCCAGATACTGCTCCTTCGTATAATGCCGGTTCATTTCTTTTAAGATTCTGGAACTTCCGGACTGCAGGGGAAGATGCATGTGCCTGCAGATTTTAGATGAGTTCTTCATGGCTTCTATCAGTTCATCTGACAAATCCTTTGGATGGGAAGTCATAAAACGGATTCGTTCCAGACCTTCGATCTGTTCAATTTCTTTTAAAAGTCCAGCAAAACTCATTGGCGTTTCCAAGTTCTTGCCATAGGAATTAACGTTTTGGCCTAAAAGCATGACTTCCACTACTCCATCAGCCACCAGTCGTTCGATCTCCCTGACGATATCCATGGGATTTCTACTGCGCTCTCTTCCCCGTACATATGGAACGATACAGTAACTGCAGAAATTGTTACATCCAAACATGATATTAATGCCCGATTTGAAGGGATATTTCCGCTCACTTGGAAGATCTTCCACGATTTTGTCCGTGTCTTTCCAGATATCAATTACCATGCGGGATGAGTCATAGCGTGTGGCAATTAACTCAGCAAATTTATAGATATTATGGGTTCCAAAAATCAGATCCACAAAGCGGTAGCTCTGCTTTAGTTTTTCTACAACTTTGGGTTCCTGCATCATGCAGCCGCATAATGCTATCAGCATATGTGGATTCTTTTTCTTGATGCTGTTTAATGCGCCCAGTCTTCCATACACCCTCTGATTAGCATTTTCCCTGACGGTACAGGTATTGTAAATAACAAAATCCGCATGCTCGTCTTCGATGATCTCGTATCCGATCTGCTCCAGGATACCGGTTAGTTTTTCTGAGTCCCTGGCATTCATCTGACAGCCAAAGGTAACGGTGGCTGCGGTTAACCTCCGGCCCAGATGTTCGCTTTGTTCCCGAACCATTTCCCGGCACTTTTTGATATAGTAGTATTGGCGATAAGGTTCTGTTACAGGGGGTTCTTTATTTAAATCTATTTTTTCTATTGCTTCTTCAAATTCTTTTTCCAGATTCATGAATCTTACTCCTTGTCATTTCGTACTGGAGCATGTGTGGAAATTGCGTTCTAACAGCTGTGCAATTTTCAAACAGGCTCAAGGCATATGAAAATATTATAACAAAAATCGACAAAAAAAGGAATCATTATTTTTTAAATACGTTCCAGAAAGGAAAAAGGAATCTTTTTAATCTCTTCATAGGTATGGAGCTGATATTCGGTATCCAGAGGAAAAACAGCTTCGTCAGCAACGGTTTCTACAGTCAGAGCCAGTCTCTTATATACTTCCGAGTAAAAGTTTACGGAGTTGCCCCCGCTGCTGACATCCCCGAATTCTTCGGCACTGCTTCCAAGGTCGTAATGGGCAATTGACTGGAGATGCTTAGCCATCCGTTCACTTTCTTTATTATAGGATTCCGGCATAGCATTCCGGAAGTAATATATGATCTGGCCTCTGGAGTGAAAATCTATGTACCCCACTGAATGTGGAAATTGCCTGAATACTCCGATTAAAGCCTGAGTCTCATTCTCACTTCCTGGATAAAGCATACGTCCCTGTACCCGAAATGATTTACATGGAAAATTACGGTTAATATCCACACCTCTTCCGTTAAATTTCCATTCTTCAGAGGGGATACCATCCATTATAATGGTATGGCGGTAGATTGGATTGCGGATGGACTGATATCCGCATAAAGCAATTTCGTATCCGTCCGGATTCATCAGCGGCAGGAAACAGATGCTGTAGGTTTCCATCAGCTTTTTAACAGACCCTGGATTCATGCAGTAATCCTCAATAATTTTTAACATTAAGATGGGATTCACACTCTCCCTGCCATGTATACCTGCAGAGCAAATCAGACATTTGTCCGAGGATCCCATCTGAAGCATTGGTATTTTACGCTCATCGTGGCTGTAACCTATGACGGATAATTTTAGAAGATCGGAATATCGGCATTCCAGTTCATAGATACACTGCATGATTTCTTCATATGTATAAGTTTGATTTAATGTTACCACATCTGCACACCCCTTCCTTTAGACCGTGTTTGAAAGCGGGTAAAAATTTGCAAACACGCTCTTATAAGTATATGAAATAAAATGTGCAAATATGACAAAACTCCAGATCAGCAAACATCATTGCCAATCTGGAATTCCTATGTTATTTACGAATCTGTCCGTTTCCGTAAATGATATATTTTGTTGTAGTGAGAGCCAGGAGACCCATTGGACCTCTGGCATGAAGTTTCTGTGTACTGATCCCGATTTCAGCACCAAAACCGAATTCAAATCCGTCGGTAAACCGGGTAGAGGCATTTACATAGACGGCAGCCGCATCTATTTCTTCCAGGAACTTTTGGGAATGGCCATAATCATTGGTGATAATCGCCTCCGAATGCCCTGTATTATACCGGTTGATATGGGAAATGGCTTCCCCAATGGAATCAACCGTTTTGATAGACAAAATGTAATCCAGGTATTCGCAGCCCCAATCTTCTTCGGAAGCCGGGAGTACACCTGTGGCAGCATCCATAGCAGGTTTATCACCCCGGAGCTCTACATTTTTTTCGTCCAGACGTTTTTTCAGTGCCGGGAGCAGGGAATCTATTACATTCTTATGTACAACAATGGATTCACATGCATTGCATACGCCGATTCTCTGAGTTTTTGCATTGAAAATGATATCAATTGCCATCTCAAGATCTGCTGTTTCATCCACATAGATGTGGCAGTTGCCGGTTCCGGTTTCAATGACGGGAATTGTGCTGTTGTTAACCACCGCTTTGATTAAACCGGCGCCTCCTCTTGGGATTAATACATCTACATACTGGTTTAATTTCATAAATGCAGTGGTTGTTTCCCGGTTGCTGTCTTCTATAAGCTGAATAGCGTCTTCTGTAATATTCAGATCCGACAATGCCTTTCGGATCACTGCTACGATAGCTTTATTAGAATGAATGGCATCACTTCCGCCTTTTAAGATAACAGCATTTCCGGTTTTGAAACAAAGTCCGAAAGCATCTGCCGTAACATTAGGGCGGGATTCATAAATGATACCAACTACACCCAGGGGAACTCTTTTTTGACCGATTATTAATCCATTGGGGCGTTTTTTCATAGAAAGAACTTCTCCTATGGGATCTTCCAGGGCAACCAGTTGTGTCAGGCCTTCTGCCATTCCTTCTATACGTGCCCGGGTCAGAAGAAGACGGTCAACCAGCCCTTCTTTCATCTGGTTTGCACGGGCCGCTTCAATATCTTTTTCATTTTCTCTTAATATGGTGTCGCTTTCCTTTAAAAGGGCATCTGCCACTGCTTCCAGTGCCGCATTCTTCCTCAGGGTTTCTAACGTCTGCAGTGATGGTTTTGCTTGCTGGGCGTTCTGCCCGATTTCCTGTAATGTTGGCATCTTAATCCTCCTCACAATCATTTTTGAGTATCAATTTCCATTTACTGTGCAAAATAACTTGCAGCAGGTGTAATCAGCATCTGAGGGAGAATATCGTGTGCATCAGACGGGACGGCATCTACTACCTGAAAATCAAAAGCAACTGCAATTGTCCTGTGTTTCGTATGTAAACTCAGATATCGGTCATAAAATCCCTTTCCATAACCGCATCTGTGGCACTTGGAGTCGAAAGCTACACCGGGAACGATTACCAGGGCATTTTCTTCAAAAGCCTGTTCGGTGGTTATCGGCTCTGGAATATGAAAATAACCGGGAGCTACATCCTCATAAGAATGGATGTAATAATAATCTATATCCGCTCCATTTACTTTTGGTGCAGCCACACGTTTCTTCTGCTTCCATGCCTCTTCGATGAGTTCCCTGGTGGAAACCTCTCCATTGTAATCCATATAGACATAGATGCAGGGAGCTTTTTGAAAGTCTTCCGACTGGATGATTTTCTGGCATATTTCATGGCTGCCTGTATGGATTATTTCAGGTGTTAGTTGTGCACGTTTTTGAAATATCTCTTTTCTAATTTCCTTTTTTTCCATATTTCTCACCTAAATTAACGATGGTGCCGTCTTCTTCCTGCATATCAATATTATTTAACTGGCTTCTGAGATTGCTGCGGATGGATTCCACATATTCTCTTCGCAGATCCGCCTGTTCTTTTTTCTCCGGTTCGGTAAGTCCCTCTGCTTTTGATTTTCTTGCCAGTGCATTAATTCGATCTAACTTTTCCTGATTCATAGATTAACTCCTTTTATATAATATTACTGCATTTCTCTGTGTTCTGCTATAAATATTTAGATTTTTTCCAGGTAATCAATTAAGTAGAAATCCGCATCTGACTTTGCCAGAAACAGGGTTCCATGATTACGGCCCTGGACTATTTTATGTAGAACATGGAAATCTTCACCATTGGCAATCACCATATCGGTTCCGGCAGAGGTGGCAATTTTAGCTGCGACCAGTTTGGTTGCCATTCCACCGGTTCCCACATTGCTGCTGCTGCTGTCTTTTCCCATATTCATTAGATGCTCATCCAGTGTATCTACAATATCGATAAACTTTGCATTGGGATTCTGATTAGGGTCATCGGTAAAAAGCCCGTCAATATCAGAAAGCAGAATCAGCAGATCAGCGCCCACCAAAGCGGCTACGATTGCTGAAAGGGTATCATTATCACCAAAGCGCATTTCATAGGTAGATACCGTGTCATTTTCATTAACGATGGGGATTGCACCAAGCTTTAGTAATTCCTGAAAGGTGTTCAGTGCATTTTTACGGCTTAAGTTATCTACCATTGTATTTTTTGTCATTAGAATCTGTGCAGCCATCTGGCCGTATTCTGAGAACAGTTTCTGGTAAATCATCATCAGCTTTGCCTGGCCTATTGCGGCACACGCCTGCTTTCTGGCGATTTCATCAGGCTTGGACTCCATTCCTACCGCTTTTGTTCCAACGGCAATCGCACCGGAAGATACTAAGATCACATCTTTCCCCATATTGCGCAGATCACTTAATTCACGTACCAGAATTTCAAGTTTCGTCAGGTTCAGCGCACCTGTTTCCTCGTGTGTCAGAGAGGATGAGCCTATTTTTACAACAATTCTTTTTTTATCTATTAGTTTTTCACGAATGTTCACGTTGTGCCTCCTTCACTATTTCCAAACTATCTTACACCATTTTTTAAGAATCGTCCAGTAGTAGTTCAGGATTTAATTACCAGTGCTTTTTCAGGCAGGTTCCAAGTCTTTAACAGGTTCCAATGCCCTTAAGTTGAATAATTTTCTAAAAAATTATACAAATCACTGAAATCCTCCAGATACTTTCCCTCTTTTATCTCTTCTTGCACACTTTCCGGGAGGCGGTCCATATGGATGTTGGTATACTCATAGAGGATATCTTCCTTTGTACGGTATACGGTTATCTTCCCGTTCTCTTCTTTCAGATAGAATTTTCCCTTCTCAGAGGCATCTGCTGCGGATACTTTTTTATCTTTGCTAAAAGCTACATCTTTCGCCTGCATGTTTAATATGTCATCCCCGGACAGTTCGTAGCTATGTGTCCAGCGGTAACTGGCATAGTAGGCGAAACATAATACGCAGACGCTAAATAAAACGCCGACACTATATTTCCATTTCATAAGATCACTCCTTTGGAAATAGTATCGGCATTCTAAGATTACTTATTCACGAAAATTGTCACTTTTCAGTCAAAAATCCGCTTTACGCGAAATTTTGAGCCTGCCATCAGTCGCTTGATGGATTCCTATGCGCATTCGTATGGCTCATTGCTCACGGAAATAAATATTTTAGGTTTGGTTCTAAGAGAACCCCTTCTTTTACCGGATATCCGATTTGGTCGCCTGATTTGATGCATTTGCAGACAAACTGATGCGCTTCTTCTGCAGCGGAAGCCAGCTTTGAGCCTTTCATCAGTTTTCCCAGCAATACGCTGGCAAACAGATCACCGGTACCGGGATAGGATCTTCCGGTACTGGATCTGGATAAAATCTGTACTGTTTTGCCTTCACAAAGTACGATGGATTGGGGATAGCCTGGTAAAGGAACACTGGTAATGACAGAACGGCGGCATCCTTTTTCCATTAATTTCTCTGCGATCCGCTTAATCTGTTTCTCATCGCTGAATTCCAGACAGAGTTCTCCGGTAATCAGACAGCTTTCTGTATAATTTGGTGTTGCCAGCGTGCTGAAGGGAAGCAATTCCCACATTGCCTGATTATAGGAATCGTCAAAATTCATATAGTAGCTTCCATGATCACCCATAATCGGATCAAACAGGACATCTGCTTCCTGAAAGTTTTTTAAAAACTGTAAAACCTCCCGGACTACCTGGATATTACCAAGATATCCTATGAAAATATAATCAAATGTTATTTGATTGTTTTTGAAATGTTCTGCTGACTCCGCGACAAAGGATGGAAGGGGCATCATCACCGGTTTGCCGAAACCTCCTGTATGTGTAGACAGTATCATCGTCGGTACCGGACAAGCTTCTATTCCCATAACGGATAATACAGGAAGTATATTTGTCATAGCAGCTTTTCCCACGCTGCACAAGTCATGGATTACAGCAACTCTTTTGATCGGTTTCATTTGTTGCCTTTCTATTGTTGCATCACTATTATTGCTCTTTATTGCTGCATTTTTATTGTTGCATTTAATTGCTGCGATTTTATTACCGCAATTCTATTGTTGTCTCTTCTTTAATGGAGCAGTCCTATAAAATACGGCATTTTTTTAATATTGCAACCATCAGGCGCCCCTTTGGCAGTTCCAGAATTTCCCGTTCCCGGATTCCCTTAAGCTTAATCAGACATACACAATATACGATCACGCCGATTAAAATTGCAATCACCGTAGAAACGGTATTACCCACAAGTTTATTTAACAGCCATTGTACCCCAAATACCACAACTCCCATTACCGCAGATGATAAAAGTGGAATTAAAAATGTCTTTTTCAGTTCCTGCCGGTAATGCAGATGTTTCCGGATGGATAGGGCATTTAGTATACAGATAACAAAGGCAAAGAAAATATTCGCATAGACAACACTGTATATATTCAGGGATGCTTTTGTTAATAACAGCATCAAAACAAATATATGTAAAACCAGAGCAATTGCCGCATGAATTAAAGGAGCTCTCAACTGGTTGAGGCCCTGCAGAATTCCTGTCGTCAGTGTTGACAGCGCAAATAGAACGATCATCAATGCACCTGCCTGCATTATGCCCGATGTAAGGGCGCGTCCGTCATTAAAAAGAAGCTTCATGATGGGGGTAGCAAGCGCCGCCATTCCTACCGCACAGGGTATGGTAAGTACCATGGTATAGCGGATGGTGTTGCGTACCTTAACAGATGCGTCTTTAAAATCATGATCTACCATTGCTTTTGTCAGACTGGGAACCACAGAGGGAGCCAGACAGGAGGCAAGTGCCAGAGGTACATTCATCAATACCCTGAATTTACCCACATAGACACCCCAGATGGTAGTATACTGTTTTTCTGTATAACCCTGACCGGATAAAACAGCATTAAAAATACCCTGGTCCAACACGGTTATGATATTGTAGATTACCGTACTTAAAACAACCGGAATAATTGTCCAGAGGATCGCTTTGTAAATAAGAGCATCAGGTTCCAGCCTTTTGGTAGGATCCTGGCGCATCTGTTTTTTAAAATTTCGCTGATAGGAGCTGAAAATAACCACAAGAAAAATAAGTGCCACTGCTACGCTGACAACAGTACCAAGAGTACCGCCGGCAGCACCAAAAGCCGGGGCGATGGAACTATTTCCCCCCAATTCTTTTGCAAGGGTTGCTCCGTAGTTAAATAACATGCCTGCTGCAGCAACTGACACTACAGCATTTACAATTTGTTCAATGACCTGGGACACTGCCGTAGGCACCATAGAACCATGCCCCTGATAGAAACCACGGAATACGCCTGCGATGGCAAATATAAATACTGCCGGAGCCAATACCCGCAGACCATAGGAAGCCATTTCTGTCTTCATGATATCTTTTGAAATCACACCTGCCAGAAGGAAGGTTAAAACAGAAACGACACCTCCTGCGATGACCGCAAATTTCAGGGAACACTTAAAAACTTTATATGCATTTTTTTTCTGCCCTAAATGTAACCGTTCTGATACCAGCTTGGATACAGCCAGAGGAAGGCTGAAGGAGGATACCATCAACAGTATGGTGTATATTTCATTGGCTGTTGAATAATAACTGTTTCCTTCATCCCCCAGTATATTTGTAAGGGGAATGCGGTATATCATGCCTATAATTTTGGCAAGAATAGAAGCTACCGCAAGAATTGTACCCTGCACTAAAAACGAATTACTCTTCTTCTTCTTTCCCACGTCATACCTCGTTCATCTCATGTTTTTTCCCGCGCACAGTAACCGGATAGGCACTCTGGCACCATCTGGCTGCTGCGGGGATTGCTTATCGTCCGGTGGACGTTCGTCTGGCCGGCAAAAGCGGGTCACAGACCGAATGCCCTGCCGCTGCCGGCAGGCTTTGATTACTCAATTACTACATTGCTTTCATAATTTTTCGGTACGATACATACCCAGGTCTTGCCCTGGTTTAATACGATTTCTTTCCCGGATGCGTCGTAATATTTTGCAGGACCCCATTCGTCATCTTTCTTCCAGGTTCCTTTCTGATAAGTGCCGTTGGAGAATACAATTGCGTTTCCACCTGATTTTGTGTCTATGTTCAAATAACCGTTATCATCATAATTTTCTACCTGAGAATATTGGAAAATTACGTTTTTAAATGCCAGCTGCTCATCGGTAAGCTGATCGATCTGTTCTTTTTTGTACTGGGAACGATAGTAAAGTTTGTCTTCTGTGTTGTAATCAAACCACGGCTTGTTAATCTGGTAAGCCGGTTCCATATGCTTAGCGGAACCATCTGAATAGGTGAGCTCTTCTCCGTCTTTTGCAAAGCTGTAATGACCGGTATAGTCATCTGCTAATTCGGTGCTGTAACCCTTGTTTTCAATCGCCTTATTAATACCTTCCTCGCTTATATATACATTGTGTGGGGAGGGCCTGTCTGAAGAACGGTAGAAAATATCTTCTCCTGCATATCCTTTCAGCTTGCCTGCTTGTTCCTGATACTCCAGTCCGCTTATGTTATTTACCCGGTCTGAATTTAATAAATCAAATGCGTAAACAGCCTGTCCGAAGTGGGTATAAATCGCATCAAATTCCAGGGCATACCGTACATAATAGTCACGGCAGCTTCTTACGGAACCGATTTTTTCCATATCCTTGTAATCTTCAAAAATACCCATGAGACGGGTTAATCCGCCTTCTACCGGTGCTTCGTATACGATGCCTGCACGGGCAATACCTGCCTGGGGGCAGGCGTCTATGATATTATTCAGCATAATCGCAATCGGACGCTTATATGCAAGATTGACATCGGTTAATGCTCCTGTCAGATAGCTGTGCACCTGCCCCTGGGCATTTGGTGTCTCACGTTTGGAACCCTGATCCTCCGTATTGTTAACGGTAAAAGAACCGGTCTCCAGTTCAGAATTTGTCTCCAGAGCAGCGGCTGTGTCATTTTGTGCTGTCTGTGCTTCTGTCTCTCCTTTTTTCTGGCAGGCGGTAAAAGTAACTGCTGTCAAAGTCAATAATGCAAGTACTGTTAATTTTTTCATAGTTTTCGTCCTTCTTTATCTGTTTATTTTCAGCGCATTTAATATTTCTTCCTGCTTGGTTTCCATAACTTTCGCTTCCTCTGGCTCCATATGGTCATATCCCATTAAATGAAGCATACTGTGCGCTATCAAAAAAGCAAATTCCCTTTCTACAGAATGTCCATAAGCCTGTGCCTGTTCCAGAACCTTTTCTACGGAAATTACAATGTCGCCCATTAATAATTCTCCGGTTTCCGGATTAAAGCATTCCGCCCATGCATCTTCCAAATATTCAAAATCTGCAGGCTTATCGTATTCCAGCATAGGAAAAGACAACACATCGGTTGCCCTGTCGATTTCGCGGTATTCATAATTCATGACTCTGATCTCTTCATTAGAAGTTAGAGTAAGGTTTATTTCAGCTTCATAGGGACACTTCTCGTGGTCCAAAGCTTCTTCCATTACTTTTTCAGCCATTGCCCGGTAATCAAAAGAAAAGGGGATTTGGCATTCTTCTTCATACTGTATTGTCATGTTGTGGCGTCCTTTCTGGTTCCTATCGTATTTTGCATTTAGCTTCTCGGCCGGCGGACTTTTGCCGATTCCCTGGGCTTTGATTTCTTCTCATATTCATCATATGCCTGTACAATTTTCTGCACCAACGGATGTCTTACAACATCCTTGCTGGTTAACGTACAAAAGGAAATGTCTTCTACTTTCTTTAAGACCTGAACGGCAACATCCAGACCTGATTTTGTAGTAGAGGGCAGATCTTTTTGTGTTAAATCCCCGGTAACAATTACTTTTGATCCAAAACCAATTCTGGTAAGGAACATTTTCATCTGTGCAGGCGTGGTATTCTGGGCTTCGTCCAGAATAATATAGGCATTGTCCAGGGTTCGCCCCCTCATATATGCCAGCGGTGCAACCTCGATCAGTCCTTTTTCCATGTTCTTCTGGAAGCTGTCCGGTCCCATAATCTGGTACAGGGCATCATACAGCGGACGCAGATACGGATCGACCTTACTTTGCAGGTCCCCTGGCAGAAAGCCAAGCTTCTCGCCTGCTTCAATGGCAGGCCGGGTCAGAATAATGCGGCTAACTTCATCATTTTTAAATGCATTGATTGCCATTGCCATCGCAAGATAAGTTTTACCCGTACCGGCAGGCCCGATTCCGAATACAATCATCTTTTCACGTATGGCATCCACATATTTTTTCTGACCCAATGTCTTTGGCTTGATTTGTTTACCGCTGATGGTATTGCAGATGCAGTCTCTGTCGATTTCAACAATTGCGGACTCTTTATCTTCAAAAGATAAGGCAATGGTATAATCTACATTCTGTTCGCTGATTATATTGCCCTTTTTCGATAATTCCACCAGCTGTAAAATAATGTTCTTTGCCTTCAGGGCGGCGGCTTCGCTGCCGAGAATCTTTAATGCGCCCTCCCTGGAGATTATCGTTACGTTCAGTGTTTTTTCGATTTTCTTAATATGCTGGTCAAACTGGCCGAACACATTCTTCTCATGTTCCATGGGAACAGAGGTTATGATTTCAACGATGCTCATTCACTTATAGTTCCTTCCTGTGGAGAAGTAATGATTTCTGTTGGGACTCTTTTGCCTGCTTTCCCAATCAAAATTAATTCTCCTTCTGCTTTACAGGTTTTCTCACCTACGTCTATTTTAACATTATTTTCAAATATTTGAACCCCTTTTTCCTGAATTTTTTCAATAAATTTATTAAGAGTTTCTGTTGCTTTGTTTATGGCCTCTTCTTTACTGTATTTTTTGTCTGCAATCCGGTACTCTTTTACCACAGATTTGCCAAAGCTGAAAGGCAGATAAAAGTCTTGTGTCAGCATTGCCTGGTATTCCTGGGTTACGGTATCGGACTTCTCAAAATTCGAGGATGGGTGGCTGATTCCAATAATATCCTGAAATATTTTCAGATAAACTCCTTCTTTTTCCAGCCCGGTATACTGCTTCTTTTTATAACTCAGGGGAAATTCATTTACATAGTGATAACTGGTTTTTACATAAATATCGGCATCTGAGGGAACATAACGCACATTGCTGACCTCTCCGCTGTCATTTAAGATTTCCAGCTTTCCAAGTACCAGGATATCACCTTCCTTAATCTCATCCCCGACTTTAACCTGAGGAGAACCTGCTCTCGTAATCATTTTGACAATAGTACCGTTTACATTGGATATAATATCGCTGTCATCGTATTCTTTTTCTTCCTCCAGTTCCAGATCGGTATTTTCCTGTACATCGATAAACAGGCGGGTACCTTTAATTCTCACCGAAACCCAGATAAAGTCGGAAAATTGCCGCCTTAGCGCCGCGGCAAGTTCTTTACAGTCTATGCCGGATTTTTTTGCTCCATGGCCGGCACCGTTCTCATTGAGGTACTCTAAAATGACTTCCCTTGTCTCTGAGTAATTCCCCTCAATACGGATATCCCAGATAAAACAGGAAAGCAAAAACAACATCGCCAGGCAGACGAGAAAGCCTGCCAGAAATAACTTCCTTTTTTTGTGGCGATGCAGGAAAAAGGGAAGTCCGTAACGTTTTTTTATTGTTATTTTTGTGCCTGTTTTGCGGACCAGAGGCCGTATCTGACGGAAATCCTTAATGGTCATATTCACTTCGTAACAGGTATCGGCAGGTAGTAAATTCCATAAGTAAATATAGTGGTTGGCACAGAGGTTTAAAAACCGTTCATAGGAATTTCCCTGTACCCGGACTCTAACATAGCCCTTTATGAACTGCAACAGCCTTTTTATCAAACAGAGCCCCTCCTGGTTTATAAATAGTTTATCTGTTCGATATGTCCTCTCACTTTCAGTTCATCGCTGGTATAATACATAATCACCAGATGTTTCCCCAGAATCTCCAATTTACAGGTTTTTGTGGCTAACATCAGCCTGCTATCCGTATATTCAATGATACCTCTATAATTTTCGATAAAGGCTTCCTCTTGTCCTGTAAGTGATACCAGTACTGCTCCAAGAGTCAGGTCATCCGGTATTTCCATTGCCTGGGTCATCTTATAATACAACGGCTTTTTCTTCGAACTCATATACTATTTTTGCCTTTTATTACACAATATATGAGAGAATTATTTACTTATACCTGCCAAAAAAAATCATTCCGAACCAGGTTACGGTAGTATTGTCATAAAAGAAATCGATCTGACATTTTTCGGCGGATTCTGTTACCAGAATGCCATAGCTTTCTATACAGGGAAACATCTGTTTTGGATGGCGGCAGGGTGAATCCGGATAGGTGCAGTGTTCACAGATATGGCAGGATTCACTGGAAAGAGCCATACATTCCTCACCCAGGAAGCTTTGGATATCCTTAAGCAGCCCCCTTGTGACTTTCTCATGTTCTTTTCTTGTAGCCAGGGTTTCCTCCAGAATAGCCGTATCACTGACCTCAGCCAGAGTGGTAAATAAAAGTGCTTTTTTATAATTCAGGCATTTCCTGCGGCATTCAGATACACTGCCCACAGCCGGAGGGCAGGACCAGGTAGTACCGTAACACTCGCACTCCAGTTGGCATATCTGCCTGACATTTTCAGAAAAAACCAGTTCTTTCGTGTCTAAAAAACCATACTGGCAGATGGGGTAGGAAGCAATCAGGGCCTCCAGGTTTTCTAAGTTACTGTTCTCTTTCATGTTTCTCTTCTCCTGATAATTCGTATATTTCTTCCACGAGCCTTACATACTGCTGCAGTGAAAATCTTCCGTCATGAGTCATTCCAAGCTGCTTTTTTGACATTTCACCGATGCCTGTGATCTTAGTCAGGCCTGTACGGGACAGTTTTTGAATCAAAGAAGTACTAAAAGGATAGATACCGGCTGTCTGCAGATAAAGTTTGGACTTGTGCAGGGCGGCACCTATTCTCTCCGGCTTCAGTGGTTTTACCCAGACATTTCCATAGAGCATGGATAATTCCAGATCAGAATCCCGTTTGCAGATAACGCTGCTTCTCTGGTTCTGGTAAATGATTTCTTTTTGATCTGTATTTTCCAGACGTCTGGTGAGGGCTTCTAAGGTCAGTTTCCCCTGGAGATAATCCGGAAGCATATACTCTTTTTCAATTTCGCCCAATATTTTTGCAAAGCGTTTTCCAAAAGCGGCAATGTCTTCAAAATTGTCCGTATCCAGATATATTCCCTGGCAGGAATTACAGAGCAGCTGGTTTGTCTCAAACAGGTGGTGTGCCAGCTTTAAAAGCAGGGAATCGGGTATGTTCATATCCTGTATGTAACAGAAACTGAGTTTGTGCCCCCATTCCACAATCTCAGCATTTACCGGGGCATTCTTTCTCACCGCCTCAATTGCATCATCCGATCCCCATACGACAATGGTATTTGCTAAGTGCATCAGCTTTTGAACGGTTACAAGATCGGAGGACGGCGTGTCAAATACATAGATGTATTCTTTTAACCGGGGTTCATATTCCATGAGTTTTTGCAGCAGGAAGACGGAAAGCCCGTGATCTGCAGAGGGAAGTTTCAGAATGTTAATATTCCCTGTAAGCAGGCCTTCCAGAACACTGTATGCAGGCAGGATATCCATATTCCCAGCCGCTATATGAAAAAGCACTCCTTTAGGCAGGATCATTATACTATTATCCTGCTTCATGGAATCCAGCTCCCGTGAGGTTCTTTTTCCTAATGCATCCTTTTGAAATGTTTCTACCAGTGCCTGTATCTCTGTCCTGGAAAGTTCCTCATGTTCTAAAAATGGTGCAAATTCCATATCTAAATTTCCGTTTAAAAAGTCATCTGCAAAGCGTCCGGATGCATCCAGTACAGTCTGACGGTCAAGGGATTTATTGGATATGGTATCCACGATCTGTTTGGAAACCAGTTGTATTGCCTTTTCTGTTTCTGTATTGCTCCATAGATTGCCATTTATCAGCAGCATTAAACTCCTCCTTCCAGTATTTCTTTGGCACCGGCTGAACATGTCTTTACATCCTGTACACCCACTCGTCCCAGTATTTCCAGATAATCACCCGGATTGCCGCAGCCGCATTCTTCATGGGAATGAATGCACCCCAGGTCATCTGTCACAATACTCATAATGGGAATGCTGGAATGTACGGGGGTCATCAGATTAATCAATCCGGTTTCTCCCTTATCCAGAGGTTCCAGGGTCTTCACATCACGGATTACCACACGGGCGTAAGAAGGAATGTGGAAATGATGGTTTTTGCAGGTACAATATAGAACAGGGTGTTCGGCTGCACCAAAAAATTCATGTATATTCTCCTGCCCAATCCCCAGCGTTTGTTTAGCCAAAGCGTAAAGTTCATCTTTGGAAATTTCCTGGCTTGAAAATTGTTTCCACCCACCGCCAAGAAGGATCTTAGATCCTTTTGGAAGGCAGCAGCTGAGATTAGCTTCCTGCATTTTTTCCAGTAAAAAATAAAGGTAGGATGGAAATCCAATAATGCGGACGGCAGTCTTTTTTTGAGCCAAATCCATAGTTCTTTTTAACAATGCTTCCAGATTCAGCTGGTATTTTCCATTTTTATATGTCAGAGCATACCTTCTTGAAACAGGCAGAGCATACAGTGAAGACAAAGTGGCAGTTTTGGAAATGACTGTTTTATTTTCACGTGTTGGCTGATATCCCAGCATAATATAGTGAGTTGGTTTCATGGAAAACAGCCTGTGTATTTTCCCCAGACGGATTGCCATACCGGCAAGGAGTAAAATCTCTAAAGGAGAGTAACTGATATTACTTACTTTTCCGCTTGTACCCGATGAAGTGACTTCTACAAAGGAAGAATGCTCAACGGATATATCATTTCTTTTCAGATATGAAGTAGGGATTACAGGTATATTGTACAGGTCTTCTTCGGATTTTAGCTGCTCCGGGTTAAAATTATATAACTTGCATATGTCCCGGTACTGGTTTGAATTCTGATAGAAATCCCTGCAGGCTGCCTTCATCGCATGGAAAAAGTTATCCCGGTTTTGCTGGTGATCGTAGGGGTTCCTGGATCTGAATAATTTTCGTATATATCTATCCATAACGTTTCTCCCTTACGGTCCGGTCAGGACGATGAGCTGGAAGCAGATGCTGCTGCTGCACTGGTGGCAGCAACGGAAGCACAGATTGCTGCCTGCTGTGCAATCACAAGGGATACCACTCCATTGAGAGCGGCTGTCTTCATAGGCTGAAGCTGTGGCATATAATCACACATGGTCAGTACGCCTGCATACATCAGGCGTTGTCTTGCACCAATGCCAAATGCTCCGAAGCCTTTCTGGGAATGAAGATAATCGTCCACATCCATGATATCCTGTGCCAGTGTTTTTACATCCGTATCTAAAAGTGCCAGTACCCCCAGTGTCGCCAGTTCGTAGCTTGTTCCGTATTTATGGCCATTGGATTTCAGATATTCAAATAATGCCATTGCTTTTTCACACTTCTGCTCTGCTGCCCCTTCACCCAATGAAAGGATATGGCTTAGGGACTGTACAGCATTTCCCGAAAAGAAGTAAGGTTTTAGCAGCGTATAGCATCGTTCCATCTCCTGCTCGATATAGACATCATCCAGTTCAGAGAGGGCTAGCAGGGCGGCAAATGAGCTGTCCTCACCGGATGTGAGAAAAGGATGTGTTTCCTTCATACGGTTGTAAATTGTTCTGGTCCTTTGGGTAATTCGCTCGTATTGTCCGGGTTCTGCCATATCCGAGATTACAGATGCTGCTACCGTCAGGTATTCTGATCCCCAGAAAACTTCTTTTAACTTTCCGTAAATATCAAGCATTTGGTTTAGTTTATATTCCGGACTGGGAGAAAGGGAAAGGGTTGCCACCGTTGCCATTTTCGATATTCCCCGGAAGTTTGAGAAAATGCCGGTTTTTTCTTTCAGGAGATCCCGGCAGTCTTTCATCACACCTGCGTCTGCCTGTACGCCTTTGATCGTAAATAAGCTTGCACAAAGCGGATATATGTAATAGCTTTCCCAGCCGAATGCATTTTTTATAATATCTCTGTTTTCTATAAATAGATGACATCGTTTTTGTAATTCTTCTCTCATATTTTCGCCTCCTGTATGATTGTATAAATTGTTTGTTTTTTCAGTATGTTCTATCGCTATTATACATTAGAAAGTCAAGGAAGCCAATCAAAAAAAGAAGTCTATCACATTCTGGATAAACTTCTTTCTTACAAACCTTTATTTGTGGTAGGGTTCATTTTGTATAATGCGGTAAGCACGGTAAATCTGCTCTAATAATATAACGCGCATGAGCTGATGAGGAAAGGTCATGTCAGAAAAACTGATCAGGCGGTCAGCCCTTTTTAGTACACGCTCATCCATGCCAAGTGAACCGCCGATAATAAACATCAGATGGCTGTCACCGCCTATGCCAAGACGGTTAATGTTGTCTGAGAAGTCCTCAGAAGACATTTTTTTACCCTGAATCGCAAGTGCAAAAACATAAGCATTATCTTTGATGGCTTTTAAGATACGATCGCCTTCTTTTGCTTTAATCTGCATCTCTTCTGCTTCACTTGCCCCGTCCGGTGTCTTTTCATCAGCCAATTCCAGAATCTCCAGCTTGCAGTACCTGCTGAGGCGTTTGGCATATTCTTTAATGGCATCTGTAAAGTATTTTTCTTTTATTTTCCCTACGGTAATTAAAGTTATTCTCATTGTAGATTAAAAGTCCAGGCAGGCACGGTTACAGGTTACGCTTCTGACAAATTTACCGGCCTCAACATGTGCAGGATGAACGGTATAATTATTCAGTGCTTCCACGCTTTCATATTCTCCAATCAGGGCGATATCACGATTGCTGCTGTCTAGTTCATTCTGAACTACCTGTAAGGAAATAACACCAGGTATTACGTCTTTCAGGGGCTCCAGGATAGACTTCATTTTCATTCCTGCTTCTTTTTTTTCTTCTGCTGTCATAGTTTCTACAAAATTCCAAAGTACAATATGTTTTACCATAATGATTGCTCCTATTCTTCTTTATAATATTTCTATTGTTTTGGTGCATATAGGAAAAGAGGGGGAAGGATACTGATACCGCTTCCGCCCTCTTTCTATAGATAAGGGTTAATGGATTTTACCTTATCTGTTTTTTAAAAACTCATCAATTCCTTTAGCTGCGGCTTTTCCTGCACCCATAGCAAGGATAACGGTAGCTGCGCCTGTTACGGCATCTCCGCCTGCGTATACCCCGTCTTTGCTGGTCTTACCGGTATCTTCATCAGCGATAATACATTTACGTTTATTAATATCCAGACCGATGGTTGTGGAAGAAATCAATGGGTTTGGAGAAGTTCCAAGGGACATGATAACCGTATCCAGATCTAATTCAAACTCAGATCCCGGAATTTCAACCGGACGTCTTCTTCCGGATGCATCAGGTTCACCAAGCTCCATACGGATACATTTCATGCCTTTTACAGCGTCATTTTCATCCACCAGAATCTCGATCGGATTGGTTAATAAATCAAAGATGATGCCTTCTTCTTTTGCATGATGTACTTCTTCTACTCTGGCTGGAAGTTCAGCTTCGCTTCTACGATATACAATATGTACTTCTGCACCCAGACGCAGAGCAGTTCTGGCTGCATCCATAGCTACGTTACCGCCTCCGACTACCGCTACTTTTTTACCACGTGCAATTGGTGTATCATAATCTTCACGGAATGCTTTCATCAGATTATTTCTGGTCAGGTATTCATTTGCGGAGAATACTCCGTTTGCATTTTCGCCAGGAATACCCATAAACATTGGAAGACCTGCGCCGGATCCGATAAATACAGCTTCAAATCCTTCGTCATTCATCAACTCATCAATGGTTGTGGATTTTCCAATAATAACGTTTGTTTCCAGCTTTACGCCAAGGGATTTTACGTTTTCCACTTCTTTTGCAACTACATCTAATTTTGGAAGACGGAATTCCGGAATACCATATACCAATACTCCGCCAGGCTCGTGAAGAGCTTCAAAAATCGTAACATTATATCCCATTTTTGCCAGGTCGCCTGCGCAGGTAAGTCCTGCAGGACCGGAACCGATTACTGCTACTTTATGTCCGTTTGAAGATTCCGGTGCAGGTGGTTTCACATCGTTATCTCTCGCCCAGTCTGCTACGAAACGTTCCAGTTTACCGATGGAAACAGGTTCGCCTTTGATGCCGCGGATACATTTTCCTTCACACTGGCTTTCCTGAGGGCATACACGTCCGCAGATAGCCGGAAGGGAACTGGATTCGGAAATTACATTATAAGCTTCCTTGATATTTCCTTCTTTTACCGCACTGATAAATCCAGGGATATTAATGGAAACCGGACAGCCTGTAATACATTTTGCATTTTTACAATTGATGCAGCGTACGGCTTCTTCCATAGCCTCTTCCTGATTATATCCAAGACATACTTCTTCAAAATTGGCAGCTCTGACTTTCGGAGCCTGTTCTCTTACCGGTACCTTTTTTAATACGTCACCCATTATTTGTCACCTCCGCAATTTCCACATCCGCCATGGTGTGTATCTCCTTCTTGCAATTTCAAAATTGCACGGCCTTCATCGGTTTTATACATCTGCTGTCTTTTCATGGCCTCATCGAAATTAATTAAGTGTCCGTCAAATTCAGGTCCGTCAACACATGCAAATTTTACTTCGCCGCCAACAGTTAAACGACAGGCGCCGCACATGCCGGTACCATCTACCATAATCGGATTCATGCTGACAACAGTGGGAAGACCCAGCTTCTTAGTAGTCAGACATGTAAATTTCATCATAATCATCGGACCGATCGCGATTACAACATCATATTCTTTTCCTTCATTTTGGACAAGATCTTCAATGACTTTTGTAACCATACCGCTTCTGCCGTATGAACCATCATCAGTTGTGACATAGAGATTGCCGGCAACTGCTTCCATTTCTTTTTCCAGAATTAATAAATCCTTTGTTTTGGAACCCATAATAACGTCTGCTGCGATACCCTGTTCATGCAGCCATTTTACCTGGGGATATACCGGAGCTGTACCAACGCCGCCCGCTACGAATAAGATTTTTTTCTTTTTTACTTCTTCCAGGTCTTCTATACAAAGTTCAGAAGGCTGTCCTAAAGGTCCTACAAAATCTCTGAAATAATCACCTGTCTGCAATTTTGAGAATTTTTCTGTGGAAGCACCTACGATCTGGAATACGATGGTAATTGTTCCTTCTTCTGCATCATAATCACAGATGGTAAGTGGAATTCTCTCCCCTTTTTCATCCTCTTTTGCGATGACAAACTGTCCTGGCAGACAATGTTTTGCAATTCTTGGTGCATCAACTACCATGAGAAAAATCTTGTCCGCAAGTTTTTCTGCTTTACGTATTTTGTACATAATCATCCTCCTATTTTTAACAGAGTCTTATAGGCTCTATTTTTTACCTCACTACTACTATAAAGCATACCTATCAAAAATTCAATATTAAATGTATTCGTCAATGTAATTTTCAAATTCTTCCATGGACATGATAACTTTCCTGGGCTTTGTGCCTTCTTCCTCGCCAACAACCCCAGCATCCGCCAGCTGATCCATTATCCGGGCGGCTCTGTTGAAACCGATTTTGAATACACGCTGCAGCATCCCGATGGAAGCTTTATCTTTTTCAATAATAAATTTTCCTGCATCTGCAAAATATGCATCTACTTCGCTGCCGCCGGAAGAACTGTCGTTTACTGCCTGTTGGACTTTACTGATCTGCTCTTCTACTTCTTTATTATAATCACCGCTCATATTCTTCTGAGCCAGGAATTCTACTACATCACCGACTTCAGAATCGGAAACAAAGGCACCCTGGACCCGGGCAGGTTTTTGATAACCCTGAGGATAAAAGAGCATATCACCTTTACCAAGCAGCTTTTCGGCTCCGTTCATATCAATAATTGTTCTGGAATCTACGCCTGATGATACGGAAAATGCAATTCTGGACGGCATATTTGCTTTAATAAGTCCTGTGATAACATTGACGGAAGGACGCTGAGTTGCGATTATCAAATGGATTCCTGCTGCACGGGCAAGCTGTGCCAGACGGCAGATCGAATCCTCCACTTCTCCGGGAGCAACCATCATAAGGTCAGCAAGCTCGTCTACGATGATAACGATTTGAGGGAGCTTTTCCGGCTTGTTTTCGTCCTCAATATGTGCTACGGAATCAATTTTCGCATTATACCCTTTTAAATCCCTGACATTCAGATCTGCAAATTTTTTGTAGCGCTCGGTCATTTCAGCAACGCCCCAGTTTAAAGCGCCAGCCGCTTTTTTGGGATCGGTTACAACCGGAATCATCAGATGGGGAATTCCGTTATAAACACTTAACTCTACAACTTTTGGGTCAATCATAATCAGTTTGACATCTTCTGGCTTTGCCTTGTATAAAATACTCATGATGATGGTATTAATACAAACTGATTTACCGGATCCCGTTGCTCCTGCTATTAATAGATGGGGCATCCTTGCGATATCCGTTACCACTACCTTGCCGGCAATATCTTTACCTGCTGCGAATGCCAGACTGGATGGATGGTTCTTAAAATCATCGGATTCCAGCAGTTCTCTTAACATAACAGCGCTGTTTTCGTGGTTGGGAACTTCTATCCCCACGGCTGATTTGCCTGGTATAGGAGCTTCGATTCGTATGTCGGCAGCTGCAAGATTTAGTTTAATGTCATCTGCAAGATTTACGATACGGCTTACTTTTACACCCTGTTGAGGGGTAAGTTCATATCTGGTTACAGAAGGACCGCAGCTTACGTTGGTCACGGTTACATCAACGCCAAAGCTGTGTAGGGTTGTCTGAAGTTTAATAGCGGTTTCCCGTAATTCTTTGTCTGTGTCTCCGTTTTTACCGCGTTTTGGTTTTTTCAGCAGATCGATGGAGGGGAATACATATTCGGGTTTTACAACCTGAGCTGTAATTTCCATTTCCTGTTCTACGGATTGAATTCCGGCCTCTACTTCTGCCGGAGAAGATTTGGGACTCTTATTCGCTTTTGCCGGAGGAGCGGCATCCGGCAGCTTCAGTTTCGGAACCGTAATATCCGGCATTTTCTCATCTTCAATAGGATCCATTATTGGTGCGGCTTCAAAGACTGGTTCCATATCGGGGACGGGTTCATCCTTGACATCAAAGATTGATTCATCTATGATGGGCTCCGTCTCCTTTATTCCGTCATCCGACTTACTTTGCCGGATCACAAAATCAATATCAGAATTTTCGCTAATTTTTGATTCCTGCACATTCGGAATCGGATCAGGATCCATAATAGTAATGCCTCCGCTTTCAGCGGACAGCGATTCTGTTGTGCTGTCATTACGCTGTATCGTAAAATCAATCTGCGCCATGGCAGGTGAGGGCGGAACAGAAGGTATGACTTCATGGACTCCATCCATATTTTTGTCACTGCCCTGTAAGGTTGTATCCATACTGACACCGGATATCTTTTTACCCAGCCGGTTGACGTTTTTGGAACTTCGTTTCTTGCCTGCTGCTTCGTCCCTTGGTTTTACTACAACGCCGGCAGTCTCTGCCCGAATCTGATCCAGTACATCTTTTAACTCCTGCTGTTTTTGGAGATCTCTTTGCATATCACGCTGTTCTCTTTTTGCAGAAGAGATTTCTTTTCTTCTGGAAACATCTTTTCTGGCATTTTCATATACTCTGGTGGTTTTATTTTTCATACCTGCAAACAGGGAACGCTCTGTTATCAATACAATACAGATGAGCATCATAATAATAATCAGTACATAGGCACCCACAATGCCTACAGTCGGACAAAATGCCTTACAAAGTAATCCGCCGGCAAGACCGCCGCCGGTTTTATATTTGGAACTGAATTGGTAAAATTCCAGGATTTTTTTCTCCGGGTCATAATTGTTTACGATTAATTCGAAAATGGAACACAGAGATATTAAAAATGCATATACGGCAGCTGTTTTTCTCCACGCAGCTGAGTTTTGTTTATTAGATATGATAAATGCGGTTGAAAAAAATAATATAAATGGAACGATATACGCCATAAAACCAAACACACCAAAAAAAAGGGAACTGATTTTCTGGCCAAAAGAACCCCCGAGATTAAAATTACTGATTAAAATAATTACGGAAACTGCCAATATCGCCCACAATATAATTTCATCCCGAAGTATGGCACCTGGACTGTTGTAAGACTGTTTTCTGGAAGTCTGTCTTTTGCTTTTTGTCTGTGGTTTTCTTCCGTTTGTCTTCTTCGCCGTACTGGTTTTTCGGGCGGTGCTGCCTTTCTTCGTTCCGTTACTGGCTCTTTGCGAATTCGCAGTCATGAATCTGTCTCTCCTTACTTAAAATACAAAATGCGCAACAATTGCAAATATTCCTACTGCAAAGCAATAGAAAGCAAATCCTTTAAACTTCTTTTTACGTACTACTACAAGCATTGTCTTCATACAGACATAGCCCACTACTCCGGCAACAATTGCTCCGATCAGATAGGTACCAAACAGGGAAAATGTAATGGTTTCTTTTCCGATGTCTTTCAGCTCCAGAACTGCTGCTCCTAAAATAGCCGGGATAGACATAATGAAGGAATATTTTACTGCAAACCTACGGTCAAACCCGCTTAATAGGCATGCGGCAATGGTGGTTCCGGAACGGGACAGGCCGGGAAGAGTTGCAATTCCCTGACAGATACCGATAATAAATCCATTGGAGTAAGAAACAGTTTTTGGAATCTTGTGCCCGTCTTCTGAAATATCGGATACCAGCAAAAGAACTCCGGTAAGCAACAGGCAGACACCAGGAATAACCAGGGTCATACTTGCTGCTGCAACCAGATTTTTCGCGGCATAGCCTATAATTCCGGTAGGAATCGTAGATACGATTACAAGCAAAACAAATTTACGATAATTATTATGTACTACTTTTTTGTAGCGAAGTGCATCATCGTGTTTCCGGTTGTGCAGATAGGTTTTCCCGTTTTGGAAGGAATCCATGCACATGCGGATTGCTTCTATAATCATGCGCAGAATATCTTTTCGATAGACAATGAATACTGCAACTAAGGTACCTACGTGAAGTAAAATATCAAACAACATTCCCCCATCAGTTTTAATGTGGAATACGTTTTGTAGAATAGCTAGATGTCCTGAACTGCTGACCGGCAGAAATTCCGTAATCCCCTGAACCAGTCCCAGCAGGATAGACTCTAATATTGTCATAACCATTTCTCCTCTTCGTCCATTTCCCCGCTACTGCAAAGAAGAACTGTATCTTATATTTTTTCCTAAAGTATAAACAATTTTATTATAGCGCTTAATTATAGCATATATTTAGAGAATTTACAATGAATAAAATGCCCCTTTGTATTTTGCCAATAGATGGATTAGTTTGGATTATGAAAAAAATATGCTCATTTCAAAATAAAACACACTGCAACTGGTATACAAAAAGCAGTTAAGTGCTTTTATATATCAGACACAGTGTGCAGTCAAAATCCCGGAATAGCCTGTCAGCTACCCCTATTTTTCTTTAATCAGATCATAAACTTTCTTGAGCGCATCCTTAATGCCGCCAACTTCATTAATAATGCCTTCTTCTACTGCCTGTTTACCCACAAGAATTGTTCCCAGATCCTTTGTCAGCATCCCGGTATCCAACATAAGTTCTTCCAGACGGTCCCTGTTGGCATTGCAATGAGATGCGATAAAGCCAAGTATGCGGTCCTGCATCTGTTTAAAGTAGTCGTAAGTCTGGGGTGCGCCAATTACGGTTCCGCTCATTCGAACAGGATGTATAACCATGGTTCCTGTTTCCACAATGAAGGAATAATCGGTGGATACGGCGATTGGTACGCCTATGGAGTGGCTTCCGCCCAAAACCAGAGATACGGTGGGTTTGCTTAAGGAAGCAAGCATTTCAGAAATTGCAAGTCCGGCTTCCACATCACCGCCTACGGTGTTTAACAGAACCAATACGCCTTCTATTTCGTTGCTGTCTTCAATGGCTGCCAGCTGTGGAAGGACGTGTTCATATTTTGTAGTCTTACTGTTTGAGGGAAGACATTCATGCCCTTCTATTTCTCCGATTACAGTCAGAAGATGGATCTTGTGGTCAAGGGTGATTTGCCCCATTTCCCTGATCTCTTCCTGCTGCTGCTCTTTCTTTTCGTCTTTGCCGGATTTATCATCATTGTTTCCATTTGCCATTGTATAATTCCTCCTGTTTTCTATTCAAATATGCTATCAGTAGCATTCCCACTTAAGTAGAATCTGATGCATAAAAAAACAGAACAGGAGTTAGTTATCTGTTATAAAAATATTCGGTCTGCAAGTCTCTTACCATTTGTATATACAGTTCCTTACATTCTTCATTTTTATTATCTTCAATCATTTGAATGCAGGGATGGAGGTATTTATCCCAGACACCCTGATAAATAGCTGATTTCTCAGGATTTTTATTAATATGTTTTACAATGGTGGGAGCCACATCATAATATTCTTTGATGATTTCTTCGCCTTCCGGCTGGTCCATCAGATATCCGTCACGATAGTTGCGCAAAATCGTCAATTCATAACAATCGTCTGGTTTTCCAAAAGTTTCACATACAGCCGTAGTAATATAGCAGAATTTACGATGGAAACCGTGTTCAATATGCTCATAAGTAGCTGCCTGGATATTCGTTTTCGGAAAATGCTCTTTCCATCCTGCAAGTAATTTTTCTGATAAGGGTTTGGAAGATTCTCCATGAAATTCTAATATAGCAGGGAGCACATAAACCGCCATATACAGATTATAATCCATTAATAATTTGTCCTGGTTGTTCTTTTTCCCCTGTGCCTGAACTTTCTCATCCGCAGTCTGTACAAGGGCATTTGCCATATTCGTCAGAAACTGCTCCTTATCTACCACATCCTGGTAACCATTTTCGATTGCCTGAAATGTAACCATATTTTTTTCAAAGTAGTTTTTAAATGCTGCCGGATACAATTTCTTACGGAAATTCCCCAGCGGATCTTCGATTTCTAACAGAAGTCTAGGCATACCTTCAATGCCTACAGTATAATAATTCATAATTCATATCCTCCTTACCAAAGCAAATCCGAATGCTCCAGCTTTTTGTCACGCTGCATTAATTCATTTACTGCTTCGGCAGCATTCTTTCCTTCGAATAAAACTTTATTTACCTGTTCGATTATCGGAAGCTCTATGTCATACTTTTTTGCAAGCCCCATAGCGGCTTTTGCAGAATAGACGCCTTCCACAACCATTTTTACTTCATCCATAGCTTCCTGCATCGTATAGCCTTTTCCAATCAGGTAACCTGCTTTCCGGTTACGGCTGTGAACGCTGGCACAGGTAACGATCAGATCGCCAATGCCTGTCAATCCGAAAAATGTCTCGGGCTTTCCCCCCATTTTCATGCCAAGGCGGGATATTTCTGCTATTCCCCTGGTGATAAGTGCGGCTTTCGTATTGTCACCATATCCAAGGCCGTCAGCAGTACCTGCAGCCAGTGCAATTACATTTTTTAATGCGCCACCCAGTTCTATTCCCAGCATATCTGGGCTTGTATATACACGAAATACAGGACTGATAAAAATGTTCTGCAGATATTCTGCAGTCTTTTTCGAATGTGCACCAACAACACAGGTGGTTGGAAGTCCTCTTCCAACTTCCTCAGCGTGGCTTGGTCCGGATAATACAGCGGCATCAATGCCTGGCAGTTCTTCTTCCATAATATCGGTCAGGGTAAACAGAGTATTCTCTTCGATGCCCTTTGCTACATTCATTACAATCTGACCGGGTGTAATATATTCTTTCATCATTTTACAGGTGCTTCTCGTAAACGGAGAAGGAACGGCAAGAACCAGAATATCTTTTTCAGACATAGACTCTTTCAAGTCATTTGTAATCGTTATGTCATTTGGAATGACGACACCTGGAAGTTTGGATTCATGCTGTCTTTTTTCCCGAAGCATCTCCACTTCTTCTTTTATAATAGACCAGATGGTAACTTCATGTCCATTTTTATGCAACAATACCGCCAGAGCCGTACCCCAGCTTCCGGCCCCAATAACGCCTATCTTAACCATATGATTACCCCCATTGTGTTTTATGTACTGATTTACTTTTTACTTAAAAAGGTTTTATTCTCCGTACCGTTTATCAAACGGCGGATGTTTTCACGATGCTTCCAGAAAGCTAAAATTGTCAGGAAAGCACCGATTGCATACAGCTCATACAAATGCGGCTGGGTCATGCCAAAAAATCCGGTCTGCCCAAGTACGATCAGCTCAATCATGATTCCCACATAAACCAGGAGGGAACCAAGTGAAACGAAATGAGTTGTAAAAAAAGTGGTAAAAAATGTAACAATTCCAAGGATTGCCATAATCCAGTTAAATGATAACACAAGTCCTGCTGTTGCGGCAATCCCTTTTCCACCTTTAAAGCCTAAATAAAAAGGATAATTATGTCCTAAAATTGTGCCTGCTGCTCCGTAGAATACCAGCAGGGGAAGAATATCCTGATGTGATCTGCCAAAAATCAGGCGTATAATGACTACTGCCAGAAGACATTTCAGACAGTCACCGGCAAAAGTAATCAACCCCGCTTTTTTTCCAAGTGTCCGCAGCATATTTGTACTTCCGGCATTGCCGCTCCCGTGTTCACGAATATCGATGCCATGCATCCTGCCGTAAATATAGCTGGTCTGAAAAAGACCAAATACATATCCGATAACCAAGCAGATGATACGTTCCATAACTAATTACTTCTCCTTTTCCTTACGTTCACGTATAATAAATTTAAGCGATGTTCCTCTGAAGCCAAAGGTATCACGGATTTTGTTTTCCAGATATCTGGTGTAGGAAAAATGCATCAGCTCTTTGTCATTGACAAAAATGACGAAGGTTGGCGGCTTTACAGCTACCTGGGTAATATAGTACAGTTTCAGTCGTTTTCCTTTGTCTGACGGAGGCTGCTGCAGTGCAACTGCTTCTGTCATAATCTCATTTAAAACTCCGGTTGCGATACGCATGGACTGATTTTCAATAACCATATTGATCGTTTCGTATATCTTATTCAGCCTTTGTCCGGTGGAAGCGGAAACAAACATAATTTCAGCGTATGGCATATAGGAAAGGGTATCTTTTACTTTGTTCGTGTATTTGTAAATCGTTTTATCATCTTTTTCAATGGCATCCCATTTATTTACTACGATAATGACTCCCTTGCCGCGTTCATGGGCAATACCTGCAATTTTAGCATCCTGCTCGGTTACGCCTTCCACAGCATCAATCACAACGACAACTACATCTGCGCGGTCTACTGCGGTAACAGTACGAATGATACTGTACCGTTCCAGTTCCTCTTTGATCTTACTTTTTCTACGGAGTCCGGCGGTATCAATAAATACGTATTCCTGTCCGTTAAATGTGATTGCGGTATCGATGGCATCCCTTGTGGTTCCGGCAACGTTGGATACGATAACGCGGTTTTCTCCCAGGAGCTTATTTATTATAGAAGATTTCCCAACATTGGGTTTTCCTACTACAGCTACACGGGGCCTGTCATCTTCTTCGTCTTCGGTGTCATCCAGATAGAAATGCTTTGTAACTTCATCCAGCATATCACCGATTCCAAGCTTTGAGATAGCTGAGATGGGAACCGGATCTCCAATTCCTAAGTTATAAAATTCATATACATCCGGCATTAAACGGTCAAAGTTATCTACTTTATTTACGACCAGAATAACCGGTTTTTGGGAACGGCGAAGCATGTCTGCTACTTTGGCATCGGAATCTACCAGCCCCTGGCGTACATCCGTTATAAAAATGATGACGTCTGCCGTGTCGATTGCGATTTGCGCCTGTTCCCGCATCTGCGCCAGTATAATATCTTTACTGTCCGGCTCAATACCGCCGGTATCAATTAATGTGAAATTGATATTCAGCCATTCTACGTCTGCATAGATACGGTCTCTTGTAACACCCGGAGTATCTTTTACAATAGAGATATTTTCTCCTGCCAGGGCATTAAACAAAGTTGATTTTCCTACGTTTGGCCTTCCTACGATTGCTACGATTGGTTTACTCATATATTTTCACCTCTTGTGTCTTTTATTATTCCTGTGTTTTTAAATCCTGCCGGGGCGTGTTATGATTCTATTTTCAGACACGCACTAAGGCTTCGACAAAAGCCCGACCGCTTGATTTTACAATACTTACCTTCGTTTGTAAAGCAATTTCCATTTCAGATACCGTTACATCATCCAAAAAGACGTCTTCGCCGCTTCTTAAGACATTATCCGAAAGCAGGAGGCGTTCTCCAAGATTTTCCCCTTTTAACTGTGAAATGATGTCTTTTCCTGTTAACAGCCCGGCAACGGTAATCCGCTCTCCAAAGAAATTATTTTTAATTTCATATACGGAAACATGAATGCCCGGATATTTCTGGCAGACTTTTTCGCTTAAGCTTTTTATATAAGGAAAAGCCAGTACTCCGGTAGCAATAGAGAGTTCTTCTGTTCTGTTATCCCCGGTAAGTTTCTGGCACTCCTCTTCTACTTCATTTAGCAGAAGCCTTGTCATTCCCACACCATTTTCCAACTGCAGGTATCCATCGTAGGTTTCTTCAGCAGGCATCTCTTCTCCGGCTAGAATATACCATTCATCACCGGCATGAATAAAGTGCGTACCGTATTTGGCAAATAATTCCTTTTGCCAGCGGTGTATACAGTCCAGCACTTCTTTCGCATCTTCTTTTGTGAAGGGGTTCAGGGAGAATAAATGATCCCGGTACTGTGTCATTCCAACAGGAACCACCGACACACTTTTTAAGTGGGGGATATATTTTGTAAGTTCCCCAATAGTAAATTCCAGTTCCTTCTTATCATTGATGTCTTTACAAAGAACAATCTGTCCGTTCATTTCAATCCCGGCATCATATAGTTTGTCCACTTTCTTCAGTGCTTCTCCGGCAAAACGGTTATTCAGCATCTGACAGCGCAGTGCGGGATTCATGGTATGAAAGGATACGTTGATGGGTGCCAGCTTATAGGTGATAATCCGTTCGATATCATGGTCACTCATGTTTGTGAGTGTCACGTAATTTCCCTGAAGAAATGAAAGCCTGGAATCGTCATCCTTAAAATAAAGGGTTTCCCGCATGTTTTTCGGCATCTGGTCGATAAAGCAGAAAATGCATTTGTTGCGGCAGGAACGGTACTCATCCATCAGACCATTTTCAAATTCAATGCCCAGATCTTCTTCGAATTCTTTTTCGATCTCCAGTTCCCATTCTTCACCATTGCTTTTTTCAACCAATAATTCCAGGTATTCTTCGTTGATGAGATAATGATAATCAAATACATCCTCGATTGTTTTACCATTTATAGATACCAGAACATCGCCGGGTTCAAGTTCCATTTCCTCTGCAATGCTTCCCGTAAGAACACGGCCGATGATATGTTTCGTATTTTTCATAATATAATCTTTACTCCTTTGTTTCCTATATAATACTAAATTCAAATCTAAAATGCAACGTCTGATTTTCAGATTGGAACATAACACTCTTATTTTTATACAAAAAACGCTTGTTTTTTCTTTTATACGACAATTATCTTGACGGAGACAACTCAAAATGATATAAATAGAGTGGTATTTATAAAGATATAATATAAGTATATGTAATAATTTCAATTATACGTATTTTTTGGAGGTTAATTTATGCCAAATTTAGAACCGTTATGTAAATCACTGCCTGTGGCACCACTGAAAATAATTCCGCTGGAAGGCTGCCGCGATTTTGCAAAAGTCGTGGATCAGTATCTGGTAGAATTCCGCCACACTTCCCCAACCCATCAAAAAGACAGCATCGCTTTCCAGGGATACTGCCAGGACACGTATCTGGTTGACTGCGAATGCCCAAGATTTGGTACCGGAGAAGCAAAAGGGATGATTAAATCTTCCATCCGTGGAACCGATTTATTTATTATGGTTGATGTGTGCAACTACAGTCTGACCTATTCTGTATGCGGATATGAAAACCATATGTCTCCGGATGACCATTTCCAGGATTTAAAACGTATCATTTCTGCTGCTACCGGAAAAGCAAGACGAATTAATGTTGTAATGCCGTTTTTATACGAAGGAAGACAGCATAAACGTTCCAATCGTGAATCTTTGGACTGCGCTCTTGCTTTACAGGAGTTAATCAATATGGGAGTTACCAATATTCTCACCTTTGACGCCCATGATCCAAGAGTACAAAATGCTGTTCCATTAAGTGGATTTGACAGCTTCATGCCAACTTACCAGTTCTTAAAAGCAATGATTAAGTCCACACCGGATTTAAAAATTGACAACGATCATTTAATGATTATCAGCCCGGATGAAGGTGCGATGAGCAGAGCGGTATACTTCTCTAACATTCTGGGAGTAGATATGGGTATGTTCTACAAACGCCGTGATTATTCTACGATCATCAATGGGAAGAACCCCATCGTTGCCCATGAATTCCTGGGTGATTCTGTAAAAGGAAAAGATGTGATCGTAATTGATGATATGATCTCTTCCGGCGGAAGTATGCTGGATGTGGCGAAACAGCTGAAAGAACGCCAGGCGAAAAGAGTGTTCGTATGTACAACATTTGGTCTTTTCACAGATGGCCTGCAGGAATTTGATGAGTATTACGAAAAGGGATATATTGAAAAAGTCATTACCACGAACCTGAACTATCGTATGCCCGAATTGCTGGACCGTCCGTATTATGAAGAGGCGGATATGACGAAGTTTCTGGCAAGTATCATCGATTCCCTGAATCATGATGTTTCCATCAGCCGTGTACAGTCCCCAACGGATAAGATTCATGAATTGCTGGAGAAATACAACAAAGGTAAATAAAGATACAAAAATAAAAATGGCTGTGACAGGCCATTTTTATTTTTGTGTTTATATATCTGATTCGATGATTTATCAGATAGCGTTGAACTAAAGGAATGAGGGGTACCCTAAGCTAGAGCGAACGTATTATAGGGTTCTATAAAATGATTTATATTGGGGTTTAGCTGAGTAAGGACGCTTTGTAGATGATAGGTAGTGTACGGAAAGAGAAGGGAGCGAGC
>UQCR01000024.1 GCA_900539655.1 uncultured Robinsoniella sp.
ACAAAGCGTCCCTTCCTCAGCTAAACCCAAATATAATGCATTTAATAGAACATCACAAAACCTTCGCTGTACTACTTGAGCATGTACACATAGCAGGAATGAATTTCAGATACAATCTAAATCGGATATACAAGAAAGGAACAGTATGGAAACATTAAACAAAGAGGATGTGTTAAGAGTTATTGAGGGAAGAGGGGCAGCGGCAAGGGTTCCTCTTTTATACGATATATGGATATATGATAATGTATTTCAAGATAATGCCGGAAAACGGAAGGAATGGTTGGAACAATACCCCTGTGACGTAGATGATATATTTCTGCAGATGCCGGGAATGACTGAGGGACCAAAAGAAGATTCTGATTTTTACTGGGCAGCACCCGGAAAAAAAACTATAGAGGCTAAGGGGTTGGATGACAGGTGTATGATTGATGACTGGGAAGATGCGGAGGAATTCTATCATACATTTCCAGATCCGGAATCACCGGCACTTATTGTGGAGAAAAAAGTTAAGGATGGCCGTTACCTCCTTGGAAGATGGTGGTATTGCTTCTTTGAACGCCTCTGGTCACTGCGGGGAATGGAAAATGCCCTTACTGATTTTTATTTGTATCCAAACGAAATCCACCGATTATTTTCCAGGCTGACAGATTTCTATATGCGGATCATGGAACGGGCAAAAGAGGAGCTGGATGTGGATGGTTTTTTTGTTTCCGATGATATTGGAACACAGACGGCACCTTTCTTTTCTCTGGAAATTTTCAGGGAATTTTTCAAACCTTATTATAAGAAGCTGATAGATAAAGCACATGGACTGGGAACGCATTTCTGGCTCCACAGCTGTGGCAACATTGAGCTGTTTCTGCCGGATTTGATTGAAATCGGACTGGATGTGATCCACCCTATCCAGAAGAATACCATGAAGGAGAAGGAGATTGCTGAAAAATACGGCGGTCAGATATGTATATTGGCGGGAGTAGATGTACAATATCTGATGGCATTTGGCTCTGCAGGTGAGGTAAAAGAAGAGATTGACTTCCTGATGAAAACATATGGGCGGGAAGATGGACGCCTGATGATGACAATGGGAAATGGATCTACGCCGGATTGGAAAATTCAGAATTTAAATGCGTTGTATGAAGCTTCCCTCTATCCGGCTGGAAAAAGAGTGAGCAGCGATGAATCCATCCGGAATGTGAACGGAGGAGATAGCGGGGTATAAGAAAGACTGTCACACGGGAAATATGATATGCCCGGTGACAGTCTTTTTTATTCTTCATTACGAAGATGTGTATTCATGCGGTATTCGCCCAGCGATACTTTAAAGTATTTCTTGAAACGGGTATAAAAATAATTATTCTTTTCCATTCCAATCTTATCCAGGATTTTATTTAAAGGAAGTTTAGTCTCATTCAAATAGTGGGCTAGCATTTCCATGCGGAGGTCGGTGATATATTGGGCGACTGATTTTTGCATGGCTGACTTGAAAATCTGACCGATATAATTGGGTGAGAGACCAATCTCTTCTGAAATAGAACTCAGACATAAAGAAGGATTGGAAAATTCCCGGTCTACGATCTGGCAGATACGCTGTGTTACGACATCTGTATTCTGACTGAACGGGTTATCATGGAGAATCTGTATTTTACTGCAGAGGGACTGGAGTAAGGTATCCATGAGGCGGCTGATATCAGAGGCAATTTCCACATTTTTCAGGTCAACCAGGCAGTCCTTCAAAAGGGTCATGCAGTCTTCTTTCAAAACAGGATACTTGTCTGAAATCTGAAAATATAAATCATAGATAAGGCGTATGCTGGAAGACATAATTTCATTATAGTCATAGGAAAAAAGCTGTTTGGATATCTTCCCGTAGGTCTCTAAAGCCTGCTCTGTTTTTCCGTTCAAAACAGAAGAAGATAAGCGTTCTGATAATTGCTTTGGGAAAAAGAAAATATCGGAATTCAAGTCATCCATCATCTGCGGACTGATAATACTGGAGTGTCCGTAACTTATTTTTTGCAGCAGCGAATTTTCCATATTTATGTACATGGTAGGCAAATGTTCCAGGCCTCTGAAGGGGGTGCTGTAGGCAACGGTCAGCGACAGGTTCAGGTACTGGTCAACGTTTTTTTGAATCGACAGGAATATATTCTGCAGCTTTTGATGAAAAGCTTCATTGGGAAGTTCTTTCCCACAATTAATTAAAATAACAAATTTGTCGTTTTCCCGGCTGAAGAGATTGCAGGAGAAGGACTGTCTGACAATCTCTTCAGCAATGTTGGCAATGGAAAAACGGAAGACCCACAGTTCATTCTGTGCATTGGCATTCAGAAATTCCTGATAGTTGTCAATTTTCAGGACTGCCATACAGATTGGCTGGTCTGTAAGATAAGTTAGGTTATGCGATTCCAGGGCACGAAGCGTGTTGTCAATGGGCTCTGTGCGGTTCCCGGTAATCAGGCTGTTCAGGAAGGACTCTTTATAACTTTGGGCATTTTTCTTCTTTAATGTATTTAATTTTTGGTTATTCAGATGCAGAGCTTCAAATACCGACAGAATATGTTGAAATTCTGTTGGAACCTGAAGTTTCGCTTCTGTATCACCATAGGCCTGATCCTCCAGCAGATGGGTCACTTTCTGTATGGGTGTATTCAGGCGTTTTGCAAAGAACAGACACAGGATAATGCAAAACAGAAACACAGATATCATAATAGCGGAACTGATCAGTACTGCCGAAATAATATCCTTAAAAATAATACTGGAAGGAACCAGGCTGACCAGATACCAGTTATTTGTATTATCTCGCGTAAAGGAATAAAAATAGCGGGTCTTGTCTATGGTAAAAAATCCATTGCCGGAACTCTTGGAATCAGCCAGTTTTTCTTTAAAAGATGAAAAGGTGTCTGCATTTTCCAATAACTTTGGGGTCAGCACGGAACTCAATACGGTCATGTCAGAATCCATAACAATAAAATCCATAGGAGTACCCGCTTTATAGCCGTTCATAGAATGGATGGCATCTGTCAGCGATGATGCATAGGCATTAATAATAATTGCATTCCTGCGTCCATCCTTACTGATATAAGAGTCATAGTACACATAGGATAGTATTTCTGCATTTTGTTTTGTTTCATTAATTCTTCTGGGAATTGGATGTTTGTCATAAGCGGCAATAAAATCCGGATCAGATACCAGTTTTATACATTCTGTGTCTGTAAACTCACTGCTGGCCGACTGACTGCCATTTTTGGATGAAAAGATTAAATCCAGCTGAGCATTATAGAGATAAATACTTTCCACATAAGGCAGAACAACCAGCTGGCTGTCCAATACGCGGCTGGCCAGAATCGGAGTTGTGGAAGAGCGGTTATTCATATAAAGAAAGGAAATAATATCATTATTCGTGATAAGGGAACGGGTTAACCGCTTTATATTGTCGTTGAGCTGCTCCACTGTATAATTTGTCTGGGATACCAGATTCTGGTTGAAGCCGGATGTCAGATTCAGTGATGTTTTTCCATAATTAATAGAAAGAAAAGAGGAAAGCAGAATGGTAATAATTACAGAGACTGCCAATAAATACAAGAGGGAACTGTTAAAAAAGCTCCTGCTTCTTTGAGAGTCTGTATGTAGTTTTTTGAATTTGAATGCTTTCATTTATATACCCATTGGATATTGCAGGGCTGTCTGCAATACTGCCACAATAAAACAGGTTGAAAGAATTACATTGTGGCTTCCTTTCTCATATTTATTTCAACCTATTAAATCTTTGCTGTTTGATAATATTATTATAATAAAAATAAAAAAAGATTCAATAGAGGATTGGGGAAAGTGATAGTATTTGTAGAAAATATTAAAATTCAGAGAGATAAAATTCAAAGAAATACGTGTATTTGTAAAGAGTCGTCGTTGTGAAACGCCGGATATTGATGCATAATGGGAAAAAATAAGTGAAGGAGAAAAAGAATGAATGAAAAGTTTACTTACTCATTGCGCATCGGTATTTGCCCGGATTTTTACGCAGAAGAGAAGTTTTATGATTTATTGGAATTTTGTAAAGCATCGCTGATTGATGATGTCCAGTTTTTTGTGAATATGGAAGAAGTCAATCAGGGGCATTTGTCATTGGAGAAGACAACAGAATGGCTTAATATGATACAAAAATTTAAACCGGAGTTGGAAGCAGAGGGAATCAGCGTATCTTTAAATCCCTGGACGACAATTCTTCATGCGGATCGGGGAAGAACTTTGTCAGAGGATCAGAAGTTTACCACTATGACAGACTATAACGGCAGAAAAGCAGAAGCGGTAGCCTGTCCTCTGGATCAGGAATTTCAAGACTATATCAGAGCAGTTTATCGTTTGTATGCAGGCCTTGACTTTTCTGTAATATGGATTGAAGATGATTTTCGTCTGCATAACCATCCACCGCTGGAATGGGGAGGATGTTTTTGCGAACTCCATAAGAAAGAGTTTGAGAAACGTATTGGGAAAGAAGTGGATAAATTGGATACGGAAAGTTTTCTGTCCGGAATCCTGAGACAGGGTTCCCCTCATCCTTACCGTAAGGTATGGCTGGACACCGCGAGGGATACCATGTGCGGATTTGCAGCTCTGCTGGGTGATGCAGTTCACGAGGTATCCCCCTATACGAGAGTGGGGCTTATGAGTTCTGGACCGGAAGTGCATTGTGTGGAGGGGCGTGACTGGAACGGGATTTTTTCCGGTTTATCAGGTCAAACGGTACCGTTAAACCGTCCTCATCTGCCGGCATATGCAGAAGCATCCCCCCGCCAGTATGCGCTGGATTTTCAGAAAACGACCAAACTGAGTGCAGCCATGACAAAGGGGCAGGCACAGCTTTGGCCGGAACTGGATAACTTTCCCCATACCACATTTTCGAAATCACACCGGTTTACGCGCCTGCAAATAGAAAGTGCCCTGGCGGTGGGAGCGGACGGCATTACTATGAATCTCTTCGATATGATAGGAAACGGTGTCAACGGGTTACAAAAATACGATGAATTGCTGCGCCTGTCAAAACCATATCTAAATGGGGTCACCAGACTGAAATTGAAAGTCAGTGAGGAAAGAGGCGTATGTGTCATGTACAGCAGCACTTCTTCCTATACCATACATACAGACGGAACAAGGAATCTAGCTGCCATTCAGCCCTGGGAGACCTTTTGGGCTGAATACCTTTCTGCATTTGGCATAGCGAACCACTATTGTGATGACTGCTCTGAAACGGGTGAAATTATGGCTGTCAGCGGACAATATTTTCGGAATTTAGACCCGGATCAAATTGAAAAGATGTTTGCAGATAATGTCCTTCTGCTGGAGGGGGAAGCAGTGGAAACGCTTGTGGATATGGGGCTTGGCTGGCTGATCGGCATTTCGTCCTGCCAATGGTATCCGGCAAATACCGGAAAACACAGTTACGAGCAGGTTGTAACTGAACAGCGGTTTCAAGATCTGCCCTATGCAAGGATTTCGGCTCAGACTATGGGGGAAACGGGGGATTACCTGAAAATAGGGTATACACAAGAACCTCACCATACGGTTTCTATGGTAAAAGCGCCGGATGGGTCTGCAGCAGGAGAGGGCGTTGTCTATGTAACGGATCGTGCTGTGATACTGCCCTACGGCCATATGCGTGACAGGCATAATTTTTTGCTAAACCCGGTGAGACAGGAGATTTTAAGCACGCTTATTTTATCTATGAATGAAGTACGGCGGCCGGCAGCTTTAGAAAATTGTCCCTATGTAACCTTGAGCCACTTTAGCCGGGAGGGACAGGAAGTGTTGCTACTGTCCAACTATGCAACAGATGATTTCCAAAATGTGAAATTGAATCTTCCATTTTCCGTAAAAGAAGCCTTTGAGGTTTCAAGAGAAGAGGGAGCATTAGTTCCGCTGCAGTTTGAAAAAAGGGAAGACGGAATCCAGGGAATTATATTACCTGTTGTACTGGAGCACATGACAACCAGTTGTATAGTGTTAAAATCATGAAATCCGCTTTTATGCTGAAAAGTGTTCGTTTTCAGAGAGGCTAATTAACGATGACTGGAAGAAATCAAAGGTTTTCGGAATTATCATTGTTGAAAAGTGCAGGCCTTAAGGGCATAATAGGGAACAGGTTAAGGAGGGTAATTAAAATGAAGAAAACAAGTAATCGTAAGAAAGGTAAAAGGGATGCAGCAAACGGGCAGCGTCACTGGAAACGTTCTGTAAAAAAACAAATGCCTTTTTATCTGATGATGGCACCAGGGCTTTTCATGATCACATTGATCTTTTATCTGCCCATGCCGGGGGTAATACTGGCTTTTAAAAATTATAAACCGACGGATGGGATTTTTGGCAGCGAGTTTATCAATCCCCTGTTTAAGAACTTTGAATTTTTCTTTAAATCGGATACGGCAAGAATTGTCACGATGAATACGATTCTTTATAATATTTTAGAAGCAGTTCTTGTTACTGTAGTTGCGGTAGCACTAGCGATCCTGTTAAATGAAGTAAAAAACAAGTATGTGTCCGCTGCTTATAAGGGCGCTATACTGATCCCTACATTTTTGTCCTGGATTGTTATACAGTACATATTATTTAGTTTTTTAAGTGTAGACCGGGGAATTATCAATAATGTCTTGGGCAAGTTCGGTATAGAAGGGGTTCAATGGTACAGTGACCCGGATAAATGGAGAGTCATTATGCCATTGGCTTATCTCTGGAAAAATGTAGGATATTACTCCGTTCTGTATGTTGCTGCCATTGCAGGAATCAATACTGATTATTATGAAGCGGCACAGTTAGATGGGGCAACGAAATGGCAGCAGATCAAGTATATAACTCTGCCTCTGATCCGTACAACCATGATCGTCCTGTCACTGCTCTGGGTAGGGAAACTGTTTAACGGCGGACTTGGTGACTGGAATGCATTCTATACACTGCCAAATGATGCCGGGGCGCTATACCCTGCAACGGATGTAATTGATACTTACGTATTCCGATCCCTGAAAAAAATTAATGATTACGGAATGTCGGCGGCAGTGGGGCTTTATCAGTCAACGGTTGGATTTGCTTTGGTTTTGATTTCTAATAAAATCATTAAGAAAATCGACCCGGACAGCGCATTATTTTAAGGGAAGGAGATCCTATGAAAAAGAATAGAACTGTAAGTGTTTTTAAAGTGGGCATTCATACGATTTTTTTATGCCTTAGTTTAATCTGCGTCGTGCCGCTGCTTTTGGTAGTGGGGATTTCATTTACCGGGGAGACATCCCTGATGGTGGATGGTTATCATTTTATTCCAAAGGTATTCAGCACGGATTCTTACCGCTATGTGTTCAGCGGTGCTGCATCTGTGGCACAGGCTTATGTAGTAACCATTGTGGTAACGGTTATGGGAACGGCACTGCATCTTCTGGTCACCGCCATGCTGGCATATGCGCTGACGAGGGAGGAAGTGACCTGGAGAGAGAAGATCTCATTATTTGTATACATACCGGTACTTTTTAACGGCGGCCTGGTGCCCCAGTATATGTTAATGACCCGCTATCTGCATTTGAAGAATACCATATGGGTATTGATATTGATTAATCTGGTATCGGCTGTGAACGTACTTATAATGAAAAACTTTTTTAAATCAATACCCAATTCGCTGATTGAATCTGCCAGAATTGATGGTTCAGGAGAGTTTCGGACATTTTTCAGGATTGTACTGCCCCTGTCAACGCCATCCCTGGCAACCATTGGATTATTTGTATCAATTGCATACTGGAATGACTGGATGACCTGTTCCCTGTATATTGAAACGCCAAAGTTATATACATTGCAGTATCTGCTGCAATCTTTAATGAATAATATCGGGTATCTGCAGTCCAATGCCCAGGCGTCCCGTTCCATTGAACAGGCACTGGGTGTACTGCCAAGCGAAGGGGCTAGAATGGCAACCTGTGTACTGGCAATCGGACCAATTATTTTACTATATCCGCTGCTGCAGAAATATTTTGAAAAAGGATTGACCATCGGAGCAGTAAAAGAATGATTTTTACTGATGAAAATCAGAAAAATAATAAATTAAAATTTAGGAGGAAGACAACATGAAAAGAAAAAGCCTGATAGCAGTCTTACTTGTTGGGGCAATGCTGGCAACTACACTCACAGGATGTGGGGGAGGAACAGAGAAAACAGCAAAAGAAACAAAAGGTACAGAAAATCCGGGCAGTGATGCAGACACCGGTGAAAGCAAAGATGGAAATAAGGAAGAGGCAAAAAGTGATGCAGGAGATCCGGTTGAATTAAGTTTTTATATGATGAACGGACCGGTAAATGATGCTGACCGTATTATGGAAAAAGCAAATCAGATCATTGAAAAAGAAATTAATGCAAAATTAAACCTGGTTATGATTGACAGCGCTACATATGGAGAAAAAATGAATCTGATGATCAATTCAGGGGATGACTGGGACTTATGTTTCACTGCAAACTGGGGCGGCATTAATTTTTATGAAAATGCGGCAAAAGGCGCTTATGCAGATCTTACGGAATTGCTACCCAAATATGCACCGGAAACTTATAACAGAATACCACAGGGCCTCTGGGAAGGTGTTACAGTGGATGGAAAAATCTATGGCTCTGTAAACTACCAGCAGTGGGGTGTTGCGAAGAGACAGGGATTCCGCTACAGGACCGACCTGGCTGATGAGGTAGGATTTGACTGGAAAGCGGTTAAGGGGAAACCAACGCTGGAAGCGCTTCAGATGACAGGAGACTTTATAGGAAAAGCCCTACAAAAGCATCCGGACATGATTGGCTGGGAAACTTCATCAACCTGGAATTTATTTGCCAATGAACCGCTGTTTTGGGATATGGAAGCGGTTGGAGATATGGCTACACCGGGCTGGATCCGTTTTGATGAGCCGGATAAGGTAATGAACCAGTTTGCTACCGATGAATTTTCCGAATTTTGCAAAATTATGCGTGACTGGTATGAAAAAGGCTATGTGAGAAAAGATGGCGCTACAGTGAAGGATACCAGTCCTGACAGAAAAGCAGCAAAGATGATTGCAGAAGTTGGATCAGGATGGCCGGACAGTGTGGACTTCCCGGGAAATGAAGATTCTGCAAAAATGAGTATGTGTACTAAGGATATAGCACCGGCTGGTACAGTTTCCACAACCAGAACAGTGATACCGGCTGCTGCAGGTCCAACTGCTGCAGTGGCAGTGAATGCCCAGTCTTCCAATATAGAAAAATCGGTAGAACTAATTGAACTGCTGAATACAAATGACGAGCTGTATATGCTGATCACACAGGGCGAAGAAGGCGTTGATTACGTATATGGAGATGATGGAACTTTTGCGTTGCAGGAAGGTAAATATAACTTCAACTTTAACGAATGGCAGATTGGACAATCTTACAGTCCGGAATTTACCCGTGCATTATATAACCGTAATGAAGCAGGGGATCTTCAGAAAGAATCCCAGAGCATGGTATATGAGGAAGATAAAAAAGCTGAGATTTCACCGGTTACGGGATTTGTTTTTGACCCCACACCAGTAAAGACAGAATTGGCTAACTGTACATCCGTTATCACGGAAATGGTTCCAGCTTTAAGCTCCGGATCAGTTGATCCCGAAACTGCACTTCCTGACTTTTTAAAGAGGCTGGAAACAGCGGGCGTAGATAACGTTATTGCTGAGAAGCAGGCACAGATGGATGCCTGGAAAGCAGCAAAATAGGAGGAAAAATAATGGTAAAGCTTGGGGTAATAGGCTATGGCGTCCGGGTGGACATGCTGGCTGACGAATTTATGGGACTCTTGGAGGAAGTGCAGATTACAGCAGTGGCTGATAAAAATCCCGAGCGCGTAAAAGCGCTGCTCACCAAGGCAGAATCCAGAGAAACCATGCACAGGATGGAAATTGACAAAATCGATGGCTTATTGAGAAAATGTCCAATGGATCCGGAAGCAATACATTTTTATCATACTGCCGAAGAAATGCTGGATCAGGAAATACTGGACGGTGTATTGGTAGGCACTAACTGTGATACCCATGCGCAGCTGGCGGCACTGGTGATGAAACGGGGGATTCCTTTGTTTTTGGAAAAACCAGTAGGTGTGACAAGAGAGGATCTGGAGCTTCTTGAAAGCTGTGACAGGGAACCGCATGCTCCTGTTGTCGTGTCCTTTCCATTGCGGGTAACCAGGATGGTGCGGGAAGCAAAAAGAATTCTGGACAGCGGTGTAATTGGAAAAGTAGAACATGTGCAGGCATTTAACGATGTTCCTTACGGATTTGTTTATTTCCATGACTGGTATCGGAATGAATCCGTATCCCACGGGATGTTTTTACAGAAGGCAACCCATGATGTGGATGTAATTAATTATCTGACCGGAGAAAAACCGGTTCAGGTCAGCGGGATGAAATCTAAGCAGATCTTTAAGGGGAATATGAGGGCAGGTCTGCGCTGCAGCGAGTGTGACTGCTGCGGCACCTGCATGGAAAGTACCTATCATATTACCCAGACCAGAAATGATACGCCCAGGAGTGATTATTGCTGTTACGCGGTGGATACCGGTAATGAGGACAGCGGCAGTATGCTGATCCGGTATGAATCCGGTATGCATGCAGTCTATTCACAGAATTTTTTCGCAAGAAAAGGTGCAGCAAGGCGGGGTGCGAGGTTGTATGGATATAAAGGAACGCTGGAATTTAATTTTACTACAGATGAAATCAGGGTGTACGACCATATGAGCGATCAGGTGACTGTGGTTAAGCTGGGAACTCCGCCAGAAGGGCATGGAGGAGGAGATTACGAACTGGCACGGAACTTTGTACAGCTGATACAGGGAGAAACTGCAGAGTCCGTGGCGCCTCTTTGCGCGGGCATTGAAAGTGCGAAAGTCTGTATGGCGGCAAAAGAATCCTCGGAAGAGGAATGTTTTAAAAGTGTGTAGTTGAACTTTACAGGGTGGGATTGCTTTTGAGCGTGTTCCACCCTGAACTGTATCCGAATTTCGGATTGTAATGGAGATACTATTGCGGGACTTAAGAGAACCCGTATGAAAAGGAGAAGAGATTATGTATAAGATGAAAAAGCAGCTTGCGGTTTTGATGTCGGCAGTCATGCTGGCAGGTACCCTGGGTGTGTCAGCACCTTATTCTTTGACGGCAGAGGCATCTGGAGTACAAAAAGAAATTTATGTGTCTCCAACAGGTGATGATAAAGCCGGGAATGGGAGTCCACAAAAGCCATATGCCTCTCTGGAAAGAGCGAAAAGGGAAGTGCAGAAAATCAATTCTGATATGACAGGAGATATCTATGTCTATCTGGCTGAGGGAGAGTATTACCTGGATAAAACGGTAGAATTTGGACCGGAAGATTCCGGTACCAATGGTTATCAGATCGTCTATGCCAGCCAGGATGGAGTTGGGGGTGCCAGGCTAATTGGAGGCAGACCCGTAGACAACAGTGGCTGGGAACTGGTTCAGAGATCCGGAACAACTGATTCAGACCTTCCTGCGGAGGCGGAAGGCCATGTCTATAAAACGAACGTAGGCACGGATCAGAGTTTCAACACACTGTATGTCAATGACAGACGGGCTACACAGGCACGCTATCCCAATCTTGACCAGTATCAGGGATTCACAGCGGCACTGACTCCTTATCTCTTTACAGAAGGAGGAGGAATGCATGATCTTAAGTGGAAAGAAGGGGATCTGCCCCAGACGGTGATTGACGGCTTGTCAAACGCAGAGGCACGGGGAGATCTGGATGCTTCTATTTATATGTGGGACGGCGGATACTGGGACTGGATGACAGATACCATTCCCCTTAAGGGAATTGTACCCGGTCAGCGCAGGCTGAATTATAAAGACGAAGACATTGACCCCAATGGGTCTGCCCGTTATCGCCCTAAATATTCTACCGGCAGCAATGCAAGGTATTTCCTGCAGGGAAATCTGGCATTGCTGGATCAGGAGGGAGAGTATTATTACAACAAGACAACAGGAGACCTGTATTATTATCCGGCAGGAAATATAGAAGATCAGCAGGTTATTATCCCTCTGGTAAAAGAGGTAATCCGTGCAGAAGGTGAAGACAGAGATTCCAAAGTCTGTAATTTGACCTTTCGCAAAATTGAAATGAAAGATACGGAAAGTACTGACTGGTATGCTTATGGGTGGAATGCTAAGGATACCGGAGCAGCACTGGGGTACTGGCCCAATGAATCCAAAGGAAGTACACAGCCTTCTTATTGTGAACAGAGGGAGCAGAATGATTTCCGCTATGGGGTAATGACGCTGAAAAATACGGATAGTATCCGCATAGAGGAATGTCATCTTACCAACTCGGGTATGTTTGGAATTGCCATGTATGATGCCAACACCAATGCTTCAGTTGAAAATTGTCTGATAGATTATACCGGCCATGGAGGCATCAATATGGATGGCGGTTATCCCGGACTGGCTGGAGATGAAAACGGAGATGGATATGCAAGGGATAACAGTGTGAAAAATGTATTGATCCATGATATTGGTGAGTTGATTGGACAGGCATCCGGATTAACCGTACAGCAGGTAAGCCACAGTACATTTTCTAATATTGAGGTGTATAATTCACCCAGAAGAGGAATTTTTACCACAGGCGGAACAAGCAGGGAAAAAAATGGAGCCGATAAAGATTATGATGCGATGAAGCACTTATATACCCACAGCAACCTGTATGAATACTGCTACATACATGACTGCCAGCAGGATGGCGGGGATGACGGCGCATTTTTTGGATGTATGCTGTTTCATGGAAATGAAGACGGCAAGGGGAAACCCAATATCATCAACCAGATGGTAATCGACAGCACTGGTGCCAATCCTACCATGAGGGATTTAAGTCCCAACAATATGAACCTGGATATGGGATGTTCCGGATTTGAACTTCACAATGTGAAATCGGTCAATCCCATGAACTTTAATATTGAAGTCAATACCATATTGCAGTACAAAGATGATATTCTCTTTGACAATGTAAATATCGACTATGGAACCATGGTAAATCATCTGGAAGAATTTGATGATTCCAAAATGGAATATGATAAGATAGGATTAACAGAGGATTTCCCGGTAGAATATCTGGATGAGAAGCCCTCCAGTGAAAAACCGGAGGACATCTACTTTGAAGAAGATTTTGAAAAGGGTATCCAGAAACGCAAATGGGCTTTTCGAAATACACAGCCTGAAATTACCACAGAGTGGATGTCGGAAGATCCGTTTGTGGGAAAACAGGGCCTCATCATAAGCCAGGACAGTGTATTGTCCAGAACGTTTGAAGATTTATTAAACAAAACAGTCACTGTTAAGATGTTTGACCGTCAGACCAGCAATATGGCCGGATATGATTCCGGTGCTAAAAATTCTGCAAATGCTGTCTCCTATGCCAATGCAGGAACGAAAGGACAGATGTTTGGACTTGGCATTGAATGGGGAAAATGGGACTGCTATTATATGAATATAAACGGAGAGAAAATCCCTACAGAAGTCCCTCGCCTATTTGGCTGGCATGAACTGAAGTTTGATTACAGCACCCCCGGTACGATTCAGATGTATATAGACAACAAGATGGTATATGAGACAAGCGCCACAGGATTTGACACTCTGGAAATAGGATGTGATGACGGAAAAGGCATCGTGTATTACGATGAAGCTATGATTTACGGAGGAGTGGAAGCGCCGCCAGCCGGTGACCTGCCGCTTCCGAAACCACCGGCAGAACCGGAAGATCAAATCTTGTACGAAGAAGATTTTGAAAGCTACGAGATGGCTGCAGGCGATGTAAATGAGCAAAAGCATCAGGAGTATGAAGCACAAAATAATGATGTTGCAAATATGGAATCAGAAGACCAGGAAGTGACTGAGACAGAAGCTGAACAAGGGATAACAGAAGAATGGTTGGAAGAAGAACAGGCAACAGAGGAATTAACCGGAAAGAATCAGGCAGAAGAAGAGCTGGAAAGGGGAAAGCAGGAAAGGGAAGAGCAGGCAACGGGAGAACAAGTAGCAGAAGAACAGGGACAGGATATTACCGAAACCCAATCCAATGTGCAGGAAGTTAAAGCGGAAATCTCAGCAGAAAAGAAGTCAGACAGCATAACAGAGAACATTGCAGCCATGGATGCAGAAGAGTTATTGCCCGACTGGAAAGGGGTAGGAGGCGGAAAGATGAAAAAGGAATTAATCAGGGAAGATAATAATCAGTATCTTCGTGTTAATTCCCAGGATAACACCTTCTATTATACAGGCGGCAGTGAATGGAAGAATTATGTGCTGGAAGCAAAAGTACGGCTGAACCGCTGGACCGGGGAGGGGCCTCTTGGCGGTGCATATGATGTATTTTCTGCAGGTGTTCGTTTTGAAGAGGATCCCAACAGCAAATCAAATCCCCACCGTTATACATTAAAGATGGAGAAATCCGGTAAAATTAAGTTTTACATGCGGTCATCCGGTGACAGGGATTTCTTTTCCAAAACCCCGGAAGAGGCAGGACTGGAGCCATTAAATCCTCCATTTGCCGGGAAATGGTACGATCTTAAAATTGTGGCTGACGGGAATAAGATCAGCAGTTACCTGGATGGGATTTTGATAGGTACTGTATTGGATAGCACACTGCAGTCAGGAGGTATTGGTTTTAATTCCTTAGGCGGAGAATACGATATTGATGATATGAAAGTGACAAAAGTCCAGACCCCCAATCCCAGCATAGAACCGGAATCAGGAACGTATGAGGAGCCAATCGAAATTAAAATCACCCCTGCTTCCAAGAAGGATCAGATTTTTTACACACTGGACGGAAGTAATCCCAAAGATCCGGAAAATGGAATCTATTATGAAGGAAGCTTTATCCTTCCGGAAAATGATGACCCCGTAACATTAAAATGCGTCGCAATCAGCGGAGATTCCCTCTACAGTGATATAGTTGAAGAAACATATGTTGTAAAAACAAGTAAACCGGAAATTACAGGTTTAAAAGAAGTGCAGGCAGAAACAACCCAGGGAATTATCCCTAACCTGCCCCAGACTGTAATGGCTTCTTACAGTAATGGATCAACGGATAGTTTACCGGTACAATGGGAACCAATCACAAATCAGCAGGTATCAGAGCCAGGACAATTTACGGTGCAGGGTTCCGTTGACGGAACTGCATTAAAAGCAAAAGCTATTGTGAAAGTATTGCCCGGGAAGCAAGATCCAAAGCCGGAAATAAAAGTAAATAAAATTACGCTGAACGAAACGAAAAAAACGGTATTAAAGGGTGAAGGATTCAAATTGAGTGCAGCGGTGTCTCCTGCAGATGCATCCAATAAAGCATTGGTATGGACCACCAGCAATCCAAAGGCAGCTATTGTAGACCAGACTGGTAAAGTGACTGCAAAAGGACATGGAATAGCTACGATTAAGGTACAGGCGGCAGATGGAAGTGGAAAATATGCATCCTGTAAGGTAACAGTTGGCTACAAAATCAACTATCACCTGAATAAAGGAACAAACAGCAGACGGAATCCTGTGAGCCATTATAAGACAAAGGCAGCTCTAAAAGCACCGTCCAGAAAAGGTTATGCTTTCAAGGGATGGTATACCGATAAGAAATTCAAAAAGAAAATTACCAGTATTCCGGCTTCATCCAGAAAAAGCGTTCATGTATATGCGAAATGGGAAAAAATCAGGATCGGAAAATCATCTGTAAGCAAAGTGCAGAGTAAAAAGGCCGGAAGTATGACGGTAATCTGGAAAAAAGTAAAAGATGTTGATGGTTATCAGGTCGTATACGGGAATAACACTAAAATGACGAAAGGAAAAATGGTATTAGAGACTAAAAGAACAGGTAAGACTCTAAAGAAATTAAAAAAGGGCAGAACTTATTATGTAAAAGTGCGTGGATTTAAAAAAGATTCTGCTGGAAAGAAGGTATATGGGTCATACAGTAAAGCTTGTAACGTGAAAATCAGAAAATAATGATTAATGAGAGGGCCGCTTCCGAGCAAATTCGGGAGCGGTTTTTGCCGTTGGCTTGCGGTTATTTTGAGTGTCTGCATACGAATCTTATAAAAATCCTATAACAATCTGCTAAAAAAATAGATGATATTGTAAAAAATAGAGAAAGTGTTAAAAAAAGAAGTGTTCAAAATGGAGTTTTTGATGAAAGCAGTAATTTTCTTTGTCTATTATTTGTGGAATATGTGATATGGTATCTTCATTCTAAAAATTAGGAGGGATACAGATGAAAAAAAGATTTATTAAAAATTTGTGGAAGCGCACCACAGCACTTTCAATGGTGGCCATCTTAGCAGCCGGGTCATGGAACCCGCTTATGGTAAACGCGCAGCATGTTAATGGAACTGCCCCCTTTATCAATTCCTGGCTGGTGGCAGGCCCCTTTGAAACGCCCGTTGCAGATGAGATTTATGGTACGGAAATAGCTGAAAATCCCAATATCGCCAAGATGGCAGCGGCTTCTGCATCTTCAGCCACACTTAGTTCTAACCCACCGGAGTATCTGATCGATGGATCAACCAGAAACCAATGGGTGACTGAAGGATCAGAGAATCCCTGCTGGGTGCAGTTAGATTGGAAGGAACCGATTACGGCAGGCAGCATAGGAATTACATTGTGGAATGACGGGCGTCATAGAAACCAGTGGTACGATCTTATCTTTACTTTTGCTGACGGATCCAGCAGCGACCCGGTACGAGTGGAAACTACTTATCAAAATGCAGATTATCCTACTGTATACCAGCCTGAGATACCTTTGGAAAATGTTAAAGCATTACAGATAATCGTAGATGATGGGCTTAATCCATACCCAGGCATTACAGGAATCAGTGAAATAGAAGTTTACCGATATCCATTGGAAAATACTGTGGCAGTGGTGAGTAGCATTTCTGATAAGGAGGCAGGGACATCTGAGGAAGATTCATTAACGGAAAAAGAGGAAACCGAAGAGAATGCGTCAACGGAAGAAATGGTGACAGAAGAGAATACATTAACGGATGAAAAGGCAGTAGAAGAGAATACGTTAATGAAAAAAAGGGAAGCAGAAGAGAATGCGTTAACGGAAGAAATGGTAACAGAAGATAATTCGTTAATGGAAGAAAAGGAAGCAGAAGAGAATGCATTAACGGATGAAATTGTAACAGAAGATAATACATTAATGGAAGAAAGGGAAGCAGAAGATAATGCGTTAACGAATGAAATGGTGACAGATAAGAATGCGTTAACGAATGAAAGTGCAGCAGAAGATAATAGGTCAACAGATGAAATGGTAACAAAAGATAATACGCTAATGAAAGAAAAGGCAACCGAAGCATCATCAATCATACCAAAACTGGGAGAGAGCATGATTTCAGGCGGACAGAAGTGGGAATATTTTGATGACCGTATCTGGAACCGCACTTACGATGATTACCAGGATTTATATGGTTATTACGGCGTAAAAAAGGGCGTTGATACCCGGAATAAATACGTATATGCTCATACATATGTATATAGTGAGAGCGAGCAGGAAGTTCAGTTCCGGTTCGGCAGCAGTGGGGAACACCGTTTGTATGTGAATGATACTGCAGTAACGAATCCATCCAAGCCTTCTGAGGTTCAGAAGGATATGGTAATAAAGGATATTCAGCTTAAAGAAGGATGGAATAAAATACTTCTTCAGATCAAGCATACCTATACAGATGATAAAAACGCAAACGGTGTGCCGATTGCTAAAGATAATGACGTATATTATCTTGGATTCTATGGCAGGATCACCGATAAGGAAGGAAATGAGCCGGAAGGTTTAACCTGTTCCGTGACTGGAACAGACAGCGATTTGTCCATTACAACGGCGGGTCTGTCAGCGGATGATGTAGTGCAGGATGAAAAGGCAGGAAGGGGATTACCCCAGAACATATTACCCATGGGGTACACAGAGTGGCCCTACGTATGGAATAAATCTCAGTATAATCAGGATAAGTTTAATCTGGAGGCATCGGCATTCCAATTTATGGCTGACGGAGGCAGGCCCGGATATACATGGAAGGTAACAGAAGGAGCACTTCCGGCGGGGCTGGAGCTTAAAGCAGACGGAACCATAGGGGGAATTGTAGAAGCAGACCCGGGTGATTACAGCTTTACGGTACAGGTAACGGACAAGGAAGGAGCTTCTGCACGGCAGGCGTATACTCTGCAAGTCAAAGAACGCCCGAATAAATGGTTCGAAGAAGGACGCGTCAGCGCACTGAGCCATTGTATTCCTGTCTATCAGTATTTTGTAGATCCCAACTTTTCGGCAGATCAGTGGGCTGAGCGTGCCAGCAGACAGGGCCATTCACTGGTATCTATAGAGGCATTACAGCAGAATTACTACTGGCCTTCCCGTTTTGCAGATCCGAATCATGAGAGGAATAAATACCTCCCAAAGGATGAAAACGGAAATGTGACGGATGGACTAAAGCAGTTTGAAGAAGCGGTAAAGCGCTATGGAATGAAATTTGGATTGTATTATGCCACAGAGGGTGGCGGATTGCAGCATTATTCTACAGATGTATTTGTACAGAATGTGGAAGATTTAATTTTACGCTATGACCCGGCATACCTGTATTTTGACGGTCCCCAGGCAATGGGAGGTGCAAATTATGATGTAATGTACAGTGCGGTTCGCAATTACAGTGATGAAATTATTATTGATGCCAATGCCTGGGGATCCGAATATGGCGATCCGGATTTACGAACGGGAGAGTGCAGTGGCATTTATGGCCATGAGCGAGGCTCCAAGCTGACAAAGCGTACAATAATGGAACCGTGGAAGTCCCTCCATACGAAAAATAACTATACACCGTACTATGCAAGACGGGATGACTACCGGCTTGTATCCCAGGAAATGGTTATGAATGCGGGAAGGGGCATGGTGGATAATAATGACCAGATGCCGCTAATGAGCAGAGGTACCAACTGGGATTCACCCCAGGACGTAGCAGAGAGATATCCCAAATCCGTACAGGAATTTGTAGATGCAAGAGAAGGGCTGGCGGCGTGGTTTGCCCCGGAAGGGAAGTCAGAGCGTCATGAATCGACCACTGGTACCATGCCTTACTTTTTAAATGGTTCCGATTGTCAGTGCACGGACGATGGAGCAGGTAATATAGATCATTTTGAAGACGCTCATGGACCGAAATGGGGATATGCCATGTCCCGTGACAATAACGTATATTTTCACATTATGAAGGGACCGGACAGAAGAATCGGATTTGATGCATTAGAGGATCAGATACTGGTGGCAGATCCAATCGTGGATAACGTTGAAAAAGTAATCTGGCTCAATGAAGATAAGGAGCTTCCATTTACCCAGGAAGGAGATTCGGTAAGCATTGATTTGACAGGCGTCACAGAAGATCAGGTAGATACGATTATCAAGGTTGTAACGGATAATCCAAAACGCAGTTATCAGCTGACAAATGTAACTGCAAAAGGCGAGCAGCTGGCAGATAACCGCTTACAGGTTAAAGCAGAGGGCTACATGACGTACCAGGCGTTAAAAGCCAAGCTTGAAAATGTTACCTTCCAAAGCTCTGACCCATCGGTTGCATCCGTGGATGGAACAGGACTTGTAACACCGAAAGGAAATGGGGAGGCAAATATCACGGTAACCGGTACCTGTGATGGAGTTACAAAAGAAGACACATTAAAAGTAAAGGCAGCAAATGGAAAGGTCTATGTAGGCGAGAATATGATTGGCGCATCTTTATGGGTAGATCAAAAGGAAGCTTATGGTAATTTTAACAACCGCCAGGGATATCCATACTACCTGGAGGGACGTTCCGAAAAGGGTGGGGCAATTGGCTTAAATGCTGCACAGGTAACAATGAAATGTGGAATTGTAGATCTGGATGGCGGTGATAAATATACACCGGTGGCGATTACAGACAGTGATCTCATTTCCTTCAAAGATGGAACTCTGTTCGCAAAATCTGTTGAGGAAACAACCCGCGCTGCCGTATGGGCGGAAGTTCTGCTGGATGGTAAGGCATTTACCACCAACAGAGTATATATGGACATTCAGCCTTATGAGTCTGTAATGGCGGGTGCAAAAGTGACTGCCAACGGACAGATTGGGGATTATGCACCCCAGCGTGTATTGGATGGCACACTGATTACCGGTGCTAAATTCGATGCATCGAAATGGTCTGTGTCCGGTAAGGGTGAATCCTTCTTATCCTTTGAACTTGAGAATCCCAGCCGAATAGAAAATGTAGAAATACATTACAATACCCGCAGCCAGAAATACTATAATACGCCAAAAGAAATGGAGATTCAGGTCAGTGATGACCAGAAAGCATGGCGCACAGTGGAAACTGTGGTACCCCCATCAACGGGGAAAGATGCATATTTTGGATTTTCCGATATCTATAATGTGGAACCGGTTACTGCAAAATACCTGAGACTTTCTTTCCCAAAAGGCAGTAACGGCGATGCGATTGATATTCTGGAAGTAACCTTAAATGGTGAATCCATGGCAGGACGCCTGTCGGGACTTAACGTAAAAGGTGAGAAACTTACGGACACTGAAGCAAAACTGATTATTAACGGATATGATGGAACAGGTGCAGAAATGGATTTAACCGGAGCAGACATTTCGGTAGAAAGCAGCAATCCGGAGATTATTTCTGTTAATGAAAAGAACAATCTGACAGCTGTGTCTAAGGGCAAAAGCCGGATAACCGTATCAGCTGTTTTGGATGGAGCGATGGCAGAGGCCTCCTTATTCGCCGATGTGGATAAAGATGGACATATTTTCTTTGGGGATTATCTTAAGAAAATCACGTTGTCTTCGGATGGGGAAACAGTCAGTGTAAATCATCCGGTGGCACTTCGTATACAGGGAGAGTTAAATACCAGTAAACCGGCAGGCCTGTCAGATGCTCTGATCGAATATATCTTCAGTGACGGGGCACCTCTGCAGAAGCTGGATGGGGCAGATATCGTCTATATGCCGAAAGAAATTTCCACAAGGCAGAAGGTAAAATTAAGCGTCAGAGTAACCCTTGACGGTGTGACGGCAGAAAGCAATACGGTCACCTTAGAAGCGGCAGGAAGCAATATCGCACCGGAGGCAGATGTAAAGGTTTCTTCCGTTCGATCCCGGTCCGGAGCGCCTGATGGGAATGATGCAGATGAACGGTATACAGCCGGGAAAGCAATAGACGGCAACATGGCAACCCATTGGGCTGCAAAACAATCTGATCATTCTCCATGGATGGAACTGGATTTTGGCACAGAGAAATCCATTGAAAAAGTGATATTGAATGAACGTGGACATGAAGTAAATGCATTAGGAGAGGGCTTACTGGAATTCTATGATGCAAATGGAACGAAAGTGTATGAAAAATTGGTGCAGGATTTGAAGTGGGAGGATTCCCAGGATAACATTGTGGAATTGGAACAGCCCGTAAAAGCATCCAGAATTAAATTTACCATAGATCCTGAAGAAAAATATTATCAGCCAACAAGCGAACGTGGACTGGCGGAGATTAGGGTATTGTGTACATCAGATACCGGGGAAAATAAAATTGTGGGATATTATCCGGTATATGCCGAAACATCCACAGGCGCCGTTCCCCAAATGCCGGAAAACGTTACTGCAGTTTACAGCGATCTGACAACAAAAGAAGAAGCCGTAAAATGGGAAAATATTACACCGGATATGGTAGCTGAGCCGGGGGTTATCTATGTGGAAGGAACGGTAAATGATTCAGATAAAAGGGCAGCTGCAGAAATCCGGATACAGAAGTCATCCGAGCCAACACCAAAACCGGAAGTTAAAGTAGAAAAGATAACGCTGAGCGAAACAGCAAAAACAGTTGTGAAAGGAACAAGCTTCACCCTAAATACAACGGTTTTACCGTCTGATGCAGCAAATAAAAATATCATATGGTCTACCAGTAACGGAAAAGTGGCAGCAGTTGACCAATCCGGAAAAGTGACTGCAACTGGTGATGGAACCGCAGTCATTCTTGCAAAAGCAGCAGATGGAAGCGGAAAATATGCCGATTGTAAAGTAACGGTCGGAAGCAATGTAGAAAAAATCACTTTAAATGAAACAAAAAAAGCAGTGGCGAAAGGAACGTCCTTTACGTTAAAAACAACGATTATACCAGCCAATGCCCTGAATAAAAATCTCGTATGGTCCTCAGACAACGAGAAAATAGCGTCGGTAACCCAGTCAGGAAAAGTAACTGCAAAAGGATATGGTACCGCTGTTATTAAAGTACAGGCAGCTGACGGAAGCGGAAAATATGCAGCCTGTAAAGTAACGTCAGGATATAAAATTAATTATCACCTGAATAAGGGAGCCAACAGCAAATCCAATCCTGCTAGCTGTTATAAGTCTGAAGTAAAATTAAAGGCTCCCTCCAGAAAAGGCTATGCATTTAAAGGATGGTATTCTGATAAGAAATTAAAGAAAAAACTCACAGGCATTCCGGCATCTGTCAGAAAAGACGTTCATGTATATGCAAAATGGGAGAGAATTAAAGTAGAAAAAGCATCTATCACCAAGCTGCAGAGCAAAAAAGCCGGCAGAGTGGCAGTAAATTGGAAAAAAGTGAAGCATGCAAGGGGATACCAGCTGGTATATGGCAGCAATGCCAAAATGACGAAAGGTAAAAATTCAGTAACAACCAGCAGTACAGGCAAGACAATCACGAACCTGAAAAAGGGCAGAACATACTATGTAAAAGTTCGTGCTTATAAAACGGATTCGACGGGTAAGAAGGTGTATGGATCTTACAGTAAGACTCTAAAAGTAAAAGTCAAAAAATAATAAAACAGAGAAAAGGATTTGTTAAGTAAAATCATTTGAAATGCCGAAAAAGCCGCGGGATTATTATCTTCCTGCGGCTTTAAATATGCGAAGTACAGAAGGCGAAGGGGGATTTTATCTTGTATATTTCAATAAAAAGCAATATAATAAGTCAGATAAACAATTGATAATTACCGGTACAGAAAAGGATGGTGAATATGAATGAAACAGATATTTCTGGTTGAAGATGATAAGGAAATTGCTAAAAACCTGGGGCGCTTGCTTCGCTCGGAGGGCTTTACGGTTACCCATGCCCCTACACAGAGAGATGCCATTGCATTGCTTGCAGAAAGTAAATTTGACCTGGCGCTGGTGGATATCTCTCTGCCCGATGGCAATGGTTTTACTGTCTGTACGGAGATCAGGCAGATGCAGGATATTCCCGTAATTTTTCTCACGGCTTCCGGTGATGAAGCGAGTGTCGTTACCGGGCTGAACATGGGAGCGGATGATTATATTACCAAACCATTTCGCCCTCGGGAATTAATTGCACGGATTGGTTCAGCCCTTCGGAAATCAGGACATGCTCCGTCAGCATTTGAACTATCGGGACTTCAGGTAGATACTGCTAACGGCATTGCAAGAAAAGACGGGAAAGAAGTTTTTTTGTCGGCATTAGAATACCGGCTGCTGCTGATTTTTATCAACAATCCCCAAAACGTTATCACCCGGAGCAGGCTGCTGGATGAGTTGTGGGATGCAGCGGGAGAGTTCGTCAATAACAATACCCTGACCGTCTATATCAAACGTCTGCGGGAGAAAATTGAGGATGATCCTGCTAATCCGAAGATCATCCTGACTGTTCACGGAACAGGATATCGACTGGGAGGAAGCCATGTTTCGGAATAGAGAGATTCGGCAATTCACTGTATTATTCGCTGGAATCAGCATAATAGCTGCTGCTGCGGGTTTTATCATCCGTCCTGTGGCAGGTATCCTGATACTTTTATTCGCCGCTGCCCAGGGAGCGGTATTTTTTGTTTTTACCAAAGCCCGTTACCGAAGTCTTGCACAGCTTGCAAGCCAGATCGACCTTGTACTCCATAACGATGACCACCTTTACATTACGGAATTAGATGAGGGTGAGCTTTCTATTTTACAAAGTGAAATTACAAAAATGACGCTGCGTATCCGTGAACAAAACGATGCATTAAAAAAAGAGAAGAACCATCTGGCGGATTCTCTGGCGGATATTGCACACCAGCTTCGTACCCCTCTTACCTCAGCGAATCTGATCCTCACTCTGCTGGAAAATGACCCTAAGGATAATGAACGAAAGGATCTCCTTCGGGAGACAGAAGAACTGTATATACAGATGGACTGGCTCATTACGTCTTTGCTTAAATTATCCCGATTGGATGCCGGCATTGTGGTTTTAAAAAAAGAGCAGGTAAACGTGAAGCAGCTCATCAATGCCGCACTGCACCCCTTTCTGATTTCAATAGAACTGCACAATGTCCGGGTGGAGTCAGACGTGCCGGAAGGAATTGAAATTACAGGGGATTTCGGCTGGTTAACAGAGGCAGTCCAAAATATCCTTAAAAATTGCTTGGAAAGCGCAGGAGACAATGGGAGTATTATAATTGGATGTGAGGATACCCTATTGTTTACGAAGATTACCATTCATGACAGCGGAAAAGGAATAGAAAAAGAAGATCTGCCCCACCTCTTTGACCGATTTTATCGTGGAAAAAATTCAGGGACCACAGGGAACGGAATTGGACTGGCACTTTGTAAGATGATCATAACCCGGCAGGGTGGGAGGATTACGGTTAACAATCATCCCCAGGGCGGTGCCGTTTTTTCTGTCCGCTTTTCAAAATGACAAATCCCATATGGAAATGTGACGGATCTCTCACTTAAAAGTCACAGAAATGTAAGTACAAAGTTCTATTATATAAGTGTAGCACAAGAGTATGTTTGAAAAGGAGGCTCACATAATGGAGTTTTTAAAAGTGGAAGATTTATGTAAAGTATACGGTAAGGGCGATAATCAGGTCACAGCCCTTGACCATGTTTCTCTATCCATTCGGAAAGGGGATTTTACTGCGGTTATAGGTTCTTCCGGTTCCGGTAAATCCACCCTGCTTCATGCGATTGCCGGGGTGGATGTACCCACAAGCGGACAGATATTTTTGGACGGACAAGATGTGTATAGCCAAAGCAATGAAAAACTTGCGATATTCCGCAGACGGCAGGTCGGGCTGATTTACCAGTTCCACAATCTCATACCTACGCTGAATGTGGTGGAGAATATTACATTGCCGATTCTGATGGATAAACGGAAGGTCAACCGGGAACGGCTGAATGATCTTCTGGATCTGCTGGGGCTGCAGGAACGAAAAACACATCTGCCCAACCAGCTCTCAGGCGGTCAGCAGCAGCGTGTCGCCATCGGGCGGGCTTTAATGAACGCTCCGGCAGTCATGCTGGCAGACGAACCCACGGGAAGCCTGGACAGCCATAACGGACAGGAAATCATACATCTGCTGAAAGAAAGCCATCGCAAATACCGGCAGACGCTTGTAATTGTCACCCATGATGAAAATATCGCCTTGCAGGCAGACCGGATTATTACCATTGCCGATGGAAAAGTGGTGCGGGATGAGAGGCAGGTGGCATGGTCATGAACATTTTCCATAAAGTTGCCCTGCAGGGGCTGAAAAAGAACCGCACGAGAACCTTTGTAACGATTATCGGAGTTGCCCTTTCTGCCGCCCTGATTACCGCAGTTGCATCCTTTGCTGTCTCCCTGCAAACCTATATGATAAATGGAGCAATCGTGAAATATGGAGGATGGCACGTTGCATTTCCCAATTCAGATTCTTCTTTTGTACAGGAACAGGTGAAAGACAGCAGAGTTACCAATGCGGCAGCTTTTGAAAATGTTGGCTATGCAGAGCTTACAGGAGGCCAAAATCCCGATAAACCATATTTATTTATCGCTGGGTTTCACAAGGACACCTTTGATACGCTCCCTCTGGAACTACTGTCAGGCAGATTGCCGGAAAACAGCAATGAAATTGTAGCCCCCGCTCATATTTCCTCAAATGGCGGTGTAAAGATTGCAGTTGGGGATACGCTGACCCTGGCGGTAGGAAACCGTAAAGCGGGAAATGAAACACTTAGCCAGAATGATCCTTACCGCGCCGGGGAAGAGGCATTGGCATCCCCGTCAGAGAAAACATATAAGGTGGTAGGCATCTGCCAAAGACCCTCATTTGAGGAACGTTCTGCGCCCGGGTATACGATGATTACAACAGCGGATTCTATGGAAGCAGCCAGCAGTTTAAGTGTATTCGTTTCACTGAAGAATCCTTCCAGGGTGCGCATGTATGCAGAAAATGCAGCCGGAGGCCGCGCCTATTTCCTGAACGATGAGGTGCTGCGCTTTATGGGGGTATCGGATGATACCATATTCAATACCCTGCTTTATTCTATCGGGAGTGTTTTGGTGATTCTTATTATGATGGGATCGGTTTTTCTGATTTATAACTCTTTTAATATATCCCTGAATGAGCGCACACATCAGTTTGGCATTCTGATGTCAGTCGGTGCAACGGAGAAGCAGCTTCAGAATTCCGTACTATTTGAGGGACTATGCATTGGCGTAATCGGCATCCCCCTGGGTATGCTAATTGGTATTCCAAGTATGAAACTTGTACTTGCCCTAGTGGCAAAGAATTTCTCCAATGTATTTTATGACAATGTTCCGCTGACTTTAAAAGTGTCTGTCCCGGCTCTCGCTGCCGCAGTCCTGATTAGTATCATCACGATTCTGATTTCAGCATATATTCCGGCAAAGAAGGCTGCCCGCATACCTGTGATGGAATGTATTCGTCAGACAAATGAGATCAAGGTACAAGCGAAAGCCATTAAAACATCAAAATTAACGCGGCGGATTTATGGTCTGGAAGAGACACTTGCATTAAAAAACTTTAAGAGAAATAAGCGGCGTTACCGCAGTATTATTCTTTCTCTTACTTTAAGTGTGGTGCTGTTTGTATCGGCAAGTGCCTTTCGGACAGATTTAAACCAGGTTGCGGAAAAGGCAAAAGTGGTTACAGACTATGATATCGGTTTAAGCACGCCTGATATGGATGACAGGGAAATGACCGAGCTTTACGATAAGATGAAGAATGTGGAAGGGGTCTTGGGAAGCACCCGCCAGATTGTTATGAATTATATCTGCACTGCTGCTGCAGGCGGGCTGTCAGAGGCTTACCTGAACACTTCCGGAGAACATGTAACGGAAGAAACGATAAATCTGCCCATGGAAATTCAATTTCTGGACGATAGCACCTATCTGGGGATAATCAATCAGCTTGGGCTGCCCGCTGAGCAATATGAAGGAGAAAATGCAAAGCTGATTGCAGTAGCCAAGCTGAATGATGATGCCGGACAGGCGGAATCTGTCAGCCAGCTTAAAGATTTGTTCAGAGATTCTTCCGCCAGCATAACGGTCATTCCTGAAGTAAACGGTGAGCCGGTGATGGATCGGGGACAGAATATCAATATTACCTGTGTGGATTATGTGCCGCCGGATAACCCTCCATATACAGGAAAAACCCGGCAGCTGCCATATTCATTTCAGGTCATGGCACCCCTGTCTCTAATGGAGAAGCTGGTTCCCGCAGATACTCATGCGGATATCAAGGTCAGGGGCTTTACTTTCCGGTCGGAAAACCCTTCCAGTGATACTAAAAAGATGCAGTCAGTCATTGAGGGATCGGGAATTACCACCACTTACACTTTATACAATGTACATGCAATGACAGACTTAAACCGCAATATACTTTTTATCGTAAATTTGTTCACAGTCGTTTTTATCTTGATGATATCGCTGATTGCGGTTGCAAATGTTTTCAACACCATAGCAACAAATATAAGACTGCGGAGGCGTGAATTGGCTATGCTGCGCTCAGTGGGAATGTCCGACTGTGATTTTAATAAGATGATGCGATTTGAGTGTATCTTGTATGGAGCGAAGACCTTGTTGTTCGGACTACCAATTTCCGGAATTATGTCTTGGATGATCTATAAAGGGATGCAGTTTGGCAGTGCTGATATTGGTTTCGTATTTCCGTGGAGCAGCATTATAATCAGCATGCTTGGTGTATTTTGTGTAATTTTTATTACCATGCTCTACGTGACCAGTAAGATCAGAAAGGAAAATATCATTGATGCACTGCGGGACGATATGGCATGAATATGGAATGAGTAAATAACAGATGATGCGTAATGAGTGAATGATATTAAGTTCAGATAATAGGATGGAATGCAGAATGATTATGTCTGCATTCCATTTTTTTGCCAGGAAAATTATATGCGGTAAGGTTTGAAGTACTCATACCCACCGGCAGACTGGATATGTCATCCATAATATAAGCAATAACAAATTTTTAGACTGAAATGTCAATAATTTAGACTTGTAAATAATGAAATATTATCAGAAAATAAAAGGTAAGTTTCAAACACGCACCGGGGCAGAAAATCAGAAGAAACTCCGGATTTCAGATGGAAAATACAAGGAGGAAAAATATGAAACAAAAAGCGTTTCAAACTTTCTATTGGTGCAATACCGCAGACCTGTCGGCGGTATGCAGGGGTATAAATATGAATGATCAGGAAAAAAGGATCAATGTGAGGTGGGCTGCGTGAAAATCAGAAGAGAAGTGAAAAAGTATATCAGGGATTATAAATTTAACAGCCTGTTTGTTAAAAACTTAATACTTCTGTTGGCTTTAATTATTGTACCTCTGTCAGGAGCCGTCATTTTAGCTTATTATTCTTATAATAACATGCAGAAAAATGAGATTGAGGCCTATAACAAAGCCATTGTAGAGGATACAATATCAGGGCTTGAAAGAGTTCTGAAGGAAGCACGCACCCAGCTGATTTATATAGGCTTTAATTCTAATGTAGAGTTATATATGTATGATACAGAGGAAATCAGGGAGCTGAATTATAAAGTGAAAAGTATCTCAGAGCTTATCAGGCTGCCCGTTATATCCAAGGACTATATTGATAATATCTATATCCATTCCCTGAAAAGTGATAAGGTAATTACTTTGAATGGGATTAGTGATTACAAAACGTTTGGGGACAAAGCAATATTTGAGGCATTCACGTCACAGCCTGAAGAGGAAAAGAAAGGCATTCTACTCACAACCAGCAGGAGTACGGGATTTGACCAGATGCTGATGTCGGTATTCCAGGATGTTAAGTATGGGCCGTTAATTGCCGGAACAGTTGTGATGAATCTGAATCTGGAGGAGCTGGTTCATGAGATCAATTTGTCTCAGGAGGCAAATGTATACATATCCGATGGTAATAAAATTATTCTGTCCAATGTACTGGAACAAATCGGAAAACCGGTGGATGAGCTGGAGGTGAGCGACAAAATAAAAAGGAACAGTACAGTAATCAGCGGACAGAACTGCATTACGGCAAGGGCATTGGAAGGAGAGGAACTGGAAGTTATTTCGCAGTTTGATCTGCATACTTATCAGAATAAATTAAGTACAATACGCAGCTTTATATTAACTTTTTTGTTTGTCATGATCCTTATTACAGGGATACTTGCAACCCTGATCTCTATCCGGATATTCAGTCCTATTGACACGATTTTGTCATCTATCCGGGAATACAGAAGTGCGCTGGTCGGAGAGGATGATATGCTTAAGGGAAAAAATGAACTCACCTATATTCTGAATACGATTCACAAAACAGTGTCTAAAAAAAGAGATGTGGAGGAAGAACTGTCCGAGCGTGTCAGGCTTCTGAAAAAAGCACAGTCTGTTGCACTGCAGTCCCAGATCAATCCGCACTTTTTAAATAATACGCTGGATACCATTAACTGGATGGCAATCGGATTGCTGGGCGGTAAAAATAAAATTTCTGAGATGACAACAGCTCTTTCCAAGATGCTGCGGATGTCTCTTGGCAACACGGACATTATTATTCCCATGAGAACGGAAATCGAACACTGCAGATGTTATCTGGAGATTCAGAGTAAGCGTTACGAAGGTAAATTTGAAGTATTGTGGAAAATCCCGGACGAGCTCTACGAATGCAAAACAATACGGATTATCCTGCAGCCAATCGTAGAAAATGCTATCTATCACGGTATCAAGCATTTAAGTAACCGTGGGGAGATCCTGGTCTATGGGGAAATCGTCAATGATATCGTGGAACTTTACGTGGAGGATAACGGTCTGGGAATGAAAGGAGAGGAAGTAGAACAGTTAAACCGGAATATGCAATGCGATATTATCAAAGAGAGCGCCCACATCGGGATCACGAATGTAAATCAAAGGCTGAAGCTGTACTTTGGTGAAGAGTTTGGAATTCTGATTGACAGCCGGGAAGGGATCGGGACAAAAGTTAAGATCCGTTTCCCGGTGATTAAAAGCTGATCAGGGAGCCTTAGAAATACCGGTTATGTAAATATTTTGTACACGGAGGTCAAATTTGTATCACTTTTTTTCCGTTTTCTATCATTTTCAGATTTTATGAAGAACAGTATACTATTATTGTACTCAGATAGTGCATGACACATATCAATAAAAAAGAGAGGATGAAAGATCATTGAAAAAAAAGCGGAAACGTATGAAAAAGGGACAGATAAAGGATAATGTACAGCTCTTGACGCTGGCGTTTCCCACGATCCTGCTGCTATCGATATTTTCTTACTGGCCAATGTTCGGTGTTGTACTGGCATTTAAAGATTATAAGGTACCTAAAGGGATATTCGGAAGTCCCTGGGTGGGATTTAAAAATTTTGAATTTTTCCTAAAATCCCAGGATGCATGGAGAGTTACCAGAAATACAATCGGATTAAATCTGCTGTTCATCATTGTGGGAATTTTGTGCGGAGTTGTGTTTGCACTGATTATGTTCGAGGTAAAAAGAGCAAGACATGTAAAAATGTATCAGACTACATCTATTATTCCAAGTTTTCTTTCCTGGGTTGCAGTAGGATATATTGTATATGCTTTGCTGGATCCCACAAGAGGAGTTATGAATCAGATACTGCAGTTCTTTGGAAAGGAAGGAATCAACTGGTACGCAGAGCCAAAATACTGGCCGTTTATCCTGTTGATTTCCAAGACCTGGCAGGGGGTTGGACTTGGGAGCATCATCTACTATGCAGCTTTGATGGGTGTAGATAATGAGCTATATGAAGCGGCAGATATAGACGGTGCAGGGAAAATACAGAAAACCTGGTATGTTTCACTGCCGCAGATAGTGCCGATTATCATTATTATGGGACTTTTAGAGGTAGGAAAAATATTCCGTGCCGATTTTGGTTTGTTCTATAATGTCACCAGGGATGTTGGTGCTTTGTATCCCACTACGGATGTAATTGATACTTATGTATTCCGCGCTTTGATGAATCAGGGCAATATAGGTATGTCAAGTGCGGTGGGACTCATTCAGTCCGTCATTTGTTTTATTACGCTGATGATAACAAATTACATTGTGAAAAAATTGTCTCCGGACAATTCATTATTTTAAGGGAGGGGGATTCAGATGGAACACACTATTAACAAAAAGAAAGAAAAGACAAGCATATGGGTGCACCTGTTCTTTATTATATTCGCATTTCTGTGCATCATACCATTTTTGATTATTATATCTGCTTCTCTTTCCGGAGAGACAGATTTGGCGGTTAACGGATTTTCGGTACTTCCCAGAAAAATAGATTTTACGGCTTATGCTTACCTGTTTAAGAACCCGGAGATTATTATTAACTCTTATGTTGTTACCATTTTGATTACGGTAATAGGAACTTTTTTAGCAGTAATGTTTATGTCTATGGCGGCTTACTGCCTGTCCAGAAGCAACTTCTGTTTTAAAGGGATACTTACATTTTTTATTTTCTTTCCCACACTTTTCAGCGGAGGACTGGTGCCCAGCTACATAATTAACACACAGTACCTGCATTTAACAGACAGACTTGCGGCACTGGTTCTTCCAAGCCTCATCAATGTCTTCCATATAATCATGCTGCGGACGTTTTTTAAACAGCTGCCGGAAGCATTGTTTGAAGCAGCGAAAATAGATGGCGCCAGTGAATATCATATCTTCTTTAAACTGGTACTTCCTTTATCTAAACCGGTTATTGCAACAGTAGCATTTTTAAGTGCCCTGGCGAAATGGAATGAATGGTATAATGCGATGCTATACATCAGAGATGACAAACTGGTTCCTCTTCAATATTTACTGCAAAGGATGATGATGAACCTGAGGGCATTGCTGGATGCGATGCAGAATGCGCCTGCGATGGTAAATATCCAGGATTTGCCGGGAGAGAACCTGAGAATGGCAATGCTTGTAGTTGCCATCGGCCCTATGTTGCTGATATTCCCGTTATTTCAAAAATACTTTGTGCGGGGGATGACGGTTGGAGCGGTGAAAGGATAATTTGTGCAAACATTTTATTATACAATTATAAAAAGGAAATGAAGAAGGAGGATTTTATTCATGAAAAGAAGGTTAGCAGCTTTAACTATGGCAGGGGTATTGGCTGTCACGATGCTGGCAGGATGCGGCGGTACCAGTAAAACAGATACGTCCAAAGGGGATCAGACAGAGGTACAGGAAAGTAAGTCTGAGACTTCCGGAGATGTCAAAGCGTCAAATGATGATGTGGCAGACAGTGATTCCGGTGAAACACCGGTGGTAAAATGGTATGTATTCGGAGATAAGATGCCGGATCATGACATGGTAATGGATGACTTGAATAAGAAAATAAAAGAAAAAATTAACGTTGAATTGGATCTTCAGGTAATCCCCCAAGGTGAGTTTGCAGATAAAATGAAGCTTGCAAGTACGGCGGGAGAAGATTTCGATCTGGTGTTTACCTCCAACTGGCTGAACAGTTTTGATGAAAATATGTCAAGAGAAGCATTTATGCCCATTGATGAGCTGTTTGAGAAATACGGACAGGGGATCAAAGAATCCATGCCGGACTGGCTGCTGGATATCGGAAAAGTGGATGGTAAACTCTATGCTGTTCCCAATCAGCAGATTATTGCAAGACAGCTGGGCGTGGTGATCCAAAAAGAATATGCGGATAAGTATGGTTTTGATAAGACATCGATGAAGGATATTAGGGAGCTGGAACCATTTTTAGATGAAATCGCAAAGAATGAGCCTGCACTGTTCCCAATTGATACACGTGCAAATGCATATATTGAAAATAAATATGAGGATCTGGTGTCTGTAGCCCATTATGCCTGTGCCTATATTGATAAAAATGATTCAGAAGCAAAATTAATACCGGCTACTACAGCAATGGAAGACCAGCTGAAACTGGACAATGAATGGTACAAAAAAGGGTATATCCGAAAAGATATCGCAACCGTAACGGACAATACCGCCGACGTAAAAGCAAATCGTTATGTTTGTTCATTAAGCTCCTATAAACCGGGGATTGATGCAGAATTTTCATCCAGACAGGGAGTGCCGTATATTGCTGTTCCCATCGAAGGAACGTATGTAAAATCCATATCGGGTATTGAGACGATGACAGCTGTAAATGTGAATTCCAAAAATCCGGAAGCTGCAATGAAACTGCTGAATCTGGTTTATACGGACAAAGAGATTTTCAACGAATTACTGTTCGGTTTAGAGGGAACACATTACGAAAAAACAGGAGAAAACAGTGCACAGCCTGTTGCAGATTCCAAGTATAACTATAGTGCTTACGGTTGGAAGATGGGGAACCAGTTTAATGAATGGTATCTGCCGGGACAGGCAGAAGGCCTGTGGGAAGCTACGGATAAATTAAACAGAGAAGCCCAGGTCTCCGTATTGCGAGGATTTATGTTTAATCCGGCAAATGTCCAGGCGGAAATTGCCCAGATAGCAGCCGTTGATAAAGAATATTATAACGGACAGTATACAGCGGAAGATATTGATAAATATATTTCTGAGAGAAATGAAAAGCTGGAACAGGCAGGACTTAATAAAGTAATCGAAGAACTGCAAAACCAGATCGATACCTGGAAAGGCCAAAGTAAATAAAAATTAAAGTAAAGTAAATATCAAAATCAGAATCGGGCTGTATCATTCTATGCCATTTAGGATGGTACAGCTTTTGTTATGGAGGAATTTATGCAAAGTATGGAACAACAAATATGGTCTGCAGGACTGCTGAAGCAGATAGAGGAAAAATACAAAGAAACTGTGAAGAGGATGCCCCTGGATTTTTTCCCTTATACAGTAAAAGACGGCAGGTTTTGCCAGGCGGATTACGAGCAGGGATATGAATGGTGGACGAATGGGTTTTATCCCGGTATCCTATGGAAACTGTTTCTTTTAACAGGAGATGACAATTATAAGGTACTGGCAAAACACTATGAGAATCTGCTGGATATTCCCCTTGAGAATTTTATAGGCCTGCATCACGATGTGGGCTTTATGTGGCTCACGTCCGCAGTAGCAGATTACAGAATAACAAAGGATGCCAGATCCAGGAAGAGAGGGCTTCATGCGGCATCTGTTCTGGCATCCCGGTACAATATCAAAGGAAACTTTATACGGGCATGGAATGGGGAAGGCAATACCGGATGGGCGATTATAGACAGCATGATGAACATTCCCATTCTTTACTGGGCAGGAAAGGAACTGGATGATCCGCGCTTTACCCATATAGCAGTCAGCCATGCAGATAAAGTGCTGGAAAATTTTCTTCGTGCAGATGGCAGTGTGCGGCATATCGTATCTTTTTCGGCTATGGACGGAAGCTATTTATCAGAGCTTCCCGGACAGGGATATGCAGAAGGCTCTTCCTGGACAAGGGGGCAGGCATGGGCACTCTATGGATTTCTGCTCAGTTACCTCCACACGGGAGATCAGAAGTACCTGGATGCGTCCAAGCGGACCGCCCATTATTTTATTGCCGGGCTGTCGGGGGAAGAAGATGATGTGCCGCCCTGTGACTTCAGGTCTCCCAGGGAACCTGTTTATAAAGATACTACAGCCGGTGCCATCGCTGCATGCGGGCTTTGGGAACTGGGAAATACCGTATCCCAAAATGAAAAGCTGCTGTATCACAACGGTGCCGTAAAAATCCTGAAAGGAATTGAGAAAAACTGCTGCAACTGGAATGAAAACGAGGACGGGGTCGTACTGTATGGAACGGAAAGATATGGTGAGGGAACTAATATGCCGATTATTTACGGAGATTATTATTTCCTGGAAGCTTTAATGAAAATAAGAGGAAATGATATTTTATTCTGGTAAAAGCAGAATGAATCTTCAAAGTATAAAAAAATAATTTTACAGTGGAAAGGAAGAGACATGAAAAACATCAAATTTACTACCAGGGATGACTACATGCAGGCTGTTTGTCAAATGGCGGAAGGATTAAAGAATTATTACACCCCCGGAAAAGCTTTTGTTTTTACCGGATACACTGCCACCCATTACGGGAACAGGACAATTGGACTGGAGGGCTTTTCCCGGATATTGTGGGGACTGGTTCCCCTATGGGCAGGGGGTGGGACAAGCTGTCTGGATTCTTATGTGCAGGAAGGAATCCGCCATGGCAGCTGCAGGGAGCATAAGGAATACTGGGGTACCTACCAGGATGGGGAACAGGCATACGTAGAAATGGCGGCTTTTGGGTTCGGACTTCTGCTGGCACCGGATAAAATCTGGGAACCCCTGACGGGAGACGAAAAAGAGAATTTAAATCAATGGCTGATGCAGATTAATGAGCGCCGGATATCAGACAATAACTGGCTTTTTTTCCGGGTACTTGTAAATTGCGGGTTACGCAAAGCCGGAGGGGTTTACTGCAGCGAGCAACTCCAAAAAGATCTGGAACGAATCGACGAGTTCTACCAGGGGGATGGCTGGTATACGGACGGTGCCACTAGACAGGTGGATTATTATATCGGATTCGCCATGCATTTTTATTCACTGATTTATGCAGCCCTTATGCATGACGAGGATCCCGGGCGTTGTACCAGATACAGAGAGCGGGCGCGGCTGTTTGCACAGGATTTTATTTACTGGTTTGGTGAGAAGGGCGAAGCACTTCCATTCGGACGATCTCTTGGATATCGGTTTGCGCAGGTGAGCTTTTGGTGCGCACTGTCATTTGCCGGGGAAGAAGTTTTCTCCTGGGGAGTGATAAAAGGAATCGTCAACAGGCATTTGAGGTACTGGTTTGAGCAACCCATTCTGGATTGCGAAGATAAACTGACACTGGGGTACTGCTATCCCAATCTGACAGTGGGAGAAGGATATAACTCACCCAATTCTCCCTATTGGGCGCTTAAAAGCTTTCTGATTCTGGCTCTGCCTAAGGAGCATCCGTTTTGGATGGCAGAGGAGCAGCCGCTGCCGAAACTGGAACCGGTACGTACGCTTAAATATCCTATGATGGTTATTCAGCGGGGAATGGATGGATATGTGACAGCCCTTGCATCCGGGCAGTACGCAGAGTGGGAACCGGTTCACTGTGCTGAAAAATATGGAAAGTTTGCATATTCCAGTTATTTCGGATTTCAGACGCCCCGTTCCTGCAGCAGCCTGGCACAGATGGCTCCTGACAATATGCTGGCATTCTATAAAGACGGCTATTATCATGTGAGGCGCAGATGCAGGGAAGTAACTGCCGCAGAGGGAAGGATTATTTCACGCTGGCAGCCTTTAGAGGAAATCGAGGTGGAAACGACTCTGATCCCGGAGGGAAGCGGCCATATCCGCCGGCATGTAATAACGGCGGCAAAGGACTGCATTGCTGTAGAAGGCGGCTTCGCATTGCCGGTAGACGAACCGACAGAGGCCGTGAGTATTGAGAAGAGGGGATATGCCAAAGTAAGCAGCAGCAAAGGAGTCAGTTCCATCAGATTGAGACAGGGAGAGGGTGATGGAAAAGTTATCCTGTGTGAAGCAAATGTAAATCTGGTACATCCAAGGACAATGCTTCCGTATCTGTGGTATCGGTTCCCTAAAGGAACTACGGTAATTGAAGTATTTGTAGAAGGTATTACCGGAAATACAGGTGATTAGTTTGGAAAAAGTCAAAGAAAATCGTAAAAATAGAAAGGAAGCCACAAGGCAGTATTGCAGGCAGGACTGCAATATACAATGGGTGAAATGATGATAGAAACATTACAGGAACATTTTAAAAATGCTAATGATTATGGCTTTTCTCCACAAGCTTCCGGTGTGGATAATCAAAAAGCATTACAGGCAGCAGCAAAGGGGGGAGGTACGGTACTGGTCAGCATTCCGGGAACTTATAAAATAGCCGGAACGGTTTACCTTGAGAGCTTCACTACGCTCATATTTGGAAATGGAGTCCTTCTTCAGAAATCAGGGGAAGCAGGCATGTTTTCCCATGTCTTTTTAAACAGAGGTGCATTGACGAAAACATACGATACCTGTATTCGTATACATAATCTTTATCTGTCTGTAAATGGGATAGACATTAGAAAATTCGAAGTGGAAGGACTCCACGGCCAGCTGGCATTTTTCTATGTCAAAGACTTAAATATCACAGGTTTTAGATGTATGGACCTGGGGAAATGGCAGTATGCCATTCAGATCTGTACATTTGAAGACATTCTGGTTCAGGATATGATTATCAGGGGGGACAAAGACGGGGTACATCTGGGCAGGGGAAAGCGCTTTTGCATCCGTGACGGAATATTTGATACTTATGATGATGCCATTGCTTTAAACGGTCATGATTATGATGTGGGCAATCCGGAGCTTGGCTGGATTGAAGACGGTATCATAGAAAAATGCCAGGATCTAACCCACGACGGGAAGACGACTGACGGATATTTCTGCCGTATGCTGGCAGGGGGATGGGTTGACTGGTTCCCGGGTATCCGTCTTCAGAAATCAGATACCGTGGCTGCCGGAGGCAGGCTCTATCGGGTTAAGGCTGATCCGGACGGAAAAGAATATATTTCCACTGTATGCCCGTCCCATGAACAGGGCATAGAAGAGATAGAAGGAATCCAATGGTTTGTAGTTCAGGATGAGGTGACTTATACAGCGGGGGTGAGAAATGTTACGTTTCGGGATATTTCCCTGCAAAAGCCGCGTACCGGGTTCTCCATACATTTTGACAATGATAGATACAGCCGTTCTTATTATCCGGGTGCCCAAATTCCATACCAGGAGAAAATTCTGTTTGACAGTATCCGGGTGGTGCACAAAAAGAAGATACATTTAATGGAGATTGGCACACCGGTAGACCTTGTGCATATGACAAATTGCGTAATTGGTAACAGCACAATCTGTTTCCATGGAAATCATGCGCTTGAGGACTATGGAAATACAAAAGCAAATATCTGCAATTGTATTTTTAACAACTTCAAAAAAGAGAATTTGATCGAAAACAATTTAGAAAAAAAAGAGATCCGTATCCAGTTCTCAGGAAATATAGAAATGTAAATAGTTTGAGGTTCATTATGAAAATAGCATGTTTTCAGGAAAGGATACTATCATGAAAAATAAGATGATACCAATCAATGAAGCAGAAGGAATATTCTATCCGGCATTTGATAAAAACCTCTGTGATGACACGCAGGTGGCTATTGAGGGGGGAACAATCGAACGGCTTTGGGATACCCTGGAATTTGCCGGAGGCAGAGAATTTACCATTCACTGGTCGGGTGAGGCGGACCTTCATCGTTACGACAGGGTAAATTGCTTTATCACGGTTCCTGCTAAGGCTGTTATCAGAGGAGAAGGGGTGCTGGATGGGAAAAAGGTGGAACTATTTTCTGTAACTTGCGGTGATACCGCCCCTCTGGAACTGAAAAGCAAAATTCTAAAGGATTTAGACAGTCACAAATCTTTAACAGAAATAACCTTACATATCTCTTCGCAAATGAAAAAAAATATGGTTCTGCTATCCTGGATAGGCGGTGTAAATTCCAGAAAAGAACCGGAACTTGAGCACAGGTTCCGCAAAAAAATTAATCCGGAATGGCCAGGCATGCTAAATTTTAAAAAACCTGGTACAGTCAGTGGGAATTTGATTTTTACCCGGGAAGAAGCCCAGGAACTGAAAAAAATAATATTGGAAGATTCAAAGCTGAAAAACATTCTGATAAAAAATGCACAATGCGCAATGGAAATCCAACCGGAAGAGCTGATACGGGAGTTCGCACCGGTGAAAGATCATTTATACCGATTTGTCAGGGTTCGTGACAGGGGAAGGGCATGTATGGAAAATCATATATTAAACCTGGCTGTTGCAGGATTTATTCTGGATGAGGAGAAATACAGTAATCTGGCTGCACGAATGATTCTTTCTCTTGTTCAGATGAAATGGTTTGAGGGACCCACCTGCTGTATGGAAGGATCACAGTTTCATCATGTCTGTTTTACGGAAGATCATACCTCTTCTGAAATCTGTATGGCGCTTGAATTCCTTGGAGGAATTTTCACAGATGAGGCATTGGCAATAATTTTGAAACGATTAGAGGAGGCATATGAACTGATTAAGGAAAAATGCAAGGAACCGGGTTACCGGAATTATATGAACCAGGGAATTGTGGGAAATCGGGGAGCGATGCTGAATGCCTGTGTGCTTCATCAATATCAGGGTGGCTATGAAAGGGAAATAGATGAATGTTATGAGAGACACAGCCGGATTATTGACCAATATTTAAGCGAGGATGGGCATTGTGCAGAAGGGATCGGTTATTACGAGTATTCTTTCCAAACCTCTATTTTACTGTGGCATGTCTATGCAAAGCAGTCTGGCAGAGCTTTTAATGAAGTACTTCCAAAGCGTTTTAAACGCTCCGGAAGATATGTAGAAGCAATGCTGTCATCAATTAGTCCACGGGGGGAAAAAGTTCCGGTGAACTGTACAGCGCCCGGTGACGGAGGAAGTACAGAAATCTCAACCATGCTCCTGATCTGTATGATGATGGCAAATGAGATACGGGGAGGAAGCGGATATCTGGCTGAGCGTCTGAAGGGTGCGGAAAATCTGAATTTAATGCAAAGCTTTGATCTTTTATTTTATCTTTGTTACAGAAGGTATGTTGTGGCGGAAAAAGGTACGGCAGAAAAAAGGGGGGAAGTTCTGTTTCAAAAAGAGGGACTGGCTTCCTATCACTTTCCGGGAGGAAAGCTTTTGGTGTTGGCAGAGAGAAATCCTTATACCGGACATTTTCATGAGGACAGGGGAACGGTTATTCTGGAAGCGGAAGGAAAGGTGCTCCTGCCGGATCTTGGAACTACCAATTATGCCAATCCCCTATGTCTGCTTATGGAAAAAAAGGAATATCATAATCTGGCATATCCAAAGGATATGATAATGGAAGTATCCAGTAAAAGAGGAATTTCGGCTGCCCGCGAGGCCGCCTATCACATTACGAAGGAGTTAAGGCCTGAAGATATGCAGACCCCGCAGGCGCGGATTATCTATGCTCATGAGACCGGGGACGGGTATGCCTTTGAAGTAGAGACAGGGATGCTATATGGAAAAGAAATTGCCGGAACGAGAACCGGAAATTTGAGCCTGGAACAGAAAAGCCTTACCATTACTGATTGCTGGGAATTTAGGGAAAAACATTGTGTAGTGGTATCCTATCTTTCGTATAGTCCCTGGAATCTGCTTGGGGATTCTGCAGTGTGCCGGGATATGAAAATAGAATTTTTTGCACAGCAGCCACTGCTTATGGATCAGGAAAAGGGTATGTCGGACTGGAAAGGTACTCCTGTTTATGTATTGCATGTAGTTACGCAGAGACAGGAAAAGCATAAAATTGAAAGCATCATAAAATGGGATGCACGCTATGCGCCCTGTATTTGGAACTAAAGCGGTCAAAATAGTAACATAAAAGTGCAGAATCGTTGCATTGTGCAATTGTCATAGATTATGTATATTTATAAAAAACAGAACCTTATTTTACGGGCTAGTGCTCCATCCGGACAGTAACAATAGTGACAGCACTGCCTATTTTGCCATCTGCCGCGTTGTCGTCAGTCAGCGGAGGAACCACTCCGCTTCCATCCTTCGCCTTGCAGACTGACAAAATATTCAGCACTGTCACTATCATTACTGTCTGGATGGAGCACTAGAGTAAAAAGGAGGGAAAAGCAGAGACTGGGAGAAGATAGTAATTGCTGAGCGAATCTAAAGATATGTAAAAAGAAAGAGGTAGAAGGTATGAGAAAAAGATGGAAAAGAGTTGTGAGCTTATTCATGGCATCTATGATGCTGATCACCAGTGCATTGCCGGCCAGTGCAGCATCAGGTGACAATCATTCCGGGACAGAAAGTGGATTTCAACCGGGCATTGAATTTTATGTATCTCCGAATGGAGACGATTCCAATGACGGAAGCCTTAAAAACCCCTTTGCCAGCCTGGAGGCAGCAAGAGATGCAATACAGCTTTTAAAAGAGAAAGAGGGGCTGCCGGCTGGCGGAGCCGCTGTCAATGTCCGGGGTGGGACTTATAGAAGGCTTGGGAATAGTTTTACATTGACAGAGAAAGATTCCGGAACAGAAGAGAGTCCGGTTGTATATCGTGCTTATAATGATGAAGAAGTTAATATCTATGGTAATCTGGTGCTTCCAGGAGAAAAGTTTGAACATATTACTGACGCCGATATCCAAAAAAGGCTGTCAAGAGAAGTAGCTGATCAGATTGTTGTGTATGATATTACCCGAAATGAGGGTATCACAGACTTTGGGGAAATAGTCAAGAATGGTTTTGGATGGCCGGCTCAGGCACCGGGGATATCCGTTTCTGTGGATGGAAAAGACCAGCGTCTCTCACGTTATCCAAACGACGGTTTTATCAAAACCACAAAGGCTTTGGATAAAGGATTTGTGCCAAGAGACCATATGCCGAATCCGGACGGCACCTGCCCGGAGTGCAGTAAAAACGAAGGAAATCCCTGTGAATGCAAATATCCGGAGTCGGAGTGGGTGAATCAAAGAGGTGGAATATTTACTGCAGAAGGCTCCGGTTTAAAAGAAAAATATCCTTTATGGGCTCAGGAAAGCGATATCTGGGTATTTGGATATTTCTGCTGGGACTGGGCAGATGACACGATGAAGATCAGTAAGCTTGAAGAATATGGAAACGGCATGAAAATGTCAACACTGCAGCCATCCAGATATGGCGTTTTTGGTGGGAAAAATTTCTATGCATTCAATCTTCTTTGTGAGGTAGACCAGCCGGGAGAATGGTATCTGGACAGGGAAAATGGGAAACTGTATCTGTACCCTGAAAAGGATCTTGCTTCCAGTGAAGTAGCCCTTTCCATGGCACGGGTACCTTTTATCAGTATGGAGAATGCATCTTACATAAAAGTAGAGAATATGAACTTTGGTTATACAAATGGTCATGGAATTTCTCTGACAGACAGTGATCATGTAACCATTGGCGGCTGTGATTTTTCGGATATCGGACAAAAGGCAGTGACAGTTGGAACCGAAGGCACCGATTATGAAACAATTAATACCGGCGCACATGGGGGATTCAATAATACGATAACCGGATGTAATATTACCAGAACCGGACAGGGAGGCATCTTTCTCGGCGGAGGAGACCGCTACACACTGACGCCTGGAAATAACCGTGCTGTAAATAATGATATCAGTGATTTTTCGGTAATTAACCGGACGTATACACCGGCTGTTAAAATTTTCGGATGTGGGAATGAAGCGTCCAACAATAAGATCCACAATGCGCCTCATATGGCGGTCAGCTATGATGGCAATGACCATATTATAAGCAATAATGATATATTTAATGTTTGCTATGAGACTTCAGACTGCGGTGCAATCTATTCAGTTCGGACATGGAGTTACCGCGGTGTGAAAATTACAAATAATTATCTTCACGATATTTATTCTAACGGCGGTATTGGATCAGCGGGAGTCTATTGTGACGATTTGTCCAGCGGTATAGAAATAAGTGCTAACCTTTTTAACAATATCACGGGTTATGTCATGCTGTTAGGCGGTGGACAGGACAATGTATTTACGAATAATATTGTATTGAACAGCAACAATGGTAAAGGCCTTCATTATGACAACCGCGGCGAAGGATGGGCGTATTATCACGCTCAGAAACCCAATGGCAACTGTTATGCCGAACTTATGAATTTAAGAAATGATGAACGTTTTGACCGGGAGTTATGGGATAATAAATATCCGGAACTGGCATCCATGGATGTAGAAACCAGTGACGCTGACGGCAATCTGCTGGAAGCAAGAAAACCAGCTAATGCTGTTGTAAAAGACAACATACTGGCAGGAGTTGCAAACCCTTATGGAAATATCAGTAAGCGTGTAGATGAACTTGGAACTGTGGAACGTACAAATGCACTTGCGGCAGGAACAGATATTGGATTTGAAAATGCTTCTTTATCACAGTTTAAAGTAAAAGAAAACTCACTGATCAAGGAAGTAATGGGAGATCATCATTTTGATGTATCAAAAGTGGGGCTTTATTCGGATGAGTACAGAACAGTTGAACAAATAGAAACAGGAACACCGGTATTAACTTCCCCTGCCGATCAATCAGAGGACCTTACTTTCATCGATGGCATTTCATTAAATTGGGAAAAAGCAGAAAATGCCGTAAAATATCTGGTGGAGATATCCAAAGATTCGTCGTTTAATGAGTTGATTAAGTCGATGACTACTGAAAATAACTGGGCAGAGGCGGCTTCTCTTGAAAGCGGAGTGACTTATTATTGGCGAGTGACAGCCATGGGGGATGGGATTGACAGTGTTTCAAAAACCAGTGCAGCCTATTGCTTTACCACTTCAAAAGAAGATCCGGATGTTCTGGAATATGGTTTTGAATATGGTAATAATGAATTTACAGGATGGACAAGGGAAAAAGGTGTACCTGTTACCAGCAGGGAAAAGGCACACCTTGGAGAACAAAGCTTTAAGGTTGACCAGGATATGGTTGTAATTACAAAAGAATTTAAGGATGCTAAAAATGGAATCGTTTCAGTCTGGTTATATGATACTATGACAACAGCGCCATTGACTCAGGTAGTTGCCAATGTAACCATGGATGATAAGGATCCTGCAACAAGTGATTTCGTTGCAATGGGGATAGAAACACGGGCTCCCGGTTCCATAAATAATTATTATTACCGGATCGGTACGCAGAACTACAGGGCCGATGTGGTTCGTACAGAAGGATGGCACGAATTAAAATGGGACTATTCATCAGGGACAGACTGTAAGCTCTATATTGATGATACACTAATCACAACTACCGATTACCGGACTGGATTTAATACGGTTTCCCTTGGGGACTATTGGTCAGGGTCAGGTGGAAATGGGACTTCAAATGTATATTTTGATGATCTGAAAATAGAATTTTCTAAGATTAAAGAAACAGTACCGGAAAGTATATCCCTGGATCAGACAGAGGTAAAAATGCACGTGGGAGATACTGTGAAGCTGCATGCATCTGTTATGCCCGAAGATGCAGACGTGAATTTAAACTGGTCTGCCCATGAATATGAAATTGCAAGAGTAGAATCAGGAACCGTCACAGCATACCGTATCGGAACTACAACAGTAAGCGTATATCCTGAGGGATATCCGAATATAAAAGCAGAATGCAAAATTGTGGTGACTGCTGATAAAGAAGCATTGTCAAAATGCCTGGAGGAAGCAGCCAGGATAACACCAGAGGGATACACGAATGAGAGTTATCAGACGCTGCAAAATGTCATATCTGCAGCCAGAGATATTATAGATAACGATGCGGCAACCCAGGAAGCAGTGGATTCCAAAAAGAAAGATCTGGAAAATGCCGTCTCGGGTCTGGTTAAAGTAAGTGTGCCGGAAAGTATCCTGTTGGATCAGACAGAGGTGAGGGTGGTATCCGGTAAAAGTGTAACGGTAGAAGCCAAAGTAATGCCTGAGGATTCGTCAGCAGTACTGATCTGGAGCTCAGACGATCCAAAGACAGCACAAGCAGCGGATGGAATCATTACTGGCGGTGTAACAGGAGAGACAACGGTGCGTGTGTATCCGCAAGGATATCCGGAAATCAATGGGGCATGCAAAGTAATTGTCACTGCGGAAAAGGCAGTGTTATCACAGAGGCTGGAAAAAGCAAAAGTGATCGCACCGGACGGTTATACCGCTGAGAGCTATCAGGCTTTACAGGATGCCATCACCCGGGCAATGGCAGCATTCCAAAATGATAAAGCTACGCAGGAAGAGGTAGATGTACAGGCAGAAGAACTGTTGTCTGCAATTAAGAATCTCGTAAAAGATGGTGTGTACAAAGTCCGCCTTAAAGAGATTGTCGCTGCAGCGCAGGAAAAGGTCAGTGATGAAGATCTTGCCGGTGCAGTAGAAGAAACCGCAGAACATTATCGGGATACACTGCTTGCGGCACAGATGATCTTAGCTGATGGCTCTGCATCACAAAAAGAAACGGATAGAATTGGTTTTGAGCTGGAATATGCGGTTATTCAGGTAAAACATCCGGTACCGGGACGGGATGCACTTGAAATACTGGTACACAGTGGGGATATCATTCTTGCCACAATTGATCAATATCCGGAAGAAGCCGGGAAAAAATTCACAGACACCATGGAGCAGGCTAAAAATCTGATGGAAGATATGGAGGCTTCTGACGAAGCATTACTGCAGGCATTTGAAGTACTGTATGAGGCAATGGATAACCTGATAGTCATTGATACAGACAGGCTGATTGCAGAACTGATGAGGGCAGAAGATATATCGGCAAATCTGGATTCTTACCGGGATGCAGGTAAGGAGGAATTTACAGATGCATGCAGCAAAGCAAAAGAAACAGCGCAAAATCCACAAAGTCAGACTGCAGTAAACAGAATTTTAGCAGAACTTGAGCTGAGGATGGAGAAATTGATTCTCAAGGCGGATTGTAAATCTCTGTATGAAGCAGTTACAAAGGCAGAAAAGACGGATCTTTCCCTCTATACAAAGGACTCCGTAAATAGAATGCTGGATGCGTTAATTTATGCCAAGGCTGTATTAAAAAATGAGAATGCAGACCAGTCTGAGGTCGATCATGCAGCGAATGTATTAATGTTAGCCATAAATAGTCTGATTAAGAAGGAAGTGCCGCCATCAAATGCGGATAAGAGAACCTTACTGGCTAAAATCCAAGAAGCGGAAGCAATAAAACAGGGAAATTATACAGACAAATCATATGGGTCTTTGAAAGCCGCGATCGGGGAAGCACAAAAAACGGCGAATAATCCAAATGCCCTGCAAAGTACGGTTGATGCCCAGGTTGAAGCTTTGATAAAAGCAATTGGCAATCTGAAAGTGGATTCAGATAAAGCTGCATCAGCCTTAATAAAGGCAGGAACAGTTAGGGTAAAAGCGCAAAACAGAGGAACAGGCAAGCTAAAACTAAGCTGGAAGAAAGCACCAGGGGCAGACGGATATGCTATTTACTTAAAAAAGGGTAAAAAATGGAGCAGACTGGATACCGTTAAAAAGAACAGAACCTATTATTACTATAATAAAGGAAGTCTGGGAAGCAAATATACATTTGCGGTAAAAGCTTATAAGAAAATAGCCGGCAAGACCGTTTACAGCAAATGGAAAAGCAAAACACTCAAAGTAGTTCCACAGGCGGTTACGGTAAAAGGCAAAGCCTTAAAGGGAAGGGTTAAGATCATCTGGAAAAAGGTTCCCGGAGTGACAGGCTACCGTATTTTTAGAAAAAGTAAAGGATCCTTTAAGAGAATAGCTGTTGCAGACAGCAAGACGGACAGCTTTTCAGATAAAAAGGCTGTAAAAGGTAAAACTTATACTTACAAAGTGAAAACCTTTAAAAGGGTAAATGGTAAGAATATCTATGGAAGATACAGCAAAGAAATTATAATTAAGGCAAAATAAAAATTACAGTATGAAATGATTTAGCGGCAGTGGGGAAATTACACCCCATTGCCGTTTATGCAAATTAGTTGACCAGACGGTCTGTTTCTGGTATAACTGAATGAAAGGGTAGTCAAAAACCGGATCAGTAAACCAGATATTAAACCGGCACACCAAATACGCCGTGGTATTTAATCCTGGCGTCAGCCAGATATGCGGCAGTTGTATCTGTTTGGTTGATTACCCGGAGAGATAAAGATTGAGATTCAGGGAGGAATAATGTATCAGTTATTAATTGCGGATGATGAGAAAATAATCAGAGAAGGATTAAAAAACGTTGTTGAATGGAAGGAACTTGGATATGAAATTGCCGATATATTTACGGATGGGCAGGAAATCATTGAATATTTGGAGTATGCGGTACCGGATGTGATACTTACGGATATTAAAATGAGCCATATCTCAGGTATCGACATTGCAAAGTATGTATTCGAGCAAAAACTGCCCTGTAAAGTAGTGCTGGTCAGTGGATATCAGGAATTCGAACTGGCATTGTCAGGAATTAAATATGGAGCGGAGGATTATCTGCTGAAGCCCATAGATGTGGATAATCTCACTAAAACATTTAGCAAGATAAAAGAGGAATTGGATCAGAAACGACAGCAGGATTTGCAGGCTCAGGAAGAAAAAGACAGGATGCAGGAAGCGATTCCTCTTTTGGAGGAACGTTTTTTCTCGGATCTGATTTTAGGTGTGGCAGGCAGTGAGGAGTATATTAAGAGCAGAATGGCTGTATTATATCCGCAAATGGATATTAATCACTGCCACTGCCTGCTGGCTGATATTCAGATTAAAAATTATCACGATTTTATGGAGCACATATGGCAGTACAATTATGATCAATTTGAAATTAATATTATTCATTTCCTGCAGATATGGCATAGGGAAATGTCCTTTCATCTTGTATTTAAATCAGGAGAAATGCTGGAGGTATTCGGGGTTCTTGTTAAGCAAAGCAACGTGACAGATGCACAAGAAGTCTGCCAGAGGGAAATGGAATCACTGGTACAGGAACTAATGAACAGTTTTAAGTTTCAGGCTGACTATGAGATAAATCAGATTTATCCTAATATATTTGAAATAAACCGCATCCAGGAAAGGCTTTTCAGCCAGGGTTATTCAGAAGAGAGCCTGAAGCAGCACCTTCAGGAAAAAAAGAAACTGATTATGTCAAACATCAGTTTAGGCAATATGGTAACTGCCCAAAAAATCTTCCACAGTATCATGGATGAAATAAGTACGGCACCCTCCATCTTCAGAAATAATTTTGTGATTGAGATTTTATCAACAATGAATACGGTTATCAAGGAAGTAAATATAAAATTATCAGATTCGCTGCGGACTTATTTTAATTATTCTCTGGTATTGTCTTTTCAGGGGACAGAAGAGGTAAAAGCCTATTGTGACCGTATTTTTGACCGTATAAAATTAGCGGAAGAAAAAAAAGAGTACTATGATACAACCGCATTAATCAGCAAAGCCAAACGTTATATCATTGATAATATTGACAAGGATATATCCCAGGAAGAAACAGCAAACCAGCTTTTTATCTGCTCTTCTTATTTAAGCCGCCTGTTTAAAAAACAGACCGGAGAAAATTTTACCCAGTATGTAACGAAAATGAAGATGGAAAAAGCCGTGGAATTACTGAAAGATCCTCAATATAAGACATATCAGGTAAGTGAAGCACTGGGGTATAAGACACCAAGATATTTTTCAAGGCTGTTTCGAATGCAGACAGGTATGAACCCAAGCGAATATCGGGGAAAAGTATTGAATATCGGGGGAGTGGCGGACGAAAGTTAACGGAAATATGTAACGATTCTGCCCTCCCCCGTTTAGATGGTCTGGAAGCTGTAAAGCCTAAACAACAGTGCTGCATTCCTCTTGATCTTGAATTTCACCCGCCCATTTAAATGCCTTCTGTGCCAGAATAACAGCAATGATTTCATTTATAACGGCAGCAGCGGCGATGGTACCCTGGATGATATGGGCGCAGTCCGGAGCCGGACCCTCCAGCGCAGCAACGGCAATTCCGGTGAAGACCAGGGAAACTCCGGAGTGGGGAAGCAGGGTAAAGCCAAGATATTTTTGAATGACAGCTGGAGAATGTGAAAGGCGTGCGCCTAGATATGCTCCGCTGTATTTACCGATTGCCCTGGAGAGTATGTAGACTGCCGTAAAAATACCTGCACCCATTATCAGATGGTAATCCAGAGGTGCACCCAGATTCAGGATGACTGCAATCAGGGCAAAACCCAGAATCGGATTGAATTTTTTCATAATCTCATTTAGCTTTTCTTCCGGAATAATGTTGGAAAATGCGGCAGAAAATGCCATCCCAATCAGCATAAAATTCAAAACAGGTTCAGGCAATATATAGTTATTAAATAAAAATCCGCATACAGAAGCCAATAAAATAAACAAACACAGTTCCAGAAGGCACAGGTTCGCGGAGGTTGTTTTTTTAAACAGGATGCCTGCAGGTATGCCGATCACAATACCGATGATCACTGGAAGTACCGGAGTGAGCACAATCATGTAAATGGGCATGGAGGCTGCTGATACCTGTGCTGAAACCACAGATATGATGGTAAAAAAGATTACAACTCCAATAATATCATCTATAGCAGCAAGAGGGATCAAGGTTTTGGTAACAGGACCCTTTGTATGGAATTCCCGGACAATAGACAGGGATGGGGCAGGTGCAGTGGCAAGCGCAATACTTCCCATTATAGCAGCAAGATAGAGCGGTATATGAAGAAAATAAAATATAGCTCCAAAAGTAAGTGTTACCGCAGCAAAAGTTACCAGAGATTCTGTAATTGTCGTTACAATAATCTGATTGCCGGAACGTTTAATATTTTTCCAGATAATCTCGGTGCCAATCATCAGTCCCACTGCGCATTCCAGAATGTGGTTGGAGGTCTGGTACCATTTCATATCAAGAAGGGACTGGTTCAATAGCTGCAGGGCGTGGGGGCCCAGAATCATACCGGCAATAAGCCATCCCAAAATAGCGGGCAGCTTGATCCTTGAAACCAATTTTCCGGCAGCGAATGCCAGAACAATTGCAGCAGCCAGACGTATAACTGCGATAATCATAATTTATCCTCCTCTGCAATGCCATATAAAATCATATCCAAGGATGTTCTCACTTTTTCTTCATGAATCATGATAAAATTATTTCCGTTGTCACAATCGGTAAAATCCTTAAAACACTGCTGATGAAATAATTCCTGGACAGCAGTGAAATAGGAAGTGGCATCTTCCATAGATATTCCTCTGCGTAGAGTCAGCCCGGATAAAGCGGATTCAAAAATCTTCAGGTTAAATTGGTCGAAGTCTTTTTTTAGTACTTCAATGTCGGTCTTTAAGTGAGAAGGCGGCTGAATGACTGCATTGAAAAAAATGCGTATAAATAAAGGATTCTCCTTAAAGAAACGCTGCCGTGCATCCAAATATGCTTCCAGTCCAAGATTGGGCTGGCTGGATTTTGTACAATCTGTCTTCAGACATTCCATTAAAGCATCAAAGCAGGATTTCACACAACTTAGATACAATTCGTCTTTATTTTTAAAATAGTGGTAAACCAGCCCTTTAGAAATACCGCTTTGCGCAAGTGCCGCATTTAAAGAAGCATTATCATATCCGTTTCTTCCAAATTCCTCAATAGCCGCATGCAGTATTTTTTCACGGCTTTGTAATGTTTTTAATTCTCTTTTCATGAAGGGAACCTCCTTTAATATGTAAATAGACCACTTAGTCTATTTTAGTATAGCAGAAACAGACCGGGTGGTCAATAAATAATTTCCGGATACCTGATTACAGGTATCCGAATTTTTTTGCCTAAAAAATGCAGATATCTTAATAATCTCCTAATTGAAGAAAAAAGAAGCTCAAAATAATATTAAATCTGATAAATTAAATACTAAACCCTTTTTATACTTCAATGCTATAATGACGAAGAAAAACGAAAAGGCAAAATATAAGCCTTACATAATCGTTATTTCCATATCTTATTTGAGATATAAAAAAGGAGGATTTAAGATGAAAAGAAAGACAGCAATGAAAGCTCTGACTTGCGGAGCAGCGGCAGTAATGGCAATGGGGGTTATGGCTGGATGCGGAACGAGAGGCGGAGAATCAGCGTCTACTGGTACTTCCCAGTCTGCTTCCGAAGATGCAGGCAGTACATCCGGTGAAGGAAAAGGTGATGCCAATGTTATGATTGGCTCTGCAATTTACAAATTTGATGATACCTTTATGACAGGTGTAAGAACGGCTATGACAGACCAGGCAAAGGCAGAGGGAGCAGAACTTGAACTGGTGGATTCCCAGAACAAACAGCCTACCCAGAATGAACAGGTGGATACCTTTATTACCAAAGGTGTAACGGCACTTGCAATTAACCCGGTAGACCGTACCGCAGCTGGTCCTATTATAGAAAAGGCAAAAGCAAAGAGCCTGCCTATCGTATTTTTAAACCGTGAACCGGAAGAAGCGGATATGAAAAGCTATGATAAAGTTTGGTATGTTGGAGCTAAGGCGGAACAATCAGGACAACTTTCCGGAGAAATCATTGCCGACTACTTTAAAGCAAATCCCGATGCGGATAAAAATGGTGACGGCATCATCCAGTATGTCATGCTTCAGGGAGAACCGGGACATCAGGATGCAACGCTTCGTACAGAGTATTCCATTAAAGCCATTGAAGAAGCGGGATTTAAAACAGAGAAACTGGCAGCAGATACGGCTATGTGGGATAAAGCAAAAGCAACCGATTTAATGAAGGCATTTATTACCGGACAGGGTCTGGATAAGATTGAGGCAGTTATCTCCAATAATGATGATATGGCACTGGGTGCGGTAGAGGCATTAAAGGCAGAGGGCTACAATAAAGAAGACAAAGCAAAATATATCCCGGTGGTAGGTGTGGATGCTACAGCTCCGGCACTGGAAGCCATGAAAGATGGTTCCCTATTGGGTACCGTATTAAATGATGCGGCAAATCAGGGCAAGGCAACGATTAATGTTGCAAAAGCAGCAGTGGAAGGCAAAGAAATTAACGATCAGAATATCGGGTATCCTGTGACCGACGGCAAATATGTATGGATCGACTATGTAAAAGTAACTGCCGACAATTATCAGGAATATATGAAATAAAAGATAGAAATCAGACTTGGGGTTGTTCATTGACGCATGTTAATGGAACAGCCCTTCTGATAGAAAGGAGCGGCAGAATGGGAGATATCGTATTAGAAATGAAAAATATTACGAAAGTGTTCCCAGGGGTAAAGGCACTTGACCAGGTCAGCCTTACCGTGAAAAAAGGGAGTGTACATGCGTTGATGGGTGAAAATGGAGCCGGAAAATCAACGTTAATGAAATGCCTGTTCGGAATATATCATGAAGATGGCGGAGAAATTATCCTGGATGGAAAGCCCGAGAAAATCATGACATCCAAGCAGGCTTTAGATTTGGGAGTTTCCATGATTCATCAGGAGCTTCATCCGATTCGCTTCAGGCCTGTCATGGAGAATATATGGCTTGGAAGATTTCCTAAAAGAGGAATTGTTGTAGACAAAAAGCATATGATCCGCAAGACAGAAGAACTCTTCCGGGAAGTGGATCTGGATGTAGATCCCGAAGCATTGGCAGGCTCCCTGTCTGCATCCAGCCTGCAGCTTGTTGAGATTGCAAAGGCAGTCAGCTATAATTCCAAGATTATTATCATGGATGAGCCTACTTCTTCCCTGACGGAAAATGAGACGCACCATTTATTTAAGATTATACGGCAGCTTCAGGACAAGGGATGTGCAATTATTTATATTTCTCATAAAATGGAGGAAATCCTGAAGATATCAGATGAAGTTACCATTATGAGAGACGGGCAGTATGTTGGCACGTGGGATGCGAAAGATCTGACCACGGATATCATTATCAGCCGGATGGTGGGAAGAAACATGACCAACCGTTTTCCGCCCAAAGAGTATAAGCCGCTGGATGATGTGATACTGAAAGTAGAGAATTTAAGTTCTCCCATGCCAAAGTCATTCCAAAACGTGAGCTTTGAACTCAGAAAGGGAGAGATTCTGGGCATTGGAGGTCTGGTTGGCGCCCAGAGGACAGAAGTGGTGGAAGCCATCTTTGGGTTAAGGGAAATAGCGGAAGGTACCATTTCTAAAAACGGCAAAAAACTTGCCATCAGATCCCCCCGTGATGCGATTAGAGAAAAGATTGCATTGCTGACGGAAGAACGAAGGGCAACCGGAATTTTTGGAATTCTGTCCGTATTGGACAACACAGTTATTGCGAATCAGAAAAATTATGCCCGCATGGGGGTACTGCGACAGAGCCGGCGGGTAAAAGCCGCCCTGGAATCTAATACAGAATTAAGGACTAAGACTCCCAATATGGAGGAAGCGATTCAGAACCTGTCCGGAGGAAATCAGCAAAAAGTACTGCTTGCCAGATGGCTGTTGACCCAACCTGATATTTTAATTCTGGACGAGCCTACCAGGGGTATTGATGTAGGCGCAAAATATGAAATCTATACAATCATGCATAAGCTTGCGGCCCAGGGGAAATCCATTATTATGATTTCTTCGGAAATGCCGGAACTATTGGGGATGTCGGACCGGATTATGGTAATGTGCGAAGGCAGGGTAACCGGAATTTTGGAAACCGATGAAGCTGATTCAGTAAGCGTTATGAATTGTGCAACTAAATTTATGAAATAAAATTCTAAATTCTGTGACAAGGTTTTAGAATTTCCATAGAGAGAGAGGTAATACATATGCAGAAATCAGGGAAGATGGTAGCTCGTAAGCCATTTGCCATTTCATTTATTGCAGCAGGCATTATACTGCTGGTGTTAGGAATTGTCCTGTACTGGGCTTTAGATCCCGCAGTTTTTTATGATCTATACCTGTATGTGGCACTGGCTGGGGCAGCAGCCCTGGGTTATGGAATCAATCAGATTGCAGCCCGGAGATTCCATGGTACAGATGTAGAGTTATCAGGAAAGACAGCAAAAAGGTTTATTACAAATAATGCGATTATGATTGCACTTCTGGTTTTAATCGTTGTGATCATGTTTATCCAGCCGCGCTTTATGCAGCTTCAGGTCTTATTGGACATTTTGACGCAGTCTTCCACCAAGATGATTGTGGCACTGGGAATCTGCTTTACCCTGCTGATCGCAGGTACGGACCTTTCGGCGGGACGTATGGTTGGCCTGGCAGCAGTGGTTTCCACATCTATGCTGCAGACGGTTGATTATGCCAACAGATTCTTCCCGGACCTTCCTTATATGGCAGTTATTTTTCCAATTCTTTTGGCAATTGCAGCATGTGCCCTGTTTGGTATTTTAAATGGTTTTTTGGTGGCTAAATTCGATATGCATCCATTTATTGCCACATTAGCTGTTCAGGTTATCGTATACGGAGCATGTTCGCTGTATTTCGACATGGCACCAAACAAATCTCAGCCCATCGGTGGAATCCGCAGTGATTTTATCGTGCTGGGACAGAAAAAAATCCTTGAGATCGGTGGATTTCCGGGCATATCTATTTTAGTGCCAATCGCAATCTTTTTCGTAGTGTTGATCTGGTTTATATTGAACAAAACAGAATTTGGCAAGAATGTGTATGCCATTGGCGGAAACCGGGAAGCAGCCATTGTTTCCGGCGTTAATGTATTCAAAACGATTATGGGGATTTTTGTTCTGGCATCTGTTTTATATGGTGTTGCCGGAGTACTGGAAGCAGCAAGAACAGCGGGAGCTACAAACCAGTATGGAAACGGATACGAGCTGGATGCCATTGCAGCCTGCGTAGTGGGCGGTGTTTCATTAAACGGCGGCATCGGAAAAGTCAGCGGAATCGTCAGCGGTGTGTTGATTTTCTCCGTAATCCAGTATGGATTGCAGTTTATTGCCGTTAGCCCAATGTGGCAGCAGGTAATCAAGGGTATTATCATTGCAGTAGCCGTTGCAATCGATCTTACGAAATACAGAAAAAAATAAATCAGAATCCCCAATTATTTTTCCGGTATGCTGCAGGCGTTACGCCAACGATGGATTTAAACTGGTGGATAAAATTACTTTCACCGGTAAATCCCACCTGGCTGGCAATGTCGCGGATACTGTCGTGGGTGGTACACAGCAGCCGCTTGCTCTGGCCAATGCGGTACCCGGTGAGATAAGAATAAGGAGTTGTGCCCACCTGCTTTTTAAAAAGCCGGATGAAATGATATTTGGAAAAATGTATTTTTTCAAGCAGTGCATCAATGGAAACCGCTTCCTGGTAATGCATCTGCAAATATTCCACAACAGCGGTAATATCTGAATTTCCCGAAGAGGATTGGGAGACATCCTGTAAAAGCCCTTCCAGCATACCGGTCAGCAGTCCTGAGACATAATGGCTTAAACGGGCGCAGGAAAGAAGGGTTCCCTCTTTCGTTTCCCGATACAAATTTTGAAAGTCTTCAAAAAATTGATCTGTATTAACAGGGGTAACCGCATGAATTTTTTCGGTATTTAAGGAAACGGCTAAATCAGAGACACCGCTCCCTGTAAGATGTGCCCATGCGAAATCCCATGGACTTCTGGATCCATTCTGATATCTATGATACTCATAGGAAGGAAGAAGTACTGCCTGATGCCTGGAAAGTGTTATCTGCTGGTTTCCAATTGTAATCAGGCCTTCTCCCATTAGCGTGTAAAGAAGAATATAAAAATTCTGTCCGGAGCGTTCCGTATAATAAGACGGACCGGTGGAAAAGATGCCATCTGCCAGAACAGAAAAAGGAAAAGATGCAGTTACAGAATCAGGTGCTACTGCCGCAGTAAATGACTCCTCCAGTACATCCATATTGTAATGAATCATATTTATACCTCCGCAATTATTCGATATTATAGAGCAATTATCATTATTGAATACCGGTTATTAATTGATATAATGATGATAACGCAGATAAAATAAAATCGCAATAATTATTATTGGAACGGAGGAATTATATGAGCTTTAAGCTGGAAAAATTTATGGAGGAACTGGAAAATCCAAGTGCAATTATGAGGACAGCACCTCTTTGGGTATGGAATGACACTATGACCGACAGCCAGATTGACCATGCTCTGGATGAATTGAAAAATCATGGTTTCGGAGGTGCCATCGTCCATCCAAGACCAGGAATGGTAATCACCTATTTATCATCGGAGTGGTTTACACAATGGGGCTATGCCCTGGATGCTGCCAAAAAGCGAGGAATGAAGCTCTACATATATGATGAAAATTCTTATCCTTCCGGGTTTGGGGGAGGTCATGTATCTGCAGAACTTCCGGATTGTCTGGGAACCTCCGTCAACTTTCAACTGGTGCATAAAGACCAGCTGCAGACAGATGAAAAAGCAGAGAAATGGTTTGATGATGTCAGTCAGGTACGGGTGTTTGCCTGTGAAATAATAGTCGGTGGAAAAATAAGATTATTAAAAGACATTACGACTCTTCCCAGAAATAAGTGGGCTGAAAAGGCAGACTGGTTTATCATTATGGGGTTTGTAAAAGGGGAGACAACCGGGTGGATGGCAGGATTTGCCAATGTAGACCTTCTCAGAAGAGAAGTGACGGACACATTTATCGAAAAGGTTTACCAGCCTTATTTTGACCATTTTGGCGGGGAATTCGGAAAGGCAATCCCTGCAATCTTTATGGATGAGCCGGCGATAACCGGAAGCGGTGTATATGGAACCGCGGGAAGCACGGCATTGCCTTACAGCTATTGGTTTTCCCATGAATTCTATAAGAGAAATGGCTATCATCTGGAGGATTATCTGCCGTCTTTATTTACGGATACCCAAGCCGACTGGTTTGAGCATACCGATCTAGAAGTGCGTCATGATTATTACGATACTACGCGGCAGCTGTGGGTAGAGAATTTTGTGCTTCCCCTGTCAACGTGGTGTGAGGAACACGGGATTGCCCTCACAGGCCATTACATGGAAGATGACTGGCCCAGGGCAAGCGCCGGTACCACATCACCCAATATTATGGCTAATTTTGAATATATGGGATGGCCTGCAATTGATATGCTGGTCAATGATAAGTTATTGGAGCGTCCAAATGAACATGTGGGCTTAATCATGCAGGAATTGCGCAGTGTGGTCAATCAATTTGGACAGGAGCGGTGTTTTTGCGAAGCGTTTGGTGCCGGAGGGTGGGATTCCACGCTGGCTGATTTCAAGAGAATAGGCGACTGGCTCATGGTAAATGGGGTTAATTTTATCAATGAACATCTGACCTATACCTCCTACATCGGAGCAAGAAAGCGGGATCATCCCCAGTCATTTGACTGGCGGCAGCCCTGGTGGGATCAGTTTACCGGTATAAATGATTATTTTGGCAGAGCGTGTGCACTATTATCCCAGGGACGTATGGAACAGCGTGTGTTGCTGATGCACCCCACTCTTACCGGATATTTGAGAATTATGGATGGGGAGCCATCGGGATTGGTTGTGAAGGACAATCTTTCCAAAACGCCGGATATGCGTCCGTATTATGCAGCTATGCAGCGGTTAATCGATGACCAGTGGGATTTTGACCTGGGCAATGAAGATATTATGAAACGCCATGGCAAGGTAAAATCCGGGAGAATGCAGCTGAAAAACCAGGAATACCAGGTAATCCTGATTACAGGTGAAATGAAAAATATGCTGTCATCCACGGTAGGCCTGCTGGAATTATTTCTTAAGGAAGGCGGCAAGATAATAAGCCTTGGCATACCGGGAGGTTATGTAAAAGGCAGGGAAAATCATGTTGTGGAAGAAAAATTGAGTCACCATAAAAACTGGATAGCTGTAGAAACTCCACAGGAAATGTCTAATAAGCTAAAGGGATTTTTAAAAAACCGCATAAAATCAGCAAAACCCTTTCAGACCGGCGTGGAGCACATGAGACGTGTATTGGATGAAAAATATCAAGTTTATTATTTTGTTAATCATAGTCTTGGCAAAGAAAAAAATGAAATCACGGTATGTGGCAGCCAGGTGGAATATCTGGATTTATGGGATGGAAAAGCCAAGGCTTATCCTTCACGGGAAATGAATGGAAAAATTACGTTTACCCTGGATTTGGATCGATATGAATCAGCCATGTTCCTAATTTGCCAGCAGGGGGCAGATAAAACGGTGACGGAAAGGAATGTTCCTTTGGCAGCCTATTCAAAACCAGCAGTCGATCGTGCAACGGAACTTCCGGTGAAGTTAGATAAGATAGAAGCGGAATCAATGAACAGTTTGATTATTGATTACTGTGACCTGGAGTTAGATGGCAGGTCTTATCCGGATATGTGTGCATTGTTTGCAGGAAAAGAGATCTACCGGCATCGCGGCTACCCCGATAATCCCTGGGATAATCAGGTACAGTTTAAGCGGCGTTACCTGGACAGCAACCAATTTGGAGATGGCACAGGATTCACAGTATCATATAGATTCCAGGTTGAAGATATACCGGAGGTTGCAGAACTTGAGGCAGAGCAGGGAAGACAGTATGAAGCTGAGCTGAACGGGAAACCGGTTATCTGGAGGGACGGTTATTATCTGGATGAGCTGAATGCAATTGCGGATATAGCAGGTCTGATGATAAAAGGAGAGAATGTACTGGTTTTGAGAACTGACCGATTTGATGTGAGGCTGGAAGTGGAGCCAGTGTATATCCGTGGTGAGTTCCGGGTTGTTCCGGTAGAAGGCATTTGGACAATCAAAAAGAAGAAGGAGCTTCGTTATGGAACCTGGATAGAACAGGGATACCCTATGTATGAAGGAGCTGTGCTGTACAGCTGCTCTTTTGCTAAAGCTAAAGAAGGGAAAGTCCTGGTATCCCTGCCGTCCCAGTTGGAGACTACTTGCGCTTCCTTATCTGTAAATGATGAAGAAATAGGTTTAATAGGGGTAAACGGAAATTTTGTATTTGACATTACAAGGCACTGTGTTACCGGAAACAACGAAATAAAGGTCCGGGTATGCGGAGGCTTTAAAAATCTGCTGGGTCCTCATCATTGTCCGGATCAGCCGCGGAGATCCGCATGGCCGGATATGTGGAGGAAGTCCCCTCGCTTTGGAAGGCCCCGGGCAGAAGAATATGATTTGATTCCTTATGGAATGAAGGAAGGAATCCGTGTTTATCATTGCTGACAATGTATACAATGTAATAACAATGGAATTACATTACAGATGGTTCACGTCAGATTTTATGATTAAAATAAGTGTAAGGCGGCAGAATCAATCGGCTCCGGTATTAAAACCGGGGCTTGTTTGATTCCAGATTCTTTACAATTTCCTGATACCTTAGTGTTGCCAATTCACTGGGGGCTCCCTGCCTGCAAAAATTAAGTGCAGACAGTTTCCGGTTAATGCGCTGTACGATAATCTGCCCGTTTGTCATCGTGGATTCCAGAGCATGAAAAGCTTCCAGGAAGCGGCTGTCATTTCTTGCACGTTCATAAAAAGATAAGACATACACATAGAAAAATAGGTTATAGCTGCGAAACGGATATTCCACCAGCATAAATAGCTTACCGATTCCATAGTGGCATGGACCGATGGGTTTGCGGATAGTCCAATGGGCAAGAAGGAATTCAACTGCCTTATCCAGTGCCGGTTCTTTTCTGAAGTCGCTGCTCAAGCGGAATGCATCCAGGGCGTTCAGGGTTGGATGTGGGTTAGAGAATTCCGTTTCCGGTCCTCTTCCGAAACTGAATTTATTGCATCGCCATCCGCCGTCAGAATACTGGGTATCTAAAAGATACCGTAATGTCTGTTTAACCCTGCCGTCAGAGGCATATCCCATGCGGCAGAGTACACTGGCGGCATGGGTTGTGTGACAAGGATAAATAGAACTTTTAGGTGATAATTTCAGACGCCCGTCTTTTCTCCAGACACTGAAAATCAGTTCAGCGCACTCCTTTAAAACCGCATCGCCCGGATCCATCCCTAAATCTAACAAATAAAGTACACATTCCAGAGTGGAGAACGGAGAACCTTTGATCAGATTCTTATCAGGCGTAGCCCAATAATCAAAACCATTATCCCATCTGTGGGATAAAACTGTATCAATATCAATGGAATATTGCTTTTCCAATGTCATTTCTGGTACCTTCCATTTCATAGTATTTTCACTAATAAATACTTCCTTTAATCAGATTATAATCCCCAAATAAGACAACAGTGTGTCATGTTTCATATAAGTTTTTTGCCTTTTCTAAAAAAAGTTTCATTTTTGAACGCAGACTTTCTGGTGCCAGTATTTCAGACTTATTTCCAAGACCTGCAATGGTACTGATAACCCATTGCGGATTTTCCGTCGTGAAGGTAATAAATAAATTGTTACTTTCAGTATGGATATTTTCAGTGCCGAATAAATCAATCGCCAGAAATTCAAAGGATTTATCCATTCTTATGGAGACTTGTATGCCACTGTTATTGGAAAGCTGACTGTTCAGCAAAGGAATGTCATAATTTTTCCGCTCTATAAAGGTAGTGTCCTTTATTTTTAAATCGGTAATTCTGCTTACCTTAAATATGCGAAAATCATTCCTGGAAGTACAAAAAGCAAACAGATACCAGTTTTCTTCTTTAAATATTATTTTATAGGGTTCTACTTCTCTGTGGGAAGAACCGCTGCCACCATAATAACTCATTTCCAAAAGCCGGTGATTAGCGATAGCCGACCTGATTTTTTTAATATTTTGAATCAGTGTACTTCTTTGATTCCAAGAAGTAAAATCAATAATTACATCATTTTCCAGCAATAATTTATCATCATTGCAAAAACGCAGTTTTGCCAGCAGTGTTTTGATTTTTACCTGGTCATCAATACTCGCCAGGCTCTGAATAGCAGCACTTAGAATATCTTTGTCCTCTTTGGTAAGGGCTGATTTATAGTAGCGAAAATCCGGCAGCAGCGATATTCCCCCACCGATTCCCTGCCAGGAAGTAACCGGAAACCCGGCACTGGATAAATCCAGCAAATCCCGGTGAATGGTTCGTACGGATACTTCGAAATAGGATGCAAGTTCCTTCGCCGTAATTTTTTCCTTTTCTAATAAAATACACAGAATGCCAAACATACGATTACTTTTGATTTTTATCACCTCCTGAGCGAGTCAATTATATGTGTGGAATATTACGCATTGTAATTGGGTTTTGCGGAGCATGTTGGAACCTGGGATGTGGCAGACCGGACGTAATTTCCTTAGAATGAAGAAAGCGCTTTAATTTCATAAAGCAGTTGATTTTATTACGGTAGCCTGTTTTTTAATTTTATCATAATACGTTTATAGTATCTACACCCAGTGTTCAGTTTACTATTTTATAACTTTCTGTAATTATTTGTAACCATTATCCTTTACAGCACGTCTAAATAGTGTAATAGTTAAAACAAACCTTACAAAACATGATTTTCCGGAAAAACATGAGGAAGGCGGTAAGAGAAATTGGATGAAGTAAAATTGGCGAAAAAAGCCATGCATGGTAATGTAAATGCCTATGGGCAGTTAATTGAGATATATAAGGTATATTTGTACCGGACTGCATATCTCTATGTGAAAAATGAAGATGCTGCCCTGGATATCGTCTCGGAATGCGTTGTAAAAGCGTTTTCCTCTATTAAAAATATGAAAGAACCACAGTATTTTAAGACATGGCTGACTAAAATTCTAATCAATGTATCAAAGGATTACTTCCGGAGCCACAGGGAACAGGTTCCTTATGATGATCTTCCCCTGTGTGCACCGGAAGGGGACGTATCGCTGGAGGAAAAATGGGATCTGTACGCAGCGATAGATATATTGCCCGAGAAATATAAAAATGTCATTATGCTGAAATATTTTGATGACTTAAAAGTTAGTGAAATTGCGGAAATTCTGGATCTTCCGGAAGGCTCAGTGAAAGCATATCTAAGCAGGGGAAGAGAAGAATTACGCAAATATTTAAAGGAGGATTATATTTATGTACAATAATAGGAATGAAATACCTACACCTCAACGTTTAGATGAAACAATTACAGAAAGTATGAAGCTGGTGAAAAAAATCAGAAGAAAACAAGTGATAAAATCTGTATCGGTGGGTGTGGGAAGTACGGCAGCTCTGATTACAGCATTTTTTATCTGGGGATTTCACAATCCGGTTTTGGCAGCTGAGATCCCAGTGATTGGCGGGATATTTAAGGATGTGGAAAATGATGTTGAGTTTTCAGGAAATTTTTCTGATAAGGCACAAAATCTGGAAGGTGCTTCTATTGAATCGGATGATGCAGGTTTGTTAATAAAGGCAGAAGAGGCATATTGTGATGGGATGTCTGTTTATGTAACACTTTCGATAACCGGGGAGCAGCCATTTCAGAATATGTATGATGTATATACAGATGAGGAGGGTATAACGCATCTGCCCAATTTAATGCCGGAAGGCAGTGCCCGGATTGGGGAGGGGGGTAAAGCTTTGGACATAGCGCGAAGTACGATAGAAGGACGTCTGGTTGATGAACGTACATTCAAAGGAATGATAAAAATAGATCTGGATAAGGACTACATCCAGTCAGATAAATCATTCAATCTTAAGCTGAATCTGAATTCCATTACTTACGAAGACCGTGAATTAGCTGTAAAATCAATAGAAAATGATAAGAAGTATGAGATCCCGGTTGGAGAAAATGAAAAGCCCAAGTTCAGGGAAGGATATGAGCCGATTCTTCCACTGGTAACAATAAAGGGAAACTGGCAATTAGATTTTACGGTAAAGGTTGATGCTAATTCGGTAAAGGTATATGATATTAATGAGGAAAGCAATGGGTTTGGCATCGAAAAAGTTATTGTGACTCCGTATGAGGTCAAAGTAAAAACCATACTGCCGGGCTTATATGCCAATGAGGAAGAGATTTTTGCAGTAAAGAAGAAACTTTATGAAGAAGATAAAGCAACAGCAATCGAGTCTGGAAGTACATGGGAGGATCTCACCGACGAAGAAATAAATGCAAATTATTGGATCGCTGTTACTGGTGATTATGCAGCAGCGGTTTTTGATCAAAATGGTCAAAAACTGGATTTTAGTTATGAGGAGGGTTCAAAAAACGGTGCTTATCAGGTATATCCTCTTCAGGGAAGGGAACTAACAAAACTGTCTGTGTATGTAGGGGAAAATGCAATCTCAACATATAAAGAAAAAGATCAGGAGGCTATGGCATCCAGAGCACTGTATGGGGTAGATATTGATTTAGATAAATAAAATATCGGAAATGAAAATATAACACTGTAGACCTTCACATGAAAATGTGTAGGCCTATAGTGTTTTCGCAGTGTGTATTTATATGTCAATTTCTGTTGTCCTGTCTAGTATTACAGCGAACGTTTTATAGGGTTCTATTAAATGACTTATATTTGGGTTTAGCTGAGGAA
>UQCR01000025.1 GCA_900539655.1 uncultured Robinsoniella sp.
TCCGTACACTACCTCCATATACAAAGCGTCATTACTCACCTAAACCCAAATATAAGTCCTTTAATAGCCCCCTATAAAACATTCCCAGTAGTATTAGAGCTATTATACCGGAAAACACATATACTTTCAACTTCCAATCCCATGTTCTTCCATCCATACGTAATGACCATTATCCTGATAAATGCTTTATCCTCCACCAGTTGAAAAGTATCCAGAATATCTTCAAAAGGTATCCGTTGGGAGATGTAATCCTCTAACTGGATCTTGCCTTCCAAAACCCTCACAAAAACGGTAGCGGCGGCAATGCTTCATACAAAAGGCTGGGGCAGCAGCCTGTAAAAATGCCTGCTGTTCCAACCTTCTTGATTCGATTTTCAGTTTTCCCAAAAATCAGACGGGGCTTTAGGCAGCTCCATCCCTTTTTCCCAAACCAATTCACGGCCATCCGAATCTCCCACATAGATCTTCTGGTATTTGTTTGTATCAAAGCCAAGCCTGTATCTTCCTGGTTCTTCTCCCGCCTCCCTTTTGGCACCAAGTACTGTCCTTTTGATAATAATATAGAGATTACCGCTGTTATCCTCTTCATAGCTGGCATTTGTGGCATAATACTCTCCGGTCTGCCTGATTTCAACACCGATTCCCTCATTACCGGTATCATACCCGCTTATGCTGATTTCATTATTTGCCATTTTTATAAGTGGATATTGAAACAATCCATAGTATCCCAGACACCCTGTGAAGAAAACCGCAACAGCAATCAGCACCCCCTTTATAAATGCCTTCATTACGGTCTGCTTCCAGGTATGGGATATATTTTGAATCAGGGCGCCTTCTTTCTCATAGCTGCCGGTCTTTTCCTCTGCTCCGGGATACTCTGCCTCTAATTCTTTTAGCACTTTCCTGCATGACGGACATTCCTTTAAATGTTCTTCCACCAGCACCCGGCTTTCCTGAGTACAGACCCCGTCGTAATATAAAGGGAGCAGATCATTTATAACGTTACATGATATTTTGGACATTCTATTATTCCTCCTCTACCTGTTGGATTATTTTCAGTTTGGCACGGTGAAATGTGACACGTGCCCAGCTCTCTGTTTTTTGAAATAACTCTGCAATCTGTGCAAAAGACAATTCTCCGAATACCCGCAGCATAAAAACTTCTTTATAAGGCTCCTTCAGAATATGCAGTACCTTATGTATTTCCATTGCCTGTTCCTTTTTGACCAATGCAGATTCAAAGCCTTCTTTGCCTTCCGGCAAGGAAATATCTTCTTGCGTATACCTGCTCTGATACTTTCTATGGGAAAAATAAGTATTCCTGGCAATCTGACATAACCATACCTGAATCTTACACTCACCTTTAAAGCGGTGAATATTCTGCATCGCTTTAAAAAAAGTTTCCTGTGTAATTTCTTCCGCTAATGACTCTTCATGGCACAGACTCAGCAGATACCGGTACACGTCCCGGAAATAAAGATGATAAATTGTCTCTATATTAATCACGTTTTCACCTCCCTCTCTCTTATATGACTCTTTCATGGCAGATTCGTTACAATATATTTATAAATTTTTAATGAGGATTCAGATTGTATAATTTCAGCTGATAAATTGCAAACAATGCAGAGGTTTGTTAGGCTTACAAACACTTTATAACTTTTCATATCATAACCACATAACCAGTATATTGCAATAAAAAAGAACTCTTATAGGAAAGACAACGGCAGATAAGGCAGTAATATATTTGCGTATCCTCCGGAAATGATTTGTAACAAGAAATGAAAATCAGATTTTCATGAACTCTCCACTTATCCACCAATGTTTTTATTGGTGGTATTCTTCTTTTGTAAAAAAGAAAAGAGGAGGTCAAGAAATGCAAGAAGTAATCAAAATAGAGCAGCTTACTAAATCCTATGGCAAGCTGCTTGCAGTAGACAATATCAATTTATCGGTAAAAAGCGGCACAGTGTTTGGGCTGCTTGGAGCTAACGGCGCAGGAAAGAGCACGACAATCGAATGCATTTTAGGAACAAAAAAAGCAGACAATGGGCAAATATCCATTTTGGGTATGGAACCGCACACTGACCGAAAAAAGCTGTTTCAAAAAGTAGGGGTGCAGTTTCAGGAAACGAGTTATCAAGACAATATCTCCGTCGCAGAGCTTTGCGAAATTACCGCTTCGTTGTACCGTCAAGTTGTAAACCCTATTGACTTGCTGAAAAGATTCGGTATTGCCGACAAGCAAAAAAGCCTTGTAAAGGATTTATCCGGCGGGCAGAAGCAACGCCTTTTTATTGTCCTTGCTCTCATTCCAAACCCAGAGGTTGTTTTTTTAGATGAGTTGACCACAGGGCTTGACGCAAAGGCACGTCGGGAAGTATGGCAAATACTTTCTGACCTCAAAGAAAAGGGGTTAACGATTTTTCTGACCTCTCATTTTATGGACGAGGTTGAAGCCCTGTGCGACCAGATTTGTATTTTAAAGCAAGGCAAAATCATGTTTTATGGAACAGTTTCCGAAGCTATGCATAACAGTTCCTGTGATAAGTTCGAGGACGCTTATCTTTGGTACACAGACGAGGAGGGGCAAAATGATGAAAACTTTTAGGACAATGCTTAAAACAGAGCTAAAGCTATCACTGCGGGGTATGGATATGTTTATATTCGCAATTTGTGTTCCCCTTGTGGTATTAATTATTCTTGGAATTATCTATGGGAACAAGCCCGCCTTTGACGGTGCAGGCTACACCTTTTTAGAACAATCTTTCGGCGCACTTACCACAATTTCAATTTGTGCCGGTGGTGTAATGGGGCTTCCCCTTGTCGTGTCCGATTATAGGAGCAAACATATTTTGAAACGATATAAGGTCACACCCGTCAGCCCCTCCATGATTTTATTTGTACAAGTAGCCGTTTACACGCTATATGCGGTACTGTCTCTTGTACTTCTTTACCTCGTTGCAGCCCTTTTCTTTGGATTTCAGTTTCACGGGTCAATCGTCAATTTCTTAGGCGGCTATCTGTTGGTAATCGTATCGATGTTCAGTGTAGGCATGATGGTTGGCGGCATCGCCCCAAACACCAAAATTGCCGGTGTGATTGCAAGTGTACTTTATTTCCCTATGCTGATATTCTCAGGGGCAACGCTTCCCTATGAGGTTATGCCTGTAACACTTCAAAAAGTAGCAGATATTTTACCGCTCACTCAAGGGATAAAGTTATTGAAAGCAGCTTCATTAGGAATGCATGGAGAAAGTCAAATCATATCGATTGCAATTATGTTTGCCCTTGCAGTCATCTGCACAGGAGTTTCTTTGAAATTTTTTAAGTGGGAATAAAAACAACTAATATGCTTCTGCTGGTGACAGAACGGACGTACCGCCGTTAAGACGATACGCCCGTTTGCAGCACCTGCCTGGCAGATGTTAGTTACCGCTCAGATTTTCGGATTAACCTCTGTACTTGTCATCGTCCGCCGGTGTTATTTCCCGGATTACATGGCAGGGATTGCCTCCCGCCAATACATGGGGCGGGATATCTTTTGTTACAACGCTTCCAGCAGCGATTACACTTCCTTCCCCTATGGTAACGCCTCCCATAATGCACACATGCCCGCCGATCCAGACATTATCTTCTATTTTCACAGGCCAGGCATACTCCAGCCCGCTGTTACGAAGTTTCGCATCAAACGGATGTCCCGCAGCGTAAATACCGCAATTGGGTGCGATCATTACATGATTTCCGATTTCTACTTTGGCACCATCCAGTATAATAAGATTATAATTTGCCAGAAAATGGTCCCCGATCTCCACATTAAAACCCATATCACACCGGAAAGGCTGTTCAATTACAAAATCCTTTCCGATTTTATTTACGATTTTCGGGATAAATGCTTCCCTAGCATGAATATCACCGTGTGGAATCTGATTATATTCATAACAAAGATTCTGGCATTTTATCCGGTTGGCTGTTACTTCTTCGTCAGATTGTGCATCGTATAAAATACCTGCTGCCGCTTTTTCTCTTTCTGTCATACGTTCCTCATTTTTCCTTTTATTTGATAATGTCCTCCAGTGTTTCCAAAGCACATCGCACCATATGGTCACCCAGTTCCTTGCTTGTCTCCACTGAATTTAATGCGAACCACTCCGTGTTTTCCTTTGTTTTTTCCAGCTTCACATGGTCCGGATACAATGCATACATAAGGCTGGACTCATATTTCCCGGCATGGTCAAATCCTCCGCATTTCTTCTGTGCTTCAGCACTGAGAAGCGGAATGACCTTAATATAGGAAAATGGGTCCTCCCCGGAACCAAGATCCTCATAATAACCGGCATAGTCGTTATTTCCCCACCAGCCTTTTCCCCTGGTCTCTTCCATATATTCCATAATGACTTTTTTTGCGGCTTTATGGCACGCCAGAGTCATAGGCATCAGCCCCGCTTCCTCCGTCTGATGGTGTGCCACACAATAAATATTTTTAACACCGCCATAGATCATGGACTTTAATATACAATAAATATAGTTCTCATAGACATCCACATCTACATGGATTGTTCCACTTTCGGGACCGGCAACTGCCCAGCTTGCCACCCCATACCATATGGGCGGGCATACCACAATTTCTTTCTTCTTTTCCAGTTCCCGCATCACGCCATTGATAACCATAGTATCCGTACCGTTGCTGGCATGTAAACCATGGTATTCGATGGTACCGATTGGAATGATGAACGGAACCTTTCTTTCTTTCGCATCCTGAAGTTCCTCAAACATTAAATCAACCATTTGCATCGTATTATCACTCCTTGTAAAATCGCCGACAGCGGCGAGGTTTTATCTGCCCCGCTATGCGCCCTTCATCCGGGACAAATCTCCCACAATTTGTGACGCACAGCTGCCAGAAAGCAATTTTAAAACACGCTCTAGAATTCCAGCTCGTATAGTTTCCCAATCTCCGGTGAAAGTATATCACAGCCATTTTCTGTAACGGCTATCCCTTTCTCCCAGCGTACTCCGAAAGTATCTGTGGAAATGAAGGTATCTGCCTGGAAGGTCATATTCGGCTGCAATGCGTAGTCCGATATTGTCTCTACCCACGGTGCCTCAACTTCTATCATTCCGGTACCATGGAGCGGTCCATAAACGAAATTCTCTTCATAACCATTATCCACGTAATACTGATAAAAGTTCTTTGCTATATCAGACGCTGTCACACCTGCTTTTACCTGCTGTACCGTCCATCTGTGGGCTTCTAAACCAAACATCACGACTTCTTTTCTGCGTCCTTCTAATTTTCCAAGAACAATGGGGTACCCAATTGCTGCGGAATATCCATCAATCTTTGCGGATAAATTCAACTGTACAATATCGCCCTTTTCAAACTGCCGGTAGGATGAGCGTGAGATGGCATGCCTGGTAGATGCCTCTGAGAATACATACATGGGCAGTCCTTCGTACTCTGCTCCATGTTCATATACGACCCGCTGGGCAACTCCCACCATCTGCAGTTCGGTCATACCCGGTTTAATCTCTTTGATTACCTGCTGTGTTGCCAATTCTGCAATCCGGTATCCTTCCCGCAGACAGTTTATCTCATTTATGGATTTAATGGAACGAAGTTCTACCATAATATGGTCTGCCCGCACAATCTCTGCCTCCGGAAATGCCGCTTTGATTCCTTCCATTATAATAACGGAAGTATCCAAATAGCTAGCCACTCCTATACGCAGTTTTTTACCGGTAATCTGCAATGCCTTAAATACATCCTGATAAGTATCAGCCTGTAGCTCTGGATATGCAGGATCTGCACCTTCCCGGTATTCTTTTAATACAAAAATCTTATCAATCCTGGAACGGTCTGCGGCAAAATGACGGCTCTCAGGTCCTACCATCAGTGCGGCATCTCCGCCAGGAGTAATTGCTACGCCGCAGCGCTCAAACAACGGCCAGAAGCCTGAAAAATATCTTCCGTTTGCATAGTCCGCCTCATTGGAATTCACAATCAGTACATCCAGTCCCTCTCTGCTGATAATCTTCCCTGCTTTTTGTGCTCTTTCTTTGTATTCCAGGTCCGGAATACAGATTGATCCATGTCTGTTCATTTTTTTATCCTCCAATTTTATGTATAATTTGTTCTATAAATAATTTGTTTTATGTATCATTTGTTTTCTGTTGATTCTAATCACAGCAATATCCCGGCGTAGTATAAAAACTCACCTGCCGCGGTTCCGCCCTGCCATACTGTGCAACTATGGGCACATCACTTTCCAGCAGGATGGCATACTGCTGTTCAAAACGTGCAGTATGGGTTCCAAAATCCTTTGTTTCATTGGTCCGCAGACAGCGTACCCTCTGAGCCTCCACCGTTACATGAATGTCCTTAACGGGAGGGCTGTCGGTATATAACAGCGTAATTGCAACGTGGGCATCGGTCTGCCCGGTATTCGTTATAATTACGGATTCATGTCCCGGAATCGTATTTAACCCCTCCGGCGGAAGCTCTGCATCCGGAAAGATCCAGACCTTTTTTCCATAATTCATTTTTCGTTCTCCTTTCCCAGATAAAATATCTGCCTCATATCATGATAATATTCACTGTCCGCAGAAAATGCACATTTCTCAAAACAGGGCCTGGTATAGGTCCACCACCTCTGCGTCACCTCATCTGCTTCCATTAACGCCATATCCTTTTCATAATCATTGCCCGTATATTCAAAATAGGAAAACACCAGATCATCATGAATAAAGATAGAATAATCTTCAATGCTGCACGCCCGGATCACCTGAATTACTTCTTTCCAGACATTTGCATGCAATGACTGGTACTCCGTGATTTTATCTCTTTTTAACCGTCCAATCTGACCGAATATCCTCATTTTATCCCACCTTTCAACGATTACTATCTCACTATTCTTTTTTTGAGAAAGAGTCTATCAGTACTACCACAACCAGAATAATTCCCTTGACTACCCACTGCCAGTATGTATTAATTCCCATAAGAACCATTATGTTGGAAATGACCTGTAGGAACAAAGCGCCGATCACAATGCCGAAGACTCTTCCCCGCCCTCCGGTAAGTGATGTTCCACCCAGCACACAGATTGTCATAACATCAAATAGCAGATTATCCCCCAGGGTAACATTGCCCGACAAAGTCTTGGATGTAAGCCCCAGCGCTCCGATTGTGGTAAGGATTGCACACATGACAAATGCAAGAATTGCAATAAAGTTCACGTTTAGCCCGCTCAGCCTGGATGCCTCCTTATTCCCGCCCACTGCGAAGAAACTTCGCCCGATAGCGGTATTCGTCGTAAATATATATAAGATGATAGCCACCACAATCATCAGAATAACTGCATAAGGTACAATTCCCAGCTTCCCCAGTGCCATCTGTCCGAATTCATCAGACAATCCTGATATGGGCAGACCATCGGAATAGATATAATTGATTCCTTTTAACATGTTCATAATAACCAAAGTGGCAATGAACGAAGGCATCTTCCCATATACCACCAGGCACCCGTTGACAACGCCTACCACTACAGCTATGAGGATTACCAGCAGAAAGGACAGCCAGATGGGAAGCCCCATATTCACCGTAAATCCGGCAAAGAAAATGGATACCATACCAATCGTAGAAGAGATGGACATATCCATTTCACCGATTAATATTACAAAGAACTCTCCCATGGCTATAATGGCTACGAAAGAAGCCTGGCGAAGCACATTCATAATATTTGTAGTGGTACGAAAATCGCTGTTTAAACAGCACAGGGCAAACAGTGCAATAAATAAAAATGCAATCATCCAGTCATTCAGCAGCGTTTTCATTCCGTTGTTATATCTCTTTGATTTTACTTTATAATCATTCATCCGTTTTCACTCCTAACAAATTATTGATAATTACTTCCTGTGTCTTGCGCTCACCTTCCACCATGTCCTTCATAACGCCTTCATACATGATATAGATCCTGTTGCAAAGACCCAGTAGTTCTTCCATTTCAGGCGATACCAGAATAACTGCTTTGTTCTGCCTGGTGAGTTCATGGATCAGCTGGTAAATCTCAAATTTCGCTCCGATATCAATCCCTCTGGTAGGTTCATCCAAAAGGAAGATTTCCGTATCCCGAAGCAGCCATTTGGCTATGACAATTTTCTGCTGATTTCCACCCGACAATTTTTTTACATTCTGCCATAAGGAATAATAGTTTAGATTCATTTTTTCATTTATTTCATAGGATGCCTTCAGCTCTTCTTCATGATTTTGGAAGATTTTCATTTTCTTAAATAATTGCATAGAAGCTAACGTGGTGTTATCTTTGATATTAAATTTCATGTTCAGGCCAAGGGTCCGCCTCTCATCCGGCACCAGCCCCATTCCCAGTTTCATAGCCTGAAGGGGGTTTTTGATTTTCACAGGCTTCCCTTTAATCCGTACCTCACCCTTTGTCACTGGGTGGCTGCCGAAAATTGCCTGTACCAGTTCCGTTTTACCGGCACCCAGCAGTCCCGCCAGCCCAACTACTTCACCTGCACGGACCTCCATATTTATATTTTTGAATGCCTTTGGTGCCGATAAGTCCTTTACTTCCAGAATCACCTCACCCAGGTCTTCATTCAGCTTTGGATAGACATTGGTCAGTTCCCTGCCGATTATCATCTTCACCAGCATGGCATTGTCAATATCTTTTACCTTTCCTGCATGGATGAAACGCCCGTCACACAATACCGTATAGGAATCACAGCATGCAAAGACCTCGTCCAGGCGGTGGGAGATGTAAATGATTCCGATCCCTCTGCTTTTTAAAATGTCAATAATTCTGAAAATATTCTGAATATCTTTTTCCTGCAGTACCGCAGTCAGCTCATCAAAGACGATAATCCGGGGATTTTCAAGCATTGCCTTCGCCAGCTGGATAATCTGCTGCTGAGCCGTCCTGAGCCTTTTGACCGGCACATGAAGGTCTACCTCACATTGCAGGAAATCCATTAATTCCGCCGCACGTTCCTCAAGGGCTTTCCAATCGATAAATCCGTGTTTCCTCTTATACCGCCCCACGAAGATATTTTCTACGCCGTTCATGTCTTCCATCAGGGTGAATTCCTGGTGTACGATAGCAATTCCCCTGCTCTGTGATTCCTTTACGCTGTAAGAGGGGATCTTGATCTGCTCCCCATTTACGAAAAGTTCTCCCTTTGTCATCCGGTTTTCCCCGGTAATGCATTTTGATAATGTAGATTTCCCTGCCTGTGTCAAGTAAGAACCAAAAAAAATATAATAATATTCTTAAAAAAGCACAGCTAATAAGCAAGTTCTATTGCTGATTAGTTCTATTTTTTTAATGGTACACCGCACCATAAACTGGTGCGGCTGAATATTATCTCACCCCTTGTACCATGGGAACATGTAGATTAGGTATAACCACAACCTTCCTGACACTTTACAGCACCCTTACTCACTGTTCATGCCTCCAGCGCTACCTGGACCGTGATTCTATTATTACGGAGGTATCATTATCATTCTGGGTTTTAGACCGCTGGTTATATGGTCCAAGAAAAAGTGCCGCTCATACCTTTACTTCTTCTATTACGATTCCTGACATTTACCTTGTAGTTATATTCAAGGCAGGTATATCGTGGCGCAGCTCATTGCTCTTCTTCATGCTTTTAAGCATGTCCCAAATGTTTAGTATCTCAAAAGATGAATTCCAACATGTCATTTATGTCATAATAAAGTTAGAATGCATCTACCATGCTGATATTCTATTGTCAAGGTACAAACCTGAATTATCCAATTCAGTAACCACATCAGTTATACATAACTAAATCATTTGATGTGTATGAACCTATTCTACGATGATTTTCTCTTTTTATCCATTGACTGACAGTCCATTGACCCCGAAAAATTGATGAAGAAAATTTCTGTGGTATTTCAGGAGGTTTATTTATTTCAGGATACGATTGCAAACAATATACGCTATGGAAAAAAATGCCACTCATGAAGAAATTGAACAGGCAGCAAAATTGGCAAACTGCTATAATTTCATTATGGAGCAGCCCCAAGGCTTTCATACTATGATTGGTGAGGGTGGTTCTACTTTATCCGGTGGTGAAAAGCACCGTATTTCTATTGGAAGAGCCATGCTGAAAAATACGGCTGTTGTATTGCTTGACGAAAAACTTTTATACACGATTAAAATGATAGTCATAAACTAAAATATAAATATCCCTGATTAACCTTGTAGTGTCAATCAGGGATATTCCTGCATACTTCTCTTATTTTACAATTTCATTTTGATTAGTGGTTAGCAGCCCCTCCATGGTTTGTATTACGTAAATATTTTCACGTTTCATGTGACTTTTTCTATGTTTTACTAGTTCATGGTAATGATATGTTGATACGGAAATAAAATTACAAAACCAGTCCACACTGTCCCAGCATAGAGCCAGCATCGAATCTAGTTTATATTTTAACATATGAAAGCGTACGGAGACCGTTTTTCTTCTTTTATGCATGAATAAGGAGAGCTGCGGTTCCATAACTGATTTCTCAACTATTTTGCAACAGCCCCATCAACTTGTAATTTAAACAGTTCTTCTGGCTTCATATGCTGGATAATTATGATGTGTATTTCTCTTATGATTCCCAGCACTACTCTTTTCGTGGTTTCTTATGATATCCATATTGTTTTTTATTGTTTCTACAGTATTCAATAAAAATTCCACCTCCACTTCCGAGCATTCTTTTAATATTGATAATAGACGCAACACTAAATCGGAATGTATTTCGCTCTTTTCTGTTTCCGTTATCATAATGGGGACTGCATTTAACGCGTACAAAATTTTGCTATATGTTTTCATACCAATCATTCTGGAACCACTCTCCACTTTGCTTAAGTGGCTTAACGAAATTTCAGCTGACTCAGCTAATTCTTCCTGTGTCATATCTCTTTCCTCGCGCAGCCTTTTAATTTCTTCTGCTATGGAATAAACCTGGTGTATCATACGTTCTGTTCACCTCTAATCAATGTGTGTTTTCATCTTCCTCTTTTCTTAACAGATGTCTTTTTAGTTTCTGGAATGTCTCATCACTGATTGCATGTTCCAGCCGGCAAGCCTCTTCTTCCGCAATGGCAGGGTCGATTCCGGCATCAATAAGCTGATTCGTAAAGAATTGGTGACGCTCAAATATTGTTTCAGCTATTTCACGGCCCGCAACGGTTAAATGAAGATAGCCGTCAGTGTCCGTTGTCAAATAACCGCCATTACGTAGAACCGTCACTGCATGGCTGATGCTGGGTTTGGCATACCCCATGTGCCGGGCGAGATCAACCGAACGTACCATACCTTTTTGCTTTTGCAGAATTAACACCGCTTCCAGATAATTCTCTCCTGATTCATGAAGTTTCAGCGCTGCATCACCTCCTGTGTTTCGATACTGTTTAGAAAAACAGATTTCTTACTTCCCTGAAGCTTTTAACGCATCCATTCTTCTAAACTCATTTATCATCATACCAACCGCAACAATAAATACTATCACATCCGTAATAAACGGAGCAGCAAATACGCCATGTACACCAAATCCGGCAATATAAGGCATGATGATGGCTGCTGGTATGTAAATGGCTATCTGGCGTAAAATAACCAGAACACTCGCTTTTGTAGCTCTTCCGAGAGACTGCATCAGGGTCAGAACCACAATCCAGACTCCTAATAAAATATATGACAGGAAGAACAGACGGAAATCCCCTACTCCCAGTTCCACTACGGACGGCGTTGTAATAAACATAGAGAGAATTGTATTCGGTACTAACATAATCGGCAAATAGAAAATAAGCGCTAATAAAGTTGCTGTGATTGCAAACACTTTCGTGATGTGCTTTACCCGGTCGTATTGTTTTGCACCATAATTGGTTCCGACCGCCGGCTGATATCCCTGGGAAAGCCCCCATAAAGGAATAAATGCAAAAGACACTACCCGGTATGTTGCGCCGAGTATAATCTGCCATGTATCTCCTCCATGCTGCGCCGCAAGATTATAAAGTGCGGTTTGCTGGACCAGCATCATCACCTGCATCAGCATCGCAGAAAAACCTACTCCGATGATTTCCGAGAAAAGCGTTCTTTCAATGCGAATTGCATTGATTCTCACAGTCTTACTCCTTCGCTTAAAATACCAAAGAGAAGCCATTGCATACGCAACCTGCGAAGCCACTGTTGCATATGCAACTCCATCAATTCCCATGCCATAAGGTTTTAGAAGTAAAATGAAAATCGGGTCAAGTATAATATTCATGATAGCGGAACCGGCGCTAAAGAGCATTGCCTGTTTCAACAATCCCTCACCACGCATAATCATATTTGAGGACTGTGCAAAATTGACAAACAGACTGCCTGCAAAGATGATGCGTAAATACCGGAGTGCCAGCTCCAGAATTTCTCCGCTTGCACCAGAAAGCATTAAAATCTGTTTCGTAAAAATCATGCCTATCGCCATGATGATAAGAGAAAAAATCAAATTCATGGCGATCAGATTTCCCATTATCTTGTCAATTGTAGACTGATCCCTTTTTCCAATCGCCCTGGATAGGATTGAAGCGGAGCCGATACCGATGAGCGTGGAAATCCCACTATTGGCAAGCGTAAATGGATAGGACACAGAAACCGCTGCCATAGCGTTATCTCCTACCATTTGTCCGACATAAACTCCATCCATAAAATTGTAAAGCCCAACAACCACCATGCCGATAATCGCAGGTACGCTAAGTTTTAATACTAAACTTTGCGGGCTGTCATGAAGCAACATAGACCGAGTATCATTTTTATTTAACATAGAATCACTTCCTTATCTTTTTAACTGTCCATATTTTAAGTAACACCTTAGACTGACCAGCCAAGACTTTCCTGCTGTATGTAGAATAATTTGCTGTACAGTCCTTTTTGTTCAAGAAGCTCTTTGTGTGTCCCCTGTTCCATCAGTTCCCCCTCGTTCAATACCAGGATTTGGTCGGCATCTACTACTGTCCGCAGACGATGGGCAATCATTATAACTGTTTTCCCTTCTACAAGTCTGGCAATGGCCTGTTGAATCAATACCTCGTTCTCCGGGTCAAGGGAAGCGGTTGCCTCGTCCAGCAGAATAATGGGAGCATTTTTTAATAGTGCGCGGGCAATGGAAATACGCTGCCTCTCTCCGCCTGACAAGGTACTGCCATTTTCACCAAGGATCGTGTCATACCCCTCCGGCAGCCGTCTGATAAACTCATCACAATGAGCTGCTTTTGCAGCCGATACAACCTGCTCATCACTGGCATTCATATTTCCAATTCTAATATTATTAAATACCGTGTCATTAAATAAGGTCACATCCTGAAAAACAAATGACATGCTACGCATTAAATATTCTGGTTCAATTTGTTTCAGGTCCTTACCGCCGATTGTCACAGTACCTTTATCTACATCCCAAAAGCGGGCAATGAGTTTTGCCAGGGTACTCTTTCCGCTTCCGGACGGTCCAACTAGGGCAGTAATGCTACCTGTATTTATTTTTGCCGAAACATTTTTTACTACATCTTCTTTTCCATAGGCAAATGTAACCTGATTTAACTCGATATCATAATCCTTAATGTCCTGTTCTTCTCCCTCCATTGCCGGTGTTGTCAGCAGTATACGCATCCGCTTTGTAACCGTTCCCAGATGGAACAAACTGGTAAGCTGTGATAGGATAGATAATATCGGTCCATAAATTTGTGTAGAAAACATCAATAAAACCAGGAGGGGGTATAATTCAATCTGTCCACCTGTAATCAGGACTGTACCGATAAATATAGTGATTCCCAGGCTTGCCTGTAAAATCAGGCTCGCACATTGCACAAGAATACCTGAAGCCAATTCCACTTTAATTGCCGTCTTTTTCATTGCCAGGAGAGCCTTATTCAGTGTCTGAAAACGTTCTCCGCTCAAGCCACAGGATTTGATAATCTTGATTCCCTCCAAATACTCCTGAATCTGACTGGACGCCGCCAGTTTCACCCCCACCTGCTGGTCAAACAGGTGTAATTGCAGTTTACGGCCGCACCATATTATAAAGAAGCAGACAGGCATGGTACAAAATATTGCTAATGCCATGCGCCAGTCAAAAAAGGCCAGACATACGCATGTAAGTGTAACCGATATAATATTTGCTATGAGCGGAGGAATCGTACTGCTAAGCATGGATTCCATGCTGGCACAATCAGCCATCATATTTGTAGTTATATCTGACAAGTCTTTTGTGTTAAAAAAGCTCATAGGAAGCCTTCTTAAATGTTCAGCAATCCGTAACCGCGTGTTGCTTGCTTCCTTATATGACGCAAGGTAAGTTTTTTTATAATCATTCTTGGCAGCGATAAAGACCAGGATTGTAGCAAGCACTCCGATCACCAATAGTACCCACATAGTTGACCAGGATATCTCCTGCCCCATAAAGGGCTTTAAAAGCTGGCCGAACAACAGAATTGGAATCGCAGATGAAAGCATAATGGACAGGTTTGTCAATGTGCAGGCAAAAATCGCTTTTTTAAGGTCTGAATATCCTTTATCAGATAATAACAGTCGTTCTTGTAAAAATTTCATTTCGTTACACCGCCTTCCCTGTATGGATTTTCCAATTGACTGATTCTACATAACTGTTCCACATCTGCGTGTATTTTTCGCCATTTGCTATTAATCCATCATGGATTCCCTGTTCAATGAGATGTCCCTGCTCTATAACAAGAATCTGGTCGGCGTTACGAATCGTGGAAAGTCGGTGGGCAATCATAACCACTGTTTTGTCTTTAATCAATTTCTCAAAAGCTTTCTGTATTAAATATTCATTTTCCGGATCGCTAAATGCAGTTGCCTCATCCAGTACTATGATGGGGGAATCCTTAATTATGGCCCTGGCAATGGCAATCCTCTGCCGTTCCCCGCCAGACAAGCGGATTCCTGAAGAACCAATTACCGTATGATACCCATTCGGCAATTTTTCGATGAATTCGTGACACTGGGCCGCCTTTGCAGCCTCTATAACCTGCTCTTCTGTTGCATCAGGATTTCCCATCCGAATATTATCCAAAACACTTTGTTTAAAAAGAAATGTGTCCTGAAATACAAAACCAACCTGCTTCATCAGTTCCGCAAGGGGAATTTCACGGATATCTACTCCTCCAATTTGAATATTTCCCTCTGTCACGTCCCAAAAACGGGAAATCAAATTAGCAATGGTGCTCTTTCCTCCTCCTGACGGGCCAACGATTGCTGTCACCTCTCCCTGTCTGGCATGAAACGATACGTTATCCAGCGCCTTAACAACCACATCTGCTTCAGCTTCATAAGAAAAACTCACATGATCAAAGACAATATCCTTCCCCTGCTCCTTGACGCCGCCTCTGTAATCCGGCAAAACAGGTATATGTAAAATTTCTTCCATACGCTCCACATTGCCGTCAATCTGGGTAAATGACTCCGAAATGAACATGATCTTATTTAAGATGCCAGATATGGCCGGCACTAAAATCAAATAAAAGATAAAGGTTAGGGAGTAGTTTCTGTAATCTGTCACATTTCTTCCAATCAATATACCTACAGGAATCAGCAACAAATAGATGCTGTGGATAATCGCTGTAAACGCCGGCATGCAATTCCTCCACCCCATGGCATATTCCAATATGAAGGAGGTGTAATCAGTTATGGATCTGCTTAATCTTTTAAATGAATCTGCCGTCTGATTAAAGGCTTTGATTTCAGGCATCCCTCGCACATATTCCACAGATGCATTATTCATATCTTCCTGGGCAGACTGAAAACGGTGCATCTTCTCTTTGGCCGCCCCATTGAATCCTGAAAATTGAATGGCAAAGGCCAGCACAATTCCAAGAAGAGAGACAACACCATAACGCCAGTCAACAGCCAAAAGAATTATGACTAAAATAAGCGGAGCCACAAGAGATGCAACAAAATCCGGGAATTGATGGGCGATAAATTTTTCGATACTTTCTATATTCTCGTCCATAATTTTCCTCATACGGCCGCTTCCAATGGTCAGGTGATATCCTAACGGGATTGCAGTGATATGATCCGCAAAGTTTAATTTCAGTTCATACAATGTTCCAAAGGCTGCCAGATGGGAACACATCAGAGCACAGAAATAAAGTACCACATTTCCAGCAATGCCGGCCAGGGCAAACCAGCCGCACATCAAAATGGCAGGCATATCTGCTGCAGGCATATCCGGAAACACCAAAATCAGTTCCCTGATAACAAAATAGATTGACAGATAAGGTATAAACGAACATACTGCCGCCAATGCAGACAGAATTCCTGAAATAATCACTAACCCTTTGTGTTCTGATGCCAGCTCCAGGCAACGTGCCATTCCTGTTTTCCTTTTTTCCTCCTTGTTCTTTTCCTGTTTCATTGTTGCTCCTCCAATTCCATAATATTTGCACTATAGTTAGATTTTACTAACTGTAGTGTATTATAACGAAAAAATCCGCGGTTCTCTACTCCATTTCAAAATAACTTCCCGAAAATAGCCCGAAATTTCAACAACTTTATCCTCTTACAGATAGCTCAATACCCCATTTTCTCCAGTAGATAATCGGCAGAATTTATCACAAAATCGTCTGTCACCTTCCCCTCTTCCAACCTGATTGCTCTCTGGCAGCAAGACAGCACACATTCTGCATCATGGGTAATCACCAGAATTGTACGTCCTCTCCCAGCAAGTTCCTGAATAACATGGCTTACCTTTCTCATATTTACCCCGTCAAGGCCGCTGGTTGGTTCATCTAAGATAATAATGGGGGCTTCATGCATCAACGCCACCGCCAATGCGAGCCTCTGTTTTTGCCCCCCTGACAAAGTGGACGGGTGTTGTTCTCTAAACTCATACAAATCCAGTTCAGTTAATATCTGCCCAGCCTTTTCCCTTATTTCCGGTGATTCTTTACTGCCCAGTATCAGTTCGTCTATCAGATCCTCACCAAACAACTGGCTGTCGAGATCCTGGGGAATATACCAGACCGTTCCCCTCCTCTTTTTTATGTTGCTTTTATTTCCAAACAGAGTAACACGGCCGGAATCTTCTTTTAATAATCCGGAGAGCATTTTTCCCATTGTACTTTTCCCCATCCCATTGGAACCTATGATAGCGATAGATTCTCCTCTCCTGCAGGAAAAGCTGATATGGTCTGCAACCACTAATTTGCCAAACGTTTTACATAAATCTTTTACTTCTAAAATCACATCGCTGTTATTTTCAAATGGCATATGAGAACAAGTCACCGTATGCAGGTCAGGGTTTCTTAAACCCAGCTTACGGATTTCTTCCGCGGCCAGCTGCCTGATTTCAGCCTGCGTAAATTCATGCATAACGCGGCCATCTTTTATATACAGAAACCTGTCTGCAATTGGCATCAAGTAATAAAGTCTATGTTCCGCAATCAGAATTGTTTTTCCCTTTTCCTTCAGTTTCCTTATTGTATTACCCAATCTCTCTGTTGAATCCGTATCTAAATTTGCGGAGGGTTCATCCATAACATAAATTTCAGGCTCGATTGCTTCGGCAGAAGCAATCGCCACCTTCTGTCTCATTCCATAGGAAAGGTTCCGAATATTATAATTTAATATATTATTTATGCCCATACTATCGGCTGAAGCTTGGACATGGGCCACAATTTCTTCGTGCGAATACCCGTAATTCTCACATCCGAACGCAATCTCCCCTGCCACCTCATTGGCAAAAAATTGGCTCCGTGGATCCTGAAACACATTGCCTATAATCTTCCCCCTCTCCCAGGATGGATAACTGGAAAGGGGCTGTTTCTCTACATTGACGGTCCCTTTTAAATCGCCCTCATAAAAATAAGGAATCAGTCCATTAATAACTCGGGTCAGCGAACTTTTCCCACTGCCTGACGGACCGGTTATAACCACCGTTTCCCCTGCCTTAATATTTAAATTGATATCAGTAAGCTGGGGAATTTTATGCTGATATGAAAATGTCACATGCTGCATTTCTATTTCTTTTCCCATTTTTATTCTCCATATTCTTATTAGCTTCTCAGCTTTCTATAATCTTTTGGCAAAATACCATAGACATCTTTAAATGCAACAGAAAACTTACTTGCATTGGAATACCCCAATGAAAAGGCAATTTCACCAATTTTCATTTCACCATCTAAAATCAGCTTTTTCGCAATCCCCATTTTGTATTTCTTCAAAAATGCATATGGGGAATCTCCATAAACGTGATTAAATATTGTTTGAAACATGGTAGTCCCCATATTTTTTTCTTTCACCAATTGTTTAAGTGAACGCTCCTCGTCTAAATGAGTAATCATGTAGTTCCAGATTTCTTTGACTGCCTCGATCTGGTCTTTGGGATAATACTGTTCCTTCTCAGCGTCATTTCGTTCAATATTTTGCAAATAGAAAAGAAGTTCCAACGTTTTAATTGCAAAGTAGCAAGTGCTCTCTTTCCCTTTTGCCTCATAGACTTCATCAAACAATCGCTGTAATTTAGAAGGAATATTGCTGATATACCATGCAGTGTTCAATGATAATTTTTCCTCAATCGCCTTAATGTCTATGGAAAAATCCGCCATAATCTTTTTCGTGGACAAACTCATTTTTTTCTCGTCAATCACCAGAGTAACGGCATCAAAGTAACCGAAGGGGAAATAATAGGAAGCTGGCAGATGCTCCCCGCTGCCAATCCAGAAATGGTCCTCCGACAGATGGGCACATATATTATTTGCAAATTCACAGACAACTCTCCCCCTGCGGCAACAGGTAATCTCCAGAATCTCGCTGTATGGGGTTACTGGAATAAAAGCATCTTCGGAATTAAACTCCATGAATACCATTTCCATTCCCTCAAATACTTTATATGTAACAATCAAACCCTTTCCCTGGCATTCGTACCGTTCTATTAAGCAATCACTGTCACTGTGCATAACCCTGGCGTTCCGGCCGTACCATTCCTGCACTTCCTGTTTTTCCGGCATGGTTTTAATCCTCCATTATGCTTCTATCATATTGCAGATTATCTGCGGTTTCCTGCTCAGAGCCTCCGCGTGTCCCATTTTCTCACAGGCACGGACTTTAAGAGGATAAATACTGACTCTTCTTATTAAACCAACAGAATTGGGGGCATATGTTTCATTGCCTCCATACATAATCACCACTTCCATTGATATTTTCTCTTTCCTGCTCCGGATATCATACTTGTAAGCTGCAAGAGCTGTCTGTAATAATGTTCCAAAGATTATACCGGCCTCCCCCATTGGCTGAAGAACCTGGACATCATTGTTATGTAAATACCCCATTTGTTTTTGCATATACTTCATCATGTGCTTTCCATGCAAAACCCGCTTCATCTGCCACGCCATAATAAGGCTGTATATGTATTTCATATTACCCATAGATTCATATTGTCCGCCGTCCAGTATCAGTTTTTTTATTCTTATATCACCTTTGAGTGCAAGTTCAAGTGCAATACTTGCTCCCAAAGAAATGCCATAAACTGTATCAACATAATTAATTCCCTTTTTCAGCAATGCAGTACTGATATAGTCGGCACTAAGAATGACAGAAGTAACCGCACCACTGGACGAAGCACTATGGCCTGGCAACTCCGGAATTATAAAATAATAATCTTTCCCCAATATATGAAGAACCTTATCAAAACAGTTCTTCCAATTGAATCCCATCCCATGTATGAGAAGTATTCTTTTACCGTTTTTATTACCAAGCAGATGAATCTTAGATTGATCCTTCTTCATAGGTTTCCTCTTTCTCCAATATTTTATCGGTCAAAACCAGGTCGATATTTAATTGTGGTAAATCATGTATTACAGTTTCTAAATCCACGATATCCATAGCATAATGAATTCCGAAGTCCGGTTGTTTTTCAACCAGGGCCTTAACCGTATAAGCGGCTATAATTGAACTGATATCACTACTGTATGAACTATGTACGTCCGCAGTTCTTATGTGACCCTGATTATTATCTGAACCTGTTACTTCAATATGTATATAGTTATATGCTGCTGTTGAGCCACCAGTCATTTCAAATAGCTTGATAATAGAATCAATACTTTGCTGCAGTGCCTCATCGCCTTGCTTTAAACCATATTTGATAACTGCTTCCTGCATTAACTTCGTGATTTCTTCTCCAAAAGAGGCGTAATACCAGTTTGCCCTCTCAGGTTTATATTTTTGAGTAATCCGTTGCAATTCTATCGTATAGTAGTTCTGCAATGTATACTCCTTATTTTCTACAATCCTGTAGATTGGTGTTTCATCCCTTTTTAATTCACCATTTTCATAATAGTTTAATGCAGTTCCAAATCCGGCTGTATTTGTCAAAATAAAATCTTTGATTGCCGATCTGCTCGGAATTTCATTCGTGATGCTCAACCCCATAATACAATCTACTGACTTTAAGCTCTCACATAAATATTTCATCAACAGGCCAGTCATTCCTGGGAAGAAGCCACTGGAAAGCACATAAACCGATTCGTTCTCTATATCTGCTATTCTGTCTTCTAAAAATGCCTCACCAGAAGGGTCCACAACAGGTATGTGATATTTAGCCGCTGCTCTTGCAATCTTTTCTCCATTGACAAAGGAGGCTCCTGCACAATTTACGATAATACTGCACTGACTGCAAAAGCTTTCTAAGTCATCAGATATATCTACATCTAATTGGATATATTGGTTATGGGCAGTAACTGATGGTTTTACCGAATGATAGGAAACTAGCAACTCATATTGATTCTCCAACAGTTTAACAACTCTTTTTCCTATTTCACCAGTTCCGCCTAATATCCCGACTTTCTTCATATTCCGCCCCTTTTCCAGGGTGTCCATACGGTGATGGGCACCCTTTGGCAATCGTTAATAGTTAAAATCTAAAATCTTAGAAATATTCTTTTCCAGATTATCACCAATAATACAATCAAAATGTTGTCCTGCAATTGTATTATATTTTAAATTCCCCTTGATATATGGTTTCCATGTTTCAAAATCTTCCTCAAAAAATCCCGGATAAAAGTGGCTTCCTAAAATCTCACAACAGAAAATCCTTATATTTCCATAGTAAAGCTTCGGTATATAACTGGACACACATCTGAAATTTTGTGAGAATATCCGGAAAAGTACATTCAGCATCTTCAGCTGATGTTCCATCAACTCCCCATTTGGACGCTCAATCGTGCGGTATAAAGCATTTAACCTTTCTGAAATTGTATAGCTGGCGAGCCGGCGGAACTCTTCAGCCACATCTTCATACTCCCCGCCCGTTTCGCATAATGCTTTTACTGTAATTTCACCACTTCCACATCTGGAAATATACTCTATATACTGCTGCAACCGCTCATCGCTTACCTGATATCCTGCCTTATATGCATCTGCCCCAATCACTCTTGCAAAAATCCTCTCCAACAGCAGTTCGTTATCCAGGCTTGAATGCAATGCATTACGGAATATCTCATCCGATGCATCCGCTAAAATCGTGTTCTCTTTCCGCTTTGGAATACCGGTGCTTATCAGCGTCACATCAGAAACGGAAATTCCTTTATTTCTCAAATATTGTGCTGTTTCCAGTGCAATCAGACCACCCACGCAATGGCCCACAAGAATATAATTTTTATATCCCATTTTTTCCAATATCTCACCATATTTCCTCCCCAACAACCGGAAGGTCTGGCTGGTTTCCATAGAAATATACTCTGCATCATTTCCAAAAACAAAGCCGATAATGCTTTCACTGTCCTTGCTGTCCTCTTTTATGCGAGACAGTAAATCCGTATAGGGTGTTAAGGTTCCCGCTCCGGCATGGAAAAAAACCTTCGCAACAGAATCCTCATTATTTAAACTGCTATTTTTCAGAATCATTAAGGACGGGTCCTCAAGATTTCCCTTATCATTTTGATGGTTCAAAAGGCTTTCTGCTATCTGCTTAATAGTGGGTGCTTTCATCATTTCTGTCAGAAGGTTGCTCCACTCCCAGCCGGAGGCTTCCGATATGTTCTCCATCATCTTCCCAATGATTTGAGCAATTAACAGAGAATCACCGCCCACCAGATAGAAATCATCATTTCTCCCCACAGAAGTAATCCCCAGCTCTTTGCACCATATTTCGGCAATGCGCCGCTCCAGATCTGTCTGGGGCAACTCGTCCTTTTTCTTGATATTCTCCTTATGGTCCCAACTCTTGAAGTATTCTTTGATTTTTCTGGTATCCACTTTACGGTTTGCAGATAGTGGCATATCCGGAAGAATCAGAATCTGGTTTGGAACCATGTACGGAGATACTGTACTTTCCAAATAGCCTCTGACCGCCTCCTTTTCTAACTGCTCATATTCTCCGGCAAAGCGAACCACATATATTGTCTGTCCAGCTAAGTCCAATTTGCTACCCTTATCAGGGAATTCATAAAGCAGCTGCCCATCATGCCTCTTAAATATATCTTCCCACTGTTTTCGTGTGAAGAATGTCTGGTCATGTTCGCTGCGTTCGTCCGTAAAACCGGTTAAGCCGTCCTTAAATTCCATTGACGTAAGCAACAGGTAACTTGTTCGTGTTTCCTCAAGTATGATAATGGACGCGTCCTCTGATAATAAGCCCTTTAAATTTTTCATGACACTATTGATATTCCGTGAGTTATGGAGCACGTTTGCACATAAAATCACATCAAAGCTGAATGCCTCATACCCTTGCGATACGAAGTCTTCATTAATATTGAAAATCCCGTATTTCACCCAATTATACTTACCGAAATTTTCCTGTGCCTTATTTAAGAAGAAAACCGAAAGATCAGTAAAATAATACTCAACATTACAGCCTTCAAGCTCGGGTATCACATCGAGAGAGGTTCCACCAACTCCAGCTCCCACCTCTAATATTCTAAAGGGTTTCTCCGGACTTTTTTTATTCTTTTTCTCGCACAGATAACGTATTTCTTTCGTAGCAATGTTGTTGAGCATCCCATTTACTTTATTGTCATGATAAGCTGCCAGCGCCGGGTCTGTGTCTCCCTTTGGAAACAGAATATTCAGAGGGTCCTCTTTTCCCTGAATCAGTTCTGGAAGCAAATCACTCGATTCCTTCAAATAATCAACAAACTCCTTGCTGTATTGGAAATCGTCCTCTATTTCAAAAAATTCCTTCCAAAGCTTTTCAGAACCTAAATCCGTACTTATCTCAGAAGCTTTATATGCATTGGCTTCACATGTGATAATTCCTTCATTAACCAATACCTGCAGCCATCTTTTTGTCAATTTGTGCAGTTTCTCCGGTATCGACATCATTTCTACAATTTGCTCAAAATTGAAGGCTTTGGATTTATCCGAAAAAATTCCGCGCTTTCTAAACGTGTTGTATATGTCCGCAGAAACAACTTCCTCTGACTTCTTAATCCACTTTTCAAGTAAATCCTGATCCATCTGCTCTTCATAATATTGTTTTATGGACTTGAGCAAATATTCCTCTTTATCGTCCAGAGCCGGTGATGCCACAGTCTTTTTCCTGACCGGAGAAATGACTGCATCAATATGCAAATCCTCCGGGCTTTCACCTAACGCTAAAGCGACAGCCCTTTCAATCAGTGGATGTTCATTTAAGACAGAACTAATTTCAGCCAGTTCAACTCTATGGCCGTGTATTTTAACCTGATTATCGCCGTCCTCGCGTCCTTTAAAAATAATGACTCCGTCTGGTAAATAGCACCCCTTATCCCCGGTTCTGTAAATGCGCTCTCCACTCCACGGAAGAGCAGGGTACTTTTCACGATTCAGCTGTTCATCCTTCAGGTAGCCGGAGGATAATCCGATTCCTCCAATGTACAGGCTTCCGTCTACCCCATTAGGGCAGGGCTGCATTTCGTTGTTTAGAACATAAAATGTTTGATTGGACATTGGATATCCATATGGAATGCTTTTTGTAAATACTGCTTTTTTAGAAATATCGTAACTGATTGACCAGATTGCTGCTTCCGTGGCTCCACCAAGGCTGATCACACGGCAATCGCCAAACAGATCGTAAATCCTATGCGGCAGGGTTACGGGAATCCAGTCACCAGAAAGTAATAACAGCCTCACCTGATAATCCACGCTGACATTTGCGGATTCAAGATAGGAAACAATCATCTGATGCAAAGCAGGAACCGCATTTATTACAGAAACCCTATGTCTGATTATTAATTCCGACAAATATTTGGAATCCCTAATTTTATCTGTACTGGGTAATACTAATGTTCCTCCTGCTGAAAAACAGCCAAATAAATCATATACAGAAAGGTCAAATGATAAATTTGACAACCCCAGGAATACATCCCTCTCACCAACTGCATATGTTTCATTAACATCCGCAATTGTATTTGATGTTGCACGATGAGTCATGATAACCCCTTTGGGTTCACCGGTTGTTCCAGATGTAAATATAATATAAGCCGGCCTGTCATAATCTATTTTATCAATAGGCAACGATTCTGTCGGTTCCGGTTTTAGGCTGTGAATATCTACAACATTGCAGTATTGTTCTAAATCCTCATTCCCTGCTTCTGAAAAAAGCAGTTTAATATCTGCACTTCTTATAATTTTCTCTTTGCGTTTATCAGGCTGCTGCACATCTATTGGCACATAAGTCGCTCCTGAAATAAGGGCAGCCAGTACCGCAGCTACCTGCCATACATGTTTTTTTGTATCAATTCCTATCTTATCGCCGTCCTGGGTTCCTGCCTCGCCCAAAATACGCAGTACAGCATTCACATATCCCCCAAGTGAACGATATGTATATTCTCCCTCATCAGTTATTAATGCCGTTTTATCAGGGTAAAGGTTAAAAGATTTCAGGAATCCATCTTCAAGCATTGCCGGCATAATATTTTTAAAAGTATTATTTACATCACGTCTTATTTCAAGGGTTTCCTTCATAAGGCTGACCGGGTATTTTTCCTTAAGAACTTCACTATTTTTATCGGCTATAGATTGAAGCAACAAAGCAAAACTTCCAAACATTTCTTCTATTATATAGCCCTCAAATACACCATTTCGCACGTCCCAGTTAATAGTGGCACCACCGTTTTCTTCTGCGGCCTGGCAGTCTATATACACCTGCGGAGTCTGACTCAGTTTATATACAATTCTGTTTTTTACAGTTGTATCATCCTTTGAACTAACCCCCAAAGTACTTGTGAACACAACCGGCATAATTACATTTTTCTTGCGTTCTTTCGTTAGACGTCTTATTATTTCTACTCCGGACACATCTTTATGTTCTAAATCAGACCAGAGATCCATTTGCAGTTTTTTCACTCTTTCCAGAAATGTTTCACTATACTCTATATCAATGGCAGTAATATTGACATCTGTGAAATCACCAACCACTTTATATATATCTTCAGCCACTTCCGGTCTGTTGAGCAGTGTAGTGTTAATACAGAACTTTTTGTCACCAGACCAAACTGCTATTACCTCCGCCAGTGCTGCCATAACAAACACAGATGGCGTAATATTATACGATTTTGCCAATTCAACAAAAGCTTTCCATTGTTTATCATTCAAGAACACTTTCTTCTGAAGGAAGCTCACTTCCTGATTGTCCTCCATCCCTATAACCGGAAGGTTAGGTGCATCTCCCATCATTGATATTTTCTTATTCCAATAAACTTCCGCTTCCTGCCTTGATTTGCTATTAAATGTTTTCCGCTTCTCCTGATATAAAACAATATCTCTGTAAGACGTAGTCGGTATAATGATTTCATGAGGATTCTCATAAAACCTTTCAAGATCATTAAGCATTACATTCATACTTGCAAAGTCAGAAATAAGCATGTCTAACGAAAAATAGATTATGCTTTTGTCTTTCTCAATACTCAAGGCCAAATCACACATGGGCCACGTTCCAAGCTGATACTGCTTCGTAGATAACTCAGTTCTCAGTTCTTCCTTATCAGCGCTAATATCTTTATCCCGCCCGTCAAGTACTATGATTTCCACTGAAGGTACTGCCTCCTGGACAATCTGATAACCGGATGCCGATACAATTGCCCGCAGCATATCATGCTTTTGTATCACTTTATTCCATGCAACCTCCAGCTGACCAGGATCAAGTAATCTATTGACTTCAATTTCTATGTAACCGTGGCAACCAATTCCACCCAATTCATATAAACGATTTCTTCCCATAACATAGGAATTTTGTATGTCGGTCAGTGGGAATTTTTCATATCTCCGTTTTGTATCACTGGTGAACACTAAGTTATTATGTGCTTTTAAATAATCCAGCACTTCTGACTTATACTGTCTCAACTTATTTTTATTTTCCTCTGTCATTGCCCCCTTCGGAGCTTTGAACTTGATGGAATCACCTTCACACCAAATTACAATTTCTTTTTCTGCCAGCTCATTAATGTACTTTTGGATATCCATAATTTTTTCTCCTTGTCTGCAGCTAAATGGTATCAATCGTCAACTCTGCACCCTGATTAATCATTTGTATCTGACTTGCCAGTTCTCTAATCGTAGGGGCATTCACTAATATTGCTGTCCCGAGATCTCCATTGACTAAATGTGACTTTTTAATTTTATCAATCAGCATAATCGCCTTTAAGCTATCGCCTCCGGCTTTAAAAAAGCTGATATCTCTTGAATACTTTGTGGAACCGAGTACTTCTATCCATAGCCGTTCTAATTCTTCTTCTATAGCTCCCTGCGGTTTTTCGTAACCGGCCACAGCCTGACGTTCTTTAAAAAACAATTCTGCTACCATTTTACGGTCAACTTTCCCATTTGCACTCAACGGTATAGACTTTCCATATTGATATTCAGATGGAACCATATAGAGAGGAAGATAGGAACTAATCGACTGATTTATGGTTTCGTCCTGAATCAACTCACTATCTGGGTCGTTTTTAACAATAAACGCACAAAGTTTTTGACTGCCGCCTTCCGAAACGATACATGCAACAGAACTCTTAATACCTTCCGCCCTGTTGATTGCTGCTTCAATCTCTCCCAGTTCAATCCGGTACCCTCTGAATTTTACCTGCGTATCTTTTCTTCCCAGGAATTCAATTGTTCCATCATTCCAAAACCTTCCCATATCACCGGTTTTATACCATCTTATGTTTTTAAATGATACAAACTTATTATTTGTAGTGGTTTCATCACCGACATAGCCCTTTGCCACTCCAATTCCGCCAATCCATAATTCTCCCGGCACCCAATCAGGGCAGTCTCTTCCCCTCTGGTCAACGACCCTGTATAGCTGTCCGTCCAGGGGAGTTCCATATGGAATTGATACCCACTCTTTAGGAACAGGCAGCTTCACCTGATAATAATTAGACCATATAGAACCTTCAGTTGCTCCACCAAGAGCTGTCAATTCAGAATTTGGAGCAACATCTGCTAATTTTGCCGGCAGGTCCGTACCAATCCAGTCCCCGGACAACAATACGGTTTTAAGGGATTGCAATTTCATCTCCTCAGCCTGTGCCTGTTCCAGAAGCATCCGTAATAGAAAAGGCACTGAATTCCAACAGGTTATATGGTATCTGGTAACTAAATCCAACCATTGAGCAGCATCTGTTTTACTCGCCTCGTCCAGCAAGACTATAGTCCCGCCCGTTCCAAGAATTCCAAATATATCATAAACCGATAAATCAAATTCCAAAGAAGACACTGCCAATAAACTATCTTTTTCACTGATGTCACATTTCTTGTTCACATCACAAATTGTATTCATGGCTGAAAAATGGGAAATCTCCACGCCTTTGGGTTCTCCAGTAGTTCCAGAGGTGAAAATAACATAAGCACTGCTGGAAGGATTTACTGGTTCATTGGCAGATATCTCCTCCCGCTTCGCCCGGTCATTCACATCAATGATATTCACTCTGTTTAACCTTAAATGACAGCCATGAGATACCATATATCTTATATCAGCGCGTTTCACGATCTTTTCGATGCGCTTATCCGGCTGGTTCATTCCAATCGGCACATAACATGCACCCAGCAGCAATATTGATAGTACTGATATTATCTGTTCTGCTCCCCTGGGCAATCGCACAGCCACCTTATCGCCAGGCCCTACACCTTCCAGCTGTAATAAACGTGCTAATTTCTTCGCTTCTTTGCACAGCTCATAATAAGTCAAGGTTCTGCCGGTGCCTTCTATGACAGCCGTTTTGCTGCTACGGTCTGTTGCATTTCTAAAAACAAGTTCATGCAGACATAGATTCTGCTTTACCCCAATTGTATTTATGCCTGAATATCTCTCTGCGAATTTTGTCTCTGATATTACAGGAAGTTCTTCCCCCCATTTGTCAGGATTGGATATAGTCCATCTCAAACATTCTATATAGGCACTGAACATATCCTCTATAAAGCCTTTCGGGAATACATCTTCAACTGTGTCCCACGAAAGCAAAATGCCTTCCGGGAATCTCATGACCTGGAAATCTATCAAAACTTGCGGTGTCTGTGAAGAAATATATTTTAATTTGCCAAAACTCCCTGCAAACCCATCAGTAATGATTGGTTCCATGCAGTCACAAGAAAATACGATTGGCGCCACAAGCTTTTGTGTTGGCCTTGACCTTAGTATATCTCTTATTACTTTCACTCCGGAATAAGCAGAATAGTCCAGCGATTCCAGAAAGGCTTCCTGAATTCTTTTCGTTTTACTAATAAAACCTCGTTCTTCAATGCCCTTTACCGGAAGCAAAAGGATATTTGTAAAATCAGCCACTTTGTCCTCTGCTTCTGACGGTCTGTTAAACAGAGGTATATTCATCAGAAAATCCGATTGATTGCTGTAACGTTCTAATATCTGTGTATAAATGGTCAGCAGTATCATTGCAGGTGTGACCTGGTTCTTCGCAGCACTTGCCGCAAGCCTGTCCCAATCCGCTTTCTCCAGCATAAAATTTCTTCTTTTAAACACCGGCTTCTTTACCGATTGATACGCTCTCTTTAATGGCAGTTCCGGCGCTTCCGGCAGTGTAGCAAAGTGTTCTTTCCAATAAGCGGCCACTTTTCGGTAAGCGTCCTCATTTTCTTTATGCTTCATGTGCTCTTCAAGAGAAAAAGGCGATTGCGTTTTCTCAAAAGAACAATCATTATATAATTTTTCTAAATCCGAAAAAATAATCTTTATGCTCTTTAAATCCGCTACCAGCAAATCAATGCCAAAATGCAAGATAGTTTTGTTCTTGCCTATAACCGATAAAATGAGTACTGCCACTTCGCCTCGTTCAACAGCCAACACTTTATGACTGTACTCATTTCTTACCGCTTCCATTTTCTCTTTCTTTTCTGTTTCATCTAATTGTTGTAAGTCATATATTATGATGCTGGAATTATATGGTTTATCCTGAATAACCTGGGTTCCGCTCTCCAAAAACTTTGTCCGGAGCGATGAGTGCAGGTATTGCACGTTTTCCCACGCCTTTGATAACCTCTGCCGGTCTATTTCCCCACATTCAAACTCAAAATACAGATAGCACGATATTCCTCCCATCACCTGATCTGGATTTCTGCCCACCCAATACGCATGCTGAACATCGGTAAGAGGAAATTCCATCGTTTCCGTCCGACTCCTATCCACTTCCTTTTTACTTTCTGCGCTGACACTCTGCATTTTTATTATTTTCCACCATTCCGCCAGATACGGTTTTTTCAGCAATTCAGAAACGCGGACATTGATACCTCTGCGTTTTAGCTCACTGGATATTAGCATTACCTTTAAGGATTCAAATCCAGCCTCAATCAAATTTATGTTTTCTATATCTGCAGTATAAGAATACTCCCCAATCTCTGCTATAATCTGACACAGCTCTGCATATGTAATCTCCGATTTCATATTTTCTCCTTCCCTGCAGTGTTATTCGCAATCTCCCGCAGCTTTACCCGGTTAATCTTTTTTACCGATGTAAGAGGCCACTCATCTATCTTCACAAGCTGGTCTGGTAGCTTATATGTTGCCAACCCCTTTTCCATAAGAAATTTTCGTATATGTGATAAATTAATTTTTTCATCCGCAGTCATGATGAAAGCACAAATTCTTTCTCCCATTAGAAAATCCTCAACACCTACTACCACCGCCTCATCAATGTTCGGATGTTCACTTATAAATATTTCAATCTCTCTCGGTTCTATTTTCTCACCAGACCTATTTATTTGGTCCGTGATCCTTCCCTGTACCTGATATCCATATGTGGAATCCCATCTCACTTTATCGCCTGTTCTATAAAATCCGTCCGATGTGAACTTATCTTTCATACTGACATCCTGGTTATAATAACTTTGAATGGTAAATGGTCCACGAATTATCAATTCTCCTTCTTCACCATTCAGTACGTCCATGCCATTCTCATCAATAATCCGGATTTCCTCATAGCCAGACACCGAATAATGGTAGCCTACCGCATCGCCAAGATTGCTGCGATCATAAATACTATACAGGGCCAGTCCTTCCGTTGCTCCATAAAGGGGTAAGACCTCACATTCCACCTTTTCAATTAATTTTGTAACAAGGCTCTCATCAACCAAGGAACCTCCAATAATGATTTTCCTGACGCTGCTCAAATCATATCCACACTCTTGATTCAGATACTGATTCCAGATTCGCGCCAGTGTTGGAACTAAGGCTGTAATTGTAATATTTTCTTTTTCAACTTGTACAAAAATATCATCGCAGTCCAGGTCACTGCATAAAACAGCTTTTCCCCCTGCGAAAAACACATTCAGAATTCCGGGCGAATATAACCCAACCTTATGTGCTAATGGCAGACAAGCTAAATAACTGTCAGAGGACGTAAACTGGAATTTCTGATTATATCCATAAATATGCCAATAAATCATTCTATGAGTGATTGGCACTAATTTAGGAACTCCGGTTGTTCCGCTTGACAACATAAGGAGGGCTATGCTGTCAAGCTCCTTGTTTTCTTCGATGATATTTTCGGTGTCTTCTTTCAATCCTTCGGCTATATCCTTGACTGCGATTTTACAAATCTGTCTGCTTGCACGCCCCTTGTGAATCCTTAATGATACTTCGTCCTTATCATAGAAAACCAATGTTGAGGCATCCGTCTTATCAAAAATGCCCTTTAACTCATTCTCACCAAATAAAGAGTTTGTAACAATTGGGATTGAACCTATTTTAATTAACCCCAGCAAACCAAATACAAACTCTTTTACATTCGGTATTCGCAAAACAACCAGTTCACCCTTGCTTATCCCGCGCCTTTTGAAATAGCAGCCATACTGGTTGATTTTCTTTTCCAGTTCTCCATAGGTAATACGATTTATGCCCTCCACAATAGCGGTCTTATTTCTATTTGCTTTAAACCTTTCTCCCAGCCAGATATCTATCGTTTTCTCCTGTACCGGTCGCAATTTCTTCCCATAGTTCATTCTCATTCCTCATTCCATATGCCAAACATGCTTTATGACATTTATCTACAGCAATTTGACAAATCCGCCAAATCTGATCTCCGTAGCTTTCACTGCTGGTTCCGCCGATTTTTACAGAAAAAGAGGCGAAATCTTTATAAAGCCCATAGCCGATTGCCTTCACATAGGCTTCTTTCGCTGTCCAAGATTCAAAAAAGGACTCAATATTATTTTGCCTGATTACAGTTGCTGTTTCTTCTGGTGAAAAATAATTTTCTGCGAGCCTTTGATATTCCTGTATTTGTTTTATTGCCTGCACATCTACGCCAACCTGAACATTACGTCCAAAGGCAAGCATTACAATCTCTCCCGAGTGAGATAGGTTGTAATTTATAGATAGACGTTTTCCAGAACAGCACAGATATGGTTTCCCAAAACGTCCTCTCTCAATTTGTATATCTTTTATATCTTTGCCAAGATAAGATGAAGAAATCTTTTTTACAGCGATTCGCCCTATTGCACCTCTCATTATGTCTTCATACTTTACATATGATGTATATTGCTTTATCTCTTCTTCATTCAAGATTCCCCAATTCTCTTTTATCCAACCTGTCATGCTTCTCCACCGCAGAATCCAAACCTGTATTTCTTCTGGAGGAAGATTATTCATAAAGCAATGCCGTGAAGTGAATGTAGGACGAATCACTTTAATTTTCACGATTGATAAACTCCTCAGATTTTTGATGAATTAACTTTAATACATTTTCCTCATCTTCTTTTATAAAGAAATGCCCGCCTCTGAAAAGGTAATACTGAAACTTGCTCTGCGTGTATTCAGACCATCTCTTAATATCGGCCAGGGTCGCTTCCCTATCCTCATTCCCGCCAATTGCCAAAACTGGACATATTAATTTTGATGGGGCATCCGGATAATAGCTTTCATCCAGAATAAAATCCGATCTGATTATCGGCATATAAAAGTTCAACAGTCTTTTATCCATTTTTATTTCTTCCGGAATACCGTCATATCGTTCCAGGCCAATCAAAAACTCCTGTTCTGTCAAATGAGATATCGGCTGTGGTTCCGGAATATGGGGAACTCTGCTTCCGGAGAAAATCGCCAACTTTGCTACCCTTTTGTTGTTCTCAAGCATTTTTTCAACTTCAAATGCTATTTTGCCGCCCATGCTATGGCCAAATAGGATAAAGTCATTGTCAAACCTCATAATAGCGTCCACAACGTCTTTTACAAGTGATTGCATGTTCAAATATGGCTTCTCACCAATACGTTCTTCTCTTCCCGGTAATTGTATGGGGCAAACCGAAAGTTTCTTGTCAAAATATTGAATCCACTTAGCATAGAAAGCGGCACCGCCTCCTGCATATGGGAAACAAAACATTATTGTACTTTGGGGGCTAATACCTTCCGAATTCTTAATCAATTTCCCATTGTATATCATAACCTCACCTCCTGAATCCAGACTAACCCAACCGCCCCCCACTGATTTAAACCCTGCAGCAAACAACAGCAATGATGGTACTGGACATTACTAAGAAAATATCTTTTGCAGTCAGACTTATAATGTAATAGCTATCTTTCTTATACGGACTCTCGATTCCTCTGACAATGGCTGATGATGCCAGTTCGTCCGCTATTTTCAGGCTTCTGAAAACCATAGGGACAATTGCATATTCCAATGTACTAAGCGGGTGAAAAAGGACTGTCCTTATAGACCGCAAAAAGCCTCTTACCTTCATAGCGTCTTTTACTTCACCAAACTCATGAACAAGGGTGGGAGCAAACCGGAGCATGACAATTATAATCAGCATTATATTTTCGGGAATCGGTAACTTCCTTATACTGGAAGTCAGTTTGCCTGAAGGTATATGCACTATCAGACACACAATCATCGCCGGCATCAATAGACGATAAAGCATATGAAATAACAGCGGTGATGGAAAAGAGATATGGTATTTTGTATTAATAGCCAGCCAAACTACCGACAGGATATATACCCCCAACATTCCTAATCCCATCGTAAATAACTCAAAATAGCATAACAATAGAAAAAGCCATATCATATATAAACCATGCCCCAGCAAACTGGTGCTTAAGAAGGAAGTGAAGCATGCGCAGACAGCCAACAGCAACACTGTCCTGCCATCGATCTGCTCCACTTTTCTGATGTTACTATGATTCATAATCATTCCAAAATACCAGCTTTCTGAAAATGTCTTCTTAATAGTCTCTGCCCGAACAGAACACCTAATACAGCAAGAAGACCGGTTATTGCACAGCCCAAAAGCATCAGCCCCGGATGGGTTGACATTAAAAACTGCATATCTAAGGTTTCCTGTGAAAAGCCACTATTTAATGCCATTTCTTTATAACTGTCCCATGCCCACCAGAGAGGCACCGCACATCCAACGAAATTCCCGATACTGTTTAAAGCCCAGCCAATCATATTGCGGATCGGCTTTCTATATGTATTTTTTCCAATCATAGACAGCTCGGAAATAACGCCTACAATCAGGAAATATGGCAGCAAGAAGGCGTAACCCATAAGTGCCTGGATAAGGCCATACACAAATGCCCAAACAAACAACAGCCCATGTTTGTTCACCCGGTTTGCCGCTACAAGGAAGAATACAGCTCCTAAAAAGCCGTCAATGGCGGCTGAACCATATAAATACACTTCTGAAAATGGCAATGTGACAGCGCTGACCACCATTGCTATCATATAATTGATTACCAACATGGCTGCAACCGTGATTACGTCTCTGATACTAAACTTACTTCCCTTTGTTTCACTCATATAAAGATCCTCCTGTAATATAGTGGTTTTGGTTAGTTGCTACTAACTATTAGTTAAAGCCTCGGCATGTTAGCAGCAACTAACTCTATTGTATTTTACAGGATTCTTTTTAATATTTCTACCCCTTTAAATGTGTATTTTTTTAAAATAGCCCATTTTAACAGTTTGTTTCATTCAAAGGCTTGTCACATCACAGGGCTGTAGATGACTTTATGAAACATTCAATTAAATTTCGTTTTACTTAAATATTAAATTATAAAATAATTGCCGCAGACTTTTTGATAAATCGACATTGTCACTATTATAAAAAGTACTGCGGCCTGAATCATTATATTAACTTCCAGCTTACTCTTACGTATTTCTATATCCGAAATAAGTTCTCTTTAGTCCTTATGACAAATAACATTTCTCTCAGCCCACTTCAAAGTACTCTTTCGCTTTCATATAGCCATTGCTGAATCACCCTTTTCGTGGGAGAAAAATTCCTGTAAAAGTCTTACAGCCTCGTTATCCATAGGCCGATGCCATAATATACGGCCATGCTCAATAAACATAAGATGTGTACAGCATTTGTATATCAGTTCAGGATCATGCGTTATCAGAAACAACGTTTTTTTCATTTCTTTTAGCTGTATTAATTTTTCTGAAACCTCAAGCATATGTCTATAATCCAATCCACTGGTGGGTTCATCAAATATGATTATTTCTTTCCCAGATGCAACAGCACTGCCAATAGCGACTCGCTGCTTTTCACCACCGGATAACGACATTGGGTGCAGTTTCAGTTTATCCGACAAATCAAGCCCGGCCAAAATTTCTTGTGCCCGAACCTTGTCCTCTTCCTCATTTTCTCCATCCATACTCAGCAAAAGTTCATCAAGTACATCTTCTGTAAAAAGCTGGTGATTTACATCCTGCATTACCATATAGGAAATATGCCGGCGCTTCTTCGCATTGAGAGCATTGCCATTTAATTTCAAAGTGCCCTTTGAAGATTTATCTAATCCGCATAGACATCTGGCAAAAGAGGATTTACCAGCTCCATTGTCACCAATGATTCCAATGATTTCTCCCTGCGGCAATGTTAAATTCGGTATGTTTACAATCGGATATCCCCGTTTTTCATATGAAAACCAAAAGTTATCAATCTGCAGGCTTTTTTCATTTGCTTCAGGTTTTTTTTCAGGCATCAAGTCAAATGGATTTAATGCACGTAATCCCATTTTCTTTAACTCCTTTGGATCTAGTTCCAAAAATTCCTCTCTTGTATATTCATTACATATCTCTCCGCGCTTCATATATATGATTCGGTCCGCATATGGAGCCAGGTAATAAAGGCGGTGTTCGGCAACGATTACTGTCTTATTTTCAGATTGCCATTGGCGAATTACTTCTGTTAAATCTTTTATCGAAGAAATATCCAAATTTGAGGACGGTTCATCCAAAACAAAAGTATTAGGGCAGATAGCATCTGCCGATGCACAGGCTATCTTCTGCTTTTCTCCACCAGATAAAGCAAACAGGCTCCGTCCAAGCAGATTTTCTAATTTAAGGCATTTTGTTGTATTCTCAAGCCTTGCCAGCATTTCCTGCACCGGCAACCCCAAATTTTCGCATCCAAACACAATCTCGCTTGTCGTATCTACATTGTAGAACTGTGTTCTCGGGTTTTGAAATACAGAGCCAACCATGGGGGCAATCTGATATAACTGATAATCCTTTACCTCTTTCCCATCCAAATAAATCTGTCCCGTTAACTGTCCATTATAATAATGCGGAATCAATCCGTTAATCAGGCGCGTCAAAGTTGTTTTACCGCAACCAGATTCACCACATAGTAAAACAGTCTCTCCATCTTCGATTTTCAAATTGATATTACGCAGGCTATTCTCTGATTCTCCGCTTTCATAGGTAAAGGACACATCTTTAATTTCTATCATTTCACTTCCCCTTCTACCATTTAATAATAAATAAGGTGACAAACAGCATAACGCCTGAAATTACTACCGCAATGGCATCGTAACAGGTAAATCCAACTCTCGTTATGCTTGACCGCTTTGCTGGATTATCCAGCCCACGGGTCAACGCTGCCGCAGACAGTTCATCACCAATCTTTACAACCGAAATCATAAGCGGTATGAAACGATATTCAAGCAGTGCCATTGGATTCTGCCAAAATTTTTTCGTACCAAACTGGATTTCCCTCATTCTCATAGCGTCTTTAATAGCTGCTGATTCTTCCTGCATGGTAGGCAAAAAGCGAAATAATACAGAAAGAGGAATGGTAATATTCCTACCGATATGCATTCTGCTCAGTGATGTAATACACTCACTGGCAGTAGTAGATTTAATTATGTAATTCCCCATTGCAAAAGCAGGAAAAAGCCTTAAAACCAATCCCACCAATAAAACTACAATCATATTGACAACCATGTGAAAACGAATTGAGTTTTGGATTTCCTTAACCACCAAAGCAGCTACAAACAGAACTATAAAAATGGCCGCTGCCTTATATTGTCTGTTTGTAAGTAATAGAATAAAAGGTATCAAAGCCACTGCAAGCATAAAAGCGGTATGGCCATATAAAAACTCGGCGGTAGCTACAACGGCCATCAGCAGTAATTTTGTCCGTGGGTCTAAATGGAATCCTTTCGTCTCTGTAACAGCAAGCATGTGCATCAAACAATACCCGCCCTCTCAAAGTGCTTCTTTAACATTTTATGACCGAGCAAAGCACCGCAAATCCCGCCGACAAACAAAATCACAAATCCCGCATACATCATCCATGATGGCATCATAGATTGTAATGTTTCTGCGTATTGGTTCCCCATGGAGCTGTGAATATTTTCCCAGTAGGACTGCCCGGCAATCCAAAGATTCGCAGGGCATCCCATCATGCCAAGGCAAAAACACGCATAGCTTAGGAGGGTAACGTTAAAGTTTTTATACTGACCGGCCTTTAACACAATATCAGCAAGAATTCCGCCCAGTGTCCACCCCACCAGCCCAATCCATGTATAGCCTATAAGAAAGAAAAACAGACCGCAGATGACACCTGTAATTGTCAGCATCCCGAATTTCTGAATTTTTGTGTAGTACAGCATCATAGGAATGCCACATACAAACGGCCAGATAAACAGAAGGAATGGATATATTACAGGCAGTGCAGTCAGTAATCCGAAAACAAAAAATATTACAAGAGTCATGGCAGTATAAATTCCTACATTGATAAGATCTTTTCCATTTAGTTTATTAGATTTTTGCATTTTAATCGTCCTTTCGTTATGACTAATTTCATATTTTATAGTTAGATTCAGCTAACTGTAGGGGAAATTTTTTGGGGATTAAATCCCCAAAACAGTTTGCCAGCCCGAGCTGAAAAATACCGATAGCGTATGAGCATACTTCAATGCAGCTGACTTTGGATAATTGTGCATAACAATTTCCGCAATTGAAGCATAGTAAGAATGGACCAACATATGCCACTCGTCCTCATCTAAATCATTGACAGGTACACCGCGTGCTTTTAATTCTGCAATGAGTTTTATTGTCTCCTGCACATCTGCGCGTACCAAGTCGTCTAAAAAGCCTGCATACTTTGTTCCTGACGAGCACATCAGAAGCAGCCTGAATACATCAAAATGCTCATAAATATATTCGATTATCTGGATAATCGTACTTTCTGACAGCCTCCACAAATTCTTAAGCTCATCTGTTTTTACTAAATCAAAATGCTTATCTATTGATTCTGAATATATCTTTTGGATTGTCTGAACAACTGATTCCACTAAAGAACCAAATAAAGCTTCCTTATCAGCAAAATGATTGTAAAAGGCACCATTGGTTACATTTGCGTCTTTACAGATTTCCCTAATACTGGCTCTTTCAAAGCCAAATTCTAAGAAGTGTTTCTTTGCACAGGCCAAAAGATTTTCATGAGTTTGCTGGAAATCCCTTGACATTTCCTCCCCTCCATTCTATACTATATTACACTGTAATATTACACCGTAATATAGATTTTACCACCCTTTTCCTAAAAAATCAATACCCAATTACAAATTCTGATTAGCAGAAAGGAAGATGTTTATATGAAATCAAAAGAACCGGGGGCAATCCGGCAGCTTTTTATGTTTGTTGGCAGTAGCAAGGGGAAAATGAAATTTTCCATTCTTATGGCCGTTTTAGGGGAACTATTTGGTATGGTTCCATTCCTTATACTGGCTATGTTGGCAGACTCACTCTATTCCGGAACAGCTACTACTAAAGATACGGTGATACTGGCGGGAATCGCGGCACTTTGCCAGTGCATTAAGACATTCCTTACATGGAGGTCGTCCCTTCTGTCCCACCGTATTTCCTTTACTATTTTACAAAATATACGTGAAAGAATTGCCGATAAAATGGCGAAGGTTCCCATGGGCGTCATGTTGGAAACCCCTTCCGGCATTTTTAAAAACTTAATTGTAGATAATGTGGCAAAGCTAGAGGATTCTATGGCCCATTTTATGCCTGAACTTCCGTCACACATCACAGCACCTCTATGCAGTATTCTATTAATCTTTATTTTGGATTGGCGCATGGGGCTGGCCTCTTTAATTACTGTCCCGTTGGGAGGTTTGTTTTTCGCTGCCATGATGCGCGGATATGCCTCCCGTATGGAAAACTATATGTGTTCTGCGAATGAAATGAACAGTTCTCTTGTGGAATATGTAAATGGTATTCAGGTCATTAAAGCTTTTAACCGGTCCAGCTCGTCCTATGGGCAATACTCAAAAGCTGTCAATTACTTCCACGACTGCACCATGGAATGGTGGAGTGAGTGCTGGCTATGGAATGCGGCCGCTCGTGCAGTCCTTCCCTCCACCTTACTTGGCACACTTCCTATCGGCGCTTTGCTTTTTATGAATGGTTCGATTACTTTACCGGTTCTGATGATATGTCTTATTGTCCCCCTTGGCTTTACAGGGCCGCTGATGAAAGTATCGGAAGCCATGGAGCAGGTAAGTATGATCAAAGGAAACCTTGAACAAGTTACTGCCTTCTTAAAAACTCCTGAACTGCAGCGGCCTGCGGACCCGGTTACTCTCACAGAACCGACATTTGAATTTAGTCACGTTTGCTTTGGTTATAACAAAAGTGAAGTGCTGCACGATATCTCATTTAAGACGTCACCGAAATCAATGACAGCGATTGTCGGTCCGTCCGGATCTGGTAAATCTACCATAGCCAAATTAATGGCGGGATTTTGGGATGCCACCTCCGGGACTGTGCTTTTTGGTTCACAGGATATTCGCAACATCCCCTTTGAGCAGCTGATGGGAGAAATCAGTTATGTTGCACAGGATAACTTTCTTTTTGATAAAACCATCCGTGATAATATCCGCATGGGAAATCCAGCCGCAACGGACGAACAAATAGAAACCGTTGCAAAAGCTGCAAACTGCCATGATTTTATCATGCAATTAGAAAAAGGCTACGACACTATGGCCGGAGATGCCGGAGACCGCCTATCTGGTGGAGAACGCCAACGTATCACCATAGCGCGTGCCATGCTTAAAAAAGCTTCCGTGGTTATTCTTGATGAAGCAACTGCCTATGCAGACCCGGAAAATGAAGCACTGATACAAGAAGCAATCAGTAAGTTAATTTCCGGGAAAACCCTAATTGTTGTTGCACATCGTCTGAATACAATCCGCAATGCCGATCAAATCCTTGTTGTAGCTGATGGGAAAATAGCTGGATGCGGAACGCAAAATGAACTGTTAGAGAACTGCCCTCTTTATAAGAAAATGTGGGAGAATTATTCAGATGCGGTAACTTCCAAAACGAAAGGAGAATCTTAGATGTTTGAAATGATTTCTCGTATTTATCAAATCGCCGGCTCCAGCAGAAAAAAAATAACAGTTGGAATACTGTGCAATATTTTAAAATCCTTTTTTCAAAGTTTTATGATGCTCAGTGTATTTTTAATCATGTTAAATCTTGATACACTAACCTCCTCAATAATTTTAAAAGCTGTAACTATCATTCTTATTAGTATTCTTGGACGTTTCTTTTTCCAATGGATGAGTGACCGTACCATGAGCGGAACCGGTTATGATATTTTCCGTGATTACCGTTTAGAAATTGGTGAGCGATTAAAACAAGCACCTATGGGTTATTTTTCAGAGCAGAACCTTGGAACCATCCAAACAATTTTAACCACTACCATAGCGGATCTGGAAGGTTACTCCATGATGGCTATCGAACAGATGACCAGTGGTGTTGCCATGGCATTCCTTATGTCTTTCATGATGTTCTTTTTCAACCCAATAATAGGGACACTAAGTATGATAGGCTTAGTAATTGGCCTGACAGTATTACGCCTGGTCAGACAGCGGGCCGCAGAACATTCGCCAATTTATCAGGCTGCCCAGGAAAATCTGGTTAATAAATGTTTAGAGTACATACGTGGGATTGCTGTTCTCCGTTCATTTTCAAACGGCAAAAGCGGCCAGCAAGAGGTACACACTGCATTTCAAAAGAAATGGGACGCTGATTATTCACAGGAAAAGGCAACCGCAGGTGTTCTCCGGCTATATGGCCTTGTCTATAAATTGATGAGCTGCGTCTTAATCGCTGCTGCTGGTATCTTATACATGGACGGAAAAATTTCCCTACCATTCTGTATGACATTTTTGTTTTGTGCATTTACCGTTTATTCTGATTTGGAAACTATGGGAAACAGTGCATTCTTGAGTAAGAAAATAAATACCGAATTAGACCGTTTGGAAGAAGTGACAAATATTCCCCAGATGGACACCACCACAGATAAACTCCATCCTTCCAATTATGAGATTTCATTAAAAGATGTATCATTTGGCTATGGTTCCCGCAGAATTATTGACCACATATCCTTAAACATACCAGAGCATACTACATGTGCGATTGTAGGTCCGTCAGGAAGCGGTAAAACGACATTATGTAACTTAATCGCTCGTTTCTGGGACGTTCAGGAAGGCTCTGTGTGTATTGGCGGCCAAAATGTGAAAGACTATACCGCTGACAGTGTGCTTGACTGTATCAGTATGGTTTTCCAAAAGGTTTATCTATTCCATGACACAATCGAAAATAATATTAAGTTTGGGAAGCCTGATGCGTCACTTGAAGAAGTAATGGAGGCAGCAAAAAGAGCCTGCTGTCATGACTTTATTATGGCCTTGCCGGATGGATATCAAACTGTAATTGGCGAAAGTGGATCTACATTATCTGGCGGCGAAAAACAAAGAATCTCCATTGCACGGGCAATTTTAAAAGACGCACCCATTGTCATTTTAGATGAAGCAACCTCCAGTGTTGACCCTGAAAATGAACAGGCTCTTTTATCTGCGATTGAGGAGCTGACTAAAAATAAAACTTTAATTTCCATAGCCCATCGATTGAGTACCGTACAAAAAGCTGACCAGATTATTGTGATTGATAATGGGCACGTCAAACAAAAGGGCACCCATGACCAGCTCAGTAAAAAGGACGGAATTTACCGGAATTTCCTTAAATTACGTGTGGAAGCCACCGGATGGCAATTATAAATATTACCCCATTTCACCCCTCTGTATCAATGAAAACCAGGGAAGGATTTAATGAATTCCTTCCCTGATTTTCTTTTTGTGCCAAGGCACTCATTTTCTCTTAACCTTCCAGAACCGGGCAGTCGTCAGGCCATATACCTCACCTTTCGCTTTTGCATAGACCTGTTTTTACTAAACAATTGCCTGAACCTACACATTCCTCTTTAATTTATTTTTCCTATCTAATCAAAGTATTTGCAGTTGCCAGTTTTTCCTCCCTTAACATAAGTTCTTTCCATACATCTACAAAGCCTTCCAAATTGTTTTTCGACAGCTTTTTCACCATCTGATTGATATAGTCCAGATATTCTACATGCATACAGCTTTTATTAATGCGGATCAATGTGAATGGATATCCCCAGGCCAGTAATTCATGTAGCTTTTTATAGCATTCCTGTACTACTTCTAAGTCACAGTTTTCATCAACATAGTTCAGAAAGAAAAAAACCGATAACCATGAGAAATATGCTCATAAGTTATCGGTTCTATGTTTTCAGGTGTTTATTCAGTAATATTTAGTCCACAAATACAGTTTCATTCACCCGTTTATTCAATGCATCAAATTGCTCCTTTGATATTATTGGCTCATAATTGCCTATATATCTCAACTCTTCTGAATATGATTTTGTTCTCGCCGTAACAACCCCTGCATAGTATACGGAGGCAGGCATTTTTCTCAATCTCTTTGCCCATATGCCTGCACTTCTCATTAGATTCCCCTGATTACTCCAATGTGATTCCACTTCTGTAAATGACAGCTCCATCACATTCTGTAAAGCAAGCAATGATATATCTTCTCCCGCCTGAAAGTATTGTTCCCGAAGTTCTATTTCTTTTCCCACCTGCCGGCAAATCCAACTATAGGGAATACTGTTTGCCGCCTCCTCGTAATTCAAGACAAGATGCTGTGTATCTTTTTTATAATCTATGAACTCCAATACCATGTATTCCGGCGGATTGTTCAGATAATCCATAACAAACTTTAAAGCAGACCTCACGCGAAAAGCTTCCATTTCCTCTACAACTAACTGCCTGTCCTTAATACGATAACCATAGGGTGCCTTTACGAACTCGGCCCTCTTTTTCATACGACTTTTCATACAATCCTTAATATTCTTCATATAGATTGTCCACTCCTTTTAATTTGAAAGTAATTAACTTGCTTTTCTCATACACAGCATATTAATTTCGTCCTGAAATTTAAAAACAACTTCAATATTATGATTCTTGTCTACCAACACTTTTTCAATAAAGGCATCAGCCAACTCCGGAGACAACGCCTCCTCATTTCTAAACTCATCGACCAATCGGGCAAAATCTGAATAGAATATGATATTTGCCTCATCATATTTTCGGATTCCTTCTTCCACCTTTTGAATTCCTGCCTCCAATGGAACAAGCTGTTCTGACAATTTCTGTTTTTTTATCAGATATTCTTCTCTGCTTACATGCCCTGCTCTGTAATCTTCATACAAGTTCATTTTCTTCTGCTTTATTTCTTCTGCCCTCTCCTGAAATCTTTCCATGATTGCATGGTAATCTGCCATATTATGATTCAAAGCCTTTAAGATTTTCTTTTTGCTGTCAGTAAATAATCTTAAATTGAATTGTATAACCGAAAACACTGCTTTTTCTAATACCGCTGTTTCAATAGGCGGAAAAGTACAATCCGACAATGGATTTTCACGCTTAGCCAAACAATAGTAAAAGTCATTATCTTCATGATATCTGCGCCTGCTTAATGCTGAACCGCAATGTACACAATACACATTTTTATATAATGCTGATACTCTGCGCCTCGGTCCACTTTTGCAACCACTTTTAGCAGCCCTCTCATCCAGCCACTCATTCACCCTGTTAAACTGCTCTTCTCTGATAATTTTCGGCTGTCTGTTTGGAACAAGAATTTGGTCCGCCTTATTCACTGCCCGTGTTCCTTTTGTCCCCAATACACAAGCCTCTTCCTTATGACGTACTGAATATCCCAAATAAGCTTTATTCCTTGCAATCTTTTTCAGTGTTGTTTTATTCCAGATAGAACTGGTCTTACATAATTTGGCATTGTATTTTTTAGCCAAATAAACGCTCGGCGGATCAATTCCTTTTTCAGCCAGGAACTTAATTATAAACTTATAACTTTTTTTCTGGTCTAATAGATCCATAATTATTTGTAGTACATATGCCGCCTCCCAATCCACCTCATATTCACGGTCAGCTGTATACCGATATCCATAAAGAGGTACTGGGCCGTTATGCTTTCCTTGAAGAGCCTCCTCCATCTTAATTCTCTTCTGAGTGGTAGACGCCTGAATTGGAACTAACCCATTAATCAAATTCTTGAATTTGGCTTCAAAATCTATACCATATTGATAATCTTTGCTGTCATAATCATCATTAATCGCAATATAGCGTACTTCCAAAAAAGGAAATATCTTTTCTAAATAATTGACGGTATCTATGGTGTCCCTGCCAAGTCTGGAGAAATCCTTCGTTGCTATTACTATCATATTTCCATATAAAGAACGGACTCTGCTCATCATATTCTGAAAATTAGGTCGGTTAAAATTACTGCCAGTGTAGCCATCATCAATAAATTCTTCTACTTGATAATCATGAAATTCACTGTGTTCCTCCTTGAATCGGTTAAGCAATCTTCTTTGGTTTGTAATGCTGCAGCTTTCATCGTCTCCATCTTCCCTGGAAAGACGTTCATAAAAAAGCAGAAATTTTTTCTTCATCCTCACACCGCCTTTGCAATCAAATCCATGCTGAATATATCTTCAAATTTGAAGATAACTTCCATGGAGGTTTTGTCTATAATTTTGATTTCCGAAATCAATTCATCAATAATCTCCGCTGTCACGCAGAGATTTCCCTGCTTGTCCATCAATGCAGAAAGCCATTTGTTCTTTAAAGAATATCTCCTGACCATATCATTTGACTCTATAATCAAACTCCCTTTTAGTGCCCTCAGTTCATCAACCTTCTCCATATTCTGTCTTTTAAATTCTATGTACTCTCTTTTATCCAGAATCTGATCTACATAATCTTCGTATAATTGTTGCTGCCTCACTAAAAGGCTCTGGATTTCCCGGTCAATGTCAGCAATCTGATTCTGGTATTCCCGTTTCAATTTGGTTATAAAAGAGTCCTTTTTATATGCTTTTTTCTCCTTCATTGCTATACTGACCCACTTATCTAAGAGGACCGTAACAGCTTTTAATACTGCTTTTTCATTGATAAATTTGTTCTTGCAATGATTAGGTGCTACATCATGTCCAGGACAATGATATTCAATACCTATTCCCTGCTTTGTATGATACCTGCTTTGTGACATATGCCTTCCGCAAACTCCACATACGAGCTTCCCTGCGAATAATCCATATTTCTTATCAATTTCTCTGGTAAAGCTATTCACCCAGATTTTCTGTGCGTTCTTTTGGGCCCTGTCATAAATTGCCTGCTTTATGATACGGGGTAGAGCATCCTCTTCAATATTCCATTCCTGCCGCGGCACCCTTTTTAATTTTTTTCCTTTATAATAGCTTTGTTCTGTTTTATGGGTAACCAAACAGCCAATATAAACGGGGTTCTGAATGATACTAGAAATGAAATTGCCCAGCCACAGATACTTTTCCGGGTTCTTTTCTACCTTTTCTGCTTTTCCATGTTTTATCAAGTGATAGGCTTTCGGCGAGGGAATATTCTCCCTATTCAATATTTGGGCAATCTTATAGTATGAATATCCTTCCAGCACAAACATGTTAAATATACGGACAACAACAGAGGCAGCTTCCGGGTCAATCACGAGTATTTTACTATTGGCTTTTGAACGCTCAAATCCATATGGCGGCCTCGCTCCCCAGAACTCCCCATTGCCTCTGGCCCGTTCATGGGCCTGGGGAAGGTTTTTTGAAGAGATACGGGCGTAATATTCATTTGCCAGATGTTTAATCACATAAACCATTCGTTCTTTGCTGCATTGTGGATCTGCACTGTCATATCCATCGTCTATGCTGATGAAACGAACATCTAATTCCGGGAATACTACATCTAACAGCTCCAGCGCTTCCAAATAGTTTCTTCCAAATCTGCTAAAATCCTTAACGATTACTGCATTGATTTTTCCAGACTTAATATCTTTGAGCAGTTCAGAAAAGCCCGGACGATTAAATGTAGTGCCCGAAACACCATTATCGCAGTATTCACCGGTCAGAATACTTCCTGACAGATTCCTGCTTATAAATTCCCCGTTTCTCTGCAGCTGATGACTAATGGAATCATCGTTTTTTATTTTATTGCTTCTAACCGATAAGCGTGCATAAGATCCAAATCTGTATTCTCTAAGTGAGAAAATAACTTGTTCTTCAACCAGATTCCTTCTGCTTTTTCTAGCCACACATGACACCGCCTTCCCCTAAGCTTTCCAGGAATGTTTCCATTTTCTGGTTAGGCAATTCTGTACAAATCTGTCTGATTTTTGCTATGACCTTTCTAAATTCATCTTTAAACCAGAACGTAATTTCCAGATTTCCCTTTTCGGAGACTTGAATACTCTTTATACAACTAACTACCAGCCTCCGGTCAAGTTCCTTTACCTGACCGAATTGCAAAAAATGATCAATCCATGCATTCTTACCACAGATATTCCGAAATATATTATCATTTTCTACCTTTTGCTGCTCAATCAGCTTTTCCAGTTCAGTACAACGGCTTGAATACTGTTTTTTCAGCTGAAGGTATTCCTCTCTTGTCAGCAGCTCGTCCTGATAGTCACCGTATAATGAGGCAGCTAATTTCATATTCCTCTGGTAATCCTTTTTTAACATTTCCATCCGAGAGCTTTCCTTCTGTACCCTGCGGTCCGAAAATGGTATTGTATCAACATATGACAAGATTGATTTTAAATCAGTAAGAACAGAAATATGGTATTGTATCAGCAGAAGAATGTTTTTTTTCAACTTTGATTCTGAAACCCTGTGAGGCGAACATGTCCTGCTATTCTCCCTGTTGGTAGAGCACACATAATATCCATATTCCTTTCCACCTGCTTTCGTGGATTTGCGTACAAGTGATTGATGGCAGTCTATACATTCCAGTAGCCCAGAAAAAAGATATACGGTTTCCTGACCAGGCGCTGTCCGCGTATCATGCTCTAACAAGTGATTGACAATCATAAAATCAATCCAGCTCACAAGGGGAGGCATTGCCCCCTCTACGACAGCCCACTCCTCTTCGCTTTTGTAGATTATTTTCTTTACTTTAAAGTTCGGAGTAGTGGTTTTTCCTTGTATCAGTATTCCCAGGTAAGCGGTATTATTAAGAATTCTTCCTACAGCTACGGCAGTCCAATGGCTACGTTCATATTTTTTAAATGTTGTCCTGTACCGGACCCCCTGTGATACTTTATAGTCTGCCGGCGGCAAAATACCAAGGCTGTCAAGCCGTGTTGCGATGGCATCCTGACTTAAACCACAGAGTTTCCAGCGAAAGATATCCCGCACCACCTCCGAAGCGATAGGGTCAAGAATCAACCTGTGATGATCATTTGGATCTTTTTGATAGCCATAATACGCGTATGCCCCGACAAAAAGTCCCTGCTCACGCATAGCCTTTAATGTATTTCGGATACTGATACTTGTATTTGCCGGATAGCTTTCATTTAACAGACTTTTAATGGGTAATGTTAGAAAATCCTCTTTGCAGGATTCGGCTTCACTGTCATAGTTATCATCAATCGCAATAAAACGGACGCCCCACTCCGGGAATCTACGCTGTACATACCGCAATACTTCCGTAAAATCTCTGCCCAAACGACTCAGATCTTTTACGATAATACAGTCAATCTCCCCACTTTTAATCAGATTCAGGATTTTCTTGAAACCGGGGCGATTGAAGTTTGTACCAGTATACCCATCATCGACTGCTTCACCGATGATTTGGATTTCCTGTTGTCCGCCACAATAACGCTGTACTATGACTCTTTGATTTTTAATGCTGTCGCTTTCAATCTGATCGCCATCCTCCACGGATAAGCGCAGATAAGCATAAGCACGATAGATATGATTTTTACGCATAAAAACAGCTCCTAACCACTTATTAGTTAGCGCATGAACCCTGGGTCATACATCAAATAAGTAGCAGGAACCTGCTTAAATGTTTAGTTCTATTCCGCTTTTATTTTACCATGATTCATTCCAGTTGTCCACACCTATCTAACCATTTATCACCTTCTTTTTTTCTCTTTTGCGAATCTCAATCAACACTCTGCTTTTTCTATCAAATTTTCAATTATGTCGGATAAGGTCCTGCCCGTACTTGAATAAGATACCTTTATCTTCATGTCCCCCACGCGGAACAGGTAGGGATTTACTCCTTCGTCCAGTATTTTTCTCATTCTCTTCTCACATGGTAAAGAGGTATCTATTTTTACACTATTCAAATCCACCAGCGTATCAATATCAACCTCATCCAACTTTATCTGTTGGAAAGCATCCAGCTCTTCAATCGTAAGCATTTCTCTATACCTCCCGGGACAATGATTTTCTTTACATCTTCTTAACGATATTTCACAAACGCCAAAAGTGTCATACTCAATACAGACCTTATGAAATGGTTGTATCTATCATCTCCCGGTTCCATCACGAAGGGTAAATCCGGCTTTATTCATGTTTTCTTTAATACAAGCAGCAGTCTCCAGTAAAAAACTCGCTTCTCTCCCTGAACAGCCTTTTATGATATTTATAAAGGCCAATATGTACTGTTCCTTCGTGTCACCAATATCTGAAGATTCTATCAATACAGGGTATACGTTCAATGCCTCCAATACATTCAAGTAGGATTCCATACTTAAATTTCTCAAACCGTTTTCAACTTTACTCATATGATTTGCAGACACCCCTGCCCGTTCTGCAAGCTTCTCTATTGTATATCCTCTTTCTTCTCTTAAAGTACGAATGTTTTGAGCAATATTAAAATTGTTAACCATCTTCGTACCATACTCCTTTTTAAGTTTGAATGTATTTTACATGATGATTTCCTGTTTGAGAACGGACTGTAAAGACCAATATCATCCAATTCTAGCGTATAATTTGCCATTTCAGATTTTCCGACATAAATCCAGAAAAAAAGAACTGCCTGTAGATGGCAGCTCTCTTACAAAACATATTCTATTTTCAACTAATGCCGTAAATTTATACTCACGCAACTTTATCATCATTGTCATTATTTGAAAGGGCTATTTTGCTTAAACTGCCTTTCATCGACTCAATTGTGTCTAAGTAAAACTGAAGTTCCAACTCCGGACATTCCTTTAAGATACATAAGAAACGTGACAATAGTTCTATGCTCTTTTCCGTCCCATCTGCTTCAGATACCAAAACAGGAACAACCTCTAAAGCTTCCAGTATTTTTATATATGTTTTCATGCCGATTGTCCTGGAGCCAGATTCTACCTTACTCAGATGGCTATGTGATATTCCGGCCAATTCGGCCAGGGCTTCCTGGGTCAGACCTCTTTCTTCGCGTGCCCTTCTAATGTTCTCTGTTATTGAACATGTATGATCCTTCATATGTTTGTCTCCTGTTTACCGTTTATCGAGTGTCCCCATACTACGATTTTTCATCGCAATACACGTTTAAAATTATTACCTATCATTTTTTCACTTTCATCTCGCAAGCCCATTCACATTGATTTAAAATGCTGCCATCACACCACCAGTAGCTCTCTATAATCAGCGCGACTCCTCCACTCAACGGTTTACCATAAAAATATGTGCTATTATAGAGCATGCCTTTTTCTATGTCAACATTTTTTGATTTAATAGACATTTTTTCTCGTTTACTCGAACCATATCCCATCGAATAGAGTAGAGAAATAACAGCGAGTGTTATTTCCCTCTCATTGAACCGTACGTACGGGTCTCGTATACGGCTCTACAACCTATATTCCAACATTTCTTAGATAATAGTTTAAAGGATTGAGCAGTCCTGCTCCGTCCTTTATTCTTGTTTCCAGTACTTCCGGACTGATTATATAATTAACAACATTCATTCCGCTTCGTCTATACCAACCGAGCCTTGAGTTTGCTACCTTATATATGGCTTCATGGTCAAATCCACACTTATATTTCTGGTTTAAATAGCACAGATTTTTGTATATTCTCTTAGGCACTTTCCATTGTTTTAGAACAATCACCCTCATCTTGTGCCTTAGCCATGCTCCAAACTCTTCCATAAATTGTTTCATCATTCCGATTCTGAAATAATTAATCCACCCTCTCGCTATTTCATTCACTCGTTTTATTGTTTCAGCCAGCGGTCGTGCAATCGCTTTATTTCTTTTAAGGTATTCACTTAGCTTCTGTTTCAGTTTCTTTTTCTTTCCTGTTGTGGGTTTTACTTTCCATTCCCCTCCATGTTTGAGAAAAGTGAAGCCAAGATACTTACTTCTTGTTGGTCTGACTACTTTCGTTTTTGTAACATTAACTTTTAGGAACAGCTTTCTTTCTATCCATTCTGTTATGGATTTCATTACTCTGTTGGCTGCTTTTTCACTTTTAGTGAATACTATTGTGTCATCTGCGTACCTCGTAAACCGAAGTCCCCTTTGTTCCAGTTCCTTATCTAATTTATCAAGATATACGTTTGACAGCACAACAGACAGGGGACCACCTTGTGGCACTCCGCTTATTGCTGCTTTTTCCAGCCCTTTTTCCATTGCTCCTGCTTTCAGATATTTCCGAATCAGGTGCAATGTGGTACTGTCATTCACTTGCTCTCTAAGAATTTGAATTAATTTGTCATGATTTACTTTATCAAAGAATTGCTCTATATCTATGTCTATCACCCATTCATATCCCTCGTTCAGATACTCCAGTGCTTGTTTTATGGCATCATGACAACTTCTTCCAGGTCTGAAACCATAGCTAAATTCACTGAATATTTCTTCATAAATATCTATAATTGGCTGAGCAATCGCTTGTTGTATTACTCTATCTAAAACCGTTGGAATCCCCAATGGCCTCATTTTTCCATTATCTTTCGGAATATAAACTCTTCGTACTGGTTTGGGCATATAGGTTCGGTTTCTGATTGATTGAACAATTTCGTCTTTGTTTCCTTTGATGTATGCACCAAGTTCCCCGACTTTCATTCCGTCAACTCCACCTGCCCCTTTATTCGCTGCTACTTTCTTATAAGCTCTGTTTAGATTTTCCTTTGATGTAATCACATCTATTAATTCCATTGTTGTTACTCCTCTTATTATCACAAAATTTATGCACATCACCCCTCTCGATCCAGACAGTATTCCTCGGTTACGTTCCTACTTTTCCAGTCCATCTGATTTCTGGCTAATGCATCATTCTTTTAATAACGATTCGTACTATAAATCGTTTCAGTCCTTCGGCTTTTACCCCTACTATGACTTCATCTGACTCCCTCCCCAAACCTTTTTCGACCATATCTTACGATATGTGGGTAGGGTCTCCCAAGGTAAGACACTAATCTTTCATTCCACAACCTCTTGATTTACAACTTCGGTTTACGTTTACCATTTGGGCTTCGGCTTGGTTTGCAGCCTTCCCCACCTAATCGCCTTATCAAGTTTCTGTTCGTAGGCTCAAGAACTTTGCTACACCACTTCCTCCATCTATATCATTACTGATACCGACTTGTGATTCGCTACACTTGGCGGTAAAAACCCGTGGCTGGACTTTCACCAGCAAGATTAGTGCCATGCTTGGCACACAAAACAAGAGACATCTCAAAGATCAGAGATGCCTCTTGTCCAGCTTTAACTTTCTGTTTCTATCTTTTCTAAGCTTAAATAAGCGTCCAAAATACAAAGCATCACCCGCTTTTGCTCTGGCGTTAATTGATATATACGTTCCAGCAATTCCTTATCAGCATTATCCTCCGTATATCCAAACAGATAATTGGGGGATGTACCTAAAACATCACATATAATGAATAAAAGCGAAACGCTGGGAAGCTTATTGCCAGCTTCCAACTGCCTGATATATCCATGGTTTACATGACACCTTTCAGCCAATTCCTGGTATGACAATTTGCATTCTTTTCTTTTACCTCTCAACTTAGCACCGAATTCTTTTGGGTCCACATCACACCTCACCATCTATATGCATATTACCATTAGCTACTTTTGTTATCTTCTAGTATAATTCCACTTTCCCCTCCGCAACAGTCCACCAAAATATGACACATGTTATATCTCAGTTTCATTTGTATATAAAAAGATTGTCTATTTCAGGGAACATTTGTAGATTAGTTTTACTAGACATCCATATGAATAAACGTTATCTTATAGATACGAAAATAAACTTTTAGATAACATTTCGGAGGAAAATACTATGAGGCTGGCTTCAAAATTTTTAACAGCACTAGAAGGTAATTTCGATTCTTCCCAGGTCGAGAAGGCGTTCTTTGAAACAAATCAACTTTTTCTATCGCAAAGTGATGTAAGTGATGAAGATATCTCTGATTTACTGGATGTTTGTAAAGAATTCTTTCCTTTACCCTATCTTACTGAAGACAAACAGTATGAGCAACTTTGGGCCCGGCTTGAACCTGCATACTATCGGCATATAAAAGAATGGGAACAATTCACTCAGGCTATAGCGCGCTGCCGAAAAAAGCGCAAACTAAAACGGCTCTGTATTGCTTCTCTTGTTAGTATTCTTTTTATTATTACTTTTGTATTGCTTATTGTACACCGTCCAGTTTCCAAATCCGAATGCTGGATTTGTTCGGGTAAACTCCAATCGTATATCTCGTATGAGTCTGCATTTGGTGTAATAAACTTAAACTCACGATCCGTTAGTACTATTCCAAAAGGAAGTTGGGAGGGAAATCATAGTGTCACAATCACCTCTTCCGAGAACGGAACTATGATTATAACCTCACCCATTACCTCCGAGAGCTATCGTGCAGATATATATATGCAGGCTGACTCCCAGCCAGATGAATCTCTTATATCAAAATATCTATGTACGGATTGTGTAAAGATATGGAGTGAGAACAAATACGATGTACTTCTCATGGACGCATCAGGTACACCTTTTCCTATATCTGATAGTATGGAACTTGCTTTGCCACCATATACAGTCACTGCGTCTTCCAAAAGTACAGAATGCATCCGCATTACCTTTGAGAAAACGAAATAAAATACGAGCTTTTTACGTAAGATACATACACAAAAGAAAACGCCACATGAACATAGTGAAGTGTTCATGCGGCGTTTGCCAAAGTAACAATTTACATCATTTTGTCCGGACACCCACCCTAAAATTTATTTTAATTTATTGCATTAAAAGATTGTTGTATTTTTTCACATCATATCCGTTTCCGATTCGATAAATGGAGGGATTTCTGATTTAAGAAAACCGTCCCAAAAATCATGATTTAACTTTAAGTGTTTCATAACCTTTGCTTTTATAAAAGAATTGTTCATAAAATATGAATAAATGTCTTCTTTAGTAACTTCCTTTATTACAGTTAATTTATTTGTGACCCACCAATCACCGCTATATTGAACACAATGTCCCTCTGCTTTCACTTGAAAAAGTCTTATTGCAGATAATGATCCTCTTTTATAGTTTTTTATGGATTCTAAATATTCCGTTCTGCCTGGACACAATGCTACGCCCTCTATTGTTGTACAAAAATGTAAATAGCAATCCTGAAAATCTGTAACATATGGATTTCTTACTTTTACTATACATGGTATATTGAGTCGATATTCACAGCCTTTTGTTTTCAAACGCCCATTTATTTCAGGTATAGCCTTATATCCATACATTGGTTTTGATAATTCCAGATTTCCAACATCAACATCATCACAATCATGAATCACTTTTATTATTTTAATATCACATAAACGTATCTTAATTTCTTTATCCACCACAGAATGAAAACCATCTGGTTCTTGCTGTTCACGCCTTAAAATAAGTTCATGTTTTGTTATTTCCACTGGAAAGGCTATTATATCCATATTATTCTTTAAATATATTTTAAAAACATAAAGTCTTACATTACTATATATTTTTATTTCATTTATATAAATTCTATTCATTTTACAATAATCGTGGATTAAACACAGGAAGTCGCTTTCATATGGTAACATTGTCATGTTATTCTGTATATTTCTTGTCTGGAGAATCATGTGCTTCTCCCTGTTTCTTTCCCATATTTCAAATTCGACTATCATTAATATTTCCTTAACATATTTTTTTATCTCATCTATCAAATTAACCCTCCACAAAAAAGCTATTATTTAGACTTTTATGTTACTTGTTATTTCGTAATTTGTCAAACTTTGGCTCGTTCCATTAACAAAACAAAATGCAAAAGGGAGCCGCAATAACGCGCTCCCTTTAATAATCATCAACCAATTACTTGAGAATATTCTAAATATACAGAGACACAGATTATGCCTCCTCACCCTTTTTCTTTTCTTCATAAGTTATATAAGCGTCCAGCATACATATCATTGTGTTTTTTTGTTCTGGACTAAGCTTATACAGGCGATTTAATAGTTGCTTATCATCGCCTGCTTCTGCATATTCCAAGAGGTAATTGGGGGACGTTTCCAACTCATCACACAGGCTCAATAACAATGGCATACTGGGAACCTTTTTCCCGCTTTCCAATTGTCGGATATAGCCGTCATGTACATGACATAGATCAGCCAATTGCTGGCTTGTCAATCCACACTGTTTACGTTTTTCCCTGATTTTCCTACCTAATCTCTTGGTATTCATTTAATCCCACCATTCACTAATAGTTACATTTGTTATAATTTAGTATACAATCCGGTTCTTCAAATATACAGACCACCATTTTATTACATGCATTAACTTTTAGTTACAAACAACAGTAAAAGAACAATCTAAAAGCACAAACTATCAGCCCTGTTTTCAGCGGATTTTATTGTTACATTCCGCTGCCTGCCCAAAATTCCACATATCTGTATGCATTACTGTCTATTATGGTTCCATAATCTCCCAGTGTATAACCATAGAGACGCAGGGCACATGTCCTTCTGGTGTCTATCAGGTCATAATTGTAACTATTTGCATAAAAAGGGGGTTTTGAATTAACGCCTGCAAGATAGCTGGTATATACTTGATTAATTCTGCTATACGCACAATATCCCTTCTGGGAATCCCTCCTGTATCAGTGCCTCATATCTAGTTTGATTGATTACTTTTTTGTTATCCACCACTTATTCCTCCATATTCCATCTGCTTATTCTAAATCATTTCTGCGCATTATCGAATTTTCTTTTCTCCTGGCCGGATAATATCTGGAATCTGTAGTTTTAACCGCTCCGCAAACTCCATTGCGCTAACAAACTCCGTTTTTTCATAGTCTACAAGTTTTTCTGGCAGATTATAAATTTCTGTATCAGCATAATAATATAATCCCCGCAAGGTTCCAGCATCATATCCGAAATCCTCCGGCTTATATTCCGCCATACTTTGCAGACAATTCAATGGCCAGCATTCAACCTTTTCATCCTCATCATCTGCAAAAATATAGTCTTTGCCGTCCTGATCAAGCCGCAGAAAATAGATTATATCCTCTGATAAGGCAGAGATAATAAGAGAGTGGCAGCCATCATCCTCAAAACCATAAATTTCTCCTGATACCATCTTATTTATGGAGATATCCTCTATCAATTCCATTTGTTGGACAATATTCTGGATAGTCTTTAGCATTTCGTAATCTTCAGATATAGATTTTGAAAATATCTCACCCAATTCCGCACTACCAAGGTCGTTTCCAATTATTTTTCCATTGTAATCAATGTTGCCTGCGTTTGGTTCTTCAATTGCACCGCCAGATTTCCGGTAAGGAAGAGTATAAAACCAGCGCCCTTCTTTTATGGTTTCTCCATATATGACTGAACCGGCAAATTCGTGTTCAAATGACACCGCCACTTCCCGGCATCTTCCTTTCAATGTCCAGCCTACATGTTCCATGTTTATTTCTATGCTCACCACCTCCTATTGATAGATTAATGTCTGTTCTTCGACTTGAATATCACGATCTGTCTGGATAACCTCACACGCCCGTCCTTCAATCTCTTCCCAGCTCAACCCGGTAAAATTATGAATGCAGGTAATTAGGGAACTTCCCTGTTCCATGTACAGATACTCCTTTGTACCGGCATCAAAAAACATATAAAAATCAAAATCCGGTTCAAAGCTGTCGTCCTCATCATCTTCATATTTTTCATACCAGACACCGCTATGTATTTGCAAGCCAAGTTCCTGGATAACCAAGTGTTTTTTGTCCAGCCAGACCTGATGTTCCTCATCCGTTTCAAAAAGGAAGTTCTCGCCATCCCATTCTTCCTCTTCCAATTCCTCCAGACGGCCTATTGTAGTATTGATTTTCTTCTCCATAAGTCACCTCGCTTTTTCCTTTGCAGAGCGCAGTTTTTCCCTATTCTGCTCAAACTGGCTCATAATATCTCCCTGCAGCCTGTCATGAAAATCCTTTGTCACTGGATAGCAGATATCCTGATATTCCGCCTTTCCTTCAACCATGCGTCGCTGGGAAGGCATAGCCACAAAGTTATTTCCTGCAAAGGATCGTTTGACAGAAATCTGATTAACTACAAATACATCACCAATCACAAGTCTGGCATATGCCTTAGTGGTATTGGACAAATCTCTGTTGTTTACTACCTGAACATAATAGTCAAAATCTTCCTCCCCATAAGTGAGGTCAACTTCGTTTTTCCCTCCCATACGTTCCTGGTACGCCTCCAGAATTTCTCCCCTTAATGCGGTACTGAAATCCGTAGTTTTTGGAAAAAACACATCACTGTATATCGGCTTATTCTGTTCATCTTTTTCCCCCGTTGGATACTGCGGCATACTCACATAAAGATTCCCTGATCTTCCCTCCCTGATAGTGATACCGGTTACTTTAAATCTGTCACCGAACGTTACCGCAGCAAATGCCCTCAGTTTTTTATCTTTCTCTGTTGATACCTCATAAATATTTACTGTATATTTCATAATTTAGTCTCCTTCTACTTTTTTAATGAATTCTATCTGGACATCGCCGGTTCCGGGAGTTCCTCTGTTACCACCAGTTCTTCTCCCTCATCTTTTATCTCCAGCTCGTTATTGATTTCCTGCTGGCGGATTAGTTTTTGTTTCAACTCCGATTCATAGGGGAATTCTTTATTAAACTCCCTTTTAGATTCCTCCATATTTCTTTTGTACTCTTCCAGTTTTTCTTTATGTGCGGCAACTCTCTTTTCCAAACTCCCCAACAGGTTCTCCATACGGACCATATTTCCGGAAGCACTGCTGCTCATATCTGCCGAATAAGTCAGTTCCCCACTCAGCTTTATGATACAGTCAGAATACTTTTTTTCTACCACTACATCAAACCCCTTATAGCTGCCCACCGTCCTGCTTTCCATACTTTCAAGGGAATGTGCCATCTCTAAGATAACGCTGCCCGCCGCCTCACGTTCATCATATCTAAGGCCGTTCAGAGTAACGAAAAAGTCCGGCTCCATACAGAGTGCCTGGTCACGTTTCCTGATATCTTTTTCCATAGCATACAATCGGTTCTCAGTCTTCTTAATCAATTCTGGATATTTGAAAAGGAAATTATCCTGATGGACATAGCGCTGGCTCTCATAGCTTGCCTTCAAGACCTGCAGACGCGAAACTTCCGTGTCTACCTCGGTTTTTTCCATAATCATAGGATTCCCAGACGCAATTGCCTTGATTTCCGCAAAGGATAAAATGGTTTCGTCTACGTCCTGACATTCCCTTTCAACCGTTTTGTCTGTCATTATCTGGCTGATAAACCTCTGCTTATTTTCTACAATCCCCCAGAGGTAACTGTCAAATGTCTTTTTCGTGATATAGCGGTATATATTGACTTCTTCATTATCATTTCCCTGGCGTATGATACGCCCTTCCCTCTGCTCAATATCAGTCGGTCATTTTTTGCGGACAGTTCAATACATGCCTGTCTGTTTCGCTCCCTGCTCCTGCGTTTGCTCTCGTTTGATTTCTCCCTCTGTATCTTCTTGGCACAAGCAGGACAATACTTCGATATGCCAGAGCGGGGAACATATTCAACACCGCACACCGTACAATTCTTAGGCTTTAACGCAGTCCACCGCTTTGTCGGTGTGATATGTAATTCACCGACAAAGCCGATGAATTTATAATAAATCTTGATTTCCTGCCGCACCATTCCGTCTGTAAGTTTCTCACGTTCCGAAACAAGTATCTTGTCTATAAGTGCGTTTATGATGGTTGCGTCCAGTTCCTTAATGCCTTGATAGTTGCGGATTAGGGAGAGGAAATCACGGACACCCTGCGTCTTCTCATAGCTGTCGCTGAGCGTTTCCGTTACCTCTTTCAGCCTTGCTTCAATTTCAAGCTGTTCTTTCTGGTATTTTCCCGACATCATCTCAAAATTCCGCTCGGTAATACGCTCCATCACCTTATCTTCATAGAGTGAGGAAAACAGCCTGTCCAGTTCTGCAAGGCGTTTGTTCAGTTTTCTTTGCTCCTTTTCCAGTGCCTTTGCCTTGCTCTGGTCTGTTTCCGTGAGCCGCTTTTCAATCGCCCTCACTGCCTTTTCATCATTGACTGCCATATCCGCAAATCGGTTGATGTCGGTGAGGACAGCGTTGAACAAGTCCCTCGCTTCAATGCTGTGTGCGGTACACATGATATTACCGTATCTGCCATAATTATTGCAGGAATATTGTACGCAGTCGATGATGTCGGGGCGTTTCCTCCTGTTGGCACTCATAGCCCGCATCGCATAGCCGCAGTCCGCACACTTAATAACGCCTGCAAAGATGTTCTCAAAGCCGCCCTTGTTTTCTGGTAATCTGCGGCTTGTAATAAGCTGCTGTACGGTATCAAATTCCTCCTGCGTGACTATCCCCTCATGGGTGTCTGGTATCACTTCCCATTCTTCGGGCAGCTTAGAGGGGCGTTTCTTGCTTTTCATGTTGGCGGCAATCCGCTTGTAGCCTGCAAGGTTTCCCGCATATATCGGGCTTCTTAAAATGCCCCTTACGCTGTTCTCGCTCCAAATATAACGGTTCTCCTCATTCTCCTCAAAATACCTCTCATAGCCTGTTGCCCCCTGCTCCGCCGCATAAGCGGCGGGGCGTAAGATATGCTGTTTGTTGATGTGCTTGCGGATTTTGGCGATTCCGTTGCCCGCTAACGCAAGGTCAAATATTTCCCTTACCACATGGGCAACTTTGTCATCTATCAGCAGATGGTTGTGGTCGGCGGGGTCTTTGACGTAACCGTATGGTGCTGTCGTCCCCATGAATTTCCCCTGCTGAAACCTCGCTCGGTACGCCGATTTTATCTTGACCGACACATCGGCGGAATACATTTCGTTTAGGATGTTGCGGAAAGGCGTGATGTCCATAGCGGATTTATTGAGCGTGTCCACGCCGTCATTGACCGCTATATACCTCACATTATGCTCTGGGAAAAACACTTCCAGATACAGTCCGCAATCAAGATAGTTCCTCCCCAGACGAGATAAATCTTTCGTGATAACGCAGTTTATCAGACCGCTTTCAATGTCCTTAATCATGTTCTGGAAACTTGGTCTTTGGAAATTTGTACCAGAGTAACCGTCGTCCACATACGTTTTTGCTAAGTGCCATCCCTGCTTTTTCACATAATCCGTGAGGATGGATTTCTGTGTCGCAATGCTCGCACTCTCGTTATCCGTGCCATCGTCTTTTGACAAGCGGCAGTACATGCCGACTTCATAAATCTTGTTCTCCATTCTTATTCCTGCCATACTGTAAAACCTCCATATCTGTCCTATCTGTTTTCATGTTCCATTGCGTACATTCTAAGCGGACAGCCCCTCATTGTCGAAGGTGTCGCCCTCGGCAATCTTCTTCCGAATATCCTCGGAAATAATCGGGATAAACGCTTCTGTGACTGTCTGCGTGCCGACATATTCACGGCTGATTATCATCTGAACTGGTGCTTTCGGCACGATACGCTTTCTCTTTTTATCTGCTTTCTTATCCTCGCCCATACTTAAATCTTCCTTTCCAGACAGGGCAGGAGAACGTCTGGAAACGCCCCGCCCTGTCAATCAGATACCATCAATCCCCGCTGTTTACTTCTTTCTGTAATGCTTCAAGGAGTGCTGCTGCTTCATCAGCGTTCAACGTGATACCCTTTCCGCACTTCTCACGGTTCGGGGAAAAGCTGCGGATGTCATATTTCGGCTCTCTTCCGTTCCATGAGATAAGATTGATTTCTTTTGTGTAGCCGCTGTCGCCCTTAGACAATACGGCGATTTCCTTTACAATCTCATACTGGATTTCTTTCATTCTTCATACCTCAATTTTCTGCATTTACCTCCCGAAAAGAGAAGATTAGCGGCTGTCCCTGCCCCGTTTCCTCTGCAATTCACGCTCCAAAAGTTTAATGATGGTTTCCTCCATCTGCTTCGGCGTTGTGTTCTTCGGAAAATACTTTTTCAGCTTGCTTGTGTTGATTTTCAAGGTTTCTTTCTGGTTTCCCTTTTCCTCCGTCATAATTGCAAATATCGTATCCATGTCAAGCCGCCCGCTCTGGCTTAGGCTTTTCATCCGCTGTGCCTGTGAGAGTGAGGGCGTTGCTTCTTCGCTCTCCATCGTGGCAAAGAGGTTTTCCTGCTCGTCTTTCTTCAAAAAGGACAGTTCCACCGCAGGCGTGAGGGCGATTTTCCCCTCGTCCACCATCCGCAAAATCGGCGGTATCAGTTCCGTCAAACGGATAAATCTTTGTACGGTCATCCTGCCTACGCCGAAGCCCTGTGCCACCTTGTCGTCCGTCCGCAACTTCGTCACAACTTGTGACGAGGTTAAGTCTGTGCGGAAACCCTGCCGCTTCATGGCTTCGGATTTCATCTTGTAGGCAAACGCCCGCTCTGATGGCAGGATATTCTCACGCTGTAAATTACTGTCTACAAGGGTGATGATGGCTCGGTCACGGTCTAAGGGCAGGACAAACGCAGGCACGGTATTTATCCCTGCAAGTTCAGACGCACGGACACGCCGCTGCCCTGCAATCACTTCATAGCCGTTCCCGTCCTCTTTCGGGCGTGTGATTATCGGCGTGACAATGCCAAATTCCTTGATGCTTTCCGCTAATTCTGACAGCGTTTCATCCTCTGCCACATGAAACGGATTGTCGGGAAACGGGTACAAGTCTTTGGTCTTTAACACCTTAAAATCCTGTTTCTTCATTCACATATCTACCTTTCTTTCGCTCTGCTTTTATGGTTTTTCTGCAATTCTTCCAACACTTCGGGCGGTATCTTTGAGAGCAGCCGCCCCATCTGCTCGTTGGTTCTCTGCAACTCAAATATCTTCTGGTTCGCTTTCTGCACCTTTAGTTCCTGCTCATACTTTTCATCACGCATACGCCCCGCATAGTCTGATTCCTGCCCGATTTGCTCCTTTAGGCTATTGATATAGGCACTCTGCTTACTGATTTCCTTTGAGAATTTCTCCACGTCTGGGAGCCATGCCGCAATCAGTTCCAGAGCCTTGTCACGCTTCTTCCCTGCATTAAAGGCGTTGATGTCGGACAGTGCAGACACAATTTCCTCATACTGTTTATCAAGCCTGCCGCCCAACTTATAGAGCCATGTGGGGACATGTTTCCGCTTCGTTTCCATTGAGGACTGACCTCTTTCAAGCTGATTCCACCGTGAGGACATCCGCTCATGGTAGGCGGTCTGCCATTCGGACAGGCTCTTTTGATTGCCTAAAATTGTTTTGGCAGACAGCTTATTGTCTGGTGTAATCGGCACAAAACAGAGGTGCATATGCGGCGTTCTCTCGTCCATGTGGACGACTGCGGAGAGGATATTTTTCTCCCCGACACGCTCTGAAATGAAATCCAGAGCCATCGTAAAATACGCTTTCTGTTCTTTGGGCGGCAGGCTGTTCATAAATTCTGGCGAAGCCGTGATAAGCGTTTCCACCATCATCACGCTATCTTTCCTCGTCCTGCACCCTGCTTCGGCTACCATGCGGTTAATCTCTTTCTTGTAGGTGTACCTCGGCGGATTCACAAGATGGTAGTTATCTTTCGAGCGTTCCATATCTATATCTGGATTGCTTTTATAGGCTTCTTTTTTACGCTCGTTGTGGCGTTCG
>UQCR01000026.1 GCA_900539655.1 uncultured Robinsoniella sp.
TCTCTAACGACTTCAGCGATTTTCCTGTGTGTGGAGTTTTTTTACAGCCCCTTTTTGTCAAATATCCTCTGACTGGAAGGAAGTTTTTTTGCACTGAAATCAAGTTTTTATTTAATAAAAGAATTAGAATACATTGAAAAAAACAATTCATGCAGGTAAATAGGCATTTCAGGACAAGTCTGGGATTTCAGAAATGAATTTATGATAAACTACCCTCAGAACAGGTTTAAGGAGGATAATGAAAATGTATGATTACGATAAAATGAATCTTCACACAAAACGATATAAAAGGGCTGGAACCATAATGGTGTTGGGATTTCTGCTTGCTTTGTTTTTTAGCATGTCAGCATTGGCTGCGCCGGGCGCTCCCTCAGGATTGAGACAGACATCAGCATCAGAAGGATCTGTTAAGGTCGTTTGGAATCAGGTTATGGGAAGCAGCATCCGATATGAGGTAGAGTATTCACAAGACAACCGGAACTGGTATTCTATTGGCTATACAATGACCAGTCTGGATTGCAGTAAGAGCGGACTTACTGCTGGAATGACATATTACTTTAGAGTCCGGGCTTATGAAAATCAATACCCCAATAAGATATATGGACCATGGTCAGCTGGAATAGCAGTTGCTACTACACCGGTTCAGATTCCATATCAGAAGGTAATACAGACAAATGCCGGTACATCAAGTGTAACACTGCAATGGGATAAGTCAGCCGGAGCAACCGGATATAATGTATATCAGATTGAAAGCAATCAGGAGATCTATATAGGAAAGACGGCAGCCAATACTTATACCATTAATAATCTAAAGGCGGGCGGAACATATAAGTATAAAGTATATCCGGAACGGAGCGCAGGCGGTTATACAGCGGTGACCAGCTATGGTACAACAGTTTATGATGTAAAAACAGTACCGTCAAGTGTAAAAAATATTTTTACCGATTATGGATACACAAATATCAAAAAAGCAAGTATTCAATGGGAAAGGGCAGAAAACGCAAATGGTTACGAAATTGCTTTATACTCTGCTAAGAATAAAAAAATAGGCTCCACGAAAGTTATAAACTATAACACTAACAGCTATACATTTTCAAACATAAAAAAAGACTTTTATAAAGTAAAAGTTCGCGCCTATATTCAGTTAAAAACAGGTAAGAAGTATAGTTCCTGGTCAACCTCCTACATTGCAATTCAACCAAAGGTGGAAGGTAAAAAATCCGGAACGGGAATTAAGGCTTCCTGGGACAAGATAAATGGAGCAACAAACTATACTGTATACATTTCAAGCAAACGTAATTCCGGTTATAGAAAAGCCACTACAACAAAATCAACAAAAACTATAATTAAAAAATATGGTAGCAGCAGGCTGAAAAAAGGCAGAACATATTATATCTACGTAATAGCAAATAAGAAAGTCGGAAGTAAGACTTACAGAAGCAGTGATAATTACACTTATCAGGTTCGATACAGATAAACCTGTTACGGAGTCTGATTGACAGGAGGAGAAAATGGCGGCAACATTTGGGGTCATGATATTAATAGGATTTATAATTATGCTTTATGGATGTATTAAAATTAATACCCATTATGATATCATCATTGATGACTGGGAACAGGAAGCGTACTTAAAAATGATTAATATAAAAAGTATTAGTTGATTTTATACTTTAAATAAGGTGGAAAGAATTGTAAAAATGCACAATTCTTTCCGCTTTTTTAATTTTAAAAAATATTCCAGTTCAAAAATATGAAAGTTGTGGCATAATAATTCATGAATATTCACAAATGGAGGGAATGTAATGAAAAGCCAGAAATATGGATACGTACGCGTATCAACAAAAAATCAACACACAGACCGTCAACTGGCAGCTATGGAAAAAGCTGGTATTTTATCAAGTCATATATACGAAGATAAACAATCGGGTAAAGACTTTGATCGTCCGCAGTATAAAAAGCTAATAAAGAAATTAAAGGCTGGAGATGTATTATATGTAAAATCGATAGATCGCCTGGGAAGAGATTATGATGAAATAATATGCCAATGGCGCAGATTGACGAAAGAAATAAAAGCCGATATTGTCGTCATTGATTTTCCTCTGTTAGATACAAGAGTTAAAGAAAATGATATAACAGGTATTTTTATAGCAGACCTTGTCTTACAGATTTTGTCTTATGTTGCGCAGATAGAAAGAGAAAATATCCGGCAAAGGCAAAAGGAAGGAATTGAAGTGGCCAAGGTAAAAGGAGTACAATTTGGTCGTCCCAGTAAAGAGCTACCTGCTAATTTTACAAACGTATATAAACAATGGTCTGAAAATAGTATCAGTGGCAGGGAAGCTGCCAGAAGATTAAAAGTAGATCATAAAACTTTTTTTAAATGGGCGTTACAAAGCAATCATTTGAATTAATCTCCATGATAAATTAATTGTAATATATTGTCGAAAATATATTGTTTTTGGAGAAAAAGGTAGACTTTTTTCCCCAGCTAAAAATACATAAAAATGACAGCCAGCATGCAGGCATAATCCAAGAAGGAAGTCGGCAGCTGGCTGTCATTTTACAGACCCTGATAGCTTTGCGTCACAGGCTTTCGCCGGTTTTGCTATTGTCATATATCACGTATTCTTTTGTTACAGTTTTCTTACTTGCCTTATTCTATCACATCTGAAGAAAAAAGTCTGATTTAATCACCAGTAATTTCCAGGAACCTATTAGAATGAATAAAAGAAAAGACTTTGTTATAGACAATATTTATAAAATCGGAGGGAGCACAAATGAATAAAAAAGTAAAAAAAATAGTGGCTGTTATGCTTTGCATCGGTATTATCATATGCAGTCCGGGAATAACAGAGGCTGCTGGAACAGCAACAGAAAAATACAATTTCGGAAAAGTAAATACGATAGGCGAGTATTCAGGTGAAGCGAAATCAGTCTCGGAAAATGAAACAAAACTGGAAAAGGCAACAGATTCAGAAAAGGGGACTGAAATACAGAGGAAGCCGGATACAGAAAAATCCACCACAGAAATAAATAAGACCCCTTTGACAGAAAAAAACATATCGAATACAGAGAAAACAACTGCCACGGATAAAAAGACGGATACAGAAAAAAAGAACGAAGTATCAGGAGCAGCCGGGACGGATAAAAGAACTCAGGAATCAAAAGACAGTATAAAGGAAACTGTAAAAGAAAGTTCAAAAGACAGCACAAAAGATAGTACAAAGGAAACTCAGGCGGAATCCAAAGAAAACCAAAGCCAGGAGTCACCGGTGCTCTATTGGGATCCATCCGCTGATGCAGAGAAAAATACGGATGATAATAGTCGGGATGGTAAAAGTTCTCAGACTCCTTTGACAAATATAGAGGATATATTCAGTAAGGCAGCGGATTTGAAAAAGTTACCCGGAGATGAGGTTACAGTTTATGTTATGTCCTCAATGAAAATCAATTCTTCTGAAAAAGCAGAATTAGATGGAAGAGGCATACGGTTTGTTAATTGGGCAGAAAGAAAAGGGGAAGACCAGTCAATATTTCTTATCGAAGAAGGAGGGGCTGTACTTTCTAATATGACATTAGCCTCAGCTGCCGGCAGAGAAAACCAGACACTTATCAGGGTTACGGGCGGAAGCCTTGTGATTGGAGATGGGCTCAACGTTCAGGGGAATCTGGAATTGGACTACAGAAACAGCCAGGTGAAGAAGCCTTCCATTCAGGTTCTGAAAGAATTAGAAAAAGGTAGAACTTTCACTATATCTGTACAGGCGGATGCAAATGTAAACGAGGAAATGGCGTTATCAGCACTCTATGAAAATGGGGAAAGCGGAGATAGCTTATTAAGTCATTTTACGTTGGAACAGAGCGCAAAAAATAATTGGAAACTTTGGGTTAAGGAGGACACAGCAAAAGAAATTTATTTAACACTGCTGTCTAAAACAGATGATAAAGATACAACAATAGATACAACAATAGATATAACAAAAGATGCAACAAAAGATGAAACCAGAGATGAAACGAAAGATGAAACCAAAGATGCAGAAAAAGATGTTTCGAAAGTTTCTCCAAAAGATGAAGATAAGACGGACATGGAAGAGCCTGAAAACAATACGGAAAATAAAGTCCGTTCATCGGCTCGCGCAGTGGGCAGCCAGATCGTCTATTGGAATGTAAATAAGGATGCATCAAGTCCCGAAGGTGACAGACCTGCGATTCCGGGAGGCAATGATGGGAATTCGGGTATTGATGACCAGCATCCGGTCCAGAGCTGGGAAAAAGCGAAAGAATTGCTTGGCGGAGAAGGCGGAACTGTTATTGTAATGAGTCCGGTAGTCGTAGGTGATCCGGAGTTTACTCAGAATGGTGTGCCAATAACGGAGCTGGATGGTGAAAATAAGATTGCGTTGTCTCAATGGGAGAAATATCCTACGGAAGTTTTGATCATTCCTCCGGGTGAAACATTTAAAATGTCTAATATTGACGTAGCCTGTAAACAGGGTATCGGTATAAGGATTGCAGGAAGTTATGACGGCTCATCAGGTGATGTTCTTGGAAAGCTGGTGATCGGAGAAGGAATGACCATAACAGGAGGAAGCATCCAGACAGAATTGGATCCGGAATACAGGGACCGTCTGGCAGATTGTACGATAGAACTGGCCGCTGATCCGGGTAACCGTAAATTTAATGTTTATTTTTCGGGGTTAGACGACAATCAGGTATATCAGTATGCAGATGTAATTATGGGACCCGCCGGAAGCGACGCGTCAGATTACCTGGATGCATTTGTTCTCCACAGCCGTAATCAAAATGCCGGGTGGGGACTTCGTAAGGATACGTATGAGGATAGTGACGGTGTATTTGAAAATCATATTGAACTTTATCGTAAGTTTGTCTTTACCGGAGTCTATCTCAATGGCCAGAAAGGAAACGATGCGTGGTTTGGAGGAAACTGTAACTGGCCGGTGAAAACCTTCGCCCAGGCAAAAAAGATATTATTAGAAAACTGGGATGAGATTGCTCCTGAAAACAGAGTGATCTATATCTGTGATACCGTTGACATTACCGGAACAGAGGTATGGAATTTCATCGATGATGCAGGGAAAGACAGAAGCAGTGAAGCGAAAATTACCTGCTGTAAGACAAATACGGATTACACGATACACCATAAAACGGTGCCAGGTACGCTGGTGTCGGTAAAGGACGGAGGAAACCTTACTACCGCCTCTCTCCAGATGGAATATGATTATAACTTTAACAGTAATATCATGATAAATGTACTTCCCGGAGGAACCTATACCTCTGAGGATGGTACTATTTTAAGAGGCTTTAACAGCTCTTATCTGGGAATTGGGGTTCAGGTTCAGGGAGCATCCGGCAAGGAAACGAGATTTACGATGAACGGGGGGACGATAACCCGTAAATCACTGGGTGTATATGTAACAGGTGTAAATAAAAATGATACCATTTTTACTTTAAATGGAGGCAGCATTACCGATAACGGCAGCTCTGATATAAGCAGATATGGTGCTGGAGTATATGTAAGCAATGCTCAGATAGAAATGACAGGGGGAACAATTAATTCTAACCGTTCCATATATGATTATTATAAAGGCTATGGAGGAGGTATTTATTCTGTCGGTTCAAACAGTATCCTCAACATCAGTGGAGGAAGCATCACCAATAATGAGGCCAGAGGAACAGGTGCCACGGCTGGAAGCAGTTCTTCTTACAATAGTTATGGGGCCGGAATCTATATAACTGGCGGAGAACTAAATTTAAGTGGAAACGCAGTAATATCAGATAATACTGGTACAGGCTATTACGTTTACGGAGGCGGTGTGTATCTGGGTTCCGGTGTGAAGATGGTAATGGATGGTGGAAAGATTTCCGGAAATAAAGCGATTGGAACAAACGGCAGCAGTCGTTATGGCGGAGGAATCTACAGTACCGGAGGTAATTTAACCATCAAAGGGGGTATTATTGAAAATAATACAAATACTTATTATGGCGGAGGGGTCTATTCTACCGCTGGCAGTTTTACGATGTCAGGAGGAACAATCCAGGGAAATGAAAGTTATTATGGAGGTGGATTGTATCTCAACGGCGGATACTCAAGCAGTCGTTATTCCATTACCGGCAGCATCATACAAAAAAACTCCAGCCAGTATGGAGGCGGCATTTATACTTCCAACAGTTATTTAGATATTCTGCAGGGGGTGGAGATAAAAGAAAATAATGCAGTATCCAGTGGCGGAGGATTATATATCAGTGGAAATACGATAAAAGTAACAGAGTCGTATTTAAAAGATAATACAGCTCAGTATGGCGGAGGTGTTAATACAGTTGGCGGAGTGATATATTTGGAAGATACGGAAGTTTCCGGCAATCAAGCGACTGAAAACGGTGGTGGTTTTTTCAACAATGGAGGAACTTCTTATATTGGAACCGGCTCTTCACTTACAAATAACACCGCGGTGAATCAGGGTAGCAGCTGCTATATATCCAGTACTATGTGGTTTTTAGGCGGAACCTATGATTCGAAAAATACAGAGGCTGGAAAGTTCGGGATATATCTGGATATAAGTACTACTTCATCCAATAAGATTTACATTGATCCTGAAGCGCTGGATATGAAAGATAAGATCTTTTTAAATACGGCAACAAGTAAATTATATTTGCTTGAAAAAGTGCCGGTAACCGGTTCAGAAGGAAAAATGCCTTTATACTTAAATAAAGATGCTTTTGAGGTGGGCAGTGTAGTCGTTACGCCGGCAAAATATGGCGCAGTTAATGTAATTGATAAAACATATTATTATTCAGGTATTCAGGATGCAGAGCCTTATGTTTCCTATTTTACAGGAGGTGAGATACCGCCAAAGACCCAATTGGGAGGATTTAATAAAAATATTATTCTGGTTGGAGAAGGGGTTTATCTGGATGGGACCAATGGAAGTGATTCAAACGCAGGGACCTCTCCGTCTAATGCAGTGCTTACATTTGAGAAGGCAAAAGATATTTTAAAAGACAGGATTGCAGAGGCAAAAATAAATGCCCAAAAGGCTGCGGGAGATCCGGGCTATGATCCGGATGGATTTGAGCCTTATATTTACATATGCGGGGAAGTAAGGATACCTGCAGACGCCGGAGATCAGAAATGGGAGCTGGATTATGAAGCAGAAGAGTTTGTTCAGTCTGACACGACTAATTCCCAGGGCGATGTCATTAATACAAATCTGGCACAGGTAAAACGGTTTGCCAGTTACTATGGCGTTATGGCCAGATTGTTAAACAATGGTTCCGGTAAATTTACCGTGGGCAAGCTTCTGATGGACGGAAATGCAGGCGCTGTAGACGGGGCTAATAATACGATCCAGGCTATGATTTATCTAACCTCCAATACATCGCTTATATTGGAAAACACAATTTTGCAAAATAACTACAGTTATGGAGTTGAGAGCGTAGGAGGCAGCATTTTGATGAAAGGGCTTAATCCGGATCAATCGGATGGAGCTGTAATCCGTGGGCATGGGAACTGGGCAGTCAGGTTGAACAGCGGCGGAACTCTAACGATGCAGGATCATTCAGGTATAGAAAATTACAGGTACCTGAATAATGACAGCAGTCAGGGGAACATGCCAGGACTTAATAGCAGTACAGGCGGCATTGGCATACAAGGAGATAATTCCAAAGCTATTATGAATGATTCTTCCTATATTCTGGCTCCGGGCAGGTATGGGGCAGGTCTGTTAGGAAGAACGACCGTATCGGATACGCCAATGCTGGAGATGAATCAGGATTCGTCCATTCTACAGTCTGAAACAGGTATTTCTATGAACGCTGCGAATAATGTCGCATCCTTACATGACAATGCCCGGATACTGAAAAGCAGCAAAGGTGTTTATGCGATGAATGTTTCAAAAAGCAGCCGTTTTAATATGGACGGAAACTCCGCCATTATAAATGAAAATAATTATTATGGTATTTATTTATATAATATAAATGCTACAAATTCTGATGGTGATAATTTATCCGTTGTGCTGGATGGAAATGCAAAAATTGAAGGATCAAGCTACGGTGTATATGGAAGTTCTTCTTATGCGCTCAATAACACCAGTATTATTATGCGGGGTAATTCCAGAATAGGTAAAAATAGCTATGGCATATACTTTGATTATTGTACCACTTCAACCAGTACCGCAGTACGTCCTAAAATTATACTGGAAGACAATGCCGTTATTGGTGGGACTTCACGTTCGGAAGCAAATTCCAATTATGGAATCTGGTCCAGAAGATCATGTGCAGTGGAAATAAAAGACAGTGCCAAAGTTTCTAATAATGGATCATATGGGATTTATCTGGAGCGATATAAGACAACAAGTTCCAGTTATTATACCGGGCCCAGCAGTATTCTGATGTCAGGAGAAGCATCGGTAAACGACAATGGTAATAACGGTATTTTTAATGATGATTATTTATATACAAGCAGTGGCATAACAACGATTTATCCAAATGAGATCGAGATGACTCTGGAAGGTACCGCTAAGGTTATCAATAATCAGGGGAAGGGGATTAACGTCGGTTCAAAGGGGACACTCACGCTTAAAGATGGTATTGAGATAAAGGGTAATCGCAGTACAGCCATTGGAAATGCGGTGGACTGTGCCGGTAAGCTGAATCTGGGCGGTAAGGCTGAGATATCAGGAGAAATTTATATACAGGATGTGAATAAGCCGGTTACGCTGTTAAGTGAACCGGATAATCAGAAGTTCAATATCGGGTGCAGCGATAACTTTATCGGACAGGTCTTAGTGGAACCGGATACAGCCCTTACTGCTGGTGCAGATCCTTTTATCGACAACTTTATAAAAACTGCTAATTTTCCAAAAGATAAATCTATTAAGGCACGGACACCGAATCTGATTGTTCAGGGCGAGAATAATGTATATCTCGCGGGACAGGGGGCGCTTACGCCCACTCTTGTACCGGGAAATGACAGTAATAACGGTGGGAGTCGGGGGGCGCCAGTGGCAACATTCGCCAAAGCAGCGGAAATATTAAAAACATTAGATGCCGGAGCCAATATTATCATCTGCAATTATCCGGTAGATTTCTACTCGTCATCTTCGGCTAAGCCCCAGGGGGACACCTGGAGCTTTGATGAGGGAGGAGCGTTTACAAACGATAAAGGGGATACCTGGAAACCAAAAGTATTAAGGGATGAGCAATTTTTTGGCCATATGATACAGCTTGGCGGAAGTGCGGTATTCACGGTAAAAAACATTACAATTGATGGAAATAAAGAAAATATCCCGTTGAATACAGCAATTTCAGGTTCCATTATCAATGTCAATAGCAGCAGCGCCGTAGTCAATTTAGAACAGGAGGCGTATTTACAAAATAACCGTAAGACAAATTCCAATGAAGGCGGAGCAGCGATCCGAAACGCCGGTAATGTGAATATTAAGGGTGGAAGTATTGTTGGTAATGAATGCTACGGACTGTCTTCCACCACTGCATATGCCGCGGGCATCTATAATTTTGGCAAAGTAATCATGACTTCCGGTCATATAGATAATAATATAAACCGGTCTGTCACCTATAGTTATGGAGTAGGTGTATACAACTATGGTGGCTCTTCTACTTTTGAATTTTCCGGCGGTACCATATCCGGAAACAAAGCTGAGCAAGTGTCATCATTAATAACTGGAACGGCTTTTTATAATAACGGAATACTGGATATGTCGGGAAGCGCAGCAATTACAGGGAACATCTCCGATTCGTCAAGCTATTCGGCAAACATAATGGGAACTGTATTTAACAATGGGACCATTACAGTCAACGGAGGAATAATTTCTGATAACGAATTGATCTACAATGGTACCAATACCTCACCTACTTATGGTGCGCAGGGCGGCGGAATATTCGTTAACGGCGGCCAGGTAACGATAAATGGTGCGGAGATACAGAATAATATATGCAGGGCACTTAGAACGGAAAGCACATCAACTTCCTATAGCAAAGGTGGTGCTATCTCCGTAGTAGGAGGAACGTTAAAATTCCTCAGCGGAAACATAAGAGGAAACAAAGCTAACAGAGGTGCAGGAATCTATTATTACGGAAGTTCCTCTAAGGTGGAAGTGGCGGGTGGAGTAATCCGCGATAACATACCACTGAGCACTGCAATACCTGCAGAAAAAATGAATGCCGGTATTTATATTGAGGGACCATCCTTCAATCTGAAGGGCGGCGGCAGTGTAATTTCTGACAGAATTTATCTTTCCGGTACATCCTATCCGTTGGTTTTGGGTGGATCCATATATCAGAGAAACAGGAAATATATGATTGACTGTTCCGGCAGTTTTCAAAAAGGCAGCGTAGTGGTTAAAGCGGATAATGATGTTATTTTAGATGCTACCGGTTACCTTGCATATTTTACAACTCAGGTAGCAGGTTATGTTCTGGAAAAGCAGGCTCCAAATCTTGTACTTAAGCAATGTGTTTATATAGACAGTGAAAAAGGTTCAGACAGCAATAGCGGTGCAAATCCGGACAGGGCTGTTAAGACTATGGCTAGAGCAATATCTTTGGGAGGCGGAAATAATTATGTAATATACGCCAGCGGTCCGATTGAAGTGAATAAACAAGAGACCTGGAATCTGCCTGATACAGCATGGATCAGCCGTTATACCGGATTTCCGATTTATGGAGCAGGCAAAGAATGGGCGGCATATACAGGACCGGTTGTCCGGGCAGCTGCGGGTGCAGACCTAAGGCTTGAAAATATCCAGATATTGGGGAGAAGGGAAATAGATGACGTTATAGAAGGAGATTCCTTAATTCGGATAGAGCCGGGAGCATCTGTCAGCATGAACACAGATACTAAATTAAGGCTAAACAATCTCCCAGCGGGTAAAACAGGAGGTGCAGTAAATAATAATGGAGGTACCCTTACCGTAAATGGCGGGACCATACAGGACGTAAGCGCATCAAAAGGAAGTGCAGTCTATCAGGGCGGATCTATGAGCATTGCAGGCGCCTCAACGATTAATGGGGAAGTATATCTGACAGGCAGCGGTGCTGACGAAGCAGCCAGCAGTTACATCAGCGCAGACGAAACTTATAAACCAGTCACCGGTACGGTATTAAAACTGAACATGGACAATCCATATGGAGGACGCCGTGTAATTGAATATCCTATAGGAGCGGTGCCTGACAGCAGCACAAAGAAATATTTCAGCCTGGATTCCTCAATTTTGGCAATTTATCATTTGGAGAACAGAAGCAGCGATAAGAATATTCTGGAACTTCAGCAAAAAGGGGTCGTTTATCTCAATGGCGAAAGTGGAGATGACAGTCAGGATGGAAAGACGCCAAAAAAGGCAGTCCGTACACTGGAAAGGGCATATGAGATTCTAAAGGCAGGTGCTGAAGGAGGCGTAATCACAATCGTCGGAAAAGTTACCGTAGATGTTGAAATGAAAATGAATAATATAAATGATTCAACAGGAGCACACGGATATTATGAAAACGGCGCCAAAGTAATTGATGCAAAAGGTCCGGTCTACTTCCAGAGATACGCACAGCCGGATGCATGGGAAGAGCTGCCTGAAAAAGATCAGTATGAAATACCCACCTATACCGGCGTAATGATAGAAATAGCTGTTTCCGGAAAATTAACTGTGGATAATGTTTATTTCGACGGCCACAGCCAGGAAGTAGTAGGTAATCCATTATTTGCAGCAGGTAAAGTAGAAGCCGGGGCGCCGATCTTCCAGGTGAAGGGAAGCCTCATTATACCGGCAGGCGCAACGATCTACCGCAATCATAATACGGCTGCTGATGCAAAGAGTGCAGGTGTCTATGTTGACGGAGGTACCTTCCAGGCTGTCAGTGTTGAAATCTCGGATGTGAAGACGCCAAACGGCAAAGGCAGCGCTATTTACCAGGACGGAACTTGTATCTTAGACAGGGCACCCAAAATAGAAGGATCAGTACATCTGACCGGCAGCGGAAGCACCGGCAATACAGCGTCCAGTAAATTTATCCAAATCTCTCTGCGTGGCTTCAAACCGGTGAGTGGTGAATTGCAGATAACGATGGATGATCCGTATCTTGGCAGACCGCTGGTACAGTATCCGGGACGGACAAGTACCCAGGAGCCCTATGAGCCAACCCTGGAAGAGGCATCCATGTACCAGCTTGAAAGGTCCGTTACCGACATTTATTCCAAAGGAAGCCGTACAGGAGAAGTAAACATGCTGGAGCTGCAGTTCCGCCGCAGAGTATATATTGATGGCGTGAATGGAGATGATGATACAAATAGCGGAGGGCTGCCTAATGATGCGGTTCGGACATTGAAAAAAGCGTATGAGCTGCTGAAGAATATCGGCGGAGGTTATCTGTATGTAGTAGATACGGTAAGCGTTGACAAAGATATTTCCTTATCGTCAACCTCTTATTCGGAGGCTGGCAGTCCGGGCGAAATCAGCATTATCGGGGGTTCCGTAGACATTCGAAGATATGTGGTTCCCGATGCTATGAAGGCAAATCCTAACTTTAGCAGTCCGGGAAGCCATACAAAAGAATTGTTTAAAGTAAAAGAAGGCAGTAGTTTGAGCCTGCAGCAGATTCTTATTGATGGACACCGTTTGCCGGTTGCCAGTGGAGATCCTATGGAAGATGTTGCGGAAGCTACAAAGTCTGAGGCACCTCTGATTATTACAGAAACAAGAAGTACCCTGAATTTAAATGAGGGAACAATCCTGGAACACAATGATAATACGCTGTCGTCAAATGGAAAAGAAGAAGGAGGAGCAATAGCGAATCATGGAAATCTGAACTTAGACGGAGCTGTGATAAAGAATAACAGTGCAGGAAAAGGTGCCGGTATTTACCAGGATGGATATTTTACCATTGTATATGGTGCAGCCGGACTGGCAAATCAGGAGATCTATCTGGCAACAGAAAATACTGGGACACAGGACAATCCGGTCTGGGGAGCTGACCGGGTGATACATATCCAGGAAAAGCTGAATGCAAGTGATTATCTGGACATCGGTGCCGACAATCCGGTAAATGGAAGAGATATTGCAGTGTATGACATCAAGGAAGCATATGAGGATGCTGTTGACGATGAGTATTACCACTATAAGCTTGGGACGTCCATTACCTCGGTGAACCCAGCGCTTTATCTGGTGGAATCAACCACGGAGAATGACACTTTGGAACTATACAATTATGAAATTATGGACATTTCAGTGCCATTAGAGGTCTGCCTGGCGGCAGTGGAAAACCCGCTTCAGGCAAGTGCAAAAAACAAAAATATTCGTAATGCTTCATTAGATGCACCGGATTATACCATTACAAACGGTGGTAAATATAAGACAAAAGTCACCGTGGTGGCATTTAGAAATGACAATCATACCGAGGGAATTACATGGGACCAGATGATACTGGTAGGAGATGAAACGGAGCTGACAGGGTCAGATCTGGATAAAAAGCTCTATCTGGCAGTAACGGGAGCAGACCAGGAAAGCAGCAACGGTTTTGCAGGACTTTCGGAATCTGCCCTTTCAAAAGCCAATACCACACCCATTGAGTTCGGGGAATTAGAAGCAGGTGCCTCGGGGAAATTTACCTTTAAAGGAACAGCCGATACGGCATTTTTCGAAAAATATAATGATACTTTATTTGGTACCTCTTATACGGAGCCGAATACTTATGTGAAAGAAAATGCCAGGGCGAAATACCAGATGGTCTATAAATTTGAATTAGTCCGCTGACGGAAAAAGGAGTAATCTATGGAAAAAAAAGAGAGAGGGTCCAAAAAATGGGCCGTTCTGCTGCTGCTCCTTCTTCTGGCGGCAGCAGCTGTGGCAGGGTATTTCCTGCTGAATAAAGAAAAGATGGATGATACCAGTAAATATTGGTTTGACAAGATGGCAAAGGACGGCACGCTGGAAGGGAAAACACCTACAGAGCTGCAGGGTATGCTGGACGGCATTGTACAAGAAGGGATGTTCAATGTTTCTATGAATGTAGAGCCGGTGTTTAAAGATGGTAAAAGTGAAGGCAACCTGGGGATTGAAAATATAAAAGAGAACAGATATTACTGCCGTGTAACGCTTACTCTGGATAAAGACCAAACAGTCCTTTATCAAAGTGACGGCTTAAAACCGGGTCAATACATAGACAAGGTAAAACTGGAACACAACCTGGAAGCAGGTGAATATGACTGTACGGCAGTTGTAACTGCCACCGACCCGGAAAGCCTGGAGGATATTGGCCAGGTAAATGTCAAGGTCAGGCTGAAGATCCTGAATTGACAATCAATTGATTTAAAGGGGTTTGCCATTTACCCTTTTTAAATATATAAAAAATAAAACATACTATTGGAGGAAATGATAATGAGAAGAAAAAACACAGCAAAGAAAGTATTGGGAACCTTAACAGCAGCAGCACTCTGCATGTCAATGACAATTCCGGCTATGGCAGCAACTACGAATTCCGGAGGTGATGTAGTTACAGTACCCGGAGGTACAGATGTGTATGCCGGTATTGTAGTGGACGATGAGACAAATGCAGATGCACGTATCCGTGTTACTGTACCTACCGTTTTTGCATTTGTAGTAAACGGAACCTTGGATAATAATAAAAAAGATAACCTTCTGTCATCCACAGACGGTACAATACTGCTTCCAAATGTGAAAGTAAATGTATTGGATCCTACGTCAAATAATAGTGATTATGAGATTGCGGTGGAACAGGACAGCACCATGACCTTTACCAACTATTCTACGAAAGAAAAAACAGGCGGCGGACGTGAAGGCATTCCGGTAAATCTGACCGGGTCCATTGAAAATAAAGGATCTGATAAAGACCGCAACTACTGGAAACACAGCGCAAATGCACAGGGATTCAAAGAATTCACACTCAGCCTGGAAAGCCAGAAATTCAATAAGTCAGCAGGAGCAAATACTTTCGAGATGGCAAATGCGGTAGTGCTGGATGCACCGGATGTATCTGATGTGGCAAACGTAGATACAACAACAAAACTGGCTAAAACAGGTGCAGCAAAAGACCTGGCATTTGATGTTCAGGTTGGCGGAAAACGAGGGGATTACAAACAGATTGAACAGTCTGCAAAAGTAGGAACTATCGTTTGGACGGTAGGATATGAGATTGACAATACAACTAGTAATATTCCTACAGCACCGGGCAATGATTTCTCAAAAAATTAACAGACAATATTAAAATAACAAAAATTGAAAAATAAAAATTGACAAACAGAACAAATAACAAACAGTAACATTAACGAAAATTAAAACAGATAACAGATTAAATCACATAAATATTAAATGGCATCATACCGGGGGATACCAAAACGCATGTCGGGTGATATTCCACCATGGAATCATCCGTAACATGATATAGGTGTCCCCGGGAATGGAAAAAGTTTGTTGCAGGGAAATCTGAGTACTACAGCAGAGCATGTTTGCTCTAGAGAAGCAATTTTAAAACACGCTCTAAGGTTTTTCTGCAAAAGATTTTTTCCATAAAAATACGGTTGGAAAGAAGGGAAGAAAATGAAAATAAAAAGAAAATGGACATTTGCCATGGGATTCTGCATAGCTGTCACTTTTATGGCGGAAAATGCCGTTACCATACAGGCTGCTGACCCTGGTCCAAGCCAGGATGTCTGGCTGGATGTGGCGAAAAAAGATTATAGACCCAGGATATCCGTTACGGTTCCCACAACATTTGCATTTGTTGTAAACGGAACGCTGGATGGGAGCAGCAGGGTAAAGATCTCTGTTGACAATGGTACATTGCTGCTGCCCAATGTTGTAGTGAATGTATTGGATCATAACGACCCGGCAAGTGATTATGAGATTGGGGTTGTGGGAGAATCCAGACTTTGGGTGAAAAATTATTCCACAGAGACTGCGGATCAGGACGCAGATGGCAATGCGAATTATAATCCGGCAGTACGTCAGGGTAAGGCTGTCCGCCTGAATGCGTATGTGGAAGGCGTGGAAAGTCCCGGTGAAGAGCAGGGGTTCTGGAAAGCGGCTGCAGAAGATGCAAAGCTTACAACAGACCAAAATAATTTCAAAAATTTCCGGGTGAATTTATCAGATGACACCAGTACTTATGTCTTTAACAGCCCGGATACCACGGACAAAAGCATTTGGATGGATCATGAAATATCCCTTAAGGCACCTCCCTACAGTGGTGGGTTTACACCATCCGGAACAGCAAATAATCCTTATGAAAAGGAATTGAAGCTGGGAGTGGAGGTAGGAGGATACCGGGGACAGTATTCACAAATTGAAGAATCCGTCAAAGCAGGTAAGATTATATGGCAGATAAATGCTGATTAAAGATCAGGAAAGGAGCAGATATAAAGTATGGAGCAGAAGAAAAAGGGCAAAAAGTGGCTTATAGCACTGGCTCTGATCTTAATTCTGGGAGGAATAGCAGGAGGCTTCTATTATCAGTCCCAGAAGTCTCAGGGAAAAGACAGACTTGCAAGAGATGAAGATGCCCTGGGCGGACTTCTTCCTGGAAAAAGCCCTTCAGAAATGGCAGAACTTCTCAGTCAAAAAGTGGAAGAAGGAATGGTAGATATCGGCATTGCGGCTGAACCAGTATTCGAAGAAGGAGGAAAAAAAGGGAAGCTGGGTATAGAAAATGTTCCAGGCAACCGTTACTCCCTCCAGATAGATCTGATTTTAGATGATACCGGAGAGACCATTTACCAGTCCGGATTGATCGATCCGGGTTATTACATAGAATATGTGGAGCTGAATAAAAAGTTAGAAAGCGGAGAATATCATGCCACAGCTATATTTACCACATACGCCCTGGATGAAACAGAAGATGAGATAGCAAAAACAAAAGTAAATGTTCTGCTTCGAATAAAAGATGGAAAAGTTTATTCATGATAAAGATAAAACAGGCGTGGAAAAATAAGCTGATTATAACAGCTTCCGCTATATGTATGCTGGCAGGAGGATTCTATACCGGACTTGGCATCTATACAGCATGGAATCCATTAGAACTTCCGCTGGTCAGAGATCACACAGCAAGAGAAAGAGAAGATGACAGAATAGAAGAACAGAACATGCTATTGGCAGAAGCTATGAAGTATATCAGTATAGAATCGGTCATCTATTTCCAAAGTACAGAGGACAAAGGAACAATTCGTTTTGCCAATGACAGCCAGAACAGATTCTGTATCAGAGGAAGCGTATTTTCCGATCAGGATGGCAGTGTACTATATGAATCAGATGGGATAGATCCCGGATTTTACATAGATACCATATATCTGGACACAAAACTGGAACCGGGCGTATACCCCTGTACAGTGCTGATAGAGTTCTACCAGCCGGAAGATGACAGATATATCGGAGAAACAGCCAGAAAAGTAGTGGTGATAATAGAGAGATGAGGTGGTTATGAAGTGAATGTATTAATAAAACGAACACGCTGTCTTACAATTTTGGTGCTGGCACTATTTTTGGCATGGTGCAGCAGTGTATCAGCAAAATCAGGAACTTCCGGAGAAGTAAGGCCAACTGAGTCCTATACGCCGGGGAAAAGCAGTACCGATATATCGGCGGGAGTAGTCGTTGACTATATGGGAAAGCTTCAGTTTATCGTAAAGGACGAAGAAACTGCAAAACCCATCGAGGGTGCATCTGTAGAATTATACGTTCCAAAGCTTGACAGGTATGTATTATTTGGACAAAGCGGTACAGATGGAATTTACCAACTGGATGTGGCATATGGAACGGGAGCGGATGTTCAGAAGCAATATTTACAGGGTGAAAGCAAGTCCCGGGAAAAAGGTACACTTGCAGAATTCGAAACCAACCAGATACGATGGAAAGTCTATAAAAAAGATTATCTTCCATATCCTGCAGAAGGAGAAGTGCTTCTGGATGCCATAACCCTGCCTTATGAAATCGAGGTCAGCCTATACCGGGAACCCAAAGAAACGGATGAAACTCAGGCAACAGAGGAGCCCGGGGATACGGATGATACACAAGGAACCGACCCGACAGAAACAAACAGTACCACGGAGACAACAAAAAAACCTGTCACATATCCCCCGGGCAATCAGAATCCGCCCCACAACGGACAGATCCCGAAGACCGGAATAGAACAGGCACTTGGATATGGGGTTATAGGACTGGGGTTTTGTGTGACTGCCGCATTATTAATCATACTTTACCTATATAGAAAGAAGGAAAATGAAAAGGAATAAATTCCGGAGGGTTTTACTGATTCTCTGTCTGGTGATACTGACAGGTGGTGCCATATATTTTGGAAAAGAAATCTACAGAGATGCAGCACCCCTGATTGCGTCAGAAAGCTATTATAAAAGCCTTCGAGAGGATATTTATAACCGGAAAGAAACCGGTGAAACGGCTCAGATACCGGATCTGATGAAGCTGAAACGCCTGAATGGAGACGGAGCTGCCTGGCTGACAAGTCCGGGGACGACTATCGATTATCTGGTAGTGCAGGGTAAGGACAATGATTATTACCTTAACCATCTGTCGGACGGATCACCAAATGATATAGGTGCCATCTTTTTGGATTACCGCAATAAACCGGATTTCACTGAAGAAATTTCCATCATTTACGGACACCATATTACACTTGGCAGGATGTTCTCCCCGCTGTCTTCGTATAAAGAACAGCGTTATTATGATGAGCATCCCCGGATGATACTCTATACCAGCGAAAAAACCTATGAGGTAGAATTGTTTGCAGGAAATATCTTAAGTGGAAGAGAGGGTTTCCCCTTGAGCTTTGGGAGCCGGAGGGAGAAAAAAGAGTGGATTCAGGATATCATTCGAAAATCCACTTTTCAAAGCGGCATAACTCCGGAAAAAGACGACAGAATTTTAATTTTATGTACCTGCTCTTACGAGTTTTCCAATGCCCGTTATGCCGTATTTGGGAAGCTTACGCAGATGGGCTGATATGCTTTTAAACATACATGGCTGAAAGTATAGTCCTCAGAGGATATAAAATAGAATTTTACACATTTACAGGAGATACAGGATGAAAAAACAGGTATTATTTACAATATGTGCTGTGATGGCGATGGCAGCACTTCAAGGCTGCAGCAGCGGTAGCAATTATGTTACTAAAAGTGTGGATATATCAGAAACGTTTCCGATTGAAGCCAAAGAAGCAGGTGAAAATCCCCAAACCGCAGAAAGCGACGGTCCATATGCCGTTTTCCATACTACTGCCGGAGATATTACCGTCGTTCTCTATCCCAAACAGGCGCCCGAAACAGTAGCGTATTTTATAAGCCTTGCAAAGCAGGGGTATTACAATGGAAGCCCATTCGATTATATTGATAAAGGCAATACCATTCAGGCGGGATCAAAAGGAACAGATGTAGAACTGGCGGATGGAGATAAGACTCCAGCAAATGAATACGATGACGGGCTACACCATTTCCCGGGTGCCCTGGCAATGACAGGGGGGAATTCAGATACAGAAAAAAACAAATTTTATTTTGTAGTAAACCGTGATATTCCGGAAGAGCGCAAACTGGTGTCAGCAAATTTGTACATGAATGAACTGGTCAGAGACGGAAACCGGGAATTAAATGAGAAAAATAAAAAAAGTAAAATGAGTGAAGATGAGATTCAGGAATTTGAAGACGCTCTGAATGAGAAAATACAGTCAATCAACACGGAAGGCGTACCTGAAAAGTTACAGAAGAGATATCAGCCAGCAATTGATACTTATATGGAGATTGGCGGAGCCTATTATCTGGATTATAAGAGTACAGTATTCGGACAGATCGTCAAAGGATTGAATGTAGCTGAAGATCTATCAATGGTACATGTAGATGCTTCAAAAAAACCAAAAAAAGAACTGATAGTCAACAGCATTGAGATAAAAGATAAATTGTAGCAAAGGATAAACTGTAGCAAAAGATAAACTGTAGCAAAGGAGGCACCGGAATATGCAGGTCAGACATAAGCGAATGGGAGTACGCAGATGGAAAAAGGGGGTGTTGTGGGGCGGAGTGTGTATATTATTGTGTGTAGCAGGCGGGGTTCATATATATGAAGGATACAAACTGGATCAGGATGCAAAAACCGGGACTCCGGTAATGGAGCAGCTGCAGGAGAAAGCAGATACAGAAAATTTCCGGTTTCAGATATTGGCGCGTCCCCAGTTTGATAGCGCAGATGCAAAGGGTGAAATTATGATTGCGAATCCAGTGGATAACCCTTATAAAATGTCTGTCATTATAACTCTGGATGAATCTGATAAGGAAGTCTATGCATCTGAAATTTTAAGCCCGGGGGAGCGGATCCGATATGCCGAATTGACCGGCCATCTGGACAAAGGGGAGTACCCGGCAACAGCTGTCTTTTCTGTTCTGGACCAGAAGACAGAAGAGGTGGTGGGGGCAGTGGAAGCAGGTTTGGTAATCACTGTGAAAAGCTGATTGAAAGAAATTAAATAGAGAAAAGAGATGACAAGTATGGAAAATATGGAAAGCAGAAAACCAAATATATATTCTCTTGATATTCTGGGAGATGTACAGACAGGAAGAAAAAATCTGGGACCAGAGATGCCTGTAATTGTTTACCGATTATTTATGTATAGTTTAAGAGATACGCTGGAGCAGGAGTATGGGAGCAACAAGACAGTCCAGATACTCAGGGAATGTGGGAAAAAGGCAGGTATGGAATTTGCAGAAAAGGTACTGGATTTATCCCTGGGTATGGATTCCTTCCTGATTCACCTGCAAAATGTTCTCGCCGATTATAAAATAGGAATTTTGAGAATGGAATCTTTTGATGATAAAAAGCGCAAAGCAGTCTTTACGATCAGTGAGGATGTGGACTGCTCCGGACTACCCGTACTGGGCATGGCAGTCTGTAATTATGATGAGGGATTTCTGGATGGCATTCTGGAGAAATATACAGGCAATTCTTATACGGTAACGGAAATTGACTGCTGGGCAAAGGGAGACCGTGTCTGCAGGTTTGAGGCTGTGGAAGGCAGCAATTAAGATCAGGAAAACAGGTGACGTTTATGGATAAAAATATAGAACGGATGCAGAAATATGTAAATCATGTTCTTTATGACCATCCCGCTGCTTATCTGGATCCGGAACAATTCGATCCGCCGTACAGGGAATTTTCCGAATCACTGCTGTTTTTGGGGAAATCAATAATGGACATGTACGAATACATTAGTGAGATGTCAGATGGGATACTGGATCGCCAGATGGAAAGACAAAATCCGCTCCTGGGGCCACTGAAAGATTTACAATCGAAACTGAGTCATATAACATGGCAGACCAAACAGGTGGCAAAAGGAAATTTCAATGTTCAGATCCAGTATCTGGGAGAATTTTCGGATGCATTTAAATTGATGGTGGACCAATTGAGAAAACGGACTGAGATAGCAAAACGAAATGCGGAGATGGAGAAGCAAATTTTGGAAACAGAAAAACAGTTTTTGGAAACGGAAAAGCAGCTTCTGGAGCATGAGATGGAGAACCAGGTGAGGCACTATAAGTCTATTGTGAATATGAATCAGGAAATCCGTGCATATCAGCACGACATTAAGAACCATTTGTTATGTCTGGGCAGTTTGCTGGAGGACGGGAAGTCAGAAAAGGCGAAAGAGTACCTGAAGGGAATCTCCAAACAGGTTTACCACAATGAAAAAATTGTGCATACGGATAATTACATTCTGGATGCCCTCATATCCGAAAAAGCGCAGATAGCAAAAGAAAAAAATATCCGGTTGACAATTGATCTGAAACTGAAAAAAGAACTGAATATACAGCCGGCTGACTGGTGTGCAATCTTTGGAAATGCTTTGGATAATGCAATAGAAGCATGCGAAAAGGTAGAAGTAGAAAAAAGATTTATCCATGTGGTTGCAGGCTGTGCGGGAAATCTGCTGAAAATAAAAATTGAAAATGCAATGCAGGGTACGCTGGTTACAACAGGCAATGGACCGGAAACTACTAAAAAAAGAAAAGAGTATCATGGATTTGGACTGAAGAATATAGAAAAGACAGTACAGCGATATGACGGCATCATGGAACTGACTACAGAAAAAGGTATATTTATTATGCAGATTCTGCTTTGTGATATTATGAGTCAGGCTGTTTAAATATTTAGAGCGGACAGGGAGTGATCTTATGGTAAATATTTGTTTATGCGATGATAATACCGTAATTTTGGAAAAATACGAAGCATGTTTGAAGAAAATAGCTGAAAAAAACAATCTTGATATTTATATTAAGATATTTACCAGTGGTGAGGAAGTGATTGATTATTTTGAAATTTTTACAGAAAGCCATATAGATATTATTTTTATGGATATTATAATGGACAGAATGAATGGTGTGGAGACGTCCAGGATGTTGCGGGAAAAAGGATATAAAGGGGAAATAATCTATCTCACCTCCAGCAGGGAATTTGCGGTAGACGCATACGATACTTTTCCATTTTATTATTTAATGAAAAATGAATACCAGAAAAAGCTGGAAGAGGTTTTTCTTCAGGTGATGAGCCGCAAAAAGGAAAAGGTAAAAGACGGAATATTATGCAAAAAAGGCAGTGTGATGAAGAGAATCCAGCTGGATGATATCCAGTTTATGGAGGTCTATGGCAGAAATATTATCATCCATATGCAAAAAGATGTGTTTGAATTTATAGCAAACATGGAAATAATAGAAGATAAGATCAGGAACAAGGGCTTTTTAAGAACCAGCAGGTCTTATATAGTTAATTTGAAGTATGTAAAAAATATAATGAAAAATAAGCTGGAAATGTATTCCGGGGACATGGTTCCGTTAAGTACGAAAAACAGCATGGCAGTAAAGAAGGAAATCCTGCAGATGAATCCGGACAGCTGGAATTGAGTATGGCCAATAAAGAAACAGAAAGCAGGACGATGACCATGAACGATATGTCAGATTCCGGATTAGTTTCGGACACTAAGACACTTTATATTTTATTATGCAATGCTTCCTTGTATCTGCTGCAGGTTTATGAAAGCCTGATTCGGTATATAGCACAAAAGTATGGATATCAAACAAATTTTCTGCTGTATGAAAATGGAAAAGAAGCAGTTTTCTGTAAAGATGACTGGACACATGAGTTAGATATAATCGTCATCGGATGGGAACTTGGCAGGATGAAAGGAATCGAAATAGCCAGGGCATTTCGAGAAGATCATTTTCAGACCCAGATACTATTCCTGGGCAATCAGACAGAGGATATTATTGAATCCTATGAAGTGAACCCATTTTACTATTTTATAGAGAATGAGGTTACCCATAAAAAATTTGAATTGGTTATGAAAAAATGTTTTCGGGAGATTGTGAGGAACAAGAAGAACTCCCTGCAGTTTATCAGTAATGGAAAAATACAGAGGATTCATTTAGAACTAATCGTATATCTGAAAGTGGATCACCGTATGATCAGCATAACATGCAGGGATAAGAAAGAGATTCTTTTTTATGACAGTATGAAAAATATTGAAGAGAAGATTAAGGATGACACATTTATGAGGACTCACAGAGGATACATTGTGAATCTGAAATATGTGGATTATATAGATAAAAATGAATTATTTTTAAACACCGGAGAATCGATTCCTATTGCCCGAAAGTATAAACAGGAACTTGTAGAACGGATGATGGATCAGGAAAAGAATATCCTGATTTAATACTGACAATAGAAAGCCGGTTTTGCAGGCTTTCTGTTTTGAAATGAGCGGTAAAGGAGGGAAACGCATGCAAACATTAACCACAAATACGATGCAGAAGATTATCACAAGGCTGTATCAAAATCTGCCAAGAGAGGTCTATATCCATCAGAGCTTTACGGCGCGTAATGCCTGCCGGCTTTTTAAGAAAACCTGTGAAGAACAGCTTTATCCGGATGAAACCACACAGATTTGTCTGGAAGGAATAAGGCTGGGTGCTCTGTATCATGACGCAGGTAAGATTTTGATCCCCAGAGAAGTGCTTTGTAAAAAAGACCTGCTTACGGAAAAAGAAAGGTCTATGATATACTGGCACGCTCTTTATGGTGGAGATATTGCAATCAGCCTGCTGAAGGAATCACATCAAAAATATGTGCAGACGGTATGGGCAATGGCGGAGTACCATCATGAACGCTGGGACGGAATGGGTTATCCCAAGGGCCTGAGGGGCAAAGAGATACCACTGGCAGCCAGAATCTGTTCTATTGCGGATAGCTATGATGCCATGGTCAGCTGCCGGCCTTATAACAAAGATATCTCAAATGAATATGCCTGTCATGAAATAGAGGAAAATGCAGGGAGCCAGTTCGATCCATTACTGGCGGATTTATTCTTGTCATATCAGAAAGATATGGACACAGCTTTATGTATCTGAGAAAAATTCGCAAGGACAAGTTATCTGGTTATTTCACAGACGAATTCTGTATGAGTGCTACATCTTCCATCAGAAAGTCCAGATATTTTTTCCCCAGCATACTCTTGTTATGTCCTTTTTTCTTGATATAGCCAAGATGCAGTCTGCCTATTTCTTCGTGAAGTGGTTTGGCTAGAATTTCGCCCATGCCTTTGTGAAAGGTATCGGCATTGCTGTTTGTCAGATCAGGACCGATACTGAAGCAGTCTGTTTTGCGCACTAATGCAATTTTGGTGCAGCGGTCACAGACATGTACATTTTTATTCAGGATATTGAAAAATAAAGGTTCTTCGGTAAAATGGGATGTTTTTGTCTCCTGGTCATAAGTGACAAAAGGGAAATCCTCCAGATCTTTTAATGTAATCCGGGATTTGCCCGCAAGGGGATGGCCCGTACGGAAGAAAACGTAGTTCTGCATCAGGGCAATTTCGTGGAATTCAATATCATAGGAAGTCAGTAATGTTTGAAGTGTACGAAGGTTGGTTTCCTGAATTGCCAGAATGCCAAGTTCACTTTTGCTGCTGGAAACATCATGAATCACAGAGTTTGTATCGCATTCCCGAATTGCCATATCGTAGGTAGTAAAAGCCAGTTCTGATAAAAATCGGGTAAATGCACGAATGGCAAAAGGAAGATGCTGGGAGGAAACGGAGAAGCGCATGGGGATAGAATTTCTGGCACGATAGCGCTGTTCCAGATATTGTGTCTGCCCAACGATTTCCTTTGCGTAGCGGATAAAATCTTCTCCGTCATAGGTCAGGGTAATACCTCGGTTGCTGCGGTGAAACAGGGTAATCCCCAGATCCTGCTCTATTTCTTTCACGGCAGTAGAAAGTGTGGATTGGGAAACAAATAGTACCTGGGCTGCTTTGGAAAATGACTGGTAATTAGATATTTCTATAATATATTTTAAGTTCTGTAAGGTCATGGCAGTATCCTCCTTTGATTTATACTATCAAAAAAATTGATAGCAGGCAATAGAAAAATACTTTTAGATAAGCGGTTGTATTAATAAAGTTGATATGTTATATTAAAAACAGTTTAAGCAGAATATTTTATGGAAGCCGGTCAAAAACCGGCGCGGTGCCGCCACTGTAGGACGGAGCTGTAACAAAATTGACACTGGAATAATCCGGGAAGTCTGTTGCAGCAATGAAGTCGAGCCAGGATACTTGAATATTTTGCCGGAACCCTTTATTTAACGAAACATTGAATGAGGGTATCGCAAAGGGGAGAACCTCTCTTTTTGCATATCCTTTTCTGATGTTCGGAAAAGGATTTTTTTAATTTAGAAAAGCGAGGAAAAGAACATGAAGAAGAAAACCAGGAAGAACACGAAAAGCGAGATGGCGAACAAACTATGGAAAAAAGCAGCGGCAGTGGTCCTGACAGCCGCTATGTGTATGACATTGCTTGCCGGATGCGGACAGGGAACAAACCAAGCAGACAATCAGAGCGAAGTAACAACAAACAGTCAGACAGAAGTTCAGACCGAAGAAATAACGAACAGTCAGACAGAAGTTCAGACCGAAAAACCTGTAGAAGGCCAGAATGTAAAGGGGACAGAGAGTCTGACGGAAAACCAGACAAAGTCTGCAAATTCTGAAGAACAGGCAGATGGGAATGTCCGTGAAGTAACGGATGCGGCGGGCAACGTAGTGGAGGTGCCGGCGGATATTACAAAAATTGCAGTTACACCGCTTCCCTGGTCATCTGTAATCTATGCCATTGACGGAAGCTCAGACCGTATGGTTTCCATTAATCCGGGAGCTATGAAGGCTTATACCGGTAACTTCTTTGAGAAGCTGGACAGCAACTACGGCAAACTTGACACCTCCAATATTGGAAAAGATTTTTCTATTAATATGGAAGAAATGGTGAAGGCAGGCGTACAGGCGGTAGTGATCTGGGATTACCAGACCGATGAAGCAAAGCAGCTGACAGATTTGGGAATAGCACCGATTATGGTGAAAAATGAGACAGTTGAGGAGCTTCAGAATAGCTTTAAAGCCATTGGACAGTTACTTGGAAAAGAAGACCGGGCACAGGAATTCATTGACCTTTATGGAAAAACCTATGACCGTATCAAGTCTTACCAGGACAAAGTATCACAGGCTGAAAAACCAAAAGTTTTGTATTTAAGAAATACCGAATTAAAGCTTCAGGGAAATGATAATTTCATCAAAGAAGCGCTGGAACTGGCTGGGGCAGATAACGTGGCTGCAGATATCTCTGATATAACTATGGAAGAAATATTGAAGATCAATCCGGATATTATTTTATTGAGCTGGTTCGATGACTTTGTTCCAGGTGATCTGTATGAGAACAAAATTGACGGCCAGGACTGGAGCCAGGTAAATGCTGTAATCAATAAAAAAGTTTATAAAACTCCGCTGGGAATTTACCGCTGGGATGCACCGGGTGTGGAAACGCCCCTGATGATGATGTGGCTGGCAACGTTGATTCAGCCGGATATTTTCTCTGATATAAATATGGAACAGGAAGTCAAGGATTACTTTTCAAATTACTTCCAGTATACTTTAACGGATGAAGATATGGCACAGATCATGAGTGACGCAGCAAATGCAGACAGTGCTAAATAGAGACGGGAGAGGCACCTTATGGAACCGAAGACTAAAAAGAAGAAAACCTATGGGGTGATTTTAACGTTTATGATTTTGCTTCTGCTGGCTTTGACAATACTGGCGATTGGATTGGGGAGATATTTTATCTCTCCAATTGATGTTATAAAAATAATATGTTCTAAGATAATTGATATTCCCCAATCCTGGGATAAGCAGGCGGAAGGGGTTATCTTTACATTGCGAGTGCCCCGGATTCTGGCGGCTCTGCTCGTGGGAGCAGCGTTATCCTTATCCGGAGCATCTTACCAGGGCGTTTTTAAAAATCCGCTGGTGGCACCGGATATGCTGGGGGTATCCGCAGGAGCCTGTGTGGGAGCATCTCTGGCAATTTTGTTTCAGTCTAACCAGCTGGTAATCCAGATCGCTGCTTTTGGAGGCGGAATTTTAGCTGTTTTAGCAGCGACTTCAATTCCCAGATTTATTCGGAATAACTCTATGATGACTCTGGTGCTGGCAGGGGTAATTGTGGGCGGGCTGATGAATTCCGTGTTAGGTCTGCTGAAATATCTGGCTGATCCGGACACGCAGCTCGCATCCATTACACATTGGCAGTTGGGGAGCCTTTCCAGCATAGTCTGGAGAGACATCGCCTATGCCGGTCCGGCGATTATTGCATCGCTTATTGTGCTGCTGCTGATCCGCTGGAGGATAAATGTACTTTCACTGGGAGAAGACGAGGCAAAAACGCTGGGAACAAATATCAAAAAATCAAGGGGACTGGTTATCTTTTGTGCGACGGTTCTTACCGCCAGTGCAGTATGTATCAGTGGAACCATTGGCTGGATCGGTCTGGTGATTCCTCATTTTGGACGAATGCTTGTGGGACCGGACAATAGAAAACTGCTGCCGGTTTCCGCTGTATTGGGTGCTATATTTTTACTGTTCATCGATACGCTGGCGAGAAATCTGACAAGTGCAGAGCTGCCCCTTTCTATTTTAACAGGATTAATTGGAGCCCCGTTTTATTTTTACTTATTATTAAAGCAAAGGATGAAGCTGTCATGATTCTAGAAGTAAAAGACCTTGCATTTTCATATCATAATGGTCATGATCGGATGTTGTTCCAGAATGTTAATTTTACGCTGCAAAAAGGAGAAATCTTTTCCATTTTGGGAGCAAATGGTGCAGGGAAATCCACGCTTTTGAATTGCCTGGCTAATTTACTGCATCCGGCAAAAGGGCAGATATTATTACAAGGACAGAATATGAAACAATCTTCGTTGAAAAATATAGCCCGGACTATCGGCTATGTTCCTCAATCACATACTCCGGCATATGCATACTCTGTAGAGGAATTTATTGTTATGGGGAGGGCACCTTATCTTGGATTGTGCGCTCAGCCTCAGGAGAAAGATTATAAACTGGTCAGGGAAGCGATGGAGGAACTGGGGATCACACATCTGTCAAACCGTCCGTATACGGAATTGAGTGGTGGGGAGCGGCAGCAGGTGATCATTGCCAGGGCGATTGTGCAGCAGCCGGATATCATTATGCTGGATGAGCCTACCAATCATTTGGACTATGGTAATCAATTGCGCATGATACAGTTAATTAACAGATTAGCGGAGAAAGGATATGGAGTAATTATAACCAGCCATATGCCGGACCATGTGCTGCTCCTGGGAGGTACAGTTGGTATGCTGGGAACAGATGGCAGACTGCAGGTGGGAAGTACGGAAGAGATTATGACCGAGGAAAATCTGAAGCGCCTGTATGATATTGATGTCCATATGGTATATATGAAAGAAGTAGGAAGAAAAGTTTGTGCAGCAGGAAAAATGGAAGGCGGCAGAATTGCAGGGAGACCCGCAGCATGCCATGGGGATAAGAATGAAAACAATTAGAATAGCGTTCTATGGAAAAGGAGGAATCGGAAAATCAACGATTGCTTCCAATGTTTCAGCGGTACTGGCTTTTGAAGGGAAAAAAGTACTGCATATAGGCTGTGATCCGAAAGCAGATTCCACAAGAGGCCTGATGGGAAAAAGGATACCTGCCGTCCTGGACCAGCTCAATGAAAAGGATGGTATCTTAGTGCGGGAAGATGTGTTATTTACGGGTATAAACGGCGTACAGTGCCTGGAGGCAGGAGGCCCCCAGGCGGGCTGTGGCTGTGCAGGACTTGGAATCACTGCAGCAATGGATGAACTGGAGCGCATGGAAATTCTGGATGAATCCTGGGATGTCATAGTGTATGATGTTCTGGGAGATGTGGTATGCGGCGGATTTTCAGTTCCCATGAGACAGCATTATGCAGATCAGGTATACGTGGTTACATCTCCGGACTTTATGTCTGTCTATGCAGCCAACAATATATTAAAAGGCATCAGGCGCTATTCAACTGAGGATAACAGCCTGTTAGGCGGTTTGATTTTGAATCATGTAAAAGACGATGGTGATATACGCGTAATCGATAGATTTTCTTCAATAACAGGAGCACCAGTTACAGCCGTGATCCGGGAAAGCAGTGAAATGCGTATTGCTGAATTTCAACGAAGGCTTTTTACCCAGGTATTTCCCGAGGGAATGAATACTGCCGTCTTAAAGGAATTTGCGAAAAGGCTTGCAATACACAAGGCAGATACCCTATTCCGGGGATTAGATGAAGATGAACTGGAACAGTTTGGTATGGAGATTTTCAACGAGGAAATCGCTTTATGAATGAGTGTAAGATAGAAGAGGTACTGGCAGAAGAGTCACCTGACATGCAGAAAATTCCGGACCAGATCCTGAATGAAGAAGGATTGGCATTGGTAGCAGCCGGTTCTTTAGCCTGCGTACGTATCTTATATTTTCGGGCATACAGACTGGGAAAGCTGAAGAATTTCTTCGGCTGTCCGGTGAATGCCCGGGAATATGGAATGGGATTACAAGGCACTAAGTTGAGAAAATGCATTGGTAAGGCGCTGGAAATGGAAGGTGTCCGGGGCGTAATCGTATATGCCTCCTGCATGGAAGTACTGACCCTGTGGGATTTTCAAAAAGAGCTGGAGCAGGTATCCAATCCCCATAAGATCCCTGTTAAAATACTGTACCGAGGCCCCCTGGTAAAAAGAAGGAAACCTCCGGCGGAATCACTTCGCAGAATATTTATGGAAATTGAAGAAGAAAATCCGGAAGGAGGGAATGTAACGTGTTCAGGTAAGGAAGCAACTGCCGTGGGCTTAATCCCTCATCCAGCCCCCGATTTTTCAGGTATTGCTTCACTTTTGCAGGAATGGAACTGTGAAACTTTACTGCTTACACCCGGAGGATGTAAAAGCTGTATCGAAGGCGCTGATGGAACAGACAGTATGAATGACCTGAAAAGCACCAGATTTCATGATGCCAACGTCTGTCTGGGATGTGAAAAACAGCTTATAGATGCAGCTGTCCATCAACTTACCGGCAAGGGACTTTTATGCCTATTGGGAAGTGCGGTCATTAAAACGGTTGGAATGGATGTAAGAGGCATAACCGGAGAACTTGAAAAATCCGGCAGACCCTGTGTATATCTGCCAAGCGACGGATTTGAAGGAGCGCCCCCGGCAATGGCTCAGGCATGGCTTATGCTGGGACAGAAACTGCTCTTAAAGCATCCGCCTGATGAAAGGGACAGCTGCCACATCTGGATTTTGGGATATTCAAGATTAGGAACAGGTAAAATCAAACATCTGAATCCTGTAATAGAGCGGCTAAAAAATATGGGATGCAGTGTTACGATCTGGAGTAACAAGGAAACAGAAAGCAATGCCGAACTCCCTTTTCTGACTTGGGTTGTGAGTACGGAAGGATTGAAACTGGCACAGTGGATGAAAGATAAATATAACATACCATATGTGGATGCAATGCCGGTGGGTGAAAGGATGCTGGAAAGTTTTATCAATAAAATCGCTTCCATCAAAAATAAAACGCAGTATTTAGAACAAGTAATGAGGCAGGCTGAGAGTTCAGACAGTAGAGACAGCAGAAATGTTGTTATCATTGGTGAACCTGTGCTGTCTTATGGAATTAAAAATTATCTTCAAACGGAAAAAGGGTTTACAAATGTGCAAATATCAGCATATGCCCCGACCCGGGGGATGCAGTCCTTTTACCGCCAATATGCTAAAGAGGTGTTACAATTCACCTCTCCTGAAGAATTGTGTGGGCAATTGTGTGGACAAAAGGCAGACATTGTAATTGCAGATCCTTTGTTACTGCAGGTAATTCGAGGAGATATTGTGCGCATTCCGTTACCCTATCCAATATTCAGCGGACGCATTTTTACAGAAGATGTCTATGAATATGCGGGTGGGCCTGGCGCAGAGTATTTGAATCATTATTTAGATTAATAGAATAGATATGTCCCTTCATTTGTTGTGAAATTTGACACAGATTGAAGGGATATTTTTTATCAAAAAGTATTTTTACACAAAAACAGGGTGTTTGACATTTGCAAATTTATAAATATATGATAATATGGTAACAGTTGACAGGACAGTTTATTAAATGATAATTCATCGATATAAAATAACAGTGCAAAGGGCAGGTACCATTTAAATATGAAAGACCATGACAAAGAAAAAAGGGAAAAAAGATTAGAGTTAAATCTTAAGATGAGGGTGAAAATATTAATCCTGTGCCTGGGATTGACTTTGTTTGCACTTATTTTACAGACCATCTTGTTTGAAAATTCTTCATCAGGTCTGATCTATAATCAGGCGAAAGAGGAAAGTTTTGCTTCGCTGCAAAACATGCAGAACGAAATATATGGATTTGTAAAAAATATGGAAAGCAATATGATCGAGATTTACGGTGAAAAAGACTTGATTCAAGGACTGAAAAATAAAGAGAAAATAGAAAATCTGAGAACCGGTTATTATCGTTTGGCTTATAATTTTGGCACCAGCCATTTTGCCACTACAGATGGAGTGGTGGCAATGTATCTATACAATCCGCAGCACGAGATTATCAGCACTTATCGAAGGGCAGTTACGCCCAAGCATAATTATCAGACGGATATTTATGAGGATGCGGAGAACCAAAACGCAGGGGTTGTGAAAGAGTATGTGGAGTCGGACGATACGACGATGCTGATATCCAGTTATTATAACCAATACCGGGAAACGGATATTATTCGGTTGGTTTTGAAGATTTATAATAACAGCAATTTAAATGATGTAATCGGATATGCGGTCTGCGATATTGACAGCAAAGTTATCCGTTCTATCATGGAAAAGTACAGTACGGATAAAACAATGTTTATGTGGATTCAGCCATCCGGAGACAGGCCGGCGGTAAGTATCGGCAGCCTGGAAGGCAAGGATGTGGAATACTACAATGAAATCAGCGCCAAGATACAGACTACATCATCCAGTGATGTAGCAAAATTATTAACCACATCGAAACGGGTGTTTTTCCAGGTTCCTCAGAAGAAGTATAACATGGATGCCTATTCTCTCATGCCCAGGTCACTGCTGGTGCAGAATCAGAAGGCGCTTACAAAGAATCTGATTTTCATTGCATTGATTATGATTATAGCCGCAGCCATATTGACGATTCTGGTATCCCGGGGACTGACAAAGCCTCTGGATAAGCTGATGCAGACCATAGAGCGGATCAAAGGGGGAGAAACCCATTTGCGGGTAGATGTACATAACAAAGATGAGGTAGGAATTCTGGGACAGAGTTTCAACGAGATGCTGGATCAGATGGAGGTACTGATCAGCCAGGAGTATGAGACGAAGCTGCTGCTAAACAGGGCTGAATACAAGGCGCTTCAGGCGCAGATCAATCCACATTTCCTGTACAACACGCTGGACACCATGAGTAGTATTGCTCAGATTCAGAATTGTCCCGAAGTCAGTGGACTCAGCCAGTCCCTTTCTAATATTTTCCGGTACAGTCTGGATATGAAAAATCCCTTTTCTACGGTAGCAAAAGAAATTGTGCATCTGAAAAATTATATTTACGTTATGAATGTAAGGATGCGGGATAATGTAAAATATAGCTTTGATATAGATGAAACAGTGCTTCAGGATACAGTTCCCAGAATTTCTATACAGCCATTAGTGGAGAATGCTTTAAACCATGGACTGCGCAACACCAGGGGGGACAAGGAGATTATAGTCTGCGCCCAGGTGCGGGAGGGAAATTTATGGATCAGTGTGCAGGACAACGGAGTTGGTATGGATGCTGCAAAAGTGAATGAGATTCTGGAGAAAAACGATATTAACCTGGTGGAAAAAGGAAGCTCCATCGGATTAAATAATATTAATGCCCGTATGAAAATGCTGTATGGCAGAGAGTATGGAATCCATGTGGAAAGTGAGGTGGGAAAAGGAACCAGAATATATCTGAAAATACCAAGAGTAAAAATGGAGGAGGTCAGTTCATGGATGCAGCAGCCTATAAAGTCCTGATTGCAGATGATGAGTATTGGACAAGGGAGAAAATAAGGAATATGATATGTTGGGAGAAATATTCCTTAGAGTTTATGGAACCGGCAGTAGACGGGGAAGATGTGTTAAATAAAATCCAACTGGAAGAGCCGGATATACTGATAACCGATATAAACATGCCTTTTATAAATGGAGTAGAGCTTTTATCTATTATAAAAGAAAAATATCCTGATATTATAACCTTCGTCATAAGTGGGTATGATGATTTTCAATATGTAAAGGATACATTTATGTCAGGGGCAATAAACTATCTGGTAAAGCCTGTGACCAAAATTGATCTGGTAAATGCGCTGTCGAAGGCCCTTGAGATTATCAGCACCCGCAGGTGTGCAAAACAGGAGGAAGAAGAACGGCAAATGAAGCTGCTAAAAGCAGCCTCGCTGATACAGGACCGTGAATTCAGCCTTTTGGTGGAACGGGAAGATACGCCGTTTACACCAACCATTACTATGAACAGTGAAATTAATTTTGCAGGCGCAAGCCTGATGCTGATTAAGATACATAACTTGAATGAGCTTATGAAGAAGTATCAATATGATATGAATAAGCTTTCTTATCATGTGAAAAAGGAAATCAAAAATATTGTTTCAAAAGAGAGCTCTATGGTATTTAATCATATTTTCCGATCCAACGAGTTTATTGTAGTTTCTGAAATCGAAAATGAAGAATTGAAGAAGGCGGCTGAAAAACTTATCATATATCTTGCACCGGCAGCGAATTCTCCGGTAACAGCCTGCATCAGTGAGCACAGCTATACCATGGACAGCATACATATGGCATATATTCAGACCGTGGCGCTGTTTATGACCAGAATTTACGAAAATAGAAATGAGATTCTCATTGCCGGCAGGGGCACGGAAAACCAGAAAAAGGTTCATAACCAGTTGAGCAGTGAGTATGAAAAACAGATTAAGAGCCTCTTGCAAAGGGGAAATAAATCTGCGTTAAAACAATTAATCTTTGAAACGATTGGACTGCGAAGATGTCAGGAAGAAAAGTGGGAGTATCTGGAGGTAAAGCAGACAGTAAAGAAAATTCTTAATATTTTTACAGATCATACCGCAGAGCAGGGGAATCCTAAAAAATTGATGGATATGGAAAATATGGCAGATGTGGCGGATAAGATCATCGAACTTCTGGATGCGGATGTGCTGTGTGAAGTGCTTTGCGACATTATAGAGTTTGCCGTCACCAATCAGGGAGAAGCTGCAACAGACTCCATACGAAGTGTAGTAAAACAGGCAGTACAGTTTATAGACAGCAACTACTTTGAAGAATTGAGCCTGTCTTCTCTTGCTCAGCAGTTCAATGTGGAAAGTTCCTATTTTTCCAAGATGTTCCGGCAGGAAACAGGGGAAAATTTAATGGTCTATATCACTCGTTTAAGAGTTGAAAAGGCAAAAGAATTTATGGCTAATAAAGAGGTAAGCCTTACCGAAATCGCTTTTATGGTTGGGTATGATGATTACACTTATTTTAGCCGCGTATTCCGGAAAGTGGAGGGGAAAAGTCCGAGAGACTACAGAACGGGTATTACCGGACAGAGGGAAGTATGAGAGAATATCATGTATACGAAAAAACAGCCCTCAGCATCCCCTTCACGTGGGCAAATTCTCCTGCAAACTATGTACAGCCAACGGAAAGCAATTTTAAAGCATGCCAAAAAATAATCCTGATGTGCATAGCCGTCCTTTTGTCTCTTACAGGATGCGGGCAGAAGGAAGTGCCGGTGTACCAACAGGACGAAGACGGGATTTTGCTGACGGTTCTGGCGGGACAATCGACTTCCGATGCAGGTATAGAAGATATGATTGATGAAGTTCTTGCTGAGGAATATCCTAATGTAAAACTCCAGTGGGAGTGCGTGGATTGGGGAGAAAAATTCAATTCCCAAATGCAGGGCAGGTTTGCCGCAGGAGAGATTCCCGATATTATGATTGGAAAAGCACAGGACGTTCAGGCATATGCCCATACCGGGAATCTGTCTGTTCTGCCAAAGGATTATACAGACAGAATCAGAGCAGAAGCGTTAAAAGCAGTGACGGTAGACGGTGCCGTGTATGGAATGCCATATAATGCCTGGTATCAGGGAGTCATTTATAACAAAGAGATATTCAGAAAATATAATCTGAAAGTGCCGGAAACACAGAAAGAGCTGAGTGATATTATAAAAGTTCTAAAAGAAAATGGTGTAACACCCTTTGCCAGCCATTTCAGGGAGAGCTGGAAAGTGGGAAATATGACCATGCAGTTCTTTATGAATGAAATATTCAGCAGCACACCTGAATGGGGAGACCGGTTCAGGCAGGGTGGGGTTAACTTTACGGACAGTTCGGTTATAAGACGCTGTCTGTCTTATAACAAAATGATACTGGATGCCAGCTGGCAGGACGCACTATTGATTGATCAGTTTGAAAGTGACAGCCGATTTACGCAAGGACAGGCTGCAATGTATCTGACCGGATCCTGGTCCATGCAGTTTACGAGCCAGTATAACGAGAATATGGAGCTGGGAATCTTTCCATTTCCCAATGAAAATGGTGATGCCCGGCTTATCAGGGAGACAAACATGACCTTTATGAAAAGTTCCAAAACAAAGCACAGTGAATTGATTAACGATATCTTCAACACCCTGCTGACAAGCGAAAAACTGGAACGTGAAATCCTGGACTTTACCCAGACGGCTTCAGTCGTAAAAGGAGTAGAACCGGCCAGCCGCAGCAGGATTCAGGATGACATAGACAGATATGAGAAAGATGGCCAGGTCGTAGAAGTGAGCCTGGGCAACTCACAGTTTGTCTGGTCCTTCCAGAATGATCTGGCGGCTCAGCAGCTTTTGTGGCTTCAGGGGGAGAAAACCCTGGATGAAGTATTGGCATATGCGGATCGGGAGCGGGAAGAGAGTGCGTATTGAATGAGTAGCTGAAAATATTAATTATATTTTAGGTCACATAATAGGTTAGATTTTAGGTTGTTTATAAGTTAGATTATAGGTTAAATGATAGCTAAACTAGAATCAGATGTCTCCCTTTTCAGATTGATTAGAGAATGGTATAATGTTTATAATTAATAATATAGTGCAGCATATGTTAAGAAGAATATGACACTTATAAAAGTCATAATGATTGCAAATAAATATGTTGGATAGAGATGAGGTGGGTATTTGGAACTTAAAAAATTACCGGTTGGAATTGATGACTTTAAAAAAATAATTTTACAGGATTATTATTTTGTAGATAAAACATTGCTTATTAAAGAACTTATAGATTTAAAAGGTGAAGTAAACTTATTCACAAGGCCAAGAAGATTCGGTAAAACCCTGAATATGAGCATGTTACAATATTTCTTTGAAATATCGGAAGAAAATAATAAAGAAATTTTTCTGGATTTAAAGATTGCCCGGACCGGGGAACAATACATGAAATATCAAGGAAAGTATCCCGTCATTAATCTTACATTAAAGGGTGCAAAGCAAGCAAACTTTGAGTATGCTATTTTGAGCATTAAAAGAGCAATTTCAAGTGAATTTCAGAGGCACAGAAAAGAAGTACTGGAATATGAAGCAGAAAAAGACCGTATTCTAAAAATACTGGACGCAGAAGGTGATACAGGTGTTTATCTGGATTCCATACAGCTTTTATCCAAGTGTCTGTATGAGTATTACCAGACGCCGGTAATTATTCTGATCGATGAATATGATGTTCCTTTGGAAAATGCATACTTCAGCGGATTTTATAATGAAATGGTTTTTTTCGTAAGATCCTTATTTGAATCTGCGTTAAAAACTAATAAATATCTGGAATTTGCCGTAATGACAGGCTGTCTGCGCATCTCAAAAGAAAGCATTTTTACAGGCTTAAATAATCTGGAAATTATTTCGATCCTAAGTGTGCACTACTCAGAGCATTTTGGCTTTACAGAAATTGAAATGGATGATATGTTAAAATATTATGGTTTGGAAGAAAAGAAGGAAACTATCAAAGACTGGTATGACGGTTACCTGTTTGGAAACACAGAAGTCTATAATCCCTGGAGTATCGTGCGTTATGTAAAGGACAGTTACTATGGGTCACATGGTTTTCCCATATCCTATTGGGGAACAACCAGTTCCAATTCAATAGTCCGTACAATGGTAGAAAAGGCAAATGATCTCCAGACAAAGAGCGATCTGGAAATGTTAATGCAGGGAGATGAAATAGAGAAGCCCGTACATGAAGATGTCACTTATGATGAAATATACAACAGTACCAATAACCTATGGAATTTTATGTTTTTTACAGGGTATCTCAAAAAGGTAAGTGAAAGATTTGATGATAACGGAGATCATTTTATAACATTGAAAATACCAAATAAAGAAGTAGCTTACATTTTCAGACACAAGATAATGGGATGGTTTCAGGAAATGATTCAATCCAGAAATTTACAGAATTTGTATTTAGCAATTATCAAATCAGATGAGGTAGAGGTAGAGCAGGAATTAAAACAGCTGTTAAGAGATACGATCAGCTACGAAGATTATAATGAAAACTTTTATCATGGATTTCTGTTGGGATGCCTTTCCGGAATGAGTGATTATTATGTCAAATCAAACAGGGAAAGTGGAGATGGACGCAGTGATATTATCATTCGTCATCCGGATTTTAACGAAAAGGCCGTCATCCTAGAATTAAAGTGCACTGCCAGTCCCCGGAAGATGGAAGATAAGTGCCAGGAAGCCTTGAATCAGATTGAAGTAAAACACTATGACGATGAACTGATAGAAGAAGGGTATGAAGATATTATTAAATATGGTATAGCATTCTGTAAGAAAAATTGTCTGGTGAGAGTTAAAAAATAAGCCGGTGGATTTACACTTAAACTTTTTAGTCAACTAAAAAAGTGGAATACAAAAGAGGAGGAGGCCAGTTCAACTTTTTTGTATTCCAATATGATCTGTTATTTACAATATAGCAGTAATCTTCTTTTTGTATAGAGGGTTACTGCTTTTTACAATTCCATAATCTGTGCTTCTTTGGCAACTAAATCTGACACCACCCCCTCATATACCAGTGTCAACCGATGCATTGCCCTGGTACATGCAATATACAGCAGATTCCTGTCATATTCAGTATAATATGTGTTCCTGTCTGCATCCGATATGATGACTTCATCAAATTCAAGCCCTTTAGACATCTGGATGGAAGTGACCGATACCCCATTTACAAAAGTGGTACTTTCGGGTGTTATCAGCTGTATGTCATAATCATTCGCCAGCTGGTCATATAGAATCTGAGCAGTATGATTTGTCTTGGCAATGATTCCAAGAGATACATTTCCATTTCTTAAAAACAGTTCAATTTCCATTTTAATTCGTGAGATTTCTTCCGGTTTGCTGATACAGTGAATCAGCCGGGGAGCTTCACCATGGCGTTCCATTGGTTCCAGAGAATCCACATGCTGTATTTGCCTTGCAAAGGTAATAATTTCATATGTAGAGCGGTAACTTTTATTTAGTTTTATCAGCTCGGCTCCATCATATAATGCTTTTAAATCCTCTAATGTATGCACATGGTTTGGATTGATAAACTGGCCAAAGTCCCCCAGTATTGTTTTCTGGCATTTAAACAGAATATTGATGACCGCATATTGGATGGGCGTGTAATCCTGCATTTCATCAATAACCAGATGTTTGATCCTTTTACTTTCCTGCAACCCGGCAAATGCCCCGTGAAGGTATAGAAATGGATATACATCGGCCCATTCCAGAGTCTTGCCGGACGGCATTACAAGCATGTCTGAAGCTTCCAACTGCCTGTAGAATTCCCGGTATAATGAAAGTGTATTTTTTATTATAAGCATAGTATTCAGACTTTTCAGTATGGAATTGATCTTGGGTAAATCATGTTCCATGATATTATCGGTCTCAAAGCGGTCACGAATATCTTCTGCGATCATTCTTAAACGCTTCTTTACAGGGAAGCTGCCGTAGGCATGGTAGCGTGCTTGTATCCAATTAGATTTGGCGGTAAATGGTCCAAAAGTATAATCTGAGGGTTGGAATATCTGGTCGTGCATCTGTCCGATATACTTGTCCATAAGCCGGACAAATTCAAGTGTTGATTTAAATCGGACTCTTCTGTTCCAGGATTCATCCTTTGACTCCAGCGGATCCTTGTCAGGTTCAAATCCAATCACTCCTTCTAACTGAATTTCAGCGATATCTGTAAATCCGGATTCATAAATAGGTTCCTCTCCAAGTTCGGGCAGGACACTGGAAATATAATCGCCAAAAACTTTATTAGGGGACAGTATCGTGATATTTTTGGCGGACAGCCGGTCTTTAAATCGATAGAGTAGAAAAGCAATCCGGTGCAGTGCGATAGAAGTTTTTCCTGACCCGGCAACACCCTGGATGATCAATGTTCCGGATTTTTCATTTCGGATAATGCGGTTTTGATCTTTTTGAATAGTGGAAATAATAGATTTCATCTTTTCATCTGAGGTGTGGCTAAGTTCCCGTTGTAAGACATTATCCTGAATATTAACGGAGCTTTCAAGGGCATACTCCAGCTTCCCATTTTTGATTTTAAACTGGCGTTTGCGGGTTAAATTGCCGTTTACCCTTCCGGAGGGGGCATTAAATCCAGCAGGACCTGTCTCATAGTCATAAAACATGCCGGCTATGGGTGCACGCCAGTCGAAGACAAGGAGTTTATTCTCGTGGCTGAATGTGAAGCGGCCAATATAATGTACCATTGCATGGTCTTCATCTTCCGGACAAAAATCAATGCGGGCAAAATATGGGGAATCTTTCAGTTTGTATATTTTATCCCGTACTCCTACCGCAAATGCTCCAATGTGGTCTATTTGCTTTAAAGCAAGTTCATTCTGAAACATTTCGTGGGGGTCAATTTCACCACGGTAATCTGCCATGTAGCGTTTGGCTTCCATATAGTCTTTATCCAGCCGGTCTACTTTCGATTCCGCTTCCATCAGAGCGGCTTCCAGTTTTTCGTTCATTTCAGCCAGGTGGGTGATTTCATCCGGAAAAGGAATTTGATTATTCAGATCGTTTGACATTTTTCCCCTCCCCCGGCAATACAAATCGTTGAGTGGGATAGCCGTATTCTACCAACAGCTCCGCCTCTGCAAAACCCAGATCCAGGATTTCCCTGCGATGTCCGGTGTCCGCCCTGTCACCTTCTCTGTAGGTGGTAATGCTGATGTCTTTCCCTTTTAGCAGTTCACTCATTACTTTATCCAGAAAAGCCTTGGGAACGCCCTTTTTACGATAGAGCGGGTGGGTTCCCATGAAATCAATACTTCCGTTCTGATAAGAAAAAAGCATAATTCCCGTTGCAATTCCGCCATCTTTTAAGATCAATGCCTGCTTTGTGTCTATTCGCTGTTTAAGTACCTGAATATATTCTTCTTCATACAAATGAGGAAAACCATCAATAACAAGCCGGACTAAATCCATCCAGCATGGAATATCTTCTTTTGATGCAAAAGTAACTTCCCATGCAGGTTTTTTATCACTGTGAAGCATATGATACCTCCCTTTAAACTCAAATTTTAATTGCAGTGGGTAAAATTTTTCATTTTCCCTGTATTTATTAGGAGGCTGCTTATACATCGCAGTGAAAATATTTGTAAATGCCTGCTGGCTCTCATATCCGGCAATCAGGGCAATTTCCAATATCGATTTATCAGAAAATACCAATAATTTGGCTGCTTCTGTTAATTTTCTCCGCTGGATGTATTCATGAATAGTAAGACCGACACTGGTAGTGAATGTGCGGTGTAAATAGTACTTTGAATAGTGGACGGCGCTAGCAACCACATCTAAATCGGTTTTCTCTGTCAGGTGTGATTCGATATAGTCGATAGCGGATATAATTTTTTCAATGCTCTTATTCTGCATTCGTTTTCCTCCTTTCAACTGCAATAATTTAAGATTATAACAAAAATGTATGGCTTATTTTTAATCATTCTTGCTTTTTTTCCGGGTGGGTTAACATGAGCTCTTTACATAAGTTCTTGCTTAAAAAATAAAAACGGCGGCTTTGATCGTTATTTCAAAACCGTCGTTAAGCTATTTATTTCTTTATGCCATGCAATCCGGCTCCCACAAAAAACGGTTTTGTATTACCGCTGGACAGCAAAAGAATATGGCATTATCATTTGCGCCGCCATTAATCCCGCCTGTTTCAGTCAGCATTATTTAAGCGCCCATTACTCTTATTTTGTTCATCATTTATTGGAGCATCAGGGTTTTTAGAAGGCAAGCATTTTAATCACTCATTAAACGGATTTTAAGCATCAGCGGGTAATCTGCAAATGCGTTAACCGCCTTCTTATTCTCTTCATCTCCAATTATATACATACATACAAATAATATCAATTAATAAACTTTGAATCGTATCAGAAGGCAGATATCAAATGCTCTCATGCTTACGGGCAGGAGCAAATGAAACTGGGGGAAATCCAAACAGATTCTAATTCTGCCGGGCAAATTCATTTATTTTTTGCTGCGATTCTAAGATATTTTTTTCCACTCTGCTCAGATTCTCCTGTAATTCATCATCGGTTTTTTCCATAGATGCCAGTTGTTCCTTTATATTTTCAATATTATCTTTCATTGGCTGTATAATGCTTGTGATTGCCTGTAGTAATTCATTATCTGTCATGGGTTCACCTCCTGTTTTATATACGACTGTTCTTTGAGTGAGTCAACACACCTTAGTGTTCCACCGAATTTTCCAAATATTCACAAGAAAGTACAAGTCCGTTTTTCAATTTTGTCCTACAAAAACATTTTGCAATGCTGTTAAAATAAAACTATCAAATTGCAAGGAGGAAGAAAATGAAGAAGAAAGCAGTTAAGAAACTATTGTCGGCAGTTTTGGCAGCAGCTATGGTTGTGACATCAGGAGTTCCGGCGGCGTCTTTGACGGCGCAGGCTGCAGGTAATGAAAACAGTCCTGTTCTAACGGTGGATATGTCCTCGCAAGGGCGGGCACTGAAGCATGGGGCTACCGGATGGCTTTACGGACAGGGAGATGACCAGGTTCCAACATCCAATATGATTACACCGTTAAAACCCAACACGGCTGTGCAGAAAGCGCCAAATGGCATGCAGCATCCCAATGGTGATGTTCTGGATACGGCGAAGACATTTCTGGATTCAGGCGGCAAGCATATTCAGATCTATGTACCGGATTATTATGCCCTTTGGTTCTATGAGTTTACCGGTACAGAGTACTATCTGGAAATTCTGAAAATGCAGGCTCAGGCTTGTATCGATCAGGGTATCCAGGATGAAGCAGTCTATGTATTATACAATGAACCCAGTGAAAATTGGGTAGGCGAATATCATGATGACAAAGGAAATAAGGTAACAGGCTGGAATAGCATGTTCTGGTTCTGGAATGACATGGTTAACGCCCTCAGAGAAGTATACCGGGAAAACGGCATAGAGACAGAACCAAAGACAGCAGGGCTTAACCTGGCTGGCTACAATAATTCTGTTATGGAGCAATACATTAAGTTTTGCGTAGAACATAGCTGTATGCCGCAGATTATCTCCTGGCACGACTTATCCACCTGGCAGTTTAACAACTTTGGCAATGAATACAATCATTACCGCAGTCTTGAGGCGAAGTACCTTACCGAGGAAAACCAGGCGAAATACGGGGTGGATATTACCCCAAGGGAAATTGTAATTAATGAGTATGCAGACCGTTATGAATGCGCCTCACCCGGCAATCTGGTTCGCTGGATAGGCTTGTTCGAGGATTACGATGTTGCCGGATGCCTTCCGTTCTGGCACTTTTCCAATAACTTAAATGGCCTTGCCGCAGATAACAACGAGGGCAGCGGAGCATGGTGGCTGTTTAAATGGTATGGGGATATGTCCGGCAGTTATTTGAACGTCCAGACATCCAACGCAGAAAAATCTGATTTTTATGGTGCGGCATCCATTGATGAGAACAAAAAAAGCGCAAATGTTATTTTTGGCGGAAAAAGCGGAAATGCAAATATTGTGCTGGACAACTTAGACAGTACACAGACTTTTGGTGAGGCGTCAAAAGTCCATGTAAAGGTAGAAGCTACGGATTACACCGGTTTCCATGGTGTTGCAGATGAGCCGCGTACGGTAAAAGAAGGCTCTGTGACTGTAGAGAACGGAACCGTAACAATTCCCATGAGCGACATGAATTCTATGAGCGGATACCGTGTAACGGTGACTCAGGCAAGTGATGATGAGGCAGCCGGGCTTCTTAGCAGCACCTGGAAAGCACTGTATGAGGCAGAAGATGGTATTCTGGGCGGAAATGCCAAAATTGGAAGTGCGGATCAGTTCTATGCGTGCTCCAACAGAAAAAAAGTGGATTACGTAGACACCGCAAATGACAGTGTAACTTTAAATGTATCTGTTCCAAAAGACGGTTACTATAAATATGATATGGTTTATTCTGCGGCAACCGGTGTGAATACCGGAGATCCGGACAAGAACACGCCATATACGGCGATTCAGACTCTGACCGTTGATGGCAATGAAACGATACAAATGGAACTTCCCAATACCCTGCATTGGTCAATGGGAGGTATGTACAGCACGTATCTGAAACTGACAGCCGGTAACCATACACTGAAAATTGCAGGTTCCGACAGTCAGGGTAAGGCGACTCCGGACTGTGTTTACCTGACTTACAAAGGAACAGAGGAAGAAGATACCCAGTATAATACGACATATGAAGCGGAACTGGGAGAATTTAATGAGCTGAAGGGTGAGCAGACAACCCTTACAACCGTAAAGGAAGGCGCAAGAGGCTATATAACCGGACTTGGAGACCGCAAAGTTACAGAGGGCGGTGGTGTCCGCTTTAACGTAGTCGTACCGGAAAACGGAATGTATACAATTGCCCTGAATTATTCGGCAGAACAGGATGGGACAGCCAATATTTATATTGATAATGATGCGGTGAACCTGGACAATCTGCGGGCATCCATTGCACTTGTGGCAACCGGTGATAACTGGATGAAAGCATATCAGACCGTATTCCTGCAAAAAGGAATTAACATCCTGGATATTGATGCTGACGGCAGCGTAAATCTGGATTATGTAAATGTAAGACTTGCCGGAGACAGCCAGCCAGTATCCGTGGTAGAGGCAGAATCGGGAGAACTGACAGGAGAAGCAGCAGTTGGAAACAGCCGGAATGTACAGGCATATGCATCAGAAGGCGGTTATGTAAGCGGTATTAAGGCTGCAAACAGCGTAGAATTAATTCCGGAAGATGATCCAGACTTTACCATCCTTGGTTTGGGACGTGTGAAAGACCTGGGAGAAGCTGCAGATCAGAACAGTCTGGTACTTCACGTAAATGTGCCCGAAGACGGCGCTTATAAAATGGCTGTTTATCAATCCAGCGGTGAGCTTTTTGGAAAGCATGACTATAATGCACAGATGACGGAACGCTATGCATCCTTCTCTGTAAACGGCGGCGAAGCAGTAAAATATGTATTCAGAAATACTTACAGCGATGAAACATTCCGCGCACAGGTAGTAGATGTAAGCCTGAAAGCCGGAGATAATACAATTCGTATTTTCAATGACAATTCCAAGGTCGTTACCAATGGAGTGCTGAAAGAAGGAAAATGGGAACACCGTCCGGAGAACATTGATTATGGCGTATTGACAAATTACACCCCTAATTTTGATAAGTTTGAAATATATAAAACCACAGATGAAACTGCTGTGGAAGAAAATACTACCTGTAAAGTCACCACAAAGTCTACAGACGGAGGCCAGGTAAACGCAGACAGAACTAATGTACAAAAAGGAGAGGACGTAATACTGACCTTTAAAGCTAATCAGGGGTGTTCTCTAACGGAAGCTTTTGCCGGTGGAGAAAGTATCATGGATCAGCTGACGGCAGACGGAGGAATTGTCCGCATCACCGATGTACAGAAAGACATGGATGTGCAAGCTTATTATGAAGTTAAAGAATATAAAACCCAGAAGAAACAGATGGAGTATGTATACGCAGTAAATGCCGGAGATGTTGACCCCTCTACGGTAAGTTCGGGAGACAGCTTTGGTTCCAGAAATACGGTAACAGACCAGTTCTATGGGGAAGATCCGGCAACCGGATACAAATGGGGCGTGGTAGATACTTATGTGTATAATGACCGGTATCCGAATCTCTTAACCGGTGTGAAGACATGGCCATGTGAAAATGATGGGGCTACAGATGCATCACCCAAATCAAAATCTTTCCGCTATGCCAGGGATCAGAAAGTAGATGATATCGGGGTAGTATATCAGTTTGATTTAGATGCAGGAACATCATACGATGTGGAACTGGGATATTATGTACCGGCAAACTGGACAAGTGAGTGGAACCCCAGAACGATGAAGCTGACATTCAATAACGAAGTAATTGAAGACGGTTTTAAGGCTTCTAATGATTCCAACAATCCATATGTAATAAAAGCAAAGGCCACACCAGATGAAAACGGACAGCTGGTAATACAGACTTCCTGTGCAGCAAATGCCGTTTGGGGACCTGTGATCAGCTACATCAATATCATGAACCAGGCGGATACCAACGAATTACAGGCAGCAGTTGACAAATATTATGATCTGAAGGAAGCAGACTATGATCAGGATACCTGGACAGCGTTTGCCAGTGCTTATGAATATGCCGAAGGGATCATTGGTTCCGATAACATTACCATGGCTGATGTTAATAATGCACTCTACGATCTGGAATTAGCAGTAGAAAAACTGGAAAAAGCAGTCCATAAAGATGAATTGGATAGTCTATTTAAGAAATATGAGCATTATGAAGAGGAGACCGGACAAGGAATTACATCTGATGAGGACTGGAACGAGTTCCTGATCTCTATGGAAAATGCAGCCTTTATTCTGAATAAAGACCAGGTACGCCAGGAAAGTGTGGAAGCAGTTCAAAGCCGTCTGGAAAATGCAGCAGATAAGCTGAACGCAATCGCCCGTATTGAAATTACGAAGACGCCGGATCGGATGTCTTATTATGTAGGAGACGGTTTTGATCCGTTCGGACTTGTGGTTACAGCTGAGGATACAAAAGGAAATAAAAAAGTGCTGGCAGATGATTCGTATACCTTAAGCGGGTATGATTTTGATACCGCGGGAACGAAAGAAATCACAGTTTCTTATATGGGTAAATCCGCAGCATTTACGGTAGAAGTATCGGTAGCACCGGTACCTGATCCTGTATTAAGGAATATTACGGCATGGGTAAATAAGGCAGTCTATATGACTGGGGAAGCATTTGATAAATCCTCTCTGTGGGTGACTGCGCTTTACAGTGACGGGACTACCAAAACGGTATCCGATTATACGATAGCGGGATTTGATTCAGGTAAAGGCGGTAAAATAACCCTTACCATAGGCTATCAGGGATATACTGCAAATGTAGAGCTGTATATTCAGGAGAAAACTACGCAGCCGGAACCTTCACCGGATAAAGCAGTTCAGTCACCAAAGGTAAAAGCGTCATCGGCTGGTTATAATAGTATTCAGGTAAAATGGAATAAAGTCAGTGATGCGGATGGCTATGTCATTTACCGCTCCACAACGAAAAAAGGAAAATACAACAAGGTAAAAACCATCACGAAAGGCTCTGTCATAACATATAAAGACACCAAACGTGTGTTTAACCGCACCTATTACTATAAAGTAAAAGCATACAAAAAAGCGGAGGGTCAGACAAAGTACTCCGATTATTCCAACATAGTAAGTGTAAAGACAAAAGTAGCGGCACCTGTTGTAACTCTGAAAAAATCATCATCCACCAGCCTGCGCCTGTCCTGGAAAAAGGTGAGTGGTGCCTCCGGTTACCAGATTGCTTATTCCACCAAAAAAAGCTCCGGATATCAAACGGTTAAGGTGAAAAAAAGCAGTACCGGATATACCATAAAGAATCTTAAAAAAGGCAAAACCTATTATGTAAAAGTACGGGGATACCGTACCGTAAAAGGGAAAAATGTCAATGGCAGCTGGTCGGCTGTTAAGAGTATCAAATTGAAATAAGATGTGCATAACCGGGAGCCGGTTCATGGTGATACATGAACTGGCTCCCGGTTTTTTGTAACACATAAAACAAAAAGATTTAGAATTTTCAAAATTGTACAACTTATTTTTTCCGTTTTGTCCTACCTGCTGCCTAATTGAAAACGCTATAATTTAGACATAACAAAGACAAGTCCGAAGGAGGAATAAAAAATGAAGAAGAAAACAGTGATCAGTTTTATGTTAATTACATCTATGACAGCTTCCATGCTGGCAGGCTGCGGTGGAGGAACAAAGGAAACAGAGGCTAAAAGCGAAGCGAAGACAGAGGGGCAGACAGAAGCAAAAACGGAAGCGAAAACAGAAGCAAAGACAGATGCCGTGACGGAAGCGAAGACAGAAGCACAGACAGATGCAGCAGAAACCCAGGCAAAAGCAGAGGGCAGCGCAGCAGCTGTTAATCCGGAGGAAGAAGTAACCCTTTCCGTATTGGCAGGACAGTCTACGACAGATGCCGGTATTGAAGATATGATTGATGAAGCGTTAGCCGAAAAATATCCCAATGTTAAACTGGAATGGGAATGTGTAGACTGGGGAAATGATTTTCAGCCTAAAATGCAGCAGTACATGCAGTCAGGGCTGCCGGATATCATGATCGGAAAGGCTCAGGATGTAGCCACTTATGCACCCCAGGGCGTGTTGGGAGAAATCGACAGTACATACCTGGACAGAGGGCTGGATGCAGCCAGAGAAAATGTAACGATTGATGGCAAGACTTATGGTATGGTTTACAATGCACTTTACCAGGGCGTTTATTATAACAAGACTATGTTCAAAGACAACGGATGGGAAGTTCCTAAGACCATGGACGACCTGCAGAAAATAATTGACGACTGTAAAGCGAAAAACATTACCCCATTTGCAAGCCATATGGTGGATACCTGGTCTATCGGAAATGTAACCATGCAGTTTGCCATGAATGATGTATTTAACAAAGATCCTGAATGGGGAAATAAATTCAGGGCAGGAGAGGTATCCTTCAGCGACAGCACAGAAATGCAGGCAGCTTATCAGAACAACAAATTAATCTTTGATAATACATTTGAAAATACGTTCTCCATGGAACAGACAGATTGTGACGCAAAAATGGTATTAGGCGAAGCGGCAATGAAGGTTTCCGGATCCTGGTCCATTCAGAATTTCCTGGACATTGATGAGAACTTTGACTTTGGCATATTCCCGTTCCCGAACCAGACCGGTGATTCCAAATTAATATTCGAACCAAATATCACAGTTATGACAAGTGCAAAGAGCGAAAATCAAAATGCGATCAACTGTGTACTGGATGTGCTTACATCTGACCAGGAGCTTGCAGTAGAAATCTATGACTATACCAAGACAGCATCCATGTTAAAAGACGTATCACCAACCTTTACAAATCCCAGCCAGGAAGATATTGATCAATATGCAGCTGATGGTATGATCGTAGACGTAACTCTTGGAAATAACCAGCTGGTATGGGGCGGATTCCAGGAAGAGAATGCAAAAGATATCGCAGCATGGCTTCAGGGAGATGAGACTTTTGAAGACTGCCTGAAAGCGTCTGATGCAAGGGTAGATGCCAGCTCAGCAAACTAATTCCTTCCGGACATTAACAATAGTGACAGCACTGTCCGGATGGAGCACACTTTATAGCAGGCTTCGGGGGAAAAGGAATTTTCCCCCGCTGTCTTTTACACTTTTCAATGAAAGGAAGCGGAAATAATGACTAAATATAAGAAAAAAAGCATGGATAAAAAACTGTTCCGCCAATACCTGATACTGGTTCTGCCGGGTTTTATTATTTTTACGATCGGATTAATTATACCAATGTTAATGGCATTTCGGTATTCGCTCACCAGCTGGGACGGTATGTCTGCGGTGAAGCCATTTGTAGGATTAAAAAATTATATAGACCTGTTTCAGGATTCCGATTTCAGGTCGGCATGGTGGTTCACAATATTATTTACTATTGGCAATACCGTTATCCAGAATATTGTTGCACTTTTATTTGCAGTAGCTCTGGATAGTGGAATTAAAGGTCAGAAAATTTACCGTACCGCATTCTTTGTGCCTTGCCTGATCAGTGCGGTCATCGTAGGTTTTGTATGGCTGAAAATGTATTCCAATGTACTGCCGGCAATCAATGATGCACTTGGAACCAATATCAACTTTATGTTGTTTGGAGACGGGAAAACAGTATTGTCAGGATTATTGATAGCGAATAACTGGCAGTGGATCGGTTACTGGATGCTGATTTATCTGGCTGGACTGCAGTCAATTCCGTCAGAACTTTATGAAGCAGCCAAAGTGGATGGGGCCGGAGCCGTAAAAAGATTTTTTAACGTTACCATTCCCATGCTAGCACCTGCAATCACGATTTGTGTGGTAGGGATCACCACAGGCTCTTTAAAAGTATATGATCTGCTGGTTTCCTCCACAAAGGGAGGGCCTGGAAGGGCATCCACATCCATTATTTATCAGACTTATACAACGGCAATTAACGGGAGGCAGTATGGTTATGGTTCTGCGATGTCCGTAACTCTGGTGCTGGTACTGTTCCTGGTAGCACTGATACAGGTAAAAGGATTAAAGAAGAAGGAGGTGCAGGCATAATGTTTGGAAGAAAAAAGATAAAAGAAGATACGCCTTCCCAGCCATATACAAAAAGCACCTTAATCATTCAAATCATAATGAGCCTGTGTGCAGTTGCTTTTATGGCTCCAATCTTCATGATTTTAAATTACTCCTTTAAGACAAAGAAAGAACTTTATCTGAGCAGCCCGATTGCACTTCCCGAAAATTTCAGCCTGGATAATTATGTACAGGCATTTAAAAAGCTGAACCTGGTAACTACTTTTGGAAATACATTTTTATATACGGCAATCAGTGTTCTGATCCTGGCACTGCTGTGCGGGACAACAGCCTGGGCAATCGCCAGATGCAATCATAAATTCTTCAAATTCTGTTACATTTATTTTATAATCGGAATCCTGATTCCATATCAGGCATTGTTTTTACCAATCTACATTATTGGGTTCAATATGCATTTGACTAATACCAGAATTGGAATTATCTTTATGTATATTGCCACAGGGGTTTCCTTTGGAGTTTTTCTGATGAACAGCTTCATGTCCACTGTTCCCGTAGAGCTGGAAGAATCCGCGCGTATTGACGGCTGCTCCGTATTTAAAACTTATTATAAAATTGTTCTGCCGCTGCTGAAACCTGCTATGGCTACACTGGTAATCATGCAGTCATTCCAGATCTGGAATGATTATCTGCTGGCAAGCCTCTATGTGAGCAAGAAACAGTTAAAAACGCTGACAGTTGCAATCCAGTCCCTGTTTTCTGCACAGTCCAGTGATTATACCACGGCTATGGCGGCGATTGTCATATCGGTTCTGCCCATAGCGATATTGTTTATCTGCCTGCAGAAGTATTTTATAAAAGGAATGACTGTCGGAGCTGTAAAGGGCTGATTTTGTGCAGTATAGCAGAGGAGCACAACCCAGACTGTGCTAGTCATTGGGTTAAGTGTGAAAGAAAATCGCTTTCACACTGCTGATTTTGGAATAGAACAAGCCATCTTGCGCTATTCATTGGATAAAAATTGAAAGAAAATAAAAAGGAAGGATGCCACTGGATAAATCTTTCAAATCATTTATTGTGGCAGTATAGCCGGACTACCAGCTATATAAAGAGGTGAAAACATGATTCAGATTTTAGAAGAATATTTATTTGGCGATATGACGGCAAGATATGTAACAGACCAGAAAAAAGAAAAGGTCGGACTCATACTGCTTCCAGCGTCAGAACCGGCACCTGCCGATATTGAAAAAAAACAGGAACCGGATTCCCTGGTTCAGATAAAGGTTGCCGGAGATACCTATGGAGGCGCATATTCACAGGGCAGTACCCTGCGTAATTCCCAGACGGTGCAGCAGTTAAAATTTTGGAAACAGGAATATTTACAGGAGGAAAAAAAGCAAACAGTCGTTACCAGTTTAAAGGATGACCGGGGGTATGTTGTCCGCCATTTTCTCACATGGACAAAAGGCGACCTCTTCTGCCGAAGCTTTTGTGAATTTGAAAATAACAGCGGTGAACCGGCAGAGCTTGAGATGTTCGAAAGTTTTTCTCTGGGAGGAATTTCTCCATATATAGATGGTGACTGCCACGATCAGATTGTAGTTCACAGACTGCGCAGCAGATGGAGTCAGGAAGGCCGCCTGGAATCCCTGCCCATTGAACGCCTGGAGTTAGAACCGGCATGGGCAGATCATGCGGTACGATGCGAACGGTTTGGGCAGGCGGGATCCATGCCAGTGAATAAGTTTTTCCCTTACCTGGTTCTGGAAGACAGGAAAAACCATATTTTCTGGGGAGCACAGATTGCACATGGGGCGTCCTGGCAGATGGAAATTTACAGAAAAGATGAAGGAATTGCAATGAGCGGTGGTCTGGCTGACCGGGAATTTGGGCATTGGATGAAAATTATAGAAGCAGGTGCCTGCTTTCAAACGCCTCAGGCAGTTTTAAGTGTTGGGAAATGCAGGGATATTGATGACATCTCTTACCGGCTTACAAAGTCAGGAGAGGAAGGCGCAAATCAGGCACCTGAGGCAGAACAGGATCTGCCCATTGTATTTAATGAATATTGTACCACCTGGGGATGTCCGTCCCATAAGAATATCAGCAGCATATTGGAGGCAGTGAAGGGAAAAGGATTCACCTATTTCGTAATTGACTGCGGCTGGTATAAAGAAGAAGGAGTGCCCTGGGATATCAGTATGGGAGACTATGAAGTATCGGCAGACCTGTTCCCGGAGGGGCTGGCTAAGACTGTAAATGCAATCAAAGAAGCAGGTTTACAGCCTGGAATCTGGTTTGAAATTGAAAATACGGGCCGTGCATCCAAGGCATACCAAATGACGGAACATTTGCTGAAACGGGATGGAAAAGTACTGACTACAGATATGAGAAGGTTTTGGGATATGCAGGACCCCTGGGTAGAGGCTTATCTCACAGACCGGGTAATCGGCACTTTGAATAAATACGGTTTTACATATATGAAAATTGATTACAACGATACCATTGGAATCGGTTGTGACGGAGCAGAATCTCTGGGGGAAGCATTGCGTCAGAAAATAGATGCAACCATGAAGTTTCTGGAGAAAATAAAAGCAGAAGTTCCGGGCATCGTTTTGGAAAACTGTGCTTCCGGAGGACACCGCCTGGAGCCGGGCTTCATGCAGGCGACCAGCATGGCATCATTTTCAGATGCCCATGAATGTGTGGAGATTCCTATCATAGCAGCCAATCTCCATCGCTGCATTCTGCCGAGGCAGAGCCAGATCTGGGCTGTAATACGCAAGGAAGATTCTTTAAAGAGAATCGCTTATTCTATAGCCAATACGTTTCTGGGCAGGATGTGCATTTCCGGTGATGTTACGGAATTGGATGGACCACAATGGGAATTGATCGATGCCGGTATAGCATTCTATAAAAAAATATCTGGTATTATTAAGAAAGGTAAATCCTACAGGTTTGGTCCGGATATGAACAGCGTGCGAAATCCACAGGGGTGGCAGGGGCTGCTTCGCGCCGGAGAAGAGCGTGATGCCTGTTTGGTTTTGCATACATTTGATGGGGAATTGCCGGAGATGATTCAGATAGAACTGCCGGAAGACAGATCCTGGGAACTTGCTGATATTTATTCCGATACACCGGTGGAAGTTACTCTGAAAGAGCATACTTTGTATTATCGGCCTGCAGATAATTTTAAAGCGTTGGCAATACTTTTAAAAAGCAGATAGAAAATGGCGGAAACAAAAATCGGAACATATAACGCTTGTAAATAGTCTGAAAATGGCAAAAATAAAACCCTGACAGTTAAAAGCAGAATAAAATCTGCATAGCTGTCAGGGTTTTCGTTTCCCCATAATTTTTTAGAAATGAACCTTTTCTATATCACTTTGCTGGTTTCCTGCAGAGGTTCGGTCTGCATTTCTCTGAATTTAACAGGCGGCATGTGGTATTCCTTTGCAAAGATCCGGCAAAAATGGCTGGCATCCGAACAATTGATTTCCGCTGCTATCTCAGAGACTGTCATGTCCGTTTCTTTTAAAAGCCAGCACGCTTTTTCCATACGCTTATGCTGAACGATCTGGGAGAAGGACAGTCCGAATGATTTTTTGATTAAACGGCTTAAATACGAAGAGGAATAATTAAAGTGGCGGCAGACATCTGAGAAAGTAACTGTATTGTAATTCTTCTGTATGTATTCCAGAATACCCAGCAGGCGCTGGTCACAGGAAGGTTTTTGAGATGTAATTACATTTCCGATATGTTCCCGCAGAAGAATAATCAGCACGGTATTCACGTAATTGCTGAGCATATTCTGATGATACGGTTCTTTCTCACGAAATTCATCATAGATCCGGTAAATGTAATAACGGATCAGTTCATCCCTGCCGGTTCTGAAAATAATCATCGGATGATCCGTATTTCCATAGAGAATACTCTTAAAATAATTAGATAGAATACTCTGCTCCGATAATAATTCAAAAAAGATAGAATCAAATGAATTCTGCCGTATTAAAATATTAATTCCGATAAAATCGTCAGAATAGGAACGAATTTCGTGTGGAGAATTAAATTCCCAGAAGCAGAAATCTCCTTCCTTCAAGCGATAGTCATGGGAATGACAGGTGTGGATGCACTCTCCTTTTGCAATGTAAAACAGTTCAAAGAAAGAATGGGTATGTAGACGGGGAGGAAGGAAACGGCAGTGTTTTATCACCACGATATTAGATTCCATATGAAACATCTCTTCTGTTAATACATGAGATACCCCATCTGTCCCTCCTGAAACATCCGGGAAGAATTCGCGGAACTTTTCTATTCGCCGTCTCCGCTCCGATTGGGAGCAACGATCTAACCCGTGCTTCGTCCGGTACATATCCCTGCACACAATTTCCAAAGGGTTAAATTCCATTAATTTCTCTTCAATAGTTTGCATGATACTTAAAACAGGATTTTCCATAATTTACGACGAAACCTTTCTTTATGTGGTTGAAATGACGATTCATCATAAACTTTTAAAATCATATTTTCCTTATATGAGTATTATTGTACAGCAAAAATGGAAAATATGGAAGAGTAAATAGCAAAAAGTCATAAAAATACAATTCAAAAGAGATATATATACAATGAATGAAAAAAGAAAAGTGATAAAATGTGGATAATGTTACCGGAGCAGTACCAAATCGCTTCAGGGGAACAAAAGAAGAATCAGGAGGGCTGAAAATGAGAAAAAGCAAAAAGGTAATAGCCGCTTTACTGGCGGTATCCATGGCCGCAGGACTGTGGTCAGTGCCTGGATTTGAAGTATTAAATGCAAAGGCAGCAGCTGGAAGTGCAATCAGCAGTGAGGAATTTAAGCAGCCGGGGATGGATTACAGACCGGGAGTGCGCTGGTGGTGGCCGGGAGGAGCCGTGGATGAAACGGAACTTCAGACAGAGATAGACTATCTGGCTGCAAATGGATTTGGTTATGTTGAAATCAATCCCTTTGGCAAAATTGAGGCGGTAAACGGAGATGAAGACCAGATCAAGTCTATCTATACCCCACAGTTCTATGAATTGCTGGATAAAGCAATCACGATGGCAGAAGAAAAGGATATTGTAGTAGATCTGAATATGGGTTCCGGGTGGAATGCCAACAGCCAGAACGTCACTCTGGAAGATTCCATGGGGAATATGGCACTGGGAAGAGCCACAATCAGCGGACAGGAGCTAAAGGATAAAGGAAATGAAGCACTGTCCCAGGAGGAAGCCACAGATGCAATTGCCCTGCCGGAACTGGAACAAAGCCTGTTCTATACCGAAAATAATCCCAAAGGAACCTTAGATGAAAGCCTGGTGGAACTTCAGGGTGTATTGATTGGGGAACTGACAGGAAATCAGGGCATGGAATTTGTTCCCGGAACTTCTTTTCTGGGTCCAACACCAGCTTATAACCAGTTCCAGACGAAAGATTCAAGTGGAGAAACCGTTACAAAGACTTATAGCAATCAGCTGGAATTAAATACGGACAACAGTTACTTTATCGATGGAGAAGATGAAATGATTAAGGATGGGCAAGTGGTGCTCAGCCAGGATATTCTGGACAAAATCGATACAGAAAAAAACTATGAAGTGATTGCACTTTACTATCTTCCATCCGGCGGAAAGGCAATCGACTGTGCCAATGACTGGTTTGTGGTTGACCATATGGACAGTGCCAAAGTTACAGAATACATTAACGATTGGCTGGGAGAGGCTAATTTAAACCAGATCCTTCAGAACCATCAGAATATCAGAGCCGTATTCAATGACAGCTATGAATTTTATTCTGACATGTACTATACAAAAGATCTGTATGCACTGGCAAAAGACAGTCTGACTAACGGTCTGGGCTATGATTTTACGAAGTATCTGCCAACGGTATACAAACAGTACAGCGCAGCGCCATTCTACATGGGACTTGGCACAAAGGACAGTTTCCTGACGTATTCTCTGGATGCAGATGAGAAAAGCAGGATTACATACGACTATAATACACTGGTAAACCAGAAATTCCAGGAAGGCCTTGCAGCTTTTGAATCATCTGCCAACAGTTACGGGCTTTTGTACCGTCAGGAAGCATACAATCCGCCAATAGACACGATTGGAGCTGCAAAATATGTGGATATACCGGAAGCAGAGCAGGCAAATGAATTTTCATTAATAAGAGTAGCCTCCGGTGCACATTTGTATGGCAGAAATCTTGTTACCTGTGAGCAGTATACACTTGGCTGCACGCCTTTTAAAAACACATTGGAGCAGGTAAAAGTAGGATATGACATCATGGCGACCAGCGGTGTGAACAACTTTTTCTATCATGGATTTAATTACCGTTATGGTGCCGGATCTGACCAGTATGGAGAAGAAGGATGGTCTCCGATGCCGAGTACGGGCATCAATGTAACCCAGAGCAATACACTGTCACCTTATTTCAGCCAGATGAATGCTTATGCATCCCGTGCCAATTACCTGATGCAGCAGGGAAAAGCCAGCAAGGATGTCGCTTTGTATATGCCATTTAATGGAAGTTTGTCAGAAACAGATGCGGTAAAAGCAATGAATTATAACGGATATACCTGGGATGCAGTGAATGATGACAGCATCGTTGCAGGGGATACACAATATGCGGATGGAAAGATCCTGGTAAACGGCGGTAATATGGCGTACGATGCTATTATAGTGGAGACATCAAAGCTGCCTGTTGCTACCATGATGAAACTCTCTGAACTGGCTGAAGCAGGAGCAAATATCATATTCTATGGCAGCCTCCCAAATGCTCAGCCGGGATATGCCGATGGCAATTATGAGGCAGAGGATCAGAAAGTAACGGATACCGCAGCAGCTATGCTGGAGAGTCAGACCGGTGTTTTGGCTACTTCCATAGAGGAGCTGGCAGCTGTGTTGGATAATGTATCCGCTCCCAAGGTGTCCTATGCCACAAATACGAATCTGAGATTTAACAGACGCACATTAGAAGATGGCGGTGAACTGGTATATATTAGAAATATCGGAGAAAGCCAGAATGAAGTCACTCTTCAGATCAATGGCGATTATCAGAACTATTACTGGATGGATTTGAATACCGGAAATATATATGAGGCACAGGAAAATGGGGATCATACCATTACAATGACGATGAAAGCCGGTACAGACACACTATCTTCTACGAGAAGCATGGCAATCGCATTGCTGTGTGAACCTGCAGGAGCAGGATTTGACGGGGATGTGTTAAGCAAAGGAACCCCGGATACCTTAGATGCAGCAGCAGCCGATAAAACAGAAGAAGTTACCGTAGAGAAGCTCACAGTAACCGCTGATAATATTGGACAGGAGAATGGAAATACCAGAACTGTGACTTATACCGGAGAAGTTCTGGGAAAATGGAATAGTGCAGAATTCCAGGGGGGTGAACTGCAGAAGGTTGCTGCTGATGGCATATATCAGGCAACTTACACCCTGAACGGGGATCTGAATGGACAGAAAGCAGTGCTGGACCTTGGAAATGTATACACGGCGGCAAAAGTAACCGTTAACGGCCAGGAAGCAGGAAATGTGCTTTATGCTCCATATACCCTGGATATTTCCAATTTGTTGAAAACAGGAAAAAATGACATTCAGATTACCGTAACACCAAGAAAGTATAACCGCTATAATGATGCGCTGGTGGACACCGGACTGGAAGGCCCAGTTACCATCGGTTTTACCCAGAAAGAAATCAGTGCTATTTCAATTACAAAAAATCCGGTTAAAACCTCTTATACAGCAGGAGAAGACCTGGATTTAACGGGACTGGAAGTAAGTGCTGCCTATGGAGATGGCACAACCAGCAAGATTACCGGCTATACGGTAAGCGGCTATGACAAAACAAAGGCTGGAAACCAGACCATTACCGTATCTTACCAGGGAATGACGGCATCTTTCACCGTAAAAGTAACGGAGAAGGCAGTTGCTGTAAGCAAAGTTACGTTAAATATCAGTGCTAAGACGCTGGATATCGGAAAAACCGTCCAGTTATCCACAGGTATCTATCCGGAAAATGCGTCAAATAAAAAGGTTGTTTATACCTCCAGTGATTCCGGAATCGCAGCAGTAGATGGAAATACTGGAAAGGTAACAGCAATATCAGCTGGAAAGGCTGTAATAAAAGTAACGGCACAGGATGGAAGCGGTCAGTCAGCGCAGTGTACTGTTACAGTAAAACCAGCAAAGGTAACTTCCTTAAAAGTAAAGAGCCGTACTACAAACAGTATCGAACTAAAGTGGAACAAATCAGCAAAAGCAGACGGTTATAAAATCCTGCGCTATGACAGCAGCAAGAAGAAATATGTAACGGTTGCAGATGTAAATGGCACTAAAAATACTTATAAAGTTAGCCGTCTGAAAGGCAAAAGCGGTTCCAAATTATCACCTGGTTACATTTACAAATTCAAGGTTCAGGCTTATAAAATAATTGACGGTACCAAAGTATATGCAGATGGATCAGTCCTGAAAACTGCAACAAAGCCAAATACCGCAGCAATTACAAAAGTAACAGGTAAATCTTCAAAAGTAACAATTACCTGGAAAAAACAGAGTAAGGTTAGCGGATATGAAGTATGGATGTCTAATAAAAAGGGCAGCGGATACAAAAAAATAAAGACCATTTCAAAAGGGAAAACTGTTTCTTATACAAAGAAAGGTCTGAAAAAGAATAAAAAGTATTACTTTAAAGTCAGAAGTTACCGGGTAGTTAATAACAAGAAAATTTATGGTAAACTCTCTCCGGCAAAAGGATATCAAATTTAATATTCAGATATAATGGGAAATCCGTTTCAGAGGCATATGTTTAGTATGCTTTCTGATGCGGATTTTTCCTGTCACCATTTCATTCAGCAGGCATAAATTGTATAAAACACGCTCTTGAGCGTAATTTTAAAATACGCTCTTAATCGCAGATCTGCCGGCGATATATGTGGTGCCAATATGAGAGAGTTAGAATATCAGAGAAATAAAGTTTTAGACTATGCAAAAAAGTGGGCTTTTGGGAGAAATCCTGCCTACCTTGATTTTGAAAAGCTGGGCGGGGATTGTACAAACTTTGCATCTCAATGCATTTATGCAGGCAGCCAGGTCATGAATCCCACGAAAGTATACGGATGGTATTATTACAGCAGCAGCAGCCGTACCGCTTCCTGGACCGGCGTACAATACCTCTATAATTTTCTTACAAAAAATAAAGGGGTGGGGCCTTATGCGAAAGAAGTGAGTGCGGATGAGGCAGTGCCGGGGGATATTTTACAACTGGGAACTTCCGGCGGCCTTTTCTACCACAGCCCTGTAATAGTGAAAGTAACAGACCGGAACATCTATGTAGCTGCACATACCTTTGATGCATACTTAAGGCCGCTGGATAGTTATATTTATGAAGAGGTTCGGTTTTTGCATATATTGGGAGTGCGGGGATATTGATATGTTTCTAACATTACATTTTTAGGTTGTCTGATAAAAATAAATGAGGTATACTATAATAAGAATAAAAATCGTACACTATGTATAGGAGTTTTGCCTAAAGCGTGTTTTAAAATTGCTTTCTGTCAGATGTACGTCACAGTTTGTGGGAGATTTGTCCCGGATGAAGGGCGCGTAGCGGGCTACGTAACCTGAATTCGGGGCAAATATACCGCAAAGTGGGGCGTACAGATGGCGGGAATGAATTTTTAAACACGCTCTAAGGGGTGGAACTGAATCCGGAGATAAAATTTATTATGAATGAACGAAAGAAAAAACCCAACAAAAATATGGGAAAAGGGATGATAAAAAATTTAATAGGGGTATCCGTACTTTCCCTGGCTGTATTGACTGGAGTGACGGGATGCAGAAGGAACGAACGTCTGCCAGACAGTGAAGCTTCTAAAGTGACGTCAGCAGTAAGTATGATGCTGACAAGTGTGAAGACGGCAAGCATGAAGACGTCAAGTACAAGTATGAATATGACAAATAAGAAGACGACAAGTACAAGTATGGATATGACAAATATAAAGCTGACAAGTGTGAAGATGACTGGTATGATGGCAACAGGCTCAAAATCCACGGTTGAGGCACAGACGACGGATGAGATGCAGGTCAGCCCGGAATTACAGAGCATTGACAGAACACTGCTTTCTACATATATTCCAAAACAGGAAATAGCGGAGCAATCAGAAACGGATCAAAGAAATACGAAGTTAAAAAAGGGAAAAAGAAGTAAAAAGGCGGATAAAAATAAGGCAGATCGGATAAACCATGAACAATCGGAACTTCTTGTGCTGGTAAACAAGGATCATCCGCTGAGCGAGGACTACGATGTCAAAATGAAGACATTAGATAACAGTGATAAGGTTGTAGCTGAAATGATCATTCAGGATCTGCAGGACATGCTTGCGGATGGAACCAGGGAAGGAATGGAATTCTGCATTGCGTCTGCCTATCGCAGTTCGGAGCGGCAACAGGAAATTCTGGACCAGGATATAAAAAAACTGACAGATAAAGGAATGACAGAGGCAGAGGCTTACGATCAGGCAACCAGAACAGTAATGCCGGCAGGTTACAGCGAGCATGAGACAGGTTTGGCAGTGGATATCGTGGCTCTCAGCAACCAGTTACTGGATGACAGCCAGGAAAACACGCCTGAAACCCAGTGGCTGCATGAAAATTGTGATAAATACGGCTTTATTCTCCGCTATCCAAAAGAGAAGACAGAGATTACCGGGATAGATTATGAATCCTGGCATTACCGATATGTGGGTAAGGAAGCTGCGGCATATATCAAAAAGCATGATCTTACATTTGAAGAATATCTTGAGGAAAAAATATAATTCAGGAACCGTATCGGAAAAAGCAGCGCTGAGGCAAGGACAGGGGCGCGCAGTAGGCTTTTTCCGAATGGTTATCATCTTTAATGAGTTTTGTCTTTTACACCCCCGATGAAATTAAAAATAATTTAAAACACGCTCTGGTAATACAGCGAACGGTTTATAGGGTTCTATTAAAGGACTTATATTTGGGTTTCGCTGAGTAATGACGCTTTGTAGATGGAGGTAGTGTACGGAAAGAGAAGGGGGCGGACCAGGACATTGGTTTGGAAGGCTTAACGCAGAACTGGCATTTTCTAACCTTCCCGGAGCACTTTTTGGCGGCACG
>UQCR01000027.1 GCA_900539655.1 uncultured Robinsoniella sp.
GAAGGCTTATCCATAAGGTTTAGGATAATGTCAACAAAGTTGACAGTGCAAGTAAAACGGATGATATTTGATGAATTTCTGTGTGTGGTTTTGAAGGTATATGTATGTGAGCAGCTAATGGTAGCTGCTTTTTTTGTGCATTAATAGTCAATAAGCAAATAAATTTTACATAAACTTTAAATAAAACAGGACTAAAATTAACAAATCCCATGTAGAATATAGACATAGTAAAGTAATGAAATAAAAGTCATAAAAAAGTGGGAGGGAAATATGCAGGTGATATTAGGTTTTGTTTTAATGATAATTGGAATCTCATATTGCACAGAGTCCATTCTTTCAACGCATAAACGTGCATTAAGGCTTGTGAAACAGGTTGATCGAAATGAATATTTTTCATTTTGTGCAAGAATTTTTTTTGTAGCATCATTTTTGGTATTCCTGGCGAAGATTGCTTATCTGGCGGAAGCTATTTCCTACCAACAGAATATATACTTTGCATTGGGAATATGTATCATAGGGATAGTACTGCTATTGTTTATTAATAAAAGGAAAACAGGTATGTTTTTTCTTGCTAACACCGTTCATGGTGATAAAAATAAATTGTACATTGGTAAAAAAGTATTAGAAAAATAAGTAAAAAGTGCTGATATCATAATTCAGCACTTTTTACTTATTTGCAGATCAAATTTTTATCCGAATAAGAAGAAAAGGTATTATTTCAGAGAAATATAGGGATTTAGCCCTCCGGGGATATCCGGATTATGATCATTTACAAGTGCCTTATAAAATGCCAGCATTTGACATATATTTATAAAAGGAATACCCCAGGTAATTGAATTCTCTATAGCGCTCAGAGATACGTGGTAATCTGATTCCCAGTAGTCACTTGTTTGATGACCAAGGGTAATAACATAGGAGCCACGGTTTTTGATATCTTTGATCATCTGCTTTTGGTAGTTATTTTCATTGGGATTAACTAAAATAAGAAACAGTTTTTTTTCATCTGCCAGGACAATTGGTCCATGTCTGTAATCCAGAATATTAAAATACTCTCCTGGAAGTATACATATTTCCGTAAATGCCAGACTTCCTTCACTTGCGATTCCGCTGATTTCTCCATCCCCTAATACAGTCACATTATTCCATTCTCTCTGGGCTATTTCCTGACACTTTTTTTTATGTTCTTCTAAAAATTCTAATTGATTTCCAAAAAACATTTGAAACGATGTTTCCAGTTGCTTATTCTTCAGATAGATCGCCAGTAACATCGATAATGAGTAGTAAATATTTGAAATGGTTCTTGTCTGGCATATACTATGGTCAAATGCCCATGGAATCTCCAGGGTGAAGTCCAGATATGGTTTCAAAGAACAATCTGTCTTTGCGATAATACCCATAGTTTTAAATGTGGTAAGTTCACGCATTTTTTCTAATGCAAATAATACTTCACTGGTTTCGCCGGATCTGGATGCAATGATAACAAGTGAGTTGGCAATAAGTTTGCAGTACTTATCCGGTGACAGAATAATCTCACCGCCGGATATCGCTACGGCTTTTTTATCTGTGTACATGGAGAACATAGCGGCAGCACCTTCACTGAGCATGAAGCCCGACCCGCATCCAATAAAAATAATGTTTTGGTAAGGCTTTGTTATAAACTCATAGATCTGATCGTGTTTTTCCTGGAAAAGAGCCTGTGTTTGCATAAGAGCGGAAGGCTGGGTAAATATTTCAGTTTGAATGGTATACATGTGGTTCCTCCTTTGATATTTGCTCTTTTAAGTGAAGAGCTAATTCTGATAGTTCATGATGACATATATTTTTAGCAGCCAGTAAGATGCCGCCTTGAACGGGCGGAAGATAAGGGGGAGTAAGGGTAATCACAAGCTGCTTTAAATATCTAATAAGGGGATCTAGTATAAGGCTTTCGTTTTTGAAAATTCCTCCGGAATAAGAAACAGGAACCGGAGTTTCAGGTGAAAAGCCCAGTTTTCGGTAGATCGCTTTTATGGAAATAAAAAGTTCGTAAGCGGCTGTATCATACAGGCGTCGGGCCTGTACATCGCCTGCCCTGGCAGCCTGACTCAAATAAACTTGCATTTTTGCAATGCCTTCACGATTACCTGACAAGTGGTCATCATAATATGTGATCAAACCTTTTTCATCCTGAATTAACAGGGAATTACAGATGATATCATACAGGAAGGAACGGTCTTCGCGGTAATCACATTCCTTGGCAAATAGTGAAAGTGTCTGAATACCAAGCCAGTAGGCGGAGCCCTCATCTGAAAATGAAGTATGCCATCCATTGGATCTGGCACTTTTTCCTTCCATATTTTCCCCGTATGCAATGGCACCGGTGCCTGCTACAATATGTATACCATAAGACAGGTTAAGGGATCCGGCAAAACCTAATGCAACATCATTGCAGAGCAATAACACAGCCCGGGGAAGAAGATCGTGCAGATACTCAGAAATCTCCCGGTCTGCAGAGGAATCTTCACCATAGCATGGAATGCCAAAAGCGGCGCTGGAAATTTGTTCTTTCCGGCATCCGGCTGTCTTAATAAGCTGGATGATTCCGTTTTTCACCAGATTACATACACCGGAAATGCCGATCTGGGGGTGGGAACAACCGGATGTTTCAAAGCGTGCAGCAACGGATCCGGAATAAGTAGTCAGCATCCAGGCAGTTTTAGTTCCGCCCCCATCCATACTTAATAGATATTTCATGAGGAACCTCCTTTGTATGCAACCATGCATTTACGTTGCATCTTAATTGTATTTTAATGGAATATAGTAAAAATCCGTTAATTCAATTCCACGCGGTAAGAGAAGAAATCGCTTTTAATAAATGCCACAGTATACTCGATAATATAATTTCTGGAATAAGTAATTCTTTCAATTTTAATAGAAGTATCAGAAGTTTTTATGCCTAATAGCAAGGCATCTTCTCGTGATACAGGTACAGCTGTAATATTCTCAGTTGCCCGTTCCGGTATAATATTAAAGGACTGCATTGTTTTATAAAGTCCATTATCCTTTATTTTTTCAAGTGTCATCTCAGGATAAATGCTAACGGGTATGTATGAAGTTTCCACCGCATACGGAATGTCCTGGGCATAAAGGCAGCGTATTAACTCGTACACCATATCGCCGGAATTCATCTTCAGATTATCCATTACTTTTCCCACTGCCGGTATTTGCTTAAAGGATAAAACTTTATTACTGTGGGTGATTCCTTTCGCTTCTATATTTTCACGAAGGCTATAAAATTTTGTCAGTGTCTGTTCTATTCTACGGACAGAAACAAATGTGCCCTTGCCCTGTTTGCGGTAAATATAACCGTCCTTCGTTAATAAATCCAGAGCATCGCGGACGGTAATGCGGCTAAGCGCATACCGTGTACACAATTCCCGCTCGGTGGGCATTTTGTCATTGGGTTTCCATTCGCCGGAAGTGATTTTTTCAACCAATATATCGTAGAGCTGTGTATATTTGAAATTATTTTGAACGTCGTTATTTTTTGACATACAGGAACCTCCTTAAATATGATATTGGTATTACTGAAAATAGTTAAAACTTAAAGGTATTAATATAATATAACAACTAGAAAAAATGTGCAAGGGATTTTTGCAAAATAAAGATAAAACGTAATTGTGTATAAAAAATAACTATAAATATTGTTGAATAATGATGAAAAATGATTAATTTGCATAAAGGTATTGCAAGAATAATAAACTTGTCTTATAATGACAATACAAGTTAGATAAGGGAAACGTAAGGACATGAGAAATATTGGTTCTATAAATACAGGATCAATATGAGGAAGAGAGGTGAACGAGGCTTCATTTTCAGGAAGACTTGATGTGGATATTTTAAGATTTAGAAAACGAAACCATTATTATGGTTTATGTAAATGTGGAGGATAATACTATGAGAAGAAAAAAAATTGCAGTTATTTTAACCTGTATGCTGGCTATGTCATCAGTTCTAACTGGATGTTCCGGTAAAGATAATTCAGAAGTACAGAAAAATGATGAAACGAAAACGGCGGCATCTTCAGAAACAGGGAAGCCGGATACAAAAGAGGCTGAGGCTAACGGAGAGCTTGTGACACTCTGGATGCATAATGGACCCGCATTTGTAAAGGCAACAAAGGAGCTGGCTGAAGAATTTGAAGCAGAGAGCGGAATTAAAATAGATATTCAGGTATTTCCGTATGATGTTATGAGTCAGAAGATGAAGGCTGCATACACCGCCGGGAATGAGCCTGATATCATCCAGGGGTTTGGTGCCTGGATGCCTACTTATATAAATCAGGGAGTATTGGCTAAGGTGCCGGATGATATTGCTTCAGGATTTAAAGAGGATTTCCTGTCCGGTGCAGTAGAGGGATATGAAAAAGATGGGGCATATTATGGTGTGCCTATTGAAATGCAGATGGAAAGCGGTTTGTTCTATGTACCGGAGAAAGCAAAAGAGTCTGGAATAGAAGGAGCGCCTAAGACATTTGATGACGTTGTTAAAATTGCAAAGGATCATGTGAAATACAATGGAGATGTTCTGGAATATGGCGGTCTGGAGTTTGATAACGGTGATAATGTTGCACAGCTATTCCTCTCCTGGATTCTGCAGTATGGTGGGAATTTCTGGGATGAAGGAAAGACCCATATGGTCCTGCAATCGGAAGAGGGTAAACTGGCATGGCAGAAGCTGGTGGATTTGATTGAAGTAGATAAAGTTACAGACACCAAACATATAACAGGAGATATAACATCAGATGTATTTTTCTTTAATAAAAAAGCAGCCCAGCTAATCAAAGGCTCCTGGGCGTCAGCGATTGGTGAAGAGTTAAAAAATGATGACTGGGAATATACATTCCTTCCTCCTGTTACCGGAGATATCCCTCATTTTGTAGTAGAAACCGGCTGGGCATATGTGGTATCTGAAAACAGTAAAAATAAAGACAATGCATTTAAATTCATACAGTATTGCCTGCAGCCGGAAAAATCACTTGCGTTTAATCTTGCAACTAAGACAATACCTTCTTTAAAAGCGTTAGCGGAAGATCCGGCTTATACGGAAGCAGATGAAAATGTGCGCTTTAAGGATCAGTTCCAATATCTGAAGTATGCACAGAATGTGGGACCTGTTCAGGATATGGATTATGTAAAGACTACGATCAGGGATATATTTAAAAGCCAGATTGATGGCAAGTATACCACAGAGGAAGCCCTTAAAAAGGCGGAGACAGATATTAATCAGCATATTGATTCTCTTTTGGCCCAGACAAAATAAAGAGTGGAGAATGCTGCAAAATAAAGCTTATGCACCATGTGGATTTATTTTGCAGCAGCTCCTTTAAGGAGGCAGGATGATGAATAAAAAAATAAAGAGAAAACAGAGTATCAGCCGCCGTCAAAGAAGATTTGTCATAATAGGGCTCACACCAATTCTGATTGTATTCTTTGTCTTTTCAGTCATACCAATATTTTATAGCTTTATCATGTCGCTGTTTAACCACAGTGGATTTGGCAAGGCACCTTTTGTGGGAGTGGAAAATTATATACAATTAATGCATGATACGGAATTTTTAGGTTCTTTAAAAAATACAGTTATTTTTGTTTTGATTGCGGTTAATGCAAACATTGTAATATCTACGCTTATGGCTGTTGTGATCAAGTCTGTTAAAAGGCGAAAGATTCGATCTTTTTTCAGAGGCTGGTTCTTTATTCCGGCTGTAATTCCAATTGTTGCGTTATGCTATGTATGGGCAATTATGTATCAGCCCAGTTCGGGTATTATCAATAAAATGCTTTCATTGGCAGGAATAGCCCCGGTGAATTGGTTAACCGGAAGCAGTACTGCCTTAATTGCAATTATTATTACTACATTGTGGTGTGACCTGGGTTATAATATTGTTCTGATTCTGGCGGGAATGGACAGTATTCCAGATATGTTTCTGGAGGCTGCTTCTATAGACGGGGCAAATTGCGTACAGAAGTTTTTTCGGATTACGCTTCCGCTTTTATCCAGAAATATGCTGTTTGTCAGTATCATGACGTATATTACATACTTCCAGGCATTTGCCCAAATACAGATTATGACCAAAGGCGGACCAAATAATGCGACCAATGTCATTGCCTACAATATCTACAATTATGCATTTCAGTATTCCCAGATGGGATATGCATCTGCTATGGCAATGGTGTTATTGGGAATCATTTTAATCATATCAATGGTACAGTTTTTCTGCGTTAAGACTGACTGGGAATATTAGGAGGGGGATACCATGAAGATACTGTCAAAGTGTTTAAAGGGCTTTATATTGGGTATAGGTTTCCTGGTAGTTGCCTTTCCGTTTTTATGGTGTGTACTGCTTTCACTTAAAGGAAATGCAGAAATTATGAGTATCGATGCATCATTCTTTCCGAAACAGATTGTGCTGGACGGATATAAGAAGGTATTGACAGAAGCTCCGTTTATGAGATGGCTGTTTAACAGTATCGTTACCTCTGTTCTTGCTACCGGGATTGTGGCATTGACCAGTTGCCTGGGTGGATATATATTTGGTAAATTCAATTTCAGGGGGAAAAATGTACTGTTCATGGGAATCTTGGCTACTATGATGGTACCCTTTCAGGTAACGATGATACCTACATATCTGATCAGCAATAAGCTGCATATTTTAGACACACTTGCGGCATTGATCATTCCATATATGGTTTCCGGATTCGGGATCTTTCTATGTCGGCAGTTTGCGGAAAATGTACCGGATGAAATTATGGAGGCAGGAAGGATAGAGGGGGCGGGAGAGTGGAGGATATTTTTCGGATTGATCATACCGATGATTAAACCGGCGATTTCTGCTCTTTGTATTTTTACCTTTATGGGAAGATGGAATGATTATTTATGGCCGTTAATAGCGCTTACCAGTGAGGATAAAATGACACTGCCTCTGGCACTGAACTTTTTCAACTCCAGCCTGTTAACCGATTACAATTCATCCATGAGCGCAGGGGTTTTGGTCATGCTTCCAATCATGGTTGTCTATTTTATTTTCCAAAAGCAGTTTGTTGAGAGTATTACATTAACGGGAATTAAATAAAGAGGTGCCGGCTGAAAGAAAATAGCTGTCTGCTTCCTTAATTTATATGTGTGGTTTAAGCGCACGGATGGGAGAAAAAATGAGAGAAAACGGATATTGTAAATTTGTATTTATAGGTGCAGGAAGTTCCGTATTTACCCTGCGGCTGATTGGAGATATATTAAAAGAAAAAAGCATAAGCAGCGGACATATTGCGCTGGTTGATATTGACGGGAAAGTTTTAGAAGAGACGAAGGAAGCTGTTATTCATTTGATACAGTTCGCTAAACGGGAGTTTGAGATCAGTTCCCACACGGATTACATGCAGGCAATTCCGGATGCCGACTATGTGTTTATGACAATCGCTACAGGAGGATATGAGCGGTGGAAACAGGATATCAGAATCTGTACGGATCATGGGGTACTGCAATCTGTAGGGGATACAATTGGTCCAGGCGGCATAATCAGGACGCTTCGAACAATTCCGGTGATTTTAGAAATTGCCAAAGCCATGGAGACAGTATGCCCGGATGCATGGATGATTAATTATTCCAATCCGGAGGGTGCCGTTTGTCTGGCACTACAAAAATATACCAGGATCAAGAATTTCGGCCTGTGCCATGGCACACCGGATACTGCACAGTGGCTGGCTGAAAAAGTGTTTCAGGTTGAACGGGAACGGTTTACTTACCGGGCGGCGGGGATCAATCACTTTACCTGGTTTACGGACATGAGGATCGATGGGGAAAATGTGTACGCTGATCTTAACAATGCTTTAAAAAGCAGTGGTATGGATAAGAAGGAACCAATTTCTGCGGAATTATACCGCATATATGGATGCTATCCTGCACCGGGAGACCGTCACGTAGGAGAATTCGTGCCCTATTATTTGAAGGATAAGGTGCTGGAAGATAAGGATTACGAATGGAAAAACAATGATTTTACGGTAGTGGATGGATGGAGGGAGGAGGCCAGGGAGCTCTTCGATGAAGTAAGAATACATAACAGAGGGTATGAGAAACTTCTGGAAGGATCGGGTGAAACTGCGGCAAACTTTATAAGATCTTTAAATACCGGAGATATTTCCAGCGAGATGGTAAATGTAGTGAACAGAGGATATATTGATAATGTATCACAGGATATTATTGTAGAGCTGCCTACTTATATTGACCAGTTTGGACTGCATCCACAGAAGATCGGAAAACTGCCTGATGCTATTGCAGCCCAGTGTGACAGGCTTGGCAGAGAATATCTTCTGATGGTGGAGGCAGCGGCAACCTGCAGTTATGAAAAAGCATTACAGGCGATGTACCTGGATCCACTGTCAGCTAATTGTCTGTACCCGGAGCTGCTTTTACAGGATTTGATTCATGCAAATCTGGACTTGCTGCCGGAAGCATGGAGTAATGAGTAAAGGGGGAATCGGTTTCATGATGGCTAAAGAAAAGCAGTATCTGAGAGAACTGGCAAAGAGGCAGACAGCATATGCGAATCTGCCTGAAATGGAACAGAAAAAGAAAAAATGGATGGACGTAAATACGGGAAAGAAGACCCCTCCACCTGTAGTTGTAGAGACGGAGACATTCCGTCAGGATATGGTGCCGGAACACATCCTTTACTGTACAGATCCCAGGGCAAGGGAAATGGAATACCGCCTGTTAAAAAATATAAGGGAATATGAACTGATACAGGATGACAAAGTGATACCTGATGTATTTGAGATTCCCATTCAGACGGTAATTGATGAGTTTGGATTTCCGATAGAGGAGTGTCATGCTCTGGATGCCAATGGCAGAGATGTTGGTTATGAGTATCATTCTCCGATTGGGGATCTGGAGGAGGACTTTTACAGACTGAAGCCGGCAGTAGTCAGGGTGGACAATGATAAGACTCAGGAATCCTATGAGTTTGCCCGGGATATATTAGATGGAATTATGCCTGTGAGGCTCATAGGAGCCCCGCCTATGATTGCACTTCCATTTCAGGCAGTAAAGCTTCTGGGCCTGGAAAATTATATGATGTCTATGTATGACTGCCCCGAAACCCTGCATAAACTGATGCACTATTTAACGGAAAACCAGATTAAAGTTATGAAATATTATGAGAATAACGAAATCCTCACTTTGAATAACGCAAATCAGGAAACCTGTCTTAGCAGTTATGGCTTTACGGACCGTCTTCCCTTAACGGGAACAGAACATCCAACATTAAAGGATGTCTGGATCTGGGCAGAAGCGGAAGAGACAGCATCCATATCACCCGATATGTTCCGGGAGTTCTGTCTTCCCTATATGGCTAGAGCATGTAGAGAAATGGGATTGATTTACTATGGGTGCTGTGAGCCGATGCATGACGTTTGGCAGGATGTTAGAAAGGAAATTCCCAATATACAAAAAGTTTCCGTATCGCCCTGGAGCAACCAGCAAAAAATGGGTGAAATGCTTCAGGGAACAGAGGTGGTATTCTCCAGGAAGCCCTATGCGAACTATCTGGGTGTAGAAAGCAGACTGGATGAAGAGGCCTGGGCAAAGCATATAAAAGAAACTCTGGATGCGGCGAAGGGATGCCAGTGTGAATTTATTATGAGGGATGTTTACCGGGTACGGGATCTGGAAGATGTGAGGCGGGCTGTGGAAATTGTCAGGAGGCAGGCTGAGGAAGCTTAAATAATATTGTAAAGGGTTATTACAGTTATCAGCTGTTCACGGTCTGCTTTGGTTCAGTCTGGCGCCACAAACCTGATTTTCCTGGAATAACGGAAACCCTGGGATGTGGCGGGCAGCACTGACTGGAATTGTAGTGCACACGCAATCATCCGATTATTCCGTATCCCTGTTAAAATATTCAGTAGGACTCATCCCGGTATAAGCATGGAAAATTCGGCTGAAGTAAAACTGATTGCTGTACCCAACCATTGCTGCAACATCTTTGATCAGCAATTCCCGGTTACCGGACATAATCTCTGTTGCTTTTTCCATCCTCCGTTCCGTAATATATTGATTAAATGACTTACCCATGTATTTTCGGAATATCTTGCTAAAATAGGGCTGGGAAACCCCGAATGTGCTGCATACGCTGGTGAGTGAGATTTCCTCTCCAATATGGCAGTCCACATAATTTCTCAGGGATTCCAAAAATTCCGGCGCGTCCACTTTTTCTATGGTGTGAATCTGTTGGCTTTGTAAAAGAAGATCAATGAATCCGCTTTGGACGTCTTCCAGCTGATTGGCATCGGCTAAAATTTCTTCCAGAATGTCTTCGGTCTCAAGCAGCCAGCCAGCTATATTTTCTACATTATATTTCTGAGACAGATATAGGATTTGTTTGAGCATATAGGATATATAAATCTGAGGCCTGTCTTGTGCATACCATTGTCTGAATAATACTCTAATTTCATTTTTTATTTTGGAGTACTCCATATTATGAAATATATAATCGATTTTATCCAATATCAGATAGGCTTCTTTTTGATTGATCTCTCCGTATTTGCCATTGTCATCCAACTCGCTTAAGACCTGGGTCTTTCCAATAATAATTTTTTTATCCAGCAGCCTATAAAGTCTTTTTATAGTCTCCGGTATATTCCTGATTCTCACCGGACTCGTCATATATACAAAGGTAAAATACACATCTATTTTTTGGTATTGTTTTATAATTTTCCGGTTAAACATTCTGATGTCGCTATCTCCGATTACTTCATATGGAATTAGATATAAACCTTCATTAAAGTCCCTGCCATATACGGCGATCGTTTCATCTTTTTCCGAATAGATTTCCAATTCCCCGCTGCGCTCAAATCTGCCTGGCATGCCTTTTACCCGAATGATGGAAAGAAAATATTTATCGTATGGGAAATAATGCTTTACCTCTGTAGGATCTACTGATTTTTCCAGTGCCATTTTTTTCAGCAGCCGGTTTCTGCTTTCATAAAATTGTTTCTCAAGCAGCTTTTCTATTTTATTCATGGTATAAACAAATTCGGAAGGTACGATAGGTTTTAAGAGATAATCGTTTACCCCGTAAGATATCGCCCTTTGCACATACTCGAACTCGCTGTAGCCGCTGATAATAAGGATAAGGCTGTCAGGAAGTTTCCTCTTTATTTTGGATACAAATTCTATTCCATCCATAAGCGGCATATGTACGTCTGTGATAATTAGATCCGGTGTCAGCTCCCTGGACATGGTTATACCCTCCAGACCGTTTTCAGCGATTCCAATGAGCTCAAAATCTTTACAATATTTATTGATCAATGTTTTGATCGGTTTAATTGCCGGTGGTTCGTCTTCTACAATCAACACCCTATACATCTGCTGTATCCACCTCCCCATTTAGAAAAGGAATCTCGAACCACACCAATGTACCTGTGGCACTGTTGCCAAAATAAAATTCCAGATTATCCTGATATTTGAGCAGAAGCCTGGCGTATGTATTAACCAAGCCCATGCCTCCTATTTTCATCGTGATATTTTCATGTGAGTGAAGCAATTGTTCCTTTGTTCGACTGAACTTTTCATTTAGTTCTCTCAGACAGGCGTCTGTGAAGCCCTGTCCGTTATCCAGGACGCTGATTCTGATTCGTCCTCCTTTTCGAATTCCGCTTATTTGAATTAACATATTTTCTGTTTTATTCTGGAAACCATGGTTCATGCAGTTTTCAACAATCTGTTGAAGAACAATTTTAGGGATTCTCTGATCCCGTACATCTGCCTCTACGTCTATTGTAAAATTCAGTTTGTAATCATAGCGGCACTTCAACAGAAACAGATATTGCTCTACATATTGGATTTCGTTGGATAATGCAGCGTATGGACAGTCCGTATCCGCAGAGTATCTCAGCATAGCCGCCAATTTTCCACAGATAATACAGATACTCTCATCACCATTCTCAATTCCTTTTCCGGAGATTACATTCAGGACATTATAGATAAAGTGAGGATTCACCTGTGCCTGTAAAGAATTAAACTGGGCTTCCATCTGTAGTACTGCCAGGCGCTGCTCCCGAATCATAGCCTTTTTTAGGCGAACCATAGAATTTTGATAGGATTCGCTCAAAGCAGTGATTTCATCATCGGACTCTTCCAGGTTGGCAGACTGACCCATATTTTCAATCTCCGTTGTCTCAATCACCTTTTTTAATTTGTTCAGGGGTTTTGTAAGGTAATTAGATATGATACAGATAAAGGACAGCAGCAGGAAGTAGACGGTTACCATGATAAGGAGGCACATTTTCAGGATATAGGAACTTTCCTCCATGACAGATTTCCTGTCTTCTCTTACTATCACGCGGATGCCGTATGCTTCCTGGCGGGCCTCTCCATATAAATAGTCTTCAGAGTACAAATTAACCGGGTCAGGTATGTCGGTTGTAGAAAATAGCAGCTCGGTATCGTTGCTCAGAACAATAATTTCACCATTGGGATTTGCAATTTTCAATAATTCCTTAAGCTTCGCTGTATCAAACTGTATCTCAATATAACCTGTATTTTTTCCCAGAACTTTTTTGATGATGGAAAATACTTCTATCTTATTTTTATAGCCCCATATATCCCTGTGGGTATTTACCAGAACAGGTTTGCCCTGCATCTGATCCACTGTTTGCAGCCATGGCATCGAATGAAAGTCTACATTTTTGTTAATAGCTTCATTGATTCTGGATTTCATGGCGATAATCTCTCCATTTTCATTAAAATAAAGCACTCTGTAAAAACTATTCATAGTACTATCAATGATCATACTGTTTTGAATGGTATTTCGGGCGCTGTCCAGATATTCTCCCCGCATTCCATCAGGATCACCTAAAATTATTATGGATCTTAACACTTCCGGATCGGACAGCATAAACCGGATCCGGTATTCCATTTTTTCTGTCAGTGCATTAAACTGATTCTGGACTTGTTCTGCCGTCAGAACCAAGTTATTAGTTTTATCCTCTGTATACTGTCTGGTGCTGTATTGATAAAAATATATTCCAAGTCCGGAGACCACCAAAAAGAAAAAGGCGGCATAAAGCAGTACCAATTTTGTTCGAAATCGCATGGTTTCCTCCTGACTTTTGAAATTTTCTAAATATCTAAATTAATCATAACATTCTGTAAATAAAATTAATAGTAAGATTTTTTTGCATTTTCTATAAAGGCTGTGATATTCTCCCAGGGAACTTCCGGCTCTAATATATGGGATGGTGCAATCAGCAGTCCGCCGTTTTTTCCTAATATACGCTGAACATGACGTACTTTTTCACCTACGTCATCGGGTGTGCCAAATGGCATGGTGGTCTGGGTACCGATTCCTCCCCAAAAGGATATTTTGTCCCCGTACAGCCGCGCTATTTTTTCCAGATCATTGCATTCAGGCTGTACCGGATTCAGAATATCGATTCCTTCCTCAAGAAAATAAGGGATCATGGATTCCACTTTTCCGCAGCTGTGTAAAAAGTAAAGTACCGTAGGATTTATATTTTTGCCGGCATCCACAATTCTTTTCATACGTGACTGAAAAAATTCTCTGTACAGGCAGGGACTTATCATAGGTGCCAGTTGTGTGGCAACATCATCCCCAAGGCGGATAATATCAACGCCTGTCTGTGCATACTTCTGAGCCTGTGTAATGCGCAGACTTGTAATTTGTTCACAGAGTTCATGTATCAGTTCCGGTTCTTCGTAAAAGTCAATCAAAAGCTGCTCCAGTCCCCGCAGCATCCACGCTGTCTCAAATATAGTAGAATACATATCACCCGTAACAGCATAGCCCCTGTCGTGGTATACTTTTACCTGCTCTTTTAGTCCTTCATACCGGTAATCTGCATCCAGGTCAGGCCATTGATACGCTCTTATATCTTCTACAGTCCGGGCTTTAGCCAACGGATGATAACGGAATTCCAGAAAGTGATCCTGGCTTCCACGGACTCCCCCGGCACCAAACTCATCAAATACTGCATCTTCTGGCAGTGCTTCATCAAAATATATACTTATATTCCTGTGTTTTATACTGGGAGCAACACCTACTGTTCTCACGTCAAAATCAAAATATTCTTCCGGGGGAAGAGCTGCCCCCGTTATGTTGTGATATTTTTCCATAATTGCGGGAGTAAAAGCTCCCCAGCTAATCTCAAATGGCATACGGTCGGGAATACCTTCCCTGCGCATTGCCATCAGCACCCTTTCTCTTGGCTGCATATAATTTCTCCTTTCAGATTTACCAGAGCGTGTTATGAATACGCTCTAACCCTTAACAGAACCGGCTGCCATACCGGCTATTATCTTTTTATTGAAGAAAACAAATAGCAGAAGCATGGGAATCGTAATGACAACCACATCAGCAAACAGTAGATTATAGGAATTGGAAAACTGGCCCATAAAGTTATAAATCGTCAACTGGACGGTTGCATTTTCCGTACCTGGAAAAAAATACAGGGGATTTACAAAATCATTATATATAGTAATGAAATTCAGAATAAAGGCGGTAGCAGATACTGGCTTTAACATAGGAAATATTATGGATGTATATATTTTCATAGGATTGCAGCCATCCATTAAAGCAGCTTCCTCCAGTTCTCTTGGTATAGAAGACATGTAGCTGCGGTAAAGCATGATGGAAAATGGGAGTTGAAGTGCACTTTCAATCATTACCATACTAAAAAAGGTTTTGTAGATATGCAGACTTTTCAGCAGCCAAATTGTAGGCATTATGGCAGGTGGAATCATCAGACCAGTCAGAAAAATAATGCTGATGACACCTGAAACTTTACCGGACCTTCTCTGAAGGACATAAGCGGCAGCAGATGCAGTCAATATAACTGCAGCTACAGAGAGCAGCGCAATGAGAATGCTGTTTTTAAATGCTGTAAGCAGTATATAATTATTTGCTTTTATTACTTCAATATAGTTTTCAAAATGCCACTCTGCCGGAAAGTTCAGTTTCAGCAGATTAGCCTCTTTTCGGTCTTTTACAGAATTAAAGAATATTAAAAAATAAGGTACAATAAAAATGATTGTTGCCGATATTACAGCGGCAGCCTCACCAGCCAGGCTTCTTAACTTCAATTTTTTCATTTAGTATTCCTCCTTTTTCAGCAAGTAAGCTCTCAAAGGAAAGACGAATATGACGATTAGCAGGAATAGAATCACATTACCCGCGGTGGAAAGGCCATAGTATCCGGCAGCATATTGTTTGTAGACGATAGAGGCAACCACATCAGTGGCACAACCGGGTCCTCCTTTCGTCATAGACCATATCAGATCAAAGGATCGCATCCCTCCAATCAGGGACAGGATGATGACTGTGTTGAGAGAAGGCCTTACCAGCGGGGTGGTAACATACCGTATTTTCTGAAAGACACCGGCGCCGTCGATATCGGCTGCCTCATAATAAGCTCTGTCCACTGCCAGAATGCCTGCCAGGAATATGATGACCCCAACGCCGGTTCCCTTCCAGATATCCGCGAGGACGATACTGAATATTGCGGTATCTGCATTTCCAAGCCAATTGATGGATGGTAGATGAAGCGCCTGCAGGACAGTATTAAAAAGTCCTTTAGTGGGATGCATCATCGCGGCAAAAGTAATTCCGACCGCTATCGTACTGATTAGATTTGGAAAAAAGACAACGGCCCTTAAGAAATTTTTTGTCTTTAATTTTCCTGACAGCAAGATTGCTATTCCATAAGCCAGAACAGTTTTAATTCCGCTGGTCAAAAATGCATAGACCAAGGTGTTTTTAATTCCGATCCGAAGAGACCTTTCAGTAAAAAACTGTATAAAATTCTGGAATCCTACAAATTTAAAATCTTTCAGATTCCAGACTGTCATACTGAAAAATATGGAAGTGATCATGGGAATCAGGAAAAAAATACTGAAAATAAAGAGTGCGGGAAAAGTAAACCAGTATGTATATATTTTTTTATCTTTCATAATTTCTCGCTTTCTCCGGGGGCCACGTCAAAGCATGATTGTAAATGAATTACTGTTTTTTGCAGGCCCTCGGTTTGCGGTGCGTATTTACGTCTGTTAGCACTATAGCGTTTTTCCTACCAGTCTAATCCCATCTGGATTGCCTGTTTTTTACAATCTTCATCATATGCAGCAGCGGCTTCTTCACCAGTCAGTTCGCCTGTGGTGCATTCCACGCAGATCGTAGGGCATTCCAGACCCTTTACTTTTACCAGGTTATCCAGAACAGGGCTTGTCTTTCCGGCATTGAGATAAGCCATCATGTCATCCTTAACTGCGGGGTATGTATTATCCGGCATTACATAGTCTTTAACTACCACCGGTCCATTTGGAAGTTCTTTTCCACAGTAAGCATCCAGTCCATCTTTTGAAACATAAAGTTCCATAAATGCTTTTACTGCATCGGGGTTTTCCGCATTCTTATTGGCATAGATTCCGTTAGGCATCCAGAGAGTAAGCCCCACATCATCAGGATCGTCCCCGGGAATTCCAAATACGCCAATATCATCAATAGCATCCGGATACAGGTTTGCTATATTTCCCAATACCTGGGTCAATGCCGGCCAATGCGCTCCCTGCCCGGTTGCGATCATATCACATCCGTCGTTATAGGTAGCAGCAAGATAATCTTCGTTATAATAGCCGATCAGATCCGCGTATTTATTAAAGCTTTCTACCATTGCCGGGGTGGTAGCGAATTTCATTTCTCCGGCATCAAATTTTTCGGGAAAATCAGGTACCTTTTTTAATGCATTATAGTTATCACCAAAAAAGATAAGCTGTGCAGTCCAGGAATCTGCGCAGGTTCCAATCATAGCTACCTTTCCAGCTTCTTTGATTTTGTTACAGTTTTCAAGAAATTCATCCCAGGTCTTTGGAATCTCCAGGTTCAGTTCTTCATAAATAGGTTTATAGTATACGATAGCTCCTGCCTGAGATGCGAACAAAGGAATTCCATAAGGTTTTCCATTCACCGAGGTGGATTTCACAAAGTTTTCATCCAGTGTATCGATAAAAGATTCGCCCGTCAGATCCATAAAATATTCTTCTGGGTTTAACGCGTAAAACAGTGAGCCAGAGTTATAGGACTGCAGATCCGGCATATCACCGGATGCCAGCCTGGTACGAATCAGATTGTCTCCTTCAGCACCGCCGGGAATCAGTTCCAGCTCTACATCCAAGCCCAGTTTTTCTTTTGCGAGGGCAATAACAGCTTCCACACCTTCCGATGAGGAATCCGTGTCCTTTGCAAAAGTGATTGTGACTCCTTCGTAAGGCAGATCCCCAGTGCCTGTAGTTTCCTCACTATTTGCATCTGATGCTGCAGTTTCTGTGACGGCTGCTTCGGACTTTACTGTTTCTGTACTTGTTGTTTTCTCAGTGTTGTCTGAAGTTGTATTACCCTCACTGTTTCCGCACCCGGAACACATAGAGACCATCATTGTCAAACCCAGTACTGAAGCAAAAATTTTCTTTCCTCTCATTTCATTTCCTCCTTTTGGTTTGTTGAATTCATTTTATCATGCCACTACCTTGCTTAAACATAAAAAATCCAATCCTGTTCCATATAAAAATGAATGCTGTTTGATAAAATATACATATTTTACCAATTAAAAAGGCCGGGGAATTATTCCCCGGCTATAGTAGTATTCCTGATTTATATATATGATAATCCTAATGCATCTTAGAGTGTAATGCCTCACGAAAAATAATATTATGATACTCAGTCCCTGTCATTTTATTTTTAGTTTATCATATAGTGAGAAGATCGTCTACCTGCGCTTAACTTATATTCCTTACACATAAATTTTAATATTTTAATAAAATGCAAAATGGTACTTGAAAAAATCAAGTACCCCATTTATAATTGCCTTAGAAGTAATCAAAGGAAGATGATGCAAGTCCAATGATTGCACTTCGGATCTGTAGTAATTTATAGTTACCAGCTATCCTCTAGGGCTATAGAGGATAGCTATTTTTTGTCCCGATGATTGTCTATGTATGCAAGTGCTGAAAAAATTACCAGCACCAACGTCAATTAATATTTCATCATAGAAATATAAAAAATTTATCTTCAATCAAAATAAACAAAAAGTTTTAGTTGACAAATAAAAAAGAAAGGCATATACTGTACTAAATTAAAGTATTGAACCAAAACCGATGAACAAGAATAGTAAATAAGATTCGTTATTCCCAGAGAACTGCCGGTGGTGTGAAGGCGGTAATAAAGATTTTATTGAATGGACTTGCGAGGGCAGCTCAAAATCACAAGATTTAACGGAAGTTCTGTATGGATACAGAGTGGAAGAGGTGAGAGTAGACGCTGACGGGAGCCTTATCCGTTATCAACGAGGTATGTATGATCGTACATGAAATGAGTGGCTGAATGATCAGCAACTTGGGTGGTACCGCAGAAGCTACAGGCTTTTGTCCCTTGGATATAGGGGGCAAAGGTCTTTTTTTATAGCTAAAAGGAGCCTGGGAATCGAAACCAGAAGAATGAATACCACAAGAATGAATACAAAAAAGGAGGAAGTGACCATGATGCAGCCAAGCTGTGACAAAATTTTAGAATTAGCAGGGGATTATGATGTGATCCCGGTTTGTAAGGAAATATATGCAGATGTTATTACACCAATCACCTTACTCAGGAAACTTGCCAATATCAGCAAACGTTACTATTTGTTAGAGAGTATAGAAGGCGGAGAAAAATGGGGGCGTTATTCCTTTTTGGGATTCAATCCTGTGATGAGGGTTTTCTGTAAAAATGATGAGGTTACTATTGAGCAGGATGGTGTTACAGAAAAGACCAGGACGAAAAAACCTCTTGAGGTGATTCGCTCTATTATGAATGAATATAAGGCTCCGAACCTGGAGGGGCTGCCACCATTTGCAGGAGGGTTTGTTGGATACTTTGCATACTCCATGATTGGATATGCGGAACCAACCCTCAATATAAATAAAGGTAATTTTAATGATTATGATCTGATGCTGTTTGATAAAGTCATTGCCTATGACCATTTAAAACAAAAGATCTGCATTGTTGTAAATATGAAGACTGACAAAGTAATGGAGAATTACGGGAATGCCATGGCGGAGATTGAAAGCATCACCAATATTATCCGGAATGCACCGATTCTGGAAGATCAAAAGGTTCAGCAGAAAGTGGAATTTACCTGTAATGTGAGCAAGGAAGCCTATTGTGACATTATTGAAAAGACGAAGGAGTACATTGTAGACGGAGATATTTTCCAGGCGGTGATTGCGAGGCAGTTTACAAGTCCTTATGAAGGGAATCTGATCAATCCGTACCGGGTACTAAGAACTACCAACCCTTCGCCTTATATGGTGTATATGAACATTGATGATGAAGAAATTATGAGTACTTCACCGGAGACGCTGGTGCGTCTGCAGAACGGCAGGCTTACTACTTTCCCGGTTGCGGGATCCAGGCCCAGGGGAATGACCCGGGAAGAAGATGCGAAATTAGAGCAGGAACTTCTGGAGGATGAAAAAGAGCTTTCCGAGCACAATATGCTGGTAGACCTGGGCAGAAATGATCTGGGCAGAATATCGGAATTTGACACAGTAGAAGTTACGGAGTACCAAATGATTCACAAGTACTCTAAGATCATGCACATCTGCTCTCAGGTAGAAGGAAATATAAGGGAAGGTTATGATGGATTAAACGCCATTGAAGCAGTTCTTCCAGCAGGAACCTTGTCGGGGGCACCAAAGATCCGTGCCTGCCAGATTATCAATGATCTTGAGAGTGAACAAAGAGGAATCTACGGAGGGGCGCTTGGATATCTGGACTTTACCGGTAATCTGGACACCTGCATTGCTATTCGCATGGCGGTAAAGAAAGACGGCAAAGTATATGTGGAAGCAGGAGGCGGAATTGTGGCTGACAGTGTTCCGGAGAAAGAATATGAAGAATCGGCTAATAAAGCGGCAGCAGTTATGAATGCCATTATAAATGCAAAGGAGGTCCTGGAGTAATGATATTATTAATTGATAATTATGATAGTTTTTCTTATAACTTAGTTCAGATGGCAGGCAGTATCTGCCCGGATATCAGAGTAATCCGAAATGATGAAATGAGCATCGAGGAGATCCGGAATTTAAATCCTTCCCATATTATTTTATCACCGGGACCGGGCTATCCAAAAGATGCAGGAATATGCGAGGAAGTAGTGGAAAAGTTACAGGGGAAAATGCCTATATTGGGCGTATGCCTTGGACATCAGGGAATTTGCGAGGTGTACGGAGCTAAGATCGGCCATGCAAAAGAATTGATGCATGGGAAAAAAAGTACGATTAAGATTGATCAGAAATGCCCGCTGTTCGGGGGGCTTCCTGAAAAAATAGAGGTGGCAAGATATCATTCCCTGGTAGCAAAAGAGGATACCATACCGGACTGCCTTCTGGTTACGGCAGTAGATGAAAAGGGAGAAATCATGGCGGTACAGCATAAGGAAAATGCAGTTTTTGGTGTTCAGTTTCACCCGGAATCCATACTGACACCTCAGGGAAAAGTAATATTGGAGAATTTCATTAAGCTATCGTAATAAACGGTTTGTAAAGATGAGAGAAAAGATATCATTAAAATGGAACCGTTCAGTGAGTAAAATTTAGATGTAAGAGCATAGAAAGCAGGAGGTAAGATCACATGATTAAAGAAGCAATCAATAAAGTTATGAATGGAAACAACCTGACATATGAAGAATCCAAGGCAGTTATGGAAGAGATGATGGATGGAACGGCAACACAGGCTCAAATGGGAGGATTCCTGACAGCATTGCGTATGCAGGGAGAGACGATTGAGGAGATTACAGCATTTGCTACTGTTATGCGGGAAAAGGGCATTAAACTGAGACCGGAAAGGGAAGTAATTGATATCGTTGGAACAGGTGGTGACGAAGTCGGTACATTTAATATTTCCACGACAGCTTCATTTGTGGTTGCCGCCGGCGGGGTTCCGGTTGCGAAACATGGAAACCGCAGCGTTTCCAGCAAATGCGGTGCAGCGGATGTATTAGAGAATCTGGGTGCAAATGTTTCCCTGAGTGTTGAGCAGAATGAACAGATCCTGAAAAAAACAGGAATGTGTTTCATGTTTGCCCAGGTATATCATTCCTCTATGAAGTATGCGGCGCCGGTACGTAAGGAGTTAGGAGCCAGAACCGTATTCAATATTTTGGGTCCGCTTTCCAACCCGGCAGCAGCGACAATGCAGCTTCTTGGCGTATATGACAGAAACCTGGCGGAACCACTGGCGCAGGTACTTTCCAACCTGGGAGTAACCAGAGGCGTGGTTGTATGCGGAAATGATGGATTGGATGAAATTACTCTTACAGGAGAAACTGTGGTTTATGAGATTCGCTTTGGAGAAATCACTTCTTACCGGATTGCTCCGGAACAATTTGGTCTGAACCGATGTGAGCTTTCCGACCTGTTGGGCGGGGATCCCATAGAAAATGCAAAGATTACAGAAGATATCCTCTCAGGAAAAGAGCGTGGAGCAAAGAGAGATGTAATTCTAATGAACGCCGGTATGAGCCTTTATCTGGGAATTGATGATATTACCTTGGCAGATGGAATTAAAATGGCGGCAGACCTTATTGACAGCGGTAAGGCATATGCTAAGATGGAGGAATTTGTTAAGACGACTAAAGAAGTGTGAGGTAAGGATATGATATTAGACGAAATCGCTGCAGATACAAGGCTGCGGGTGGAAGAAGCGAAAAAGAATGTTTCCTTGGAGGAGATCATGAAAAGAGCTCTTGGCATGGACGCTAAGACGGGATTTCCGGTGGAGCAGGAGCTGAAAAGGGAGGGTATTCATTTCATATGCGAAGTGAAGAAGGCCTCCCCCTCAAAAGGATTAATTGCAAAAGAGTTTCCCTATCTTACCATCGCAAAAGAATATGAGGAGGCGGGTGCATCTGTGATATCCTGCCTGACTGAACCAACATATTTCCAGGGCAGTGATCAGTATCTGAAGGAAATAGCAGGAGAAGTTTCCATTCCGGTATTGCGAAAAGATTTTACAATAGACCCGTATCAGATTTATGAAGCAAAGGTGCTTGGAGCGGCCATGGTATTGCTGATCTGTGCACTGCTGGATACGGACACACTGAAAGAATATATAGAAATTTGTGATAAACTGGGACTTTCTGCACTTGTGGAAACCCATGATGAAACCGAGATGCAAAGTGCATTAAAAGCAGGCGCCAGAATAATAGGGGTAAATAACCGAAACCTGAAAGATTTTACAGTAGATATCCACAATAGCACAAAACTCAGGGCTTTGGCACCACCGGAGGTGATCTTTGTTGCGGAGAGTGGAATAAAGACGGCGGAGGATATTCAGGTTTTGCGGGATGCTAAGGTAAATGCAGTTCTGATTGGAGAGACATTGATGCGAAGCAATAATAAAAAACAGATGCTGGATTCTCTGAGCCGGGTTCCGAATGCGTTATAAGAATTGGAAATAAGCTGGTAGATAAGGCATTGTAAATATTGGATGTATTTGAAAATAGCAGAATAGGAAGCAATGGTTGAAAATCATGGAATTAGGTGGTGAGCGGATGACACAAATTAAGATTTGCGGATTAAAGAGGCAGGAAGATATCAGTATGGTTAATGAGCTGTCTCCGGATTATATTGGTTTTGTATTTGCAAAGAGCAGCAGACAGGTCACTGGGATGCAGGCAGAGGAGCTGAAAAACCAGCTTCTTCCATCGATAAAAGCCGTGGGTGTGTTTGTAAATGAGGAACAGGAAAAAATTCTGCATTTATGTGAAAGGGGAATCATTGATCTGGTACAGCTCCATGGAGATGAAACCCAGGCGTATATCCAGGAACTGAAAAATCTTATTTCCTGTCCTGTGATTAAGGCTGTGCGGGTGCAGAGCAGTGAGCAGATCAGGAGAGCAGAGGAGCTGCCCTGTGACTATCTGCTGCTGGATACTTACACAAAGGGACAATACGGAGGAAGCGGTCAGGTATTTGACCGCACCCTGATACCACAGCTGACAAAACCATTTTTTTTGGCGGGAGGATTGACAGCGGGCAATGTTGCGGCTTCTATTAAGGAATGTCAAAAGTGTGCACCGTATGCAGTTGATGTCAGCAGTGCCGTAGAAACGGATGGTGTAAAAGACAGACAGAAAGCAGCTGACTTTATTCTGCGCGTCAGGGGTCTTATGAAATGAGGCTAACTGGTGAACAGTGCAGGAGCGAAATTAAGAGAGCGTAATCATATAAGTGTAATTAGAAAAGAGGTAGAATCATGAGCAAAGGAAGATTTGGAGAATATGGCGGACAGTATATTCCGGAAACACTGATGAATGCAGTACATGAACTGGAAGCTGCATATGATAAATATAGTAAGGATCCCGAATTTGTCGCTGAATTAGATGATCTGTATAAAAATTATGCCGGAAGGCCATCGCTGTTATATTATGCAGAGAAAATGACTGAGGATCTGGGCGGTGCTAAGATCTATCTAAAGCGGGAGGATCTGAACCATACCGGTTCCCATAAGATTAATAATGTACTGGGACAGGTGCTTCTGGCTAAGAAAATGGGAAAGACCCGTGTCATAGCAGAGACAGGAGCCGGGCAGCATGGTGTGGCAACGGCAACAGCGGCGGCTTTAATGGGCATGGAATGTGAGATTTTCATGGGAAAAGAAGATACAGACCGTCAGGCGCTGAATGTATTCCGTATGGAGCTGTTAGGAGCGAAGGTACATTCTGTGACCAGCGGAACTCAGACGCTTAAGGACGCCGTAAATGAAACAATGAGAGAATGGACGAGCCGCTGTGATGACACGCTCTATGTTTTAGGTTCCGTTATGGGACCTCATCCATTTCCTACCATCGTGCGTGATTTCCAGCGAATTATCAGCAAGGAAATCAAAGAACAGATACAATTAGCTGAGGGAAGGCTCCCGGATGCGGTTATTGCCTGCGTAGGCGGCGGAAGCAATGCAATGGGCGCATTTTATGAGTTTATAGAGGATACCGAAGTGCAGTTGATCGGTTGTGAGGCAGCAGGACTGGGTGTGGATACAAAAAAGCATGCAGCTACGATTTCCAGGGGCAGTGAAGGAGTATTCCATGGCATGAAATCATTATTCTGTCAGGATGAATATGGTCAGATTGCTCCGGTATATTCCATATCAGCCGGGTTGGATTATCCGGGTATAGGGCCGGAACATGCACACCTTTCGGAAGTAGGAAGGGCGCAGTATGTACCGATTACAGATACCGAGGCAGTGGAGGCGTTTGAATACCTCTCCAGAAAAGAAGGGATCATACCGGCTATCGAAAGTGCTCATGCAGTAGCGTATGCCAGAAAGCTGGCACCTACGATGGGTAAGGATAAAATTATTGTAATTAACATTTCAGGACGCGGAGATAAAGATGTTGCGGCGATCGCAAGATACAGAGGAGTGAATATCTATGAGTAAGATTAGAAAAGCATTTGAGAATGGAAAAGCATTTATTCCCTTTGTTACGGGAGGAGATCCTAAATTAGATGTAACGGAACAGTTGTTGTACGCCATGCAGGACGCCGGGGCAGATTTGATTGAAATCGGAATCCCCTTTTCTGACCCGGTTGCAGAAGGAATTGTAATTCAGGAAGCGAATGAGCGGGCACTTGCGGCTGGTTGCACGACAGATAAATTATTTGATATGATTAAACGTGCCAGACAAAAAGTTACCGTTCCTATGGTATTCCTTACTTATGTAAATCCTATTTATACGTATGGGAAAGAGAAATTTATGAAACGCTGCGTGGATTGCGGCATGGATGGGATCATTGTACCGGATCTGCCCTTTGAAGAAAAAGAGGAATTGTCTGGAGTGTGTGAACAATATGATGTAGACCTAATTTCCCTGATAGCACCCACTTCCCATGAACGGATCCGTATGATTGCAAAAGAAGCCAGAGGCTTTGTGTATTGCGTATCTTCTCTTGGAGTTACCGGAGTCAGAAGTGAGATAAAAACCAACATTGCCGAAATGACAAAAATGGTTAAAGAAGAAACAGATGTACCTTGTGCAGTAGGATTCGGCATATCAACACCGGAGCAGGCAGCTGCTATGGCGAAAGTATCAGACGGTGCAATTGTGGGTTCCGCCATTGTGAAGCTGGTTGCAAAGCATGGAGAGAATGCCGTGCCGGCTGTTGCACAATATGTGCGGGATATGAAGGCTGCGGTCATGGCGGTTAATTCATGATAGTCAAAGCTTCCGATTATGTAACATATGACATAACGAATCGACCACATAGTATGGCGTTCAGCTGTCAGCAAACGATTTAAAATACCCGCTAATAATCACCAAAATCACCAGATTTTTGATATCGGTGATTTTAATTTTTATATTTATTGCTCCATCTCTACCCGATGCTGCCTTTACCCGATGCTTCCTTTACCCGATGCTGCCTTTACCTGATGCTGCCTTTACCTGGTACTGCCTATATCCGATGCTGTTTTTATCCGTCGCCTTTACCCTGTAATGCCCATCGCAACAACAAGCCCTGTCATAATAATCAGGCTGACAATCACAGATATGGAATTTGCAAAGCTTGAGAGAGACCCGTCTCCATGGCACTTTTCCGTAAATGCCGGAGCAAGTGAACCAATAGGAGCAAATGCCACAACTGCCAGTATTTGCCGGATTTCCAGTGAAAATGGTGTACATCGGTATAAAAACAGGGAGAAGCAGGTACTAAAGAGAAGTCTTATTACTACTACAAGAATGGTGTCTTTTATGTATAATTTATTGCTTACCGGCTTGAACATCAGTCCAAGCATTAGCATGGCTAAGAAACTATTGGCGGAAGCGAAGGGACTTACAAACGTGATTACCCCTTCCGGTATGCGGATATTGAAGATTGCCAGGAGAAGCATCAGCATATAGGTATCAAAGGGAATGGATGATGCAAGTTTCTTTATAATAGAAGCTACGCTTGTCTTTTCTCCGGGATTGGTGTGAAGCAGAGAGGAGGTCATTGCATAGGATCCGCCCGTCATAATCATGGAGTTCCCGGTGTCAAACAGGCAGGTCACAACGGTTCCGGCAGGGCCGAAAAAACTCTGGACTACCGGTAGTGCAAAACAGCCGATATTATAACCGGAGGAGTTGATCATGGTGAAGACACGGCGTTCTTTTGCCATATTTTTGGACAATAAGAAAGTGATGACCAATGGCAGTAAGCTGCACATAAAGCCCAGAACAATGATTAAAAACAGGGAAGTATCACGCTGGAAGCCACCGAAACCATTAATAACAGCAGCGGGAAGTGTAATATTCAACACAATTTTTGTAATCAGAGGATAATCTGTTTCTTTGAAAAATCCAAATCGTTTTAATAGGTATCCGCCGAAAATTATGAGTAGGAAAGCCAGTGGTTTTAATAAAAATTCCATATGTCACCTCAGATTTAAACCCACTTAAAAGGGCCTTTATTTTCATTCAGTATAGCATTTTTAAAAGGAGGTGAAAAGGGGAATTTTTGATGCTTGTATTTTGTCGATTTCTTATCTATAATGGGATTAAAATATAATATAAAGCGGCAACATATGTTCATCCAAAAGGATGGCATAATGTTTAGAGGGATTACTATGAAGGATCATATAAAAACAGAGGTAAAACAATTTGCCCATTGGATTTTGGAAAAGCATTATGTTGAAAATGATGAAGATGCTGTAACTGCCGTATTTGCCCCGGACATTACCTGGATTGGTGCAGGGGAAGATCAGTATCGGAATTCCGTTGAGGGAACCGCAGAATATTTTCAGAGATTTAAAGGAAAGATCCCACCATGCCATATATGGGATGAAGAATTTGAAGTGACGGAGCTTGCGACCGGCGTTTATTTATGCAGCGGTCTGTTCCGGATTGCCACAAATGAAGTTACGGGATTGGATATGGAAGAACACCAGCGCATCTCCTTTATATTCCGTCGGAAAAATGATACTTTTGAATGTGTTCATATCCATAATTCAAATCCATATCAGAAGATGGGTTCTGAAGAGCTCTTTCCAAATGAAGAGGGACGTAAGGCATACTCTTACCTGGAAGAGAAAATGGAAGAGGTTGAAGAAGAACTGAATAAAAAGGAACTGGAATTTCAGAAAGCTGTTCAGGCACAAAAGCAGACTTATGAGGAGTATATGCAGAAAAACCATCAGATACAGGTCGTTCTGGATGCAATACAGGGAGGTCTGAAAATCAGTCTCGATGACGATATGTTTACCTATGCCTATGTGAGTGATGAATTATGCAGTATGTTTGGCTATACAAGAGATGAATTTATGGAAGTCACCGGGGGCAGCGCGGTAGGTGCCGTGTATCCGGAGGATCTGCCCAGGGTTTTGAAGGAGTGTGAAGAAGCTTTTGGGGATGGTGGTATGGATTATGCCATTAAATACCGGATAGCGTGCCGTGACGGCTCCTTGAAATGGATCATAGACAGCGGTAAGAAGGTAAGAAATGAAGAAGGGGATATCATTATTAACAGCATTTATCTGGATGTGACGGAGATGGAAGAGGCAAATCAGAAGATGGCGTCCCAGAAAGAGCTTCTGGACAGCATATACGATTCAATGATGTGCGGTATCCTGCGCTACCAGCTGGAGGATGGGGAATTCTCTGCTTTGACGCTGAATCATGAAGCACTCCGTATTCTGGGCTATGAGACGGAGGAGGAATGCTATGAGCTGGGTGCCGATGAATTCTATCACAGAATTTATGAAGAAGACCGTCCGACTATTCTTCAGAAGATTAATGATTTAAAGGAGCCCGGAGACCGCTTTCAATTTGAATACAGGATTCAGGGACCCTCGTCTGAGATTCTGTGGGTATATGGAACCACAGAGCTGATGCTGTCTGGCTCCGGCGGAAATGTCATACAGCGTGTTATGGTAGATATCACGGAAAAGAAGAAACTGGAATTGGAATTAGAAGAAGAACACCAGCGGTTTCGAATTGCCATTGAGAGTTCTCCAGCGGTTATTTTTGAATATGACGTCCGTGAGGATAAGTACCGGGCTTATGGAACCCTCTCAGAGACAAGCGGAAAAAATGATACTGAAGAGATCGTACCGGATTTTTTAAAAAAGCAGCTGCGCTCTTTAGTTGGGGAAAAAGATGCGGCATGTCTACGTGACTTTATGCTGGGAAGGTCGGGAAAAGAAATAGAGATACAAATGGCGCCTCATGTGGGAAGTTCCCACACTGTGTGGTCACGGATCGCCGGAACCACAATTTACGATGAGGATGGAAATCTGGCAAAGATGATCGGAAAAATGCGCAACATTCAGTCTGAGAAAGAAAAGGAATTTGCGCTGGAAGAAGCAAAATTCAGAGATGGACTGACAGGACTATATACTAAGGAAGCAGGTATCCGACTTGTTCGGGAGTATATGGAGCAGAAAAGCCCGGATCAAATCAGTGGATTAATGCTCCTTGATATGGATGATTTCCAGAAGGTAAATGAGGAAGAAGGCAGTGTGTTTGCAGATGCTATTTTGCAGGAAGTAGCAGTGATTCTAAAGTCGGAAACACAGGAAGATGATATACTGATCCGTTTGGGCGGTGATGAATTCATGCTTTTTTTGAAAGACTGTACCAAAGGAAGAGCAACGTTACTGGGGCCTAAGATTGCTGGCATGGTTCAGAATCTGGTGGTGTCCGGGCAAAGCAAAGTCCAGGTTTCGGTTACAATCGGTATGTGTGTAACCGAGGTTGTGGATGAATACAGCGGACTTTACCGGTGTGCGGAAAGTACTTTGAAATATGCAAAAGAGAATGAAAGAGGACATGCATGCTGTTATCTGGATACCTCAAACGAACTGGGAACAGTACTTACAGAACTCTATAAAGAAGCCCATTTTATCAATGAAATTGGCAGGCCGGTAAAGTACCGGGAAGAGGACCTGACTTCATTTGCCCTGGAGCTTCTGGGGAAAGCAAAAAGTCTGGATGATGCCATTTTCCTGCTGTTGTCCAGAATCGGTAAAACGTATCATTTTGACAGGGTAACGATAATGGAGATGGATTATGAGTATCTGAGTTATCGTTACACTTACCAGTGGTCGAGAAACCAGTCAGATCTTGAAATGGACCATGATTTTTATCTACTCCAGGAAGATGTGGGAAAAATTGATCAGTTATTTGATGAAGAAGGGCTGTGCAACAGAATGAATCCTAGGGTTTCCAAGATTCCTTCCTGCCTGATTTCCGCTATTTGGAACCATGGAAAAGTAACCGGAACTTTGAGCTTTGAGAGCCGGAAAGTGGATTTTGATTGGACGAAAGAACTTCGGAAACTGGTTAAAGAAATGGCTAAGATCATATTTTCATTCATCATGAAGGCACGTGCTGATGCGGTAAGCCAGGCGAAGACAGACTTTTTATCCAGGATGTCCCATGAAATACGGACACCTATGAACGCCATAACGGGAATGACTGCAATTGCAAAAACCGTTCTGGATAATAAAGAAAAAGCGCTGGACTGCCTGAATAAAATTGAATCAGCCAATACATATCTTCTGAATCTTGTAAATGACGTACTGGATATGTCCAGAATTGAAAGCGGTAAAATAGAGCTTAATGAAGAGAGCATGGATCTGAAAAGGCAAATGGATGATCTGGAGTCTCTCATGATGCCCCAGGCAATTCGTAAAAACATTGATTTCAGAATGGAAAACCGCTATACAAGTAATTGCAGAATTATTGCAGATGAATTGCGGCTGAATCAGGTACTGGTCAATATTGTGGGCAATGCCCTGAAATTTACCGGTAATGGGGGAGAGATTCTGGTAAAGATAGATCCGATGGCTCAAGATGATAACCAGGTTACACTGCGTTTTTCAGTAAAAGACAACGGAATTGGGATCAACAGGGAAGCCCTTGGCAGAATTTTTACTGCATTTGAGCAGGAAGGAAAGAAAACGTCATCTAAATACGGAGGAACAGGATTGGGGCTTGCTATATCCAGCAGGCTGGTACAGATGATGGGGGGAAATCTGGAAGTGGAGAGTGAACCGGGGGCAGGATCTGAATTTCATTTTACGCTGACTTTTCCATATGGGGAAGAGTTTGAGGCTGCCAATGAAGAAGCTGTAAAACGGGAGTATGATTTCGACGGGAAACGGATTCTTCTTGCTGAAGATAATGAGCTGAACCAGGAAATAGCCAAAACTATTCTGGAAATGAAGGGATTTATGATAGAAGCGGTTGAAGACGGGAAGCAGGCTGTGGATCTGTATATGACCCATCCGCCTTATTATTATGATGCTGTGCTTATGGATATCCGAATGCCGGTTATGGATGGTCTGGAAGCTACAAAATGGATCCGTACTTCAGGACGTGAGGATGCCAGAACAATTCCCATTATTGCCATGACTGCCAATGCATTTAGTGAGGATACAAAAAAGTCCATGGCAAGCGGAATGAATGGACATTTGTCCAAGCCTATAGAAACGGAAGTCCTGTTTGATACCCTGCAAAAGTGCCTGAAGGTATAATTATGGTGCTCATTGTGTCAGCATTTGGAATTATTTTGAATAATTCGAAAAAAAGCCTTGCATTTTGTTCTCAGTTATGATATAAATATATCTTGTCAGAACAAAATTAGAACATTGGTCTGTTAAAGATCAATGTATATGGATGGATTCCCGAGTGGCCAAAGGGGACAGACTGTAAATCTGCTGCAAATTGCTTCGGTGGTTCAAATCCACCTCCATCCATTGAAAATAGATTGCCTGAGCAATCTATTTTTATGCCGGCGTGGCGGAACTGGCAGACGCACAGGACTTAAAATCCTGCGGGACTAATCTCCCGTACCGGTTCGATTCCGGTCGCCGGCATTATAGATAAGAAGGATAAACCTTTATGATAGGTTTATCCTTTTTTTGTGCGCTTTCTTTGTTCTGAAATCCTCTTTTGCGCCATATGTGTTTTTTGTTTATGCTGCTATTTGAAGCTGAACGCTGCTGGCAAAATCCATCATAATGTCATATAATGTAAGATAAAGAAAAGGGGTTTGCTCTAATGGTGTAAGGGCAGGAGGGAGAAACAAATGAGAAAGAGATGCAAAAAGGCATTGAGAATAATATTGCCGGCAGTATTACTGACCTTGGTTTTTTATTTTCCCACAGAGGCAGTGACATCCCAGGATACGGATCTGTCATCCTGGCTATGTGAATGGGATGAAAGTACACTAACGGTAATTCTGACAGAATATAATGGTACTGACGCCGATGTGGTGGTTCCCGGTGCGGTTGTTAAGGATGGGAGCGTTTATCATGTGGAAATTCAGGATACCGTGAGAATCAGCAATTATGAATACCTTAGCACAGGACCGTTTTTTGAAAATAATCTTATAAGGACGGTATCATTCCAAGATGGTGTTCGCTTTCGGAATAACAGTATGTATAGAGCTTTTTATAATTGTGGGAATCTGGAATCAGTTTCAGGGCTGCCGGATGAGGTCAGTATAATAGACGAGGCATTTCGTGACTGTATGAATCTGATATCTGTAGACGAATTGCCATCAGGGGTTATTGATATGGAAAAGGTTTTTAGCGGGTGCACCCGGCTTGCTAAGGCGCCGGAGATACCACAAGGAGCCCGGAATTTGTACGGTGCGTTCCAGAACTGCAAAAATTTAACGGAGGCTCCAGAGCTGCCGGACTCGGCACAGGACATCAGTTATATGTTTGTTGGATGCAATAATCTGGAATATGGTCCGCAGATTCCAGCTAATGTAACAAATATGAATGGGACATTCGCGGAGTGTTATCAGCTAAAATTAGTCCCTGATATCTACAGCCAGAGTTTAAGGACGGCAGATGAGGCTTTCCGGTTTTGTGGTGAATTAGAGCAGATTTCCATAGACAGTGATGTCCTGGAGTCGGTTACACGGACTTTTTATGCATGTAGCAGCCTGCAGACAGTGCAGATATCTTCGAAAAGCCTGCAGAATATGGACAGGACATTTCAGGAGTGCAGCAACCTTACAGTAATGCCGGTAATTCCACAGGGAGTACAAAGGTTGTATGATACCTTTGAAAATTGTATCAGCATGGTTAAAGCAGGGGATTTACCGGACAGTATTAGAATAGTATCAAGAGCCTTTGCCGGGTGCTTAAATCTAATTGAAGTACCGGAATTTAATGATCAGGTTACGTCCTTGTATGGAGCTTTTCAAGGCTGTACGAGTCTGCAAAAAGCTCCGGTTCTGCCAAAGAATCTGTATACAATAGCATTTGCCTTCCAGGGATGCGGCAATCTGGCGCAGGCTCCGGAGATACCGGAAGGGCTTCAGGTTATGAGAGGTGCATTTGAGGGGTGCACAAGTCTGAAGGAGGCACCTGCAATTCCTGAAGGCGTAACTGATTTATGGAAGGCCTTCCAGGGATGCAGCAGTCTGGTAAAAGCATCAGATATTCCGCAGAGTGCAGAGGATATATCTTTATTGTTTTCAGGATGTACAGAGCTTACAGAAGCTCCGGACATTCCCGAGGGAGTATCTAATATTTCAAATATGTTCCAATACTGCTATCGGCTTCAGGGAGAGATAATCATCAAGGCCAATCCGGAATATTATGCAAACTGTTTTGAGAAAACAGGGCTGGACGGGAATGGATTAACGGTTCATTATACGGAGAACGTCCAGAATATTGACAGTATCCTGTCTACCAGGGGGGAAGAGAATAACCAGGTAAAGAAGGGAATTAATATAAATGCGCTGATTATTCGTTTTGACGGAAATGGGGGAACCCCTTCCCAGAGTCAGACAATGGTGCGGCTGGGATCTGCCTATGGAAAACTGCCGGTGGCTAAAAGAGCTGGATATGAATTTGCAGGGTGGTATACAATGAAAAGCGGTGGGAGCTTAGTAACGGAAGAGTCGATTGTGGGAATCGCTGCTAATCAGACCTTATATGCAGCCTTTAGACCCGGCAGCTACCGGATATTTTTTCAGCCGGAGGGAGGAAGCCTGAACGTAAAGGAAAAGACCGTAGTTTATGGAAGTACCTACGGCAGTCTCCCGGTACCGGTGAGGCAGGGATATCAATTTACCGGCTGGTTTGATTCCAGGAGCGGGGGAACACAGATTAGCGATAAATCTTATTTAAGACATGCCGGAAACCAGAATCTGTATGCCAGATGGAGAGAAGAGGCCTATGAGGTACAATTTAACAGCAACGGAGGAAAAAAGAAGTTTTCAGGAAAGGATGTAAAGAACGGAGATTACTATGGTTCCCTTCCTGTACCCGCAAGAGCTGGATACAAATTCTCAGGATGGTATACGGCAAAAAGCCGCGGCAAGAAGATAACATCCCAAACCAGGGTGAATTTAAAACAGGACCAGATGCTCTATGCTCATTGGAGTAAAGTTACTGTGGAACGAGTTAGATCATTAAAACTTAGCAATAAAAAGAAAGGGCGCATGGAGATTGCCTTTAAAGGCGTTAAAGGAGCTGCGGGATATCAGATTATATATGGAACGGATTCCAGGCTTGCCAAAGGGAAAAAACAGGTAACTACTACAAAGGTTAAAAAGACAGTCTCAAAGCTTAAGAAGAAAAAGACTTACTACGTAAAAGTGCGCGCCTATAAGTTAGATTCAGCAGGAAAAAAAGTTTATGGTAAATTCAGCAGCGTAAAAAAAGTAGTTGTTAAAAAATAAGTGATTATCAGCTTTCTATATAAATTCTGTCCACGGTTTGAAAATTATAAATTCGTGATAAGGATTTGATGGTGAAAGTTCAACTAGTGTGATAGAATAGCAATTAATAGAATTGCAGCCTAAAATTTCATATAAGGAGATTTATATGCAGGAAGAAGAGAAGGGGACTTATGAGTTTGATTTAACTTATTTAGTCAATCATATTCCCGGAGGAATCGCAATTTACAAATTAGCAGATCCGCTGGAAATATTGTATTTCAATGACGGCGTTTGTGCTTTAAGCGGCCACTCACGAGAAGAGTACTTGAAGATAGTGGAATTTGATGCAATCGAAATCGTATTTGAAGAAGACCGCAAGGAATTAAAAAATGAAATTATTGCGGCTGTTACCCAAAACAGAAAAGTTGACGCAACCTATCGGATTAAACATAAGAACGGCGGGCTTGTATGGATCCATCTGTCTGCACTTAGAATTCAGGAGAAGGAAGGTGTTCCGGTCTACTATGCTATCTTTATGGATATCAGTGACGAGCGGAATACCCAAAGGCAGTTAAGTGAGCTGGCAGAGAGGGACAGCCTTACGGGAGCGCTGAACAGGATCAGCTTTGAACAGAAGATTGAAAGGTATCTAAACGGCCATGCAACGGACATGTCAGCATTTTTAATGCTGGATATCGATAATTTTAAACAGATTAATGATTTCCTGGGGCATACCAAGGGAGATGAGATTCTATGCAGGATAACAAAACTCCTAAAAGAAACCTTCGGTGAGTCAAGTTTTGTTGCGCGTATGGGAGGGGATGAGTTTGCAGTATTTGTAACCGGAGTTTCTAGTGTGGAAGAACTGACCCTGCACGTTCAAAAGTTTTTTGCAATTTCCAGTGAGGAATATGATTACCAGGACAGTAAGATTTACATGTCCTGTTCAATGGGCATCAGCCGTGTTCCAAAAGATGGAATCCAATACATGGAGCTATATACAAATGCTGATAAAGCGCTGCTCTTTGCCAAAAATAATGGCAAGAACCAATACCGTTTTTTTGGAGAATTAATGTCTTCTCCCTCCTCCTTATTACTCCGAAATATGGAATGGCTGCTGGATGAAGGAACGAATGCGATCTATATCTGCAATGTAGAAAATTATGAATTGCTTTATATGAATAAACAGGCACGCCAGATGGCTAATACCCAGGGGAATTCTTATATTGGTAAGAAATGCTACAAGGAGTTAATGCATCTGGATGCTCCATGCCCATTCTGTAAGATGTCGGTTATGAAAAGGGAATCGTTTTGTGAAAGGAAATTCAAGGTACCATATTCGGGAGTGGACCTGTTAATGAAAGGGAAACTGATTAATTGGAACGGGATTAGGGCTCATGTGGAATTTATTATGGATATTACGAAATATAAGCTGATAGACTGATTAAGGGAGAATGTAACATGGACAGCATTAAAGATACGATGGTCTTCAAACCGGAATTTCCTTACCGGATATTTATTTCTAATTCAAAACAGATGTATTTTCATTCTCATGATTTTCTGGAAATCAATTATGTGATATCCGGAACAGGTTTTTATCTGATTGAGGAAAAAGAATATGAAATTTGTGAAGGCGATATGTTTATCATCAATAACCTGGAGCGCCATATGGCAGTACATGACGGCAGTCTGCAATTGAAGGTTCTTGTATTTGATCCGGCATTTTTCTGGGATAAAAATCAGGGCTATCAGTTTCTGGAGCCTTTCTTCAACCGGAGTCCCAATTTTACCAACCGGATCAGGCCTGCTCAGGACGGATATGCCTGGCTGAAAGACGATCTGGAACATATCTGTGATGAATATTCCGGAAAGCATACGGGGTGGGAGCTGTTTGTAAAATCATGGACCCAGCTGTTTCTTGCCAGACTTTACCGGTTCTATATAGACAGCTGTCCGGAGGAGGATTTTGGCAAGCGGCACAAACCGTTTATCCGGCTGCAGCCTGTGCTGGATTACATTCATGAACATTATATGGAACAGCTGGAGCTGGATGAGATGGCAAAAGTGGCGATGATGAATAAAAGCTACCTTTGCTCCTGTTTTAAAAACATCCTTCACATGAGAATATTTGAATATATTGATCAGCTTAGGATTAATCAGGCGTGTATGCTGCTGACCACCACGGAGATGAATATAACGGAAATAGCGATGAAGACCGGATTTAACAGCGTATCTTATTTTAACCGGATATTTAAAAAGGTGCAGGGGGTGTCTCCCGGCAGTTACCGGAAAATCCAAATATAGTGCAAAAAATACTGGATATTGGGCAAGCAATTGGACTCCTTCGATGTTATGATTTGATTATAAATAGCGGAGATAAGGAAAGCCCGGAGTTTGACAGAACGTACGGCAACCGGGTTTTGAAGGAGGAGCAGGTATGCAGTATAAAAAGGATTGGGAATCTACAAAACAAAGATTTGATGATTACTGGAAATGCCAGAATACAGGCAGGCCTATTATGCGTGTAACAGGAATAAAACCGGAATATTATCCATATTCACTTCCGGAAGCGTTAAAATCAAAGGATATGGAAGATAAATATATGAATGCCCAGGGAATTGTGGACCGTTTCCGTCATTATTGCGAGACACATGAGTTTCTGGGAGAGAGTTTCCCGAATCTGAATGCAGATTTTGGTCCCGGCTCCATTGCCGGATATCTGGGAAGTGAAATTGTATTTCAGGATAAAACGGTATGGTTTGAGCCATGTGTGGAGGATTGGGAAGATTGTAAACCGTTGGTCTTTGACCCGGAAAATATATGGTTTAAAAAACATATTGCACTATTTGATGAATGTAAAAAATTAATCGGAGATGATTTTCCAATTGCAATACCGGATCTTATGGAAAATGTGGATGTCCTTGCTTCTCTTCGCGGAGCGCAGGAACTGATCTATGACATGATCGATGATGATGAAGAAGTGGTCAGGCGTGTACAGCAGGTAACCGATGTGTACCAGCAGTATTATGATGCTTTTTATAAATATGCACAGTATGAGGGCGGCAGTGCCTACACGGTATTCCAGATATTTGGAAGCGGAAAAACCCAGAAGCTGCAGTGTGATTACTCTGCTTTGCTCTCCCCGGAATACTTCCGTACCTTTGTGCTGGATTCTCTGAAACAGGCAGTTAAGGGCGTAGATAATGTATTGTATCATTTGGATGGACCGGATGCAATTAAGCATATGGATGCATTGATGGAAGTGGACGGTATCAACGCACTGCAATGGACCAGCGGAGATCATGGACCTGACGGAACACTGGAAGAGTGGGACGTAATTTATGATAAAGCCAGGGCAGCCAATAAAGCATTATGGGTAAAAGTATATTCCGGTGAATTTGATGACTGGATCCGCAATACCGAAAGAATTGTTAAGAAATATGGTTCCAAAGGCTTATATCTTTTTTTCAATGATATGCCTCTTGATCAGGCAAATCAGCTTATTGCTTATGCCGAAAAGAACTGGAGCGATGTAAAAGGGACATTCTGATAGGATATCAATAATTAAAGGGCTGCATCTGAGATTTTGTAAAAGCAAATATCTCTGTGCAGCCTTTTTGTTTTAAAATTACTTTGACAGCTGTGCGTCACAGTTTGCGGGAATGTATTATCAAACACGCTTTAGGATAGCTTCTTCGCCCGCAGCTCCCGCCGGTAAGCATTTGGAGGGGTGCCGTATCTTCTCTTAAACAGGCGGTTAAAGTAGGTCTGGCTGGAGAATCCCGCCTTATCCACAATATCTTTCAATTTCATATCTGTATTTTCCAATAGTCCGGCGGCATATTTCAGACGTTCATCGTTCAGGTAATCGTTAAAATAAAATCCTGTCTGCTGATGAAAGATATTGCCAAGATAGGAAGGGTGCATATTCAGCCTGGCAGCCAGCGTCTTTAATGAGATATCCTTGTCTGAAAATTCGTGTACGGCGTTAATGACTGCGTCTACGCATGGATAAGTTGCAGTTTGAAGCTGCTGCTTCTGGGATAGCACCTCGTAGCCGTTATGGATAAATGTATGCAGATAAGAAATCATATCGGCATTATTTTCTATTTCCGGTTTTAAGCATTTTAGCAATTCGATCACAGAAGCATGAGGCTGAAGATCAGTGCTGGTCTGTAAGGTACACCAGCTTAAAACTGAGAGAATGCAGGGAATATGTTTGGCTGGCGGCAGTGCGTTATAAAGCTGCGCGGTTACCTGTGTCAGATAATCCTCTTCTGCAATATCGGTGTAGTCCTGCTCAATGACGTTTAGAGAAGGAATTGGCAGATCCATATCCTGATAGATAAAGCTGCTCATCTTTGTATATTGAAGGAAGAGATATTTTTTTGCATTCCGGTAGCTGATACTCACATCTTCGTAATTATTAACGGTATTTCCGGTAGAGACAAAAAATGGGAAATTCAAGATCACCCTTGCGTTCTCCAGGTCGGTCAAAAGGCTGCGAAGGGGAAGTTCTGCAGCTGGATTGCTGATAATACAGACCAGGCGTGAAGGTGTCTCAAAATAAAAGTGGCTGATATAGGTTCCCACAAAAAGGGACAGGAGATAGTCAAATAAATGGGACATTTTCTCAGTTGCCTGGGAAACGGCGGTATCTGCAGTGAATATCATCACCGTATAATTATTCAGATACAGATTAACACCGAGCATCTGGGCACGTGTAATAAATTCGTCTTCACTGAGGGATCCCTTTACCCAGCTTTCCGTAAATATGCTTCGAAATGTCAGCATCATGGATCCGTAAGTATTGGATAGGGTAGAACGTTCTTTTAAGTGGCTGACAATCCTGCTGATCGATTCTCCCAGTTCATCAGGATTCAGCGGCTTCAGCAGATAATTTTCGGCACCGTGCCGCATAGCAGTTCGGACATATTCAAAGTTATCGTAAGCAGAAAGCACTAAAATTGAGATCAGGGAGTTTATTTTCCGCACTTTTTGAATCAATTCAAGCCCATCCATCTGGGGCATGGAAATATCCGTAATCAACAGATCAACCGGATTGTTCTCCAGATATTCCAGCGCATGGAGCGGGTTTGTGGTGCTGCAGCATATTTCAAAATTGAAACCGGTCCAGTCAATGGCCGTTTTCATTCCTTCTATAACAAAAGGTTCATCATCAACAATTAATACCCGATACATAGCAGGGCCTCATTTCTTATCTTAAGTTTAAGCCGCCTAAAGGCAGCTGTTTCTATATTTTATACTAGCGGATTGTTTTAAGAAAGTCAACTCGATTTTCTGGCTTTCCGATAAGCTCTTGGTGAAGCTCCATTCACCTTATAAAACAAATCCCCAAAATAATTACTGTTTTCAAAACCGCAGCGCATTGCAATATCGGTAATAGAATCATTTGTATGGAGAAGCTCATAGGTGGCTTTTTGTATACGGATCTGTGTGAGATATTCTTTGAAACCAAATCCGGTAACGGCTTTAAACTTGCGTGAAAAGTAGGTAGGATTCAGATTAGCTTCTCTGGCTGCATCTTCCAGTGTAATGGATTGCCAGTATGACTGGCTGATAAAAAAGGCGGCTTTGCCTATTGCCTCATCCTGAGGTGTCAATTGGGCAAGAGAAGGCGGATGTTCCTCACGCCGGAGCCTTGTAAGCTGTACCAGCAGCCGGCACAGGGATTGAGAAGTTAAAATGGTGGAAAATTCATCCTTTTGTTCAAATTCCTGAAAAAGATGATTGATTGTCTGCATGATTTCTTCATGAAAGGGTGTGGTTACATGCAGACAGGGCATTCTGAGAAAATTGTCTTTTATCAGGTCGGGACAGGTATCGGTAAGTTTGGAAATGTAGCAGGGATCAAACATGATCACAATTCTCTCGTGTGTAGATACCTGGGAATAGGTAGTACGGTGCAGGAGTCCCGGGGAGATCAGGGCAAGGTCATGGGGACGCATGGCATGTACGGTGTGTTGGATGAAGAATTTCTGCGTGCCCGAAAGAAGATAATAGAGTTCATAGCAGTCGTGAGAATGGGATTCGGGCATTCGAAAATTGCTGTTACGCCTCAGCTGGTTTATAAAAAACAGAGGAGGATCATTTATGGGTTCTTTATGGTCTGGATTCATTTTGAGATTACCTTTCCTGTATATTTTACGGATGCTATATTGCAAGTTTCATGAGTTTGTTGGATTGTTACTGATTGCTATTCATAGAATACCACAAAATATCTGTAATTCAAGCAGAAATACACGAAAAACCAGTAGAAATCAATAAGATTTTGCGGTAAAATACAGTTCGAAATACAGTTGGAAAGAATAGAGCATGTTCTAAAGGAGCAGACATCATGGAAGAAAATAACGCACGGCTGTCCAAAAAAGATCAGAAGTTCCGGGATTTTACACTGAACGGGAATATGTGGAAGGTAGTATGGCAGGTGGCATTGCCGTTATGTATATATCAGTGTATGGGGCAGGTATTCGGAGTACTGGATACCATGATGGCATCCCATATCAGTTCAAACACGGTATCGGCTGTTGCATACCTGGCTCAGATTAATTCTATCATTTCGGCATTGGGTGGAGGATTGGCGGTTGGCGCCAGTCTGAAAGTAAGCGAGGCATACGGTGAGGGAAAGTATGAGCTGGTGAAGAAGCGGGTCAGTACCCTCTATGCTATGTGCGGTCTGCTATCAGGAATTATTTTGCTGCTGATTCCTTTTACAAGACAGATTCTGACATTTGCCCAGACGCCTCCTGAGCTGATTGAAGAGGGAAATACTTATTTTCAGCTGCAGCTTCTGGCGATGGTTATTGTTTTTTTTAATAATGTATTTATAGCCATTGAACGCGCCAGAGGGGAAACGAAGCTGATCATGAAGATGAATATCGTGGTAATCTTAACGAAGACTTCTCTGACGGCATTGTTTGTATATGTATGTAAAGGCAGTATTATAACCATGTCTCTGGCTACGATTATTTCCCAGTCTATCTTAATGGTGATCGGACTGGTTAAAATGAAACGTGAAAGAAATGCGTTTGGATTTTCGTTTCGGTTTGTATCATTGAAAAAAAATCTTGCAGGTCCGATGATTCAACAGTCTATACCTTTGATTGTTGAACGGGCATTGTTTTCTATGGGGAAGTTGTTGGTGAATTCCATGAGTACACTGTATGGGGTTCTTACTGTAGGAGCACTGGGCGTTTCAAACAACCTGGGTGGTTTTGCCTCCGCACCTCAAAATGGATTCCAGGAAGGAGCGGCTTCCGTAATCAGCCAGAATATCGGCGCTGGAAAATTTGGCCGGGCATTGCAGGCATTTTGGAGTGTATTAATATATAATATGATCGCCGGAGCTGCAGCATATGCCATCGCAATGGGATTTATACAGCAGATAAGCGGTATGTTTTCCCAAAATGACCTTGAATTTCAACGTTTGATTATGAAAATTTTTAGGTTTGAAGCAATGGGTTTTATACCTCTTGGAATTAATTCTGCTGTGATGGCATTACTCTATGGATTAGGAAAAACAAAAATTTCATTGTTAATCAGTATGAGCCGTGTCTTTGTATTTCGTGTACCGGTTTTATGGTTTCTGCAGAAGTATACCAATCTGGGAAGCGAGAGCGTAGGAATTGTAATGATGGTCAGCAATATATCGGTTGCATTTGTAGCAATTCTGGCAGCAGTGGTTGTAATCCCTGCCGCAAAGAAAAAATATTGCAAAACCTGTAACAATAAAAGTAAGCGCTTCCATATTTTGGGCACAAAAAATAAGCCAAATATGAAAAAAATATAAAAAAAGATGAAATTTGTACAAAAATATTGAATCTCTACTATATAAAAAATTCTAAATATCCCTTATACTTTCCTTAACGAAGAAGAACAGACGGAAAATAAACCGTCTTGAAAAAGATAATCGGGAGGGATATAGTATGAGGGCTTCCAGTCAAAAAAATGTAAGCACTTCCAAAAAGACATTAAGAAAGCACATCTATGAATATCGATGGATCTATGCACTTGGATTACCGGGATTAATTGTTTTATTCCTGTTCTCCTATTTGCCAATGAGGGGTCTGTTGATGGCATTTCAGGATTACAATCCGCATTTAGGTATACTAAAAAGTGAATGGGTCGGATTAAAACATTTCCAGGCACTGTTCCAGGATCCAAAGTTTTATAACATGTTAAAAAATACGCTGATCATCAGTGGTTTGAGTCTGTTGACTTTTCCGGCGCCTATTATTCTGGCACTGGTTATGAATGAAGTTCGAAATGCAAAGTTTAAAAAGCTGGTACAGACGTCTGTTTACCTTCCGCATTTCCTCTCCTGGGCAATTGTAGCCAGTTTAACATTTTTCCTGTTGTCTACAGAGCAGGGACTTGTAAACAAAATTGCAAACCTTTTGGGATATGAATCAACAGCATATTTATTCAGTACAAAATGGATTTATCTGGTTATTGTAATTCAGTCACTTTGGAAAAGTATCGGCTGGGGTTCCATCGTTTATCTGGCAGCAATTTCAGGAATTGACCAGTCTCTGTATGAAGCGGCAAAAATGGATGGTGCCAATAAGTTCCAGTGTATGATGAAAATCACCCTTCCAAGTATTATGCCAACGGTAGCGGTTATGTTAATCCTTAGGATGGGAACCATCATTTCGGTAGATTTTGAACAGGTATTCCTGATGAATAACGCAATGGTAAAATCTAAGCTGGAAGTATTCGAGGTCTACATATATAACAACAGTATTGCCAGCGGAAGTACACAGTACTCTTATACAACCGCAATCGGATTATTTAAATCTGTAATTAATACGACACTTGTTATCTTCACGAACTGGATTACGAACCGCAAAGGTTACGACGGGGTAATGTAAAGATGAGCATGGAAAGGAGAGCGAATAAAATGGGTATGAAAGCCAAAGAAAATATTTATCAGAGCATTTTGTGGTTAATTCTGATCATCATTGCAGCCACCATGATTCTGCCATTCCTGTATGTTGTAGTATTATCCTTTACCGATTCCACAGCGTATGTAGCAGGTGAATTCATGTTATGGCCGAAAAAATGGTCTCTGGCAGCATATAAATTGATTTTATCCGGAACTGGATTTTTGAATTCCCTGAAATCAACAATATTTATAACAGCAGTCGGGGTACCGCTCAGTGTCTTTTTAAATGCCGGACTGGCATATATGTTATCGAAACCAATACCGGGAAAAAGTTTCTTTAATAAATACGTTATGATTACGATGCTGTTTACAGCAGGTATGGTTCCAAACTTTATGAATATTAATTCCCTGGGACTGATTGATAACTATTTTGCATGTATTCTTCCGGCTGCATGTGGGGCCTGGAGCATCATGGTTATGAGGTCTTTCTTCCAGTCATTGCCTATCGAACTGGAAGAGGCAGCGAAGATTGACGGATGCGGGCAGCTTCGTATCTTCGGAACCATTGTAGTTCCTTTGTCCAAAGCTATGCTTGCAACCATGACGCTGTTTTCCTTTGTAAGCTACTGGAATACATACTTTAACTCCATTATGTACATGACATCTACAGCGAAGGCATCCTTACAGGTATATGTGCAGAAGGTTGTACTTTCATCCAATATTTCAGATGTACTGGATGTGCAGTCAACCGTCCAGAATGCGGTGCCCCAGGAAGTTATGAGAATGGCGGCGGTAGTAGTTGTTGTGTTACCCGTACTGATAATTTATCCGTTCCTGCAGAAATATTTTGAGACAGGAATGATGGTAGGTGCAGTCAAAGGCTAAAAACGCAGGGCGTTTTTATATAAAAGATCATATAGGAGGAATTAAATATGAAGAAGAATTTTAAAAATCAGGTAGCGCTTGGTCTGGCAGCAGTTCTGGCAGCATCTGCACTTGCAGGATGCGGCGGTTCCGATGGCAAAACTACAGAAGCGTCAAAAACTGAAGGAACACAGGCAGAAGCAGGAACCGGAGATACAGCAGGCGGGGAAGCAGCCAGCGGAGAAACCACAGGAACTGGAGAAAACGGCGATCGTATGACAATTACGGTCATGGGTATCGACTGGGGATATGGTCCTCTTGCTAACAGTGAAATGGAACAGTATTGGGAAGATTTGTTTGATGTGAATCTGGAAATTGAGTGGGTGAATTACCAGGATTTTGACCAGAAGGTTAATACTTTGATTGCTGCAAACAGTATGCCGGATGTAATCCAGGTGAGCAAGCAGGGCAATGGTTCATATTATTATCCTGTATTTACCCAGGCAGTGGACGCAGGTTCGTTTGTAGATATGACACCTTATTTATTTGATAACGGAAAAGGTATTGCAGAAACCAATGCAGTTATGAAGAACTGGGACGAGAGCATGTGGGATCAGGCAAGATATAACGGCGGCATCTATATTCTGCCAAGAAGTAAGGCAGAAAGCGGACAGAATTCCGGTATTGAGGTCAGAAAAGATCTGATGGAAAAATATAATTTTACGGAAGAACCAAAAACCATGGATGAGTTGAAAACCTGGCTTATCGATTTATCAAAAGCAGCCACCGAAGGAGAAGGCAAAAAGATCTATGCGCTGGAATACTTTGATGATGATTTTATGGAAGACAGAATCAAAGCATTTGCAGTAGCGTTTACAGGACAGTCAGACTGGTCTGTGAATGAAAATGGCGAATTTGAATATATGCAGTTTAAGGATGAGTATATTAATTTCCTGAACTGGATGAAAGACTTATACGATGCAGGTGCGATTGACCCTGAATTCGCTTTGGCAAATGCGGATACTTCTAAATGGAAAGCAGGCAATTCTGTGGCATATCTGACAGCATGGTATAACTGGAACCAGTCAGCAGACCTTACCAGTAATAAAATATTTGATGAAAGTACAGGACCGGAATTAAAAGCATGGTGCCTGATGCCGGTTAAGGGTGACAAAGCTTATACGGTAAGCCCGAACTATACGGATATTGATTCCTGCATCGCAATCAGTGCAAAGTGCTCAGATGAAAAGATCAAGAAGATTATGGAAGTATTCAATGCAACAGAAGAGACCTATCCGGGTTATGACTCCGTGATGATGGACGGCGTACAGGATATCCACTATACCTTAAAAGAAGACGGAACAAAAAATACGGATGATGAAGTATTTAAGAAGAAAAGACAGGATGGCTATGTAGGCGCATGGAATCAGATCTTCCTGAAAAAAGATGCTGACCAGATCACAGATAAGTTTATGAAAGACGGCACCAAGAGAGCATCCGATGAAAACATTGCAAGAGTAGAAGAAATTAAAGAATTTGTCTACAGCGATTTAAAAGAAACAGGAATGAAGAATGCAATCAGCAACCTGCAGTCTGCCACTTACAATAACAATTGGAATGTATTAACGGACGATGTGAATACTCTGTGTGCACAATATGTTATGGGACAGATCGGGGAAACAGAGTGGAAAACATTTGTACAGGGTATCGTAGATTCTGCTGACTACAAAGCAATCCAGCAGGAATTTAAAGACGCTGCAGCAAAAGCAGCAAAATAATATAGAGCGGTATCGCAGTTTTGGTTAGAGCGTATTTAAAAACATTCTGCCATCTGCACACCACACTTTCAGGATAATCTGTCACGAAAATAGCCGGCACAGTTTATCAGGCACCTTTTTCGTAACATATTATCCACAAAGTGTAGCGGCAGTGGTCAGAAAACAATTTAAACATGCTCCCAACTGTGGTATGCATGGGAGGACAATATGGCTAATCAGGATTTTTTTCATGAGATTGCAATGACGAAGCATCCAATAGGAACTACAGACCAGGAAGTACAGCCTTTGCAGGTACCGGATATCTGGTTTTCCGAAGAAGACTGCCAGAAGCATAAGATATCCTGGGAGAAGGAGAAGACATTTAAAGAGAAGTGTGAGAAATTTGAACGGGACCTGGAAGAATTGAGAAACAGCTATCGCCCTTTCATGAAAAATTATCTGCCCCAGATTAATACTGGGAAAGTATGTATGCAATTACAGGAATTTGATTTCCGTTACAGGGAAAAGGGAGAGGTGTTTACGGAACGTAATGATATCCGCAAGGTGTGGGAAAAGGTAACAGTACCTGATTACAGAGGACCTGCTCTGGAAGACGGAAAATGGAGCGGTTATTACAGATGCTTCTATAAAAACACATGGTCAGAAGAGCTCATTCAGAATCGAAAAAGAGCTGTTCTGTATTTTCAGTGTGTGGATTATATAGCTGAAATATATCTGAATGGGAACTATGTAGGCAGCCATGAGGGATTTTTTGCTCCATTTTCCTTTGACGTTACAGATTACCTGCAAGCGGAAAATGAACTGATTATCCTGTGCAAAAATGATGTGCCGATACTTGGGGTGGGGCCAGTACTGGATGGAGACAAAATCTATGCGGCTACCGGTCCCGGATGGGATGATCCAAAAGACGGGTGGCACCATTGTCCCGCAGGGGCAGGGGTATTTGGCAGTGTAAGCCTGGAGATCCGCCCGGAAGTATATTTGGATGATATTTTTGTAAGACCGGATATTGATCATAATTTCGCAGAATTAAGGCTGGGGGTCATTAATTACACAGATGAGGTGAAGGAAGATTATGACCTGGACCTGGAACTTCTGCCGCGAAATTATCAAGGGGAAAAAATAGGGGATTTCCACACGCATATTGCATACGTGGGACCGGGAAAGAATGAATACCGTTACCTTATACCGGTATCAGATTACAGGCTCTGGGAACCGGAAGCTCCCTGGCTGTATGGTGCCCAGGTACTTTTGAGAAAAGGAAGTATGCTCCTGTCCGGAAAAAGCCAGAATTTTGGAATGAAGAAATTTATCAGCGATGAAACATCTGTTCCGAGAGGAAAGTTTTATCTCAACAACCGTCCCATTGTACTTCGGGGTGCCAACGAGATGGGACATCTTCAGCAGTGTGTGATGAAAGGCGATTTTAACCAGCTGGTAGATGATATTCTGATTGCCAGGATGTGCAATATGAATTATTACCGTATTACCCAGCGTCCGGTGCAGGAAGAAATCTATGATTATTTTGATATGCTGGGTATGATGCACCAGTGTGACCTGCCTCTCTTTGGGTTCCTTCGAAGGCCGCAATTTGCTGAAGCTGTAAAACAGGTACAGGAGATGGAACATCTGGTAAGGAAACACGTATCCACGGTTTTGGTTACATTTATAAATGAACCCATGTGCATAAGACGTACCGGAGATCCGGGGGATAAATATTCCAGGCGCTATGAAGCAAAAGGCCACCGCCACCTGCTAAGGGATGAACTGGAGGCATTTTTCGCAGCAGCCAGAAAAGCAGTCTATGTAGAGAATCCGGATCGTGTAATTAAAAATGTGGAAGGGGATTATGATGGACCTACTGCTGAAGGAATGCCTGATTTCCATTGTTATACCATGTGGTATACCAATCATGGGGAACCAATCGGACGTCTGATGAAAGGATATCTGCCACCTGTCAAAAAAGGCTGGATGATGGGGTGCGGGGAATATGGCGCCGAAGGGCTGGACCCAGAAGAAGTAATGCGAAGTTCCTATCCAAAAGAATGGCTGGAGACACAGCCTGACGGCTCCTGGTATCCGGATAAAATAGTGCGTGCTCAAACCCATTCGGTACAGGGTGACTGGTATGAGGAGCAGAATAATATTGCTGACTGGGTAAGGGAAAGCCAGATCCATCAGGCAAAAGCCACGAAGTTCCTTACGGATGCCTACCGAAGAAGAGGAGATATCATAAATCATACGGCGGTACATCTGCTGATTGATGCATGGCCTGCGGGGTGGATGAAGACCCTGACAGACTACAGGCGCAAGCCTAAAAGAGCGTATTTTTCTTATCAGGAATCACTGCAGCCGCTCCGGGTGAACCTCTATACCGGACGCAGCACAGCCTATCTGGATGAACAGGTGGATATAGAGGCATGGCTTCTGAATGATACAGGGAATGACAGCTTTCTTACCATTCGTACGGAAGTATTTGCAGGACAGGATACAGAACCTTTTGCGGCTTATGAAACAGAGGATACTGCGCTGGCGGCAAATGCCGTATGTGCGGGGAAGATTCTATTGACATTTGAGAAAATGCCGGAATTTAACGGCAGAAGTGAAGCAGTGCAGGTAAGGGCCGCTATCTTAAATGAAAAAGGAAATGTCCTGAATACAGAGACTATAACGCTGCAGGTGTATAAACCTGTAATCCATACGGAAAAGGTCAGAACAATTGGTGATGAAGCCCAGGCTCTTTGCAAAAAGCTGGGATTCACAGCGATGGATGCCTCAGCTATCAGGAATGAAATAGCGGTGGATTTACGGCAGGAGGAACGGCTTACCGGTGAAACGGATGCCAAAGCGTTAGGCAGCCATATACTGGTGGTCAGCAACTTAAGTGCCGACAGCATATCAGCGGCAGAAGAATATGCAAGGGCAGGTGGACGCACCATTTTACTGATGCCGGAAGAAAAGGTGACGATACAGATCGAAGAAGAAGCAATATCCACCAGGGAATGTGGAGAGCTATTCTTTGCAGCAGCCCAGGATGGTTTTAAGGAATATCCCATTTCCATGATCTATAACTGGGAAAAAGGGTATATAGATGCTACAGGCTCATACACCATTCAGACAGCGCTTCCGGGTGAGGCACTGATATATACATATGACAAGCAGGGACTGGACAAAAGCTGCGGGGCAAAACCGCACCTTCCCTTCGTAAAGACCTGCCCTCTGGGGGCGGGGGAGATGCTGTTGGTCAGCCTGTCCAGAACCGGAAGAATCGGATGCAATCCGGGATTAGATGAACTGTTCAGGCATTTGATTTTGAAAGGTGGCAATTGAAATGGGATTGCTGGAGAGTGAATTAAAAAAGAGAAATCTTCCTCCGCTGTTCACAAGTAATGACAAGGGAATTGTCCGGGATGTAAGGGAATGGACATTCAGGAGGGAGGAGATTAAAAATCTGCTGTGCAGTGAATTTAGCGGCCGCTTTCCAAGAATTGCATACCGCACAGAGGGCAGGCAGGTTTTAGAAGAAGAAGATGCCTATGGAGGCAAGGCAGTGGTGAAGACGATAAGCCTTGGAATTGCATCGGATTATTCTTATGCATCCTTTCCCTACCGTCTGGCATTACCTAAAAATACTGAGCGGCCTCCCATATTTATTTATCTGGCATTTACACCGGAAATTGCGGACGGGATTGGGGAAGAGATTCTGGATGCAGGCTATGGTGTGGCAAGCGTTTATTATCAGGACATTACTGCGGACTGTTATGATGAACATCAGAGCGGATTAGGCAGATTCTGCACCAGAAATCATTTTGACAGCTGGGGAAAAGCAGCGATGTGGGCGTGGGGCGCCGGCAGAATCCTGGATGATATCTTAAAAAGGGAAGTGGCAGATGCCAGCAGAATTGCAGTTCTTGGACATTCCAGGCTGGGTAAAGCAGCGTTGCTGGCAGGAGCTTTTGATGAGCGTTTTGCCCTGACAGCTGCCAATGAATCCGGAGCAGGCGGTGCAGCTTTGTTTCGGGGGAAAACTGGTGAGCAGATAGAGAACCTCTACGGCCCGGGTTCCAGACTTTGGTTTAACGGAAATTTTTTTAACTACCGCAAAGATTTGTCCAGGATGCCCTTTGACCAGCATTTTCTGCTGAGTCTCATTGCACCGCGCCATCTCTATGTATCCAGTGCAGACAGGGACGACTGGGCAGATCCCAGATCCGAATTTTTATCCTGTGTGGAAAGTTCAAAAGCCTGGAAATTGTATGGGGAAGAAGGCCTGGTTTCACCGGACTGTTTTCCGAAAGCAGGGGCATGTTACCAGGAAGGGAAGATCGGATATCATCTGCGGTCCGGTTCTCATTATCTCAGCCGTGATGACTGGAGGCAGATCATTGCATATCGGGATCGGCATGGTGTATGACGCATGCCTGAAAGAAGATAGAAAGGAAGCCCGGAGCAGGCAGCGGGCATTAAGTATAAATGAAGAAGAGTTATGAAATATATATGAAAAAGCCCGCCAGAAGGTGGGATGACGGACTTCCCCTGGGAAATGGACGATTAGGGGCAATGGTACTTGGAAGGTTGAAAGAGGAGACCATATTCATAAATGAAGAAACACTGTGTTATGGACCGGCAAGGAAACGGGAAAATCCGGATGCTTTTCGGCATATAGGAGAGATCCGGGAGCTTTTGCTGGAGGGAAAAGTGGAAAAAGCGGCATTTCTGGCTAAAATGGCACTGACCTCAACGCCGAAATACAATAATTCATATCAACCAATGGGGGATTTAAGGCTTTGCTTTTTAAACCATACCGGCAAGGAATCGGAGTACGAAGCCAGGCTGTGTCTGGATGAAGCAGTTGCCAGGCTCACATATGAACTGGATGAAACCCGGTATGAGAGGGAGCATTTTATCAGTGAAGCTTATCAGGTGCTTGCAATAAGGATTCGTGCAAAGGGAAAGCATAAAATAACCATGAGTGCCAATATCAGCCGTAAGCCTTTTGAGGAATTTACAGGAATACTGGGAGATGCCACAGCAGGCAACTGGGGCGAGAACGGTGTGGGTGGTATGCATTACCTCAGTGGTGTCCGCATTGCGTCGAAACGTGCCCGGACAATGGGAGATGCCGTATATCTGGAAGATGCCGAAGAAGCAGAGGTGTATCTGGCAGCTCTTACAGATTATCAGGATTGCCTGAATGGTAATCAAATGGACGGTAAAGAGGCTTATAAAGAACTGTACCGGGTAATCGGTGAGAGGCTGGACGCGGCACAGACGGCAGGATATGATGAGATTCGCAGGAGGCATTTGGAAGATTACCAGGATTTATATGGTAATTTCAGTCTGGATCTATACGGAACCGGAACGGGAAAAACGACAACAGCTGAAATGTTAAATACCATCCGACAGGGAGACAGTTCCTGTGAAAATTATCTGACGGAACTCCTGGTGTCTTTTGCCAGATATCTGATGATAGCATCGTCCCATAACTGCCTGCTTCCAGCCAATCTCCAGGGGTTGTGGAACGGTTCCTATGAGCCGCCTTGGCAGTGCCAGTACACCATCAATATTAACACTCAGATGAACTATTGGTTTGTGGAGAAAGCAGGGTTGTCTCTATGCCAGCTGCCAGTTCTGAATCTGGTAAAGCTGCTTGCAGAGAATGGAAAAGAAACAGCCGGGAAACTATATGGTGCAAGAGGATTCTGTGCACATCACAATACAAATGTATGGGGGTGTACAGCCCCGGAAGGAATCTTTGATGCTTCGCCCTATTGGGTGATGGGAGGCGCCTGGATGTGCCTGCACCTGTATGAACATTATATATATACGGAGGACCTGGAATTTCTCAGGGAAGTCTATCCGATTATGAGGGAGGCAGCCCGTTTTTTTGAAGATTATCTGTATGAACTTCCAAATGGATTTCTGGTCACGGGTCCTGTAGTATCTCCGGAAAATACCTATCGGTCATCTATAGGAGAAACCGGCTCATTGTCAATGGGGACGGCGATGGACAGTGCTGTATTGAGACAGCTGTTGAACGCTTGTCTGGACAGCATGGAGGTTCTCGGGATTAGTGATGAAGCGGATGAAGATATCTTGAAAAACATTCTTAAGAAGCTGCCGCCGCTGATGATCGGGGAAGATGGAAGGCTGCTGGAGTGGATGGAAGATTTCGGGGAAACGGAACCGGGACACCGCCATATTTCCCATTTATATGCGCTGCATCCTGGAAATGAAATAACTCCTGAGAGGAAAGAGTATTTTGATGCGGCGAAGAAGACTTTACAGACCAGACTGTCTCATGGCGGTGGACACACTGGGTGGAGCCGTGCCTGGCTGGGATGCTTTGCCGCGAGGCTTAGGGATGGAAGTGCACTGAAAGGCCACGTGGAGCAGCTTCTGAAAAATTGTATTCAGGACAACCTGCTGGATGTGCATCCGCCCTTTCAGATTGACGGGAATTTCGGAATTGCAGAAGCTATTTTGGAAGGCATCGTGCAGAGTCAGAACGAAGAGGTTGTGCTGCTTCCGGCACTCCCTGAAGAATGGAAAGACGGAAGTCTGAAGGGGTACATTCTGAAAGGAAATACAAGATTTGATATGGACTGGAAAAATGGAAAGCCTGAGAGGCTTTCATTGTCCCGGCAGTTGTCTGAAAGTAATTTTCAAACGGGCGCGAAGACGTATCGACTGATCTGGAAGACAGAGATAAGAGAAGTTGTCTGCATAGCAGGCGAGCAAACAGAACTGAACTGGTAATGAGATGGAGGATCAAATGGAAAGAATTACAATACTGCAAAACAGCTCAAATAATGAAAGAATCAGCTTTGGAATAAGGCAGCTTGAACAGGCAATGTCAGCTGCAGGATATGAAACAGTTTATGAAAGGCTCCCCCAGTCACCGGCAGAATACCGGAATATAAAGGGAAAAAAGATTTATGTTTCCGTACAATCAGAAGATACTTTTCTGCAGTGGATGGAAGAAAAGGAATTATTAATTTTTCATACCCGCAGGCCGGAAGGTGAAGGATTTTATATAGAGACCTGTCCTGCAGAGCTGACGGTTATCTGCGGAGGAACGGATACCGGAGCATTGTACGGCTGTATGGAATTAAAAGAGAGAATCGAAAGAGACGGAGAATATCCGGCGGAGATCACCTTCGGGGATGCGCCTGTATTTAAGCTGAGAGGTCCGGCGGTGGGGCTGCAGAAGACGAAGATTGAACCACCGAGGCTCACCTATGAATATCCCATTACCCCGGAGCGTTTTCCTTGGTTTTATGATAAAGAGATGTGGACGAAGTTTCTGGATATGCTCTTATCCATGCGCTGCAATGTGCTCTATATTTGGAGCGGACACCCTTTCTCATCCCTGGTGAAAGTGCCGGACTATCCGGAGGCACTGGAAGTGACGGATGAAGAATATGAATTAAACCGTGAAGTGTTCGGCTGGCTTACAAAGGAGTGTGACCGCAGAGGCATCTGGGTGGTATTAAAATTCTACAATATACATATTCCACTTCCATTTGCAAGGAAACACGGACTAGAACTGCTCCAAAGTAAAATTACTCCGCTGGTGGCAGACTACACAGGGAAAACCATTAAGGAATTCATCAAATCCTTTCCCCATATCGGTCTTATGGTATGCCTGGGAGAAGCTTTGCGGGGAACGCAGAATAAGACAGACTGGTTTATAGACACCATCATTCCCGCAGTAAAAGAAGGTGCAGCAGAAGCAGGTCTGTCAGAAGAACCTCCGGTTATCCTGCGGGGACATGACTGCGATCCCATTGGAGCCATGGAAGAGGCAAAGAAAAAGTATTCCAACCTATACACAATGTGGAAATATAACGGAGAAAGCCTGACTACTTATTATCCAAAAGGAAAATGGCAGGATATTCATCAGTCATTAAGCGGACTGGGCACTACGCATATCATGAATATACATATTCTGGCAGACTTGGAGCCGTTCCAATTCAATGCGCCGCTGTACATCCAGAAATGCGTTCAGGCAGGCCAGCACCGGTTTGGCTGTAATGGACTGCATTTATATCCTCTGTTTTACTGGGACTGGCCATATACACCGGATAAGGTATCTCCGAGATTATTGCAGATGGACCGGGATTATATCTGGTTTGCAGCATGGTTCCGCTATGCATGGAATCCGAACCGGGAAGAAAATACAGAGATGGAACACTGGGTAAATGTATTTGCAAAGCACTACCGGGTTTCGTCGGAATCAGCAAGAAAACTGTTGATTTCCCAGGAAAATGCCGGACAGTGTGCCCCTAAAATATTAGGCAGAGTGGGTATAACGGAAGGAAACCGTCAGACGATGAGCCTTGGCATGACCATGAGCCAGTTTACCAATGTCAACCGTTACCGTCCCAATAAGGAACTTTGGGATTCCGTAGCCAGAAAAGGCGAGCAGCCGGATGATTACATTCAAAAAGAACTGGCAGGGGAGGCACACATCGGCGAGACACCCTACGATATGATATCTGAAGTCAGCGCCCATGCAGAAAAAGCATTGCGGCTCATGGAAGAGGTAATGAGGGCAGAGGGAGAAGGAAATGAAGAACTGAACCGTCTGTATACCGATGCAGCAGCTGTTTATGAGATGAGTATCTCTTACTGTAAAAAGATAGAGGGCGCCATGGAGATCCTGAAATATAAATACACCATGGATAAAAAATGTAAAGGAGATGTTTCGTTCCTGGATAATGCAGCAAAATTTATGGAAGATTCCCTGCATGAATTCCGGAATTTGGCAATGCTTACAGAGCGTACATACCTTTACGCCAACAGTATGCAGACTCCCCAGAGAAAGATCCCGTTCCCAAATGGGGAAACCTTTGGGCACTGGACAGCCTGCCTTGCGGAATATGAAAAGGAATATGAGAACTTTAAGAAGCATCTGGCAGAGTTAAAGCAGGGCATCCTGCCAAGCGATCATGGAGAAGAAGTAAAGGCAGATGCGCTGATACCGGCACCATTTTCTATTCTCGGTGATAAGAGCTGCGAAACCTATGATCTGAAAAAGGGCAGCAGTGTATTTTCGGACTGCTCCTGTAAAGTAATTAATCTGGCACCGGAGCTTACAAAGCTGCAGGCAGTGCGTATGGGACTGGGAGCAGCAATAGAAGAAGGGGTAACCGTTAAAATCCACTTGCCGCAGGACTCTTATGTGCTGATTGGATATATGAATGCCAAAGGTGTAGAGTGGCTGCAGCTCCCGGATCTGGAAACAAATACACACGCAGATGACCGTGGGGGGCTAACTGTTATTTATGCAAATGCCATTAAGGCAGAGGCATGCCCGCCGATTAACATTCATGCATATAAGTATGAAAAAGGAGTCCATGAGATTTATTTTGGAACTGGAGCTTTTATGATTGCCGGAGTCGTAACTGCCGATACCGTATTAAAGCCCAGAAATGCCAACCTGGGAGGCGAGGGTCTGGACACCCTGGACTGGCTGTACGAAGAATAGGAGGAAAAAAATGGCTGCAAGAACACCAAGAGAGATGACGGGCGCAGAACTGCGCTCTATGCTGAAAAGCAGTATAAATTTAAAGAGTTTAGGGGGCGTGAAATGCCCGGAACTGAAATTGCCTCCGGAGGATTTACAATGGTGGCGGGATGCCAAAGTGGGAATGTTTGTACACTGGGGCCTGTATTCGATCCTGGGAAGGGGAGAGTGGGCAAGATTTAATGAACAGATACCCAAAGAGGAGTATGAGGGGCTGGCACAGGAATTTAATCCTGAGAATTTCTCCATCACTGAGTGGACGGATCTGGCAAAAGATTTCGGTGCTAAGTATATGGTAATGGTCACCAGGCATCATGATGGTTTTGCACTGTGGGACAGTCCGGCAAGCTATGAAGGGTTCACCAGTTACAATACCGGATCGAAAAGAGACTTTGTAAAAGAATATACGGATGCCGCCAGGGAAGCGGGACTGCGTGTAGGACTGTATTATTCTCCCATGGACTGGAGATTCCCGGGATATTTTGATCCGGAAGGGCTGCCTGACAATGCAAAACTGATGAAAGACCAGTGTTACGGGCAGGTGGAAGAGCTTTGCAGCAAATATGGACCAATTGATATTATGTGGTACGATGGCGGATGGCTTGCCCACAAAGGCAGTGATACCTCCAGCGCATGGTTCTGGGATCCGGTAAGTTTAAATAAAGTGGTACGCAAATATAACCCGAAAACCCTGTTGAACCCTCGATCCGGCTACGAAGGAGACTTTTATTGCGATGAAGGTTCCCACGAGATCAGCGGGAAGATCATGCCGGTACCATGGGAAAAAAATATGTGTGTCTGTAGCGGCTGTTCCTGGGGCTGGATGGAAGATGATCCGGTGTCTGATTTTAAATGGCTGATTAAAATGCTGGTAGATGTAATCTGCAGGGACGGGAATCTGCTGCTGAATGTAGGGCCGGATAGAAATGGTAAGCTTTCTGATGAGGTAAAAATCAGAATGCGGGAAATAGGAGCATGGTTAAAGGAAAATGGCGAAGCTGTATATGGTACCAGAGGCGGTCCGGTGGAACCGGTAGATAACGTTTACGGAACAACCAGCAGAGGAAATAAAATCTATCTGCATGTGCTGGATATAAAAGCATTCGCAAAGGAACAGATTCCGTTACAGGAGTATCACGTGGAACATGCAGCGCTGCTTCATGGAGAAGCTCTTTCGTTCAAGCAGGACAAAGAAGGACTAAAAATTGATGTAAGCGGTATCTGTGAACCGGAAGCAGATACCATCGTGGTGCTCACTTTAAAAGAAGATGTGAAAGCAGCCGAAACGCAGGAAATTTATTTTACAGGAAAAGTGTGAGGAGGAATCTAAAATGCAGTATGGTGTGGCGTATTATCCCGAACACAAAACAAGAGAAGAGCTACAGCAAGATCTGAAGCTATTAAAAGAATCCGGAATCAATACGGTTCGAATGGGGGAATTTGCATGGTGTAAGATGGAACCGAAACCGGGAGACTACCGGTTTGACTGGCTGGATGAGGTGGTCACGGAATTAGGGGAAGCAGGGATAAAAAGCATTATCTGTACACCGACCGCATGCCCGCCTGCGTGGCTGGTTTATGCACATCCGGAGGTACTTTATGTGGATAACAGAGGAGAAGCCAGACCCTTTGGTGGACGGAGATTCTATTGTTATAACAATCCGGTATACCGGGAGTATTCCAGGAAGATTACGGAGGAAATCGGCAGGCATTTTGGCAGGAATCCATTTGTCTCAGGGTTTCAGATCGATAATGAACCGGCGCAGGAAGCATCCGGACGCTGCCATTGTCCGGCGTGTAAAAGTAAATTTCAGAAATATATGGAAGTGAAATATAAAACTATTGAAGAATATAACAAACGGAGCGGAAATATTTTCTGGGGCCAGGATTACAATAGCTTTGACCAGATAAATCCACCGGTAAATACCATTGAAGTAAGTGCAGAGCAGACGCTGCCTGTCTATTTTGAAAATCCGACCCTGCGGCTGGAATTTGAGCGTTTTGCCAGTGATTCTCAGATTGAGTACCAAAATATTCAGGCGGACATTCTTCATCAATACAGTGATTATCCGGTTACAACGAATGGAACAGGGCTTGCGACCAACAGCATTGACTATTATAAGAGTACAAAGAATCTGGATGTATATGGATTTGATTTTTATCCGGGACTTCGGGATGCTGCAGTAGATTCTTTTCCTTATGCATTTGCCAGAGGGGTTAAGGATGGCAAGGCATTTTGGGTTATGGAATTTATGTCGGGGGGGGGGCATCGTTTTTGTGGGTCAGGAAGAGTTCAGCCAAATCCCGGTGCATTGAAACAGGCAGTTATCCAGTCCTATGCCCATGGTGCGGATATGATGCTGCATTTCCAGTTTCGTACGTTTCCATTTGGGGCGGAGCAGTTGAATTATGCAATTGTTGATATGGATGGAATACCCAGAAGAAGATATTATGAAATGCAGGAAACTGCCAGGATTTTGAATCAGTTAAAGGCTTATGAGCATGCAGAGTTTGTAAATGAGATTGCCGTCTGCGTAGACTATGATGTGCATTGGGCATTGCGGATTAAACCTGTAAATGATCCGGACTTTAATTACCTGGATTATGCCGGAAGAATGTACAATTTATTGGAAGATGCAGGATATAATGCAGACGTAATTGGGTATGATGCAGACTTCTCCGGTTATAAATTTCTTGTAATTCCTTCTGCATTTATAGCAGACCGCAGATTCCAGGAGAAACTGCGCAGATATGTGGATAACGGAGGGATTTTGCTGTCTACCTTTTTAACATCTGCCAAGAATGAGGATAATGTAGGATATACAGACTCTCTTCCGGCTGGGTTGAATGATGTATTTGGGGTGACCGTGGAAGAAGTGGAGCCAGTGTTTGAAACGAACAGGACAAAGCTTAAATTAAATCTGGGGAATGCCGTTTTAGAGAGCTCGGATGGAATGTGGAGCGATTTGTTAGAAGGCAATGCGAAAGCAATCGGAACATATACGCAAGATTATAAAACCGGAGCGATGGCAGTCAGTGAGCATACATATGGCAAAGGAACCTCATGTTATCTTGGAACAGATGTGGACGATGAATCTATGATGCATCTATTTGCATATTTTTGCGAAAAGGCCGGAATTGAAAAAAATCCGGTATGCCCAAAGAAGAAAGTGGAAGTGATTCACAGGAGACAGGATGGTGTGGATTACTACTATGTGATTAACTTTACCGCTAAAAATACCAGCCTGTTGTTAGAAGAACCAATGGAAGATGTTCTGAATCATTGTACATACCAGCAGGAAGTTCCTTTGGATAGAAATGGTTTTGCGCTGTTGAAGAGGATAGATTCTCAGCTTCGATTTACAGCAAATCCTTAATTCATAGCAAATCCTTAATTTATAGCAAATCCTTAATTTATAGCAAATCATTAATTCATAGCAAATCCTTAATTCACAGCAAATCCTTAATTTACAGAGAAGAAAGGTCAAAGGATAAATAAAAAGAGAAAGGTCTGCAATTAGCAATGGGTAAAAATATGAATAGAGAAGTAAGCCATATTACCAGAGTAGTGATAACGCCGGATGGAATGATTAGAGAGCCTGGAATGACAATTGTAAGTAGGAAAGATTACGAGACTTTGGTACTGGATCAGGGTATGAAGGAAGATATCACCTTTACATGTGGAGATACTGCTGTTATTACGCAAAAAGGGTTTGAATTTCAAAACCGGGAAATATTCCAGTACGTGATTGAGGGGAAGAAAGCTAAAATAATTACAAAGAAGACGATAGATGGTGAGCGTTCTTTTATTGAGAACGCCGCCAGTGTCAAGACTGGAGATGCATATTCAGGAATTCTTAAATTTGAAATCGGGGATGAGGAAGCGATCTACGGATTGGGGCAACAGGAACAGGGAAAGTATAACTACCGGGGAGTCAGGGAATATCTATATCAGAATAATATGCAGATCCCCATGCCGGTATTCTTGTCTTCAAAAGGCTATGCCGTTCTTTGCGATGCAGATTGTCTCATGACTTACGAAGAGGCAGGCAATATCATTACACTGAATTTTGATGCAATAGATCAGATGGCATATTATGTAATTACCGGTGAGCGTTTTGATGATTTGATTGCAGGTATCCGGGAACTTACAGGAACTGCAGTGATGCTTCCCCGCTGGGCATTTGGTTATGTACAGTCCAGAGAACGCTATATTACCCAGAAGGATATTTTAGACACCCGTGAGGAGTTTGAAAAACGAGGCATCCCTGTATCCTGCCTTATTCTAGACTGGAAATCCTGGGCAGAGGGACAGTGGGGGAATAAGTTCGTTGACAAAGAACGCTTCCCCAATCTGAAAGAAATGACGGACATACTCCATGAGAAAGATACTGCATTTATGATCTCCATTTGGCCTAATATGAATAAAGGCTGTGATAACAATCAGGAAATGTTGGATGCCGGGAAGCTGTTAGCAAATCTCTCTACCTATGATGCTTTTGATCCTGAAGCGAGGGATTTGTACTGGAAGCAGTGTGAACAGGAATTATTTAAAGCCGGAACAGATGCATGGTGGTGTGATTCCACAGAACCTTTTACTCCTGACTGGAATGGATTAGAAAAGAGAGGGGAAGAGGAACGTTATGAGCTTGCAAAAGAGAATCTGACAAGATATTTTGATGCAAGAAAAGCAAATAACTATGCCCTGGCTCATGCGAAAGGTATCTATGAACATCAGAGAGCGGTATGTAATAAAAAGAGGGTGGCAAACCTGACTCGTTCCGGTTCACTGTCGATACAGCAGTACGGTACAATTTTATGGTCGGGAGATATCATGGCAACCTGGGATGTATTCCGTAATCAGATAGCAGAGGGACTAAGCATGTGCATGTGTGGGATTCCGTACTGGACATTGGATATCGGAGCATTCTTTGCAGGCTCGACCCAGGGATTCAGGCGTTTCTGCGGCACAGAAGAAGGAGAAGCCCCCTGGTTCTGGCATGGACTTTTCGAAAAGGGAACGGATGATTTGGGCTATCGTGAATTGTATACCAGATGGCTGCAGTTTGGCACCTTTCTCCCGGTTATGCGATCTCACGGAACAGATACCTACCGGGAACCATGGTATTTTGGTGAGCCGGGAACTAAATATTACGATACGATAGTGGAATATATCAGGCTGCGTTACGAAATGCTGCCATATACCTATTCTCTGGCACATAAGGTAGAAGCAGAGGCTTATACCATTTTTCGTAGCCTGATGTTTGATTTCCCTGAGGATGTTAATGTAAAGGAAATATCCGGGGAATTTATGTATGGACCCTCTTATCTGGTTTGCCCGGTAACCCGTGCTATGGAATATGGTCCTGAAAATACAAAGCTGGATGTAAATACCACCTGGAATGTTTACCTGCCGGAAGGGAGCTGCTGGTATCATCAGAAGTCGAAGAAGGCATATAACGGTGGACAGAATATAGAAGTGGAAGCACCTGTAAACTGGCAGCCGGTATTTATAAAAGCCGGTTCCATTCTTCCGCTGAGTAAAGAAAATGGTAAGGATGGCGTGGCAGATACAATCGAAGTCTACGAAGGCCAGGACGGCAGATTTGAATATTACCTCGACAATGGTATGGATTATCAATACGAAGACGGAAATTTTGCACAGATTCAAATGCGTTATGAAGATAAGCAAAAATGTGTAATTCTGGAGAAAGTTCAGGGAAATTATTCTTATCCCCGGGAACTGGATGTGAAGTTTTTCAGGTCAGGCGGGGAGGTAATTGAAAAACATATTTGTTATGAAGGTGAAGAGATACTTATAAATTTTTGAAATACATTCTAATGCTGCAGCGAACGTTTTATAGGGGGCTATTAAATGATTTATATTGGGGTTTAGCTGAGGAAGGACGCTTTGTAGATGGAGGTAGTGTGCGGAAAGAGAAGGGGGCGGACCAGGACATTGGTTTGGAAGGCTTACCGCAGAACT
>UQCR01000028.1 GCA_900539655.1 uncultured Robinsoniella sp.
TGGCTCCCATCGGATACTAAGCGGGCACTGAACCGAGAAATGCATCAGGATTTCTCGGTGAATGCCCGCGTGCCGCCAAAAAGCGCTCCGCAAAGGTTAGAAAATACCAGTTCTGCGGCAAGCTGACGGAGTCCATATCAGTTTCCCACCCCCATCTTTCCGTACACTACCTATCATCCACAAAGCGTCTTTCCTCAGCTAAACCCAAATATAATGCACTTAATAGAACATTACAAAACGTTCGCTCTAGTTAGCAGCAATATAGATCAGGCTTCTTATACCACGAAAAAAAGCCCGGTAATCAATACCAGGCTTTTTTCCGACAAGGTTTAAATTAAGGTTTTTACAAACTCTTTAGAAGGACTAGGAATGACTGCATAATCCAGTACAAGACCCTCTTCTTTTATTAAAGCAACAGCAGAGGTTACAGATTCTGTAACTGCAGCTACTGTTCCTGTTAATAACACATATGATTTACCGCACATACCTCTTGCAATTCTGATTTCAAAAAGTTCTACTTCTGCGGTTTTTGCTGCGTGATCGGCAGCTACAATAGCCGATGCCCCGGTAAAGGTTTCAATTACCCCTAAAGCCTGAACATCTTGGATATCTGCTGTGCAGTTAAGTGCTTTAAATACGGATTCGTGCGGGTTACCCAGCACGAAGCTGTCAATCATGCTTTCCGGATACTCTTTTTTAGCAGCATCTGCGGAAACTCTGATTGCACTCAGATCGCCGGTAAATAAGATAATGAATTTACCTGGACAAACTGTTTGAGCCTGAATCAGCTCAACATCAGCTGTTTTCACAATAAGGTCTGCCGCCTTAATACCTGTGGAAACAGTTTTATATTCCACCATTCCAATTGCTCTCATCGTTCTCATCTCCATTATGATTTAATGCTGATAAAGTTATCAGTAACTGCCGTAACTTTTCCGGCAATACTTGCATGTAAACAGGTTCCTAAAGCGCCTTCCGGCGGTGCAGCTACTTGTTGTCCGACAGCCACTTCGTCTCCCACCTTTACAGATGGTATACAAGGTGCTCCGATATTCTGGCGAAGCATTAATTTTACTTCATTAATTTCAATCGGACAGCCTTTCATCGGTGCGGATATGTCGAATTTAGCCAGTCCAAGCCTGAGCATCAGACGGTGTTCCGGAACCTTTCGTTCCTCACGCAGACTGTTTGCCACGCCCTTTCCTGCTTTATCCGGTATCTTCACACCTTTGCTTCTAAGGCCCGTTTTATATGCATCCAGTAATCTTCTTGGAGATAGATCCTGATGACAAGAATACAGTTCACATAATCCGCATGAACAACAGAAGAACGAGTTCAGAAACGGCTCTACGTTATAGGTAGTTCCATTTGCAATCGCTCTCATAAACTCATGAGGTTTAATGGACTGTCCAAGCAAATTTCTAGGACATAAACTTGTACACATGGAACATTGTGAACAGACAGACATTGCATTTCTCAGATCTAACTTATTGCTTCTCTGTCTTTTAACAATTGGCGGACAGGTAGGCGGCAATACCAGGATTGCCTTCGTAGTCTTCGTCACAATATCTCTGGTTGAACAGATACGTCCCGTCATGGGACCTCCCATAATCATCACATAGTCTTCTGTGGAAAATCCACCTGCCATGTCTACCAGTTCTTTAACCGTAATACCAATCGGTACTTCTACCGTAAGCGGACTATTTACCAAACCTGCCACTGTTACAAACTTTGTAACAACGTTTGTATCGCTTGTTACCTTGCGATACAGGTTCAATACCGTTTCCACGTTTACAACAACACATCCAACCAGGATTGGAATCTTACCCTGAGGTACAATTTTTCCTGTAGTTTCATAAATTAATACGACTTCATCTCCTGCCGGATAGATGTCCGGTAAAATATGAAGGCGAAGTTTATTATAATTAACGATACAACTGTTCACAGCCTCAATAGAAGCCGTGTAGGACTTTTTCACAGCGATGATTCCTTCATTGGCACCTAACGCGTCAACAAGCATCTGCATGCCCGAAAGTATTTCGTTTATGTAATCACTCATGAGCTGTCTGTCAACCTTGATCAAAGGCTCACATTCTGCACAGTTCAAAATGATTGTCTCTGCCTGGTCTGAAAGTTTTGCATGAGTCGGGAAACCTGCTCCTCCAGCTCCTACAACACCGCCGTCGAATAAAGCCTTTTTCATATCTACCATATTCATTGCGTCCACTCCAACCTATTCTACTATGACTATTTTTTGCGGGTCATCTACAATACCTACAATACATGCATCAATCGGAGAATCCGGATCACCACAGCCAAGACGTGCAGAACTACCTGTTGTCACCAGCACGATATCACCAATACCGGCTCCCACGTTATCCACAGCAACAAGACGACTACTGTTATCAGTTTTCATCTTTTCCATTGGATCTACGATCAGGAATTTACTTCCCACAAGATCATTATTCTTTCTTGTACAGATTACCGTTCCAACCACTTTGCCTATAATCATGTTTTCCTCCTATGCCGCACTTTGATTTATACGAATGCCAATCGGGTTTCATCGAATTATTTAATCAAAATACCCTTATCTTTACCGATACCCAGGCCATTTGCTTCATCGGTATCTATATGCATCTCTAATGTAAATGTATCATCTACTCTGATTACAACATCTTCAAAAACACCGCCACGGCCGCTGTCAAAGCGTACTTTCACAACTTGTTTGTCTTTTACGCCATATCTGGCTGCATCTGCCGGTGACATATGAATATGTCTTTTTGCAACAATACATCCTTCTTTCAAATATACAACACCTTTTGGACCAACCATTGCAATTGGTGCGGAGCCTGCGAGATCACCTGACTGACGAACCGGTGGGTTTAATCCCAAACGAATCGCATCTGTCTTGGCAACTTCAACCTGAGACTGGCTTCTCTCCGGTCCCAAAACTCTGACATTTTCAATTGCTCTTAATTTTGTTCCAACGATGGTTACACACTCCTGAGCTGCAAACTGCCCGCCCATAAGTTCTTTTTTCTTATTTAACTGATAACCCTTACCAAATAAGATTTCTACATCTTCTCTGCTTAGATGCACATGTCTTGCAGAAATTCCAATGGGAATCTCATCAGCCGGGTTATATACATCAACACTATTTTTTAATTGCTCAGCCACTAACCTTGCAATCTCATCTACTAATTGTTGTTCCTGCATTTTTTCGGTCCCTCTCTTCATGGGGTTATTCAATTCATAGAGCATCCTAGACACAGCTACCATATCCATTATTTTGGATTTCAAAAAATCACATCCTGACATATAAAGTCAACTGCATGCCTCTCTGCGGATAATTATCTGTCCGTAAAGAAAGCATGCAATGTCATTTGTTTATTAGAACTGTGGAAGGATCTTTTCTACATCTGTATGAGGTCTTGGGATTACATGAACAGCGATAACTTCTCCTAATCTTCCAGCAGAAGCGCTTCCAGCTTCAACAGCTGCCTTAACTGCTCCAACATCTCCACGAACCATAACGCTTACAAGACCGGAACCGATTTTCTCTGTTCCTACTAAAACTACATTAGCTGCTTTTAACATAGCATCTGCTGCTTCAATTGAAGCAATAAGTCCTCTTGTTTCTATCATTCCTAATGCCTGAAGTTCCATTCTAATATCCTCCTTAATTACTGGTTTTGCCGCCGGTGGGGCAGCATTCGCATTTTTGCGGGTTGTTCTAGGTTTTCTTTTTGCAGGAGCTTTCGCAGCTGCGGTTTTTACATTTTTTTCATCGGCCATATCTTTTACCTCGATTTATCCTGAAGTCTTAGAATCTGTTTACAACAGATTTTAATCTTCCTGTAGAAATTTATATTTCTTTCTACTGATTTCTACAAGGTTCATCGTTTCTTCATGTGGATTTGCTATTACTGCAGATGCCACAATATTGCCTACCGCACTTCTCTTTGCAGACTCTATTGCCTCCGTAACTGCAGAAACATTGCCTTGAACGATTATGGTAACCAGTCGTCCGCCTAACTTCTTTTCCCAAGTCAGGAACCTGATATCTGCTGTTTTCAGCATGACATCAAGTGCCTGAATCGCATCCGTAATATTAGGTAATTCAATTAATCCAATTGATTTCATATATCTTTCCTTCTGTTTTCAGGATATTTGTGCAAGGCTGTACTTAGATGCTTGGTAATATTTTTTCTACGTCTGTGTGAGGTCTTGGGATAACGTGTACTGCTACTAACTCGCCAAGTTTTCCTGCTGCTGCTGCACCTACTTCTGTAGCTGCTTTAACAGCTCCAACATCTCCACGAACTAAAACTGTTACAAGACCTGAACCGATTTTTTCTGTTCCTACTAACTGAACGTCTGCTGCTTTCACCATAGCGTCAGATGCTTCAATTGCTGCTACTAAACCTCTTGTTTCTACCATTCCTAAAGCTTCCTGTGTCATTATAAAAATCCTCCTTAATTAACCTTGTTGTTGTTTTCAACATTAGATATTCTTCATTTTATATACTCTAAACATTTATTCTACACTATATTGCACTTAATCTCAACATCTTTTCAGTATCCTCTGATGGAGCTGGGATAATATATCTCGTTACAACACCTGTAATACTGTTTGCTGCTTCTTCTGCTGCATCCATTGCAGCATTCACATCTGCAACACTGCCTCTGATCTTTAAGCAAGTAATAAGGGGTACCGGTAACGCATCTGCATTTGCAGGTTTGTTCTTGTCGATGGATTCGATTCGGACATTTGCCGCTTTTGCTGCTGCATCCGCCGCCACAAATGCTGCTACGCATCCAAACACTTCTAAAATTCCTGCTGCTTCACGCATGGCCTAACACACTCCTTTCACTTACTCATTGATGATAGCGATCTTAAGACCTTCCATCTTCAGATTTGTTACATGAGCTTCATTAATTTCACTTAACGGGAACTTATGTGTGATCAGTTTCTTCATTGGAAGTCCGATTGCCTGAGCGCCCTTTAAGAATTCAAATGTAGTTGCGTAATCTCTGAGTGTATATACCCAGGAACCAACGATTGTAATTTCTTTGGAGCAGATATCAAAGTGAGGATTGATTGTTGCATCTCCACCATTGATGAAGAATCCCAGTTCACAAAGTCCGCCGCCGTTACGGATGAATTTGTAGATATTTGCATGAGCGATCGGAGATCCGGTACACTGGAATGCAAAGTCTGCAAGGTATCCGCCAAATGCTGCCTTCACGCCTTCTGCAAGAGCTTCAATTCCTTTGTGGTCTTTGAAGTTTACAGTATGGGATGCGCCCATTTCTTTTGCGAAATCAAGTCTCTTCTGCTCGCCGTCTACTGCGACGATATTCTGAATTCCCATAGTCTTTAAGATTGAGATACAGATCAAACCGATTGGTCCGCATCCCTGAACAACAACTCTGCTGTTGAATCTTAAGATTCCGGTTGTTTTAGCTCTTTCTACAGCATGGATTAATACTGCACATGGCTCAATTAAGATTCTGGACTCTAAATCCAGTTCACTTACATTAAATACGGTAGAACCTTTACGGATTACCAGGTAATCTGCAAACCATCCGTTCAGATGAACATCATCATCCGGAAGTAAGCCGTATACATCAGCTCCGCCTACGTTCTGCTTATTTAAATCGAACATTGTAATGTCCGGATCGTCTTTGAAAATCATACAGGTAACAACTTTATCGCCAAGTCCAAGAGCTTTGCCTGCGCTGTCTTTTTTCACGTTTTTACCGATTTTAACAATTTCACCGGTTCCTTCGTGTCCAAGTACAACAGGAATTAAACCAAATGGATCTCTTTTGAATTCGTGTGCATCTGTACCGCAAACGCCGCATCCTTCAACCTTAACCAGGATGTCATCATCTCCGATTTCAGGAATCGGGAACTCTTTAATATCATAATGCTCTAATGCTGTCAGCATAGCTACTTTTGAAGTTGCCGGAATTGTTCCGGAAGCTTTGCAAGGAGCTGCTGCCGGTGCTGCACTGCTGGTATTGCCCTGCATTTCAGAAAGCACCTGTTTTACAATTTCTTCTATATTCATTTCCACGTCTATCACTCCTTATCTGATGCAAAGTGCATCGCCCATTACGCATCTTCTGCTCTTAGTAAAGTTTTTAGCGGAGGTTAATCCTTCACCTGTACGGCTGCAGATTGTGAAAGTAGGATATCCTTCTCCTCCAAAACCAAGTGCTGCATAAGATGGGGCATTTTTAACAAAGATCGCGGTGTCGATCATTTTACCAAACTTTGTAAGGTTATTTACATTTGTTGAATGCATATGTGCGGAATGTCTGTTGCCATGTTCTAATTCAACGGCAATGCCCATACCTTCTTCTACATTCTTTACTCTTACGATACCCAGAATCGGCATCATAAGCTCTTCCCAGATCATAGGATTTGTTTTTTCACCTTCGAATATGATACAACGGATTTCATCGCCAACCGTAACTCCGATTTTGCCAAGAAGAACTTTTGCACTGCGTCCAACGCACTGTCTGTTCAGAGTTCTCTTACCATTGTTTTCAATAAAAACAGTCTGGATCAATTTCTGAACTTCTTCTGCGTTTGCATGATAACATCCAACCTGTTCCATATGGTAGATCAGCTCGTCCGCTATCATATCAACTGCAACAACTTCCTTTTCAGCAATACAAGGCAGGTTATTGTCAAATGTACATCCATTGATGATATCTTCTGCAGCTTTCGGGATATTAGCTGTTTCATCAACTAAAACAGGTGGATTTCCTGCGCCCGCTCCCATTGCTCTCTTACCGGAAGAAAGAACGGTGGTAACTACACCGGGGCCTCCTGTTGCTACTAATAATGAGATATCTTTATGTGAGAAAATCACTTTGCTGACTTCCATAGTCGGTTCTTTTACAGCAACGGCTATATTTTCCGGTCCGCCTACTTCAACACTGGCTCTGTTAATCATATCAATTGCCAGATTTGAAACATTTTTAGCAGATGGATGTGGTGCAAATACAACTGTGTTTCCTGCTGCGATCATTCCGATAGAATTACATACTACGGTTTCCGTAGGGTTCGTAGACGGACAAACTGCACCGATAACTCCGAATGGTCCCATTTCTACCAGAGTAAGTCCTCTGTCTCCTGACCATGCCACTGTAGACAGATCTTCCGTACCCGGAGTCTTCTCTGCAACCAGCTGGTGTTTCAAAATTTTATGTCCTACATTTCCCATTCCGGTTTCTTCCACACCGAGTTCAGCAAACATTTTTGCATTTTCCAGTGTTTTCTTACGGATATTGGAGATGATCTTTTCACGAAACTCTAATGGCATTGGCTGAATTTCTTTCTGGGCTTCTTTGGCTGCTGCTATCGCATCATTGATATCATCAAATACACCCAGTAATTTTTTAGAAGATCCTGCCGGTTTATCCGCCGTCGTACCCATGCCTTTTAACACGCTTCGAACAATATCTTGAATTTCTTGTTCGTTAATAGCCATTTTGTGGTACCCCCTTATTTCATCTGAGCAAGGATTTTCTTTGTCACTTCTGCAACGATTGCTTCAACGCTAGGTTCGTCAGCTTTTGCTGATCCACAGTTGCAGCCTTCTGCTGAGTGGCATCCACCACCGCATTTTCCGCCTAATTCAGCGCAGATATTTGCAGGATGTTTTCCTGGAAGACCCATCTGTCTTCTGATTTCGTATAATTTAGCGATCTGCTCTTTATCAAATTCCTTTGGTCCGCCAAGCATTTTGGATTTGTATAATAATTCTGCATAGAATTCTACAGATTCCATTTTGTGGTAAGCAGCTAATAAATCTGTGCTCCATGTTAATGCTCCGTGGCTTTCCAGTAAAACCGCATCATAATATGGTAAGTATTTTTCTACATTGTCCGGAATTTCAACAGTAGAAGGTGTACCGTATTCAGCGATCGGAACGCATCCTAAAGCGATAACTGCTTCTGGCATGATTGGCTGTGTTAAAGGAATTCCTGCGATTGCAAAGCTTGTTGCAAATGTAGGATGAGCATGTACTACTGCTCCAACATCCGGTCTTTTTTCGTAAACTCTCATATGCATTTTGATTTCAGATGAAGGTTTGAAGTTTCCGTTTGCCTGAAGAACATTTCCTTTTGCATCTACTTTACAGATAAATTCTGGTGTCATGAATCCTTTGGAAACACCTGTTGGTGTACATAAGAACTCGTTATCGCTTATTTTTACTGAAATGTTACCGTCGTTTGCAGCAACCATATTCCTGTCGTAAATTCTCTTACCGATCTCACAAATTTGTTTTTTGATTTCATATTCATTAGCCATGAAAAAAATCCTCCTTACATGTTTGTTTGTGTTGTTTTATTTTTGGTTTAATTTATTTTAACACGAATGCCACTAAAAATCAACATCTTTCTCAATAATTTTTAGGACAAAAAAAACCCTGTAAAATACAGGGTTTCAGAGCAATTAACAGATTTTGGGGACAGGGTTTTCTTCACTCCACACAATACCACGCAATCCCAAATCCAAAGATTTGATAAAAATTTATCATTGTATCATGCCGGGCTTATAGAATACATATTGGTTTCTGCCCCGGCGTTTTGCTTCATATAATGCCAGATCTGCCTTTTTATATAATCCGTCAAAATCTTTTCCATCCTTTGGATAGACGGCAATTCCAAGGCTTCCGGTTATATTATAGGCGCTGCCCGTGGAAAATGCCAGTTTTTTCAAAAGGGAATCAAGACGTTCCTGTAATACATATTCATCCGGAACATCTTTTAGAAACGCGATAAACTCATCGCCTCCCAAACGTCCCAGAATATCATCTGCACGCAGGGATTCCTTTAATTTGCTGGTTATTACGGACAGAACCCAGTCTCCGAACTGGTGTCCTTTGTTATCATTTAACTCTTTAAAATGATCAATGTCTATCATGATAAAGATGTGCCTGCTGTCCGGCTGGCTTTTATCCAACACATCCGCCACCAGGTCAATAATCGCCCTTCTGTTAAGCACCCCGGTGAGCGGATCCCTTCTTGACCGTTCATGGAGTTCGAGAGCCTTGCGTTTTTCCTTGTCAATATCCGTTATCAGGATGAATGCTTTTATATGATCCGAATAGGGGTCAGGCAGCATCTGAAGGGATGCCATAACCCAGTATACATTCCCATCTTTTGCATAACGCTGACATTCCATTTTCATTTCCCGCTTTCCGTTGTGGAACTGGCGGATCATTTCACTTCTGCAGAACAGCTCTACATAACCCTGCCTGTCCTCTGGCACGATCAGGTTCTCCACTACATATTCCAATGTTTTGTCATAGGATTCCAACGCTTCTTCCGGCAGCATATTATTCGAATCTGTCCGGACACTCTCCAAAATGTTTTTCGTAATGTCACATTCATAGTAAGCTACCGCCTTCTCCTGCTGAGACTGGTTAAACTGGCTCCACTTTTCAAACGCAATTTCTTTGTCTCTCTGTTCACTGATATCCTCAAAAGAAACAATGGCATGCAGCGGCACTCCTTCCCGGTCAAACACCATGGAAAAGGAACACTCGTACCAGGTATATTCCCCTGTCTTATTTCTAAAATGCAAAATAGCAGTTCCCTTAGGCTGTCCTTCCAGCATACGGTCATAAAAAGTTATAAATTCTGATCTGCTCTCTTTAGCAGGATAGGTATCAGCAATACTCTCCGGCAGATTTTCCACTTTGACCGGAAGCCCAAGTTCCGTGGCAGTGTCCTCACTTAATACGGCAGTTCGTGTAAGGGGATAAAAGCGGAAAGCAAAACGCCTGGCATGTCCAAGCAGCAGCGTTTTCTCTTTTTCTCCCATTTTAAAGAGCTCTAACGCTTCCATCCGTTTACTGATATCCAGCACGATACAATTCAGGCAGTCCTTATCATCAGGATCTGACACACACTTTATCAGATTCCAAAGGACGCTGCCGGATCTATGTATTACTTTTACTTCTATATCTATATAATCTAAACTCTCATTCTTGCATCTGACTATTTTCTCTTTTGCCTTCGGCCAGTCAGCCGGATATATAATATCACTTATTGCAGTGAATCCTGCAGATTCTGCTTCCTGGGGTACGTATCCATAACTTTGGTAAAAGAAGTCATTCGCACTCACAATTGTCAGAACATCATCATTTCTAATTTTGCAGAAACCACATGGAAGATTGTCAATCTTTATGACACACTCCTCCTTATTTTCCCGCATATCTGATTTCCTCCTGTCATGGTATTATTTTCCATATCATTTTTGTTTTTCATTATAGAACATTTTATCAACAAATACAACTCAATAAACATGTTGAATTTATTATGATTTTTCATCCTCTGTCCGAAATTGTCGTTTTGTATGGAATTATAGTTTTTTACCAACGATTTCAAGTAAAAATCATGCAGAATAAGTCATGATTCCGCGAAAAAAGCAGAATGATTTTTTTAAATATATTTCCCCTTGCATTTTTCCAATTTTCGGTTACAATAGAAGGGACTATGCAATATGATTTTTATATAGAAAGATAAAAAGAGGTTCGAGAACATGATAAGTGCAAATAATGTAACACTTCGAATTGGTAAAAAAGCGTTGTTTGAAGATGTAAACATTAAATTTACAGAAGGAAACTGCTATGGATTAATCGGTGCCAACGGTGCTGGTAAATCTACATTCTTAAAAATTTTATCCGGACAATTAGATACAACCCAGGGTGACATTGTGATTACACCGGGGCAGCGTCTTTCTTTCTTACAGCAGGATCATTTTAAATATGACGAGTATTCTGTACTTGATACTGTCATTATGGGTAATAAGAGACTGTATGAAATTATGAAAGAAAAAGAAGCTATCTATGCAAAAGAAGATTTTACAGAGGAAGATGGCATACGGGCAAGTGAACTGGAAGGTGAATTTGCTGAGATGAACGGCTGGGAATCAGAATCGGATGCAGCCCAGTTATTAAACGGACTTGGCATTGAAACTGATCTTCACTATGCAATCATGAAAGATCTTAAGGGCAGTGAAAAAGTGAAGGTGCTTCTTGCCCAGGCGTTATTCGGCAATCCCGACATTCTTCTCTTGGATGAGCCTACTAACCATTTGGATCTGGATGCTATTGAGTGGCTGGAAGAATTCCTGATCAACTTTGAAAATACAGTTATTGTCGTATCCCATGACCGTTACTTCCTTAATAAGGTATGTACACATACTGCCGATATCGACTATGGTAAGATTCAGCTTTACGCAGGAAACTACGATTTCTGGTATGAATCCAGCCAGCTTCTGATCAAACAGATGAAGGAAGCCAACAAGAAGAAAGAAGACAAGATCAAAGAATTGCAGGATTTTATTTCCCGATTCAGTGCAAATGCTTCTAAATCCAAACAGGCTACTTCCAGAAAACGTGCCCTGGAAAAAATCGAGCTGGATACAATCCGTCCTTCCAGCCGTAAATATCCATATATTGATTTCCGTCCAAGCCGCGAGATCGGAAATGAAGTTCTGACCGTGGAAGGCCTTTCCAAGACAATCGAAGGCGTGAAAATCCTGGACAACCTGTCCTTTACATTAAACCATGATGACAAAGTTGCACTGGTAGGCGGAAACGAACTGGCAAAAACCGTACTGTTTAAAATTTTAACGGGCGAAATGGAACCGGATTCCGGAACCTATAAATGGGGAATCACCACATCACAGGCTTATTTTCCAAAGGACAGTACCAAAGAATTTGACAATGACTACATTATTGTAGACTGGTTAACGCAGTACTCCGAAATCAAAGATGCTACTTACGTGCGCGGTTTCCTTGGACGTATGCTGTTTGCAGGTGATGACGGCGTGAAAAAAGTCAAAGTATTATCCGGTGGTGAAAAAGTCCGCTGCCTGTTATCAAAAATGATGATCTCAGGTGCAAACGTTTTAATCCTGGACGAACCAACCAACCATTTGGATATGGAATCTATTACTGCATTAAATAACGGTTTGATCAAATTCCCGGGAGCAATCATGTTCGCATCCCACGACCATCAGATCGTTCAGACCACGGCAAACCGTATCATGGAGATTATGCCAGGCGGTGCCCTGATCGATAAGATCACTACTTATGACGAATATCTGGCAAGCGATGAAATGGCAAGAAAACGTCAGGTGTACTCAACAGAGGGCGATTTAGACGACAACTAAAATTTCTCAAAAAAGAGACTGATCAGATTCAGTCTCTTTTTCTACCAGCCGCCGGTATCTTTATTATCATTTTGATCATTTTGTATTATCACTTTTGTATTTTAGCGTTCTGCATCACAATATTTACTTCCGCTTCCATTTCCGTTATCGGTTCCGCCTCTCTGGCTGTCTTTAGTTGTGTACAGGCTGTGGCATTGCATAACACCATTAACAAGAAACCTATTATTGCTATTTTCTTCTTCATCTTCATCCCTCCAGAAAATCACTAACAAGTTCACATGTTCTTCTCCCAATATTATAAGCCGCAATTGGAAAATCTGTCTGTAGGTTCAGGTAAAGAATTTGTAAAATTTAAAACCGCACAACTGGTGTATCTATACTTTAATTGTATGTATAATTTGAATTAATGTCAAGTATTATCGGATTTTAATGGCGTGAATTTGATACATTGTTTCTCTGACAACTTACAATCCGATTATTATTTATCAATTGCACACGGCTTGCCACAACTGTCCGCCATAATTAGAATACAGGTATGCTGCTGCTGCGTGAATTTGAAAGATGGGAATGGGAATAGAAGATGGAGAAAGGACAAAGCCTCCTTTGTCCTTTCCAACAACTTCACTTCTTAATGAACAGAAAATTTATCAAATTCCGGATTGGTAAAATAATAATTATTGGAATCCATTTTTTCCTTTGTCTTCTCCAGCGCTTCGCCAAACCTCTGAAAATGAACTACCTCTCTTGCTCTTAAAAACTGGATTGGTTCTCTGATCTCCGGGTTTTGTACAAGGCGCAGAATGTTGTCATAAGTGGTTCTGGCTTTTTGTTCTGCTGCCAGATCTTCAAACAAATCTGTAATTGCATCACCCTTTGACTGAAATTCACAGGCATTAAAAGGTATACCTCCGGCTGCCTGCGGCCAGAGTGCAGTGGTATGGTCTATATAGTACGCATCAAACCCTGCAGTTTTTACTTCATCCACCGTTAGATTTTTGGTCAGCTGATAAATAATGGCACATATTATTTCCAGATGCGCCAGTTCCTCTGTACCGATATCTGTTAATAAACCGGCAACTTCCTTACAAGGCATGGTATACCGCTGTGACAGATACCGCATGGATGCTGCCAGTTCCCCGTCCGGTCCGCCAAACTGGCTGATGATCAATTGTGCCGTTTTGGGACATGTCTGGGTAATTTTTACCGGATACTGCAATCTTTTTTCATAGGTCCACATTACACGAGCCCCCCTTCCCAGGGTGTTCTTCCATCTACCCAGGTAAAATGACGTTGTCCATCATAAAAGCATTCCGTTTTTGCCTCATGAATCCCTTCTGCTTTCACGCAGTCAATGGTAAGCGGTTCGAATTTAGATTCAAACTCTTCCATCAGGGCTTTCCTTTTTCCAAGGTACTGTCCAAACAGATCCAATGCCTGGGTATCTGTTGGATGCGTATCCAGATATAACGTTAAATCGTTGACACAGAAACTAACTGTATCTAATTCGTTCAGCAATGCATTCCTATCTTCCATTATCAGCACCTCCCGCATAAAAAGGCAGATCCAGATCCGGGAATATCGTCCCGCGTTTCAGAGCCTCTTGGGGTTCATATACTGCTCCAAACGTCTGCTTCGGTACGGTAGCCATTGCAAGAATACAGGTACAGCTTTGTGAAAAACATGCAGATTTTCCTTCCTGGCTGCAAGAACATTCCATAACATCATTCTCCTTTCAGATTTTTACGATGACTTAAATTTTGTCATCAATTTTATTATGTCTGATATTGTCGATTTTAAGACAGGTATTTCTTGCAGATATGCCATAAAATGCAAAAAAGCAAAGACGCTGTCGTCTCTGCTTTTTATATTTCTATGCGATTGCATAATTACGTGCTATTTGACCGACTCTTATGTTCAACAGCTGTACGATTGACACTACAACCTGCTGACAAAGAGAAATAATGTATTTCACATCCTCTTCTACGGAACGCTTGAATTTCAAATATTCCTGATGTGAAGTTTCAATAAAATGGAACAGGGCCTCTACGGTCTTGAAAGTTTTCATCTCTTTCTGCTGTCTCAATGCTTCTCCACTTTTGATATACTCTTTTAAATATTTTTTCAAATGTTTTTCATAGATACAATGATCTTTTAAATTTCCATCATAGGTATCATTATGAGGGAAAGTAAAGTAGTCAGCTACATAATGGATCACTTCTCCAAGACGCCTCCAGTATACCCGTTCATTTCTCCCAAATATATCACAATCCTCCGTAAGATTACGGATATCCTCTCGTACCTGATCAAATGTTCCAAAAAACTCATGTTTCTTAGTCAAAAAAGAAGGCTTACAGTCTGGAAGTATACTTCCCAGATAAAAGGCTTTCTTATGGTTATCAAGCTCCTGGGTGTTCAGATTATTAACAATATATCTCGCTACTGAGATATGAGATTTTTTTCTCAATGGATTGGCCTCCTGGCTTTTGCTTAACCTTTTTTGCTACCTTTTTCATTGTAGCCTTTTCAAAGTAAAAAAGCAAGTTAAAATTGTGTAAAAACCATAACACATTTTAACAATCTTGTTAGATTATTCTTATGCACTATAAACAAGCTGAAAATATCCATAAAAACATTTAGATAAATTCGTGATCCTTTTTTTAATATATTTGGATGATATTAACAGTAACTTTTTCTTCAATGGTAATTTCTTCTAAAAAATAAAGAAAAGTCTGGATACTAATTTCAGGAAACACCTGTTTTTCAGATCCAGACTCTTCTATTTTAAATTTTAAACGGTTGCAATATCAATTAATGTAAGCTTTTCGATGTCTGTATTTTCAAGACTTGTAATCAGTGCTTCTGCCGTATCCAGAGAAGTCAGGACATTTACACCTGTTTCAATGGCATTACGGCGGATCAGAAAACCATCTTTTGCACGTTCAACCCCTGGTGATGGAGTGTCAATAACCAGGTCAATTTCATGTCCCAGTATCAAATCCATCAGGTTTGGCGATTCCTGCTCAATTTTATTGATACGAATTGCATGTACGCCATTTTCATTTAGTTTCTTCGCAGTACTTCTGGTTGCGTATATTTTATAACCGATTGCTTCAAACCTTCTTCCGATCTCAACCGCATCTTCTTTATCTGCATCCTTCACAGTCATAATCATATTCTTATATTTCGGAAGGTTGATGCCTGCACCAAGAAATGCTTTATAAAGTGCTTCGTCAAAGGTTTTCGCAATACCCAGGCATTCACCTGTGGATTTCATTTCCGGTCCCAGGCTGATATCGGCACCGCGGATTTTTTCAAAAGAGAATACCGGCATCTTGATTGCAATATAATCGGCTTCCGGCTGCAATCCGGCTTTATAGCCCAGATCTTTTATTTTGTCGCCTAAAATCACTTTCGTAGCCAGAGGCACGATAGGAATTCCGGTAACTTTGCTGATATATGGCACCGTTCGGCTGGAACGGGGATTAACTTCAATTACGTATACCTCTTCCTGGCACACGATGAACTGGATATTAATTAATCCGATTACATGCAGCGACTGCGCCAGCTTTTTCGTATAATCTTCAATCTTAGCCTTAACATTTTCACCCAGACTCTGTGCCGGATAAACAGAAATACTGTCACCGGAATGGATACCAGCACGTTCAATATGCTCCATGATTCCAGGAATTAAGATATCATCTCCATCACATACCGCATCGACTTCGATCTCTTTTCCTACCAGATACTTATCCACCAGAATCGGATGTTCCTGGGCGATACGGTTGATAATACCAATAAATTCATCCACGTCTTCATCATTGATTGCGATCTGCATGCCCTGACCGCCCAATACGTATGAAGGTCTTACCAGTACGGGATATCCCAGTTCATTTGCCGCTTTCTTCGCTTCTTCTGCTGTGTAAACTGTATGTCCTGCAGGTCTTGGAATCTGGCATTCTTCCAGAATCTTATCGAACAGTTCCCTGTCCTCTGCCGCATCTACGTTCTCAGCGGAAGTACCCAGAATCGGTACACCCATTTTCATCAGCGCTTCCGTAAGTTTGATCGCAGTCTGGCCGCCAAACTGGACTACAGCTCCGTCCGGCTTTTCAAAACGCACGATATTTTCCACGTCTTCCGGCGTCAGCGGTTCAAAATAAAGTTTGTCTGCTATGTCAAAATCGGTACTTACTGTTTCCGGATTATTATTTACAATAATTGTCTCATAACCCTCTTTTGAAAATGCCCAGGTACAATGTACGGAACAGAAATCAAATTCTATACCCTGTCCGATTCGAATAGGACCGGAACCTAATACCAGAACCTTTTTACGGTCATTGGTTTCAATTGCTTCATTTTCGCTGCCAAATACAGAGTAATAATAGGGTGTGGTTGCCGCGAATTCAGCTGCACAGGTATCTACCATTTTATATGCTGCAACAATTCCGTTTTCATAGCGCATGTCACGGATTTCTTTCTCTGTTTTACCCGTCAGCTCTGCGATTACATTATCCGGGAATTCAATGCGTTTTGCTTCTTCCAGTAATTCCTTCGTTAATTCCTGACCTTTAAGCGCCTGTTCCATCTCAACCAAAATTGCCAGTTTATCAATAAACCAGATATCAATCTTGGTAATATCATGAATGACTTCATAAGAAACGCCCTGGCGGATTGCTTCCGCAATTACCCAGATTCTTCTGTCATCTATTTTTTCAAGCTGCTTTAACAAATCATCTCCATGAAGATGTGAGAAATCATATGACATTAAGCTGTCCACATGCTGTTCCAGAGAGCGGATTGCCTTCATAAGCCCGCCTTCAAAATTATCACAGATGCTCATAACTTCTCCGGTTGCTTTCATCTGTGTGGTAAGTGTTCTCTTTGCACTGATGAATTTATCAAACGGAAGTCTTGGGATTTTAACAACACAGTAATCCAGCATAGGTTCAAAGCTTGCATATGTTTTTCCGGTTATGGCATTCTTAATCTCATCCAGCGTGTAACCCAGTGCGATTTTAGCTGCAACTTTGGCAATTGGATACCCGGTAGCTTTGGATGCCAAAGCTGAAGAACGGCTAACTCGTGGATTTACTTCAATAACACAGTACTCAAAGCTGGTTGGATGAAGTGCATACTGAACGTTACAGCCTCCGGTAATATTCAGTTCACTGATGATATTCAGTGCAGATGTACGAAGCATCTGGTATTCTTTATCTCCCAGTGTCTGTGAAGGTGCCACGACGATACTGTCTCCGGTGTGCACGCCTACCGGATCGATATTTTCCATATTACATACGGTAATTACATTACCGGCGCTGTCACGCATTACTTCGTATTCAATTTCTTTCCATCCGGCAATGCAGCGCTCAACCAGAACCTGTCCCACGCGGCTCAGGCGCAGCCCGTTACCAAGGATTTCAATCAGTTCTTCTTCGTTTGTGGCAATACCGCCGCCGCTTCCGCCCAGGGTATACGCAGGTCTTAAAACAATTGGATATCCGATTGTGTTGGTAAATGCAATACCGTCTTCAATATTTTCTACAACCATGGAAGCTGCAACCGGCTCTCCGATTTTTTCCATAGTGCTCTTAAACTCCAGGCGGTCCTCAGCCTTTTTAATGGTCATAGAGGTGGTACCAATTAACTTTACATCGTTCTTTTCAAAGAAACCTTCTTCATCCAGCTCCATAGCCAGATTCAATCCTGCCTGTCCGCCAAGGGTAGGAAGTACACTGTCCGGTCTTTCTTTTAAAATCAGCTGTTTTACAACTTCAGTTGTCAGTGGTTCAATATAAACTTTATCGGCTATCTGCTTATCCGTCATAATCGTAGCCGGATTAGAATTCAGAAGTACAACTTCTAAGCCTTCTTCTTTCAGGGAACGGCAGGCCTGTGTGCCTGCATAATCAAATTCAGCAGCCTGTCCGATAATAATCGGACCGGAACCAATTACCAGTACTTTTTTAATCTCAGGATTTTTCGGCATTATTTTGTCTCCTCCATCATTTTCATAAACCGGTCAAATAAGTATCCGGAATCTAACGGTCCCGGACATGCTTCCGGATGGAACTGTACTGTAAAAATATTTTTACCTGTATATGCCAGTCCTTCGTTTGTATCATCATTTACATTTACAAAAGCAGGTACCGCAATCGCTGGGTCTAAATTGTCCGTATCAACAACATAACCATGATTTTGTGAAGAAATGTATACCCTTCCAGTTGCCAGGTCTTTTACCGGATGATTGCCGCCGCGATGTCCATATTTCATCTTGTGGGTATCTGCACCGGTAGCAAGTGCCATTAACTGATGTCCAAGGCAGATTGCAAAAATAGGAATTTCAGAATGATATAATTGCCTAATTTCTTCAATGATTGAAGTACATTCCTTGGGATCACCAGGCCCGTTAGAAAGCATAATGCCATCCGGACTCTGTGCCATAATTTCTTTTGCCGAAGTCAGTGCCGGATATACGGTCACTTCACATCCAAGCTGATTCAAAGAACGTGCTATATTTCTTTTTGCTCCTAAGTCTAACAGGGCAACTTTCGGGCCATTCCCTTCAAGAACATATTTTTCTTTACAGGAAACTTTTTCTACCACTTTTCCTGTGGAATATGCTTTTAACCTGGGGATGATCTCTTCTATATTATAATGCTCATTCGTGGTGATCATACCGTTCATGGTACCCTTTTCACGGAGAATCTTCGTGAGCGCTCTGGTATCAATTCCTGCAATTCCCGGTATATCATGCTTTTTCAGAAAATCCTGAATCGTACCTTCACTTCTGAAGTTGCTTGGAATTCTGGATAACTCACGCACAATGTATCCATCCGGCCATGGCTTTGCAGATTCCATATCCTCGTGGCAGATACCATAGTTGCCGATCAGCGGATAAGTCATTACCACAGCCTGTCCCGCATAAGAGGGATCTGTCAGAACCTCCAGATATCCTGTCATGGATGTATTAAATACGATCTCACTGATCATTTCCTTTTCGGCTCCGATACTGGTTCCGGTAAATACAGTGCCATCTTCTAGTATTAGAAAAGCTTTCATATGCCACCTTGCCCTTTCTTTTTCTTTTAATTATAGTAACCATTTTGTGCGAACCATAAACGCTTTTCCCAGAGTAATCCCGCAATATACAGTGGGTATAACCATGAAAAAATACTCAAGTTCCTATCTTCGCGCAAAAAAAAAGAGAACGCCACTAAAATTTCAGGCTCCTATAGCCGCAAAATTTTGCCATGCGCTCCCCCTCGAGTCAAACTTGGAAGTCTAAATCCAAATTCAGGCTTCTTTGTATCACCACACTATAGGTTCTCAAATTGTTAAGATTCTACCATATCTTCCGACACATTTCAACCTTTTTTTTGAGAAATTTTTGGAAATTTTAATTTTGTTCTGTAACTTTATATCGTAAAAACAGGCTCAATGCCTCTGTGCACTATCCCAAAAACAATCCTTTCAGCAAGAACCAGACAGGCGGTACCAGCAGCGCCGGCAGCATATTCAATGCTTTACAGTCTTTTATTTTTAAAATAGACAGTCCGGAACTGGCAATCAGAAAACCTCCCACTATAGAAATCTCCGTCAGAAGTTCCGGTGTTAAAAACCCCGACAGCAGTCCGGCCCCTAAATATATACTTCCCTGCCATACGAACAATACGCCTGCGGTAATTGCCATCCCTATTCCATAAGTGGAAGCAAGCACCATGGAAGTCACAAAATCCAACGTAGCATTGGTAAATAAATATGTATTATCTCCATGAAGCGCACTTTCCATAGGCCCCAGAATAGATAATGTACCAATGCAGAATAATAAAATTCCGGTAGCCAGACCCTGTCCCAGATTGCTGCTTGAAAATTTATTAGTCAACCGCGCAAATCTTCCGTCAATATCCAATATCGTGCCAAGCAGGCTTCCGATTGCCAGGCTGATAATGAATAATACCGGAAACTGGCTCTTTGGCATATTCTGTACAATTGCATTAATGCCAAGTCCCGCTGCTGCCAGGCCCATAGCATTAAAAAGGGCTCCCTGATATTCTTCTTTTATTCCTTTCTTGACCAGGCTTCCGATTACGCTGCCTGCCAGTATTGTACCAGTATTTACAATAGTTCCAATCATAATAAATTTCTCCTCCTGAACCCATATCGATTTTTCTTACCGTGTATTTCTTACAAAAATATAAACCCTCCAGTAGATAGAGGGTCAAGAAAATTTATATGGAATTTGCAATTCTGTTACAAACCTGGATGAATCATCTGTCATTCCTGCATCAATCAGGGTTATCTCAACGGAATCTCCATCCGGTTCATACCCCAGCTGCTCCATATAGGAGAGTAATTTCAGATAATATTCCTTTGCCTCCTCATGGGTTCCCTGATACCGGATGGTTACATAATCAGAGGCCTTTAAAAATATGGTGTCACCACGGTAATCATCCTCTTGTTCCAGCAGTACAAATATCCCCGAGAACTTTTCAAACCTGCGCTTTAATAAATCATTTGCAGATACGGACACACCTACTTTGCCTAAAAACATCACGGCATTTAAATTGTTATTGCGCTCCAGCTCACGGATCGGATATTCCAAATCTTCTCCAACCGGGATCTCTTTTCTGAGATAGGCCGCTTTTCTCAAGGGTATCTTCTTTTCTATAATCCTGTCATACACCGTTTCCACAGCATCCTGGATCTGATTCAGCCGGCTTTTCAGCTTTTTTTCCACCAGCTCCAGTTCCCTTTTCCGGGCTGCAATCTCTTCCTGCTGTGCCTTTAAAATGTAAACCATCTGATCAATATCCTTGTTCCCAAAGAAATCAGCGATTTTCTCTATAGGCATATTAAGTGCCCGAAGATATTTAATTGTATTCAGGCGTTCAAATTGTCTGGTTGAATAATAGCGGTATCCTGTATCCGGATCCGTCCGCTGTGGCCTTAGCAGCCCGATTCCATCATAATACCGTAAAGTTCGTATGTTAACGTCAAATAATTTTGCAACTTCTCCGATTGTAAATAATTCTTTCATATATGCTGTCTCTGCCTGTACAATTCTTTCAGGTCTTCTATCGCCATTCCCATGTCTAATACATGAAACCCATAATAAATTTCATTCATAATCTGTGCATCTGCCTGGTCAAATATATCGCGGCTCATCTCTCCCGTCATATAATGCCAGCACCGGTAAAGATAGCCGCTCCAATACATCACTTCATTGGTATACTTATTACCGGCGCCTTTCAGCCCTCCTGCTTCCTGTCCCAACAGTTCAAGCAGATAGGCTTCCCCAGCCCATTGAAGCCTGTCATAATCCTCATCTAATCCCTCTGCCACGCTGCTTTTCATAAATACTTTTATAAAATCGGGGCTGTCATATCCCATTTTCAGGGATAGTTCAAATAACCTTCCCTGTATATTGCAGAGCTGTCTTTCTAACAAACTTAAGTTTCTCATCATATACGGCTGCCCCCATTCAGTATTTCATCAAAGTAGCGGCCCTCCCTGCGGTGTTTTCTGCATATTTCCTCCGCTCTGCTGATTTCACCTGCACGGTTTGCTTCACACATTTTTCGGGAATAAGCCCTTTCTTTTTCTCCTATGGGAAGATTTTCTATGACACGAATCTGCTTACAGGCACGTTCACTGATGGCTGCATACTGCTTATCCGCTTTCAGTGCACTAAGGCTGTTCATCAATGCTGCATCCGTAATTTCACAGGAAAAAAACCGTTCCAGAACAACAAACATTCGGTCACTCACCACATAACCGCTTATCATGTCACAGTCTTTTGCAATATTTTTAAACTTTTCATAGTAGGGCGTACCTTTCATCGCTTCCATTCTGCCTCTGTTTAAAGCAATAAGCATCGCCCAGTCAATACTCACCTCTAAATTTAAGATCTTTAACCCTGTCAAATCCACTTTTACCGTATACAACCTGGACTCAGGAAAATTACAGATAAGGGACATTGGCTGGCTCTGATTTGTTCCCATATAAAAGCCTTTGCCAAAATCACAAAACTCACTGCTGATTGGACGTATTGCTCCCTGGATTCCCCTTTTCGAGCCATGGTACAGCATCAGGCTTTTTTCAGAAGTAACCACCACCGCATCCTTTTGCAGTTCATCAAAATCTATATGATTATCGCGGCAGATCATACGAAGACTGTTAATCGCTACAGCCGTAGGCTCACAATGGCCGTTCTCCCATCGATTCACCGTGGCAAAGCTGACACCCAATACTTTTGCGAGCTGAGTCTGGCTAAGCCCGGCACGCTTACGAATTTCCTTTACCATCTCAGAACTTTTCATATCCGCCCTCCACCCGGGAGCGTGCCTGAATGTATCAAACACCCTCTGATAAATTTATTACCAATATCATACCATGGTCGTTTTTTGATTACAAGTCGATGTGTGCCTAATATAGCAAAAATTTACAAAAAACTTGTACATTTTAGGGATATTTTTTCTCACAATGCAAAAACTAATGGAAAAACAAAAGTGCAGGTTGAAAATATATAAGAAGGGAACTGCCAAAGTGTATCAACCTGTGAAATCGGCAGAATCATTATGATTTGGTGACTGAACATGATTAACAATGAAGAACTTCCTATTGGATTTACAATGGAAATGGCTATGCATTCCGATGTATTAAACCGCTTTGCGGGCCTGTCCAAGCAAGAACAGCAAAAGATCATTAATGGTGCAAGAGACATCAACAGCCATGATGCAATGCGCACCTACGTAGAAAATATATTTAACAGCGGAATGCAATAATTATCATTCTAAAAAAAGTTCCGGTAAGCAGCATTCTTATATGCCTTACCGGAACTACTATTAACTTACACTTTCCTCCGGCTTTCTATCCGGATAAACCGTTTTCATCTTTTTCATGATCATAAAATACGCTATGATCAGCGGTATAGCGGCTCCAATCCATGCAAGAGGATTTGACCAGCACGCTGGGTATCAGCCCAGAACTCCCGAAAGGAAAATTGCTGCAAAACAGCGCATAACAAGTTCCATTACACCTGCAAGCGTCGGGACAAAACTCTTACCAAGCCCCTGTAAGGTAAACCGGAAAACAAAAAGCAATGCCAGTACAAAATACAGGCTGCCATTAATTCGCAGGTAAACCTGTGCCAGATTCAGTACTTCCGGCTGTCCGGGACCCACAAAGATTCCCGCAAGCTGATACCCGGCAAAGATATTCACAAGCCCCATTACGATACTGAATCCCACGGAAATCAATGCACATTGAAATACGCCTTTGCGGATACGGTCTATTCTTCCTGCTCCCATATTCTGAGCTGCATATGTACCCATCGTTGTTCCAAATGAATTCATAGGCTGGGTGGCAATACTGTCAATTTTCTGTGCCGCCGTATATGCCGCAACAGACACTGCCCCAAGTCCATTCAAGGCATATTGCAGGATTACAGCACCAATTGCTATTATGGACATCTGAAATGCCATTGGGAGGGCAATTTTAAGATGCAGGGCAACCTCCCAGGATGTCACATGAAAATCTTCCTTTTTCGGTATGAGAAATTTCAGGCGCTTCATCATATACCACAGGCATAATAAACCGGACACCAGCTGTGCCAGAATTGTTGCCCATGCTGCTCCTGCAACTCCCATTTTAAAATATAAAATTAATACAAAATCCAGAACTATGTTCAGTATACAAGCTATAATCAAGAATACCAGAGGCGTCTTACTGTCACCAACTGCCCTGATAATATTCGATAGCATATTAAATAGCATACAAGCTGCCGTCCCGGCAAATATAATTACCAGATAGCTCCAGGCATCATCAATAATCTCCGGAGGCGTCTGCATCAGTTCCAGAATTGGTCTGGTCAAAGGAACTGCGATTACCGTCAATAAGATTGTAACTGCCAGGCTGACCATCACGCCAACCGCTATACTGCGGCGGACTCCATTTTCATCGGAAGCACCGAATCTCTGTGCTGTAACAATGGACAGTCCCGCGGTAAGTCCCATTGCAAATCCCAGTATCAGGAAGGTAATGCTTCCCGTACACCCCACTGCCGCAAGTGCATGGACACCAATAGTCCTGCCTACAATTAAAGTATCCGCCATGCTGTAAAACTGTTGAAATATATTTCCAATCAGCAGCGGGATCGTAAAGAACAGGATCAATTTCGCCGGTTGCCCGGTTGTCATATTTTTTGTCATAGTTGCTTCCCCCTTTATTATTTTAAACAAACACGGTCTATTATAGTATCTGGCTGGAAAATTAAAATGTAATTTCTTGTACAGTTCATGTAGTATTTTGCATTCTGCCTTGCATCCCCTCCAAAACCGTGTATAATAAAATTATAAAAGACCCGGAGTGATGACACATGTGCAATCAAAACTATGATATAACATATGAAGATTTAAATCCTACATTCCTATACTTCTGTACACTGAAGCGGAATGAGGAAGAGACTAATTACCATTGTCACGACTTTATCGAATTCTCCATTATTCTGAAAGGAGAAGGTGCGCACGTGATTGACGGCGAAGTATGTCCCGTTAAAGAGGGTGATTTCGTAATTTACAATCCCGGTACCTATCACAGAAGCCTGGTGACTTCCCCTGACAACTGTGCTCTGGAGTGCTTTCTGTCCTTTTCTGACGTGCATTTTCAAAACCTTCCCAAAGGTCAAATGCCACTGATAAACGGTGAAAACATCATTGCCATGGATGCAATCATTAAACAGGAAATCTTTAAAATCTGTTCTGCAATGGAAAAAGAATACCAGTCCTGGAAACCGGGAAGGTACTTTATGCTGAAATCTTATCTGATACAAATTATTCTTCTAATCATAAGGGAACAGCAGGACTCCAGGAAAGTTCCGGATGGCTGTATCTTTGAATCCACAAGCCGTAAATATGTTGTCAAAAAAATCATTCAATATTTCAGCCAGCACTATTCGGAAAAAATATCTCTGGATCAGATCGCCCAAAATATGTATCTGAGTACTTTTTACATATCCCGCATTTTTAAAAGTGAAACCGGAGAATCTCCCATTAACTATCTCATTAACTTAAGAATGGAAAAAGCCCGGGAATTAATAGAACAGGAAGAAACGATCAGCGTACAGAATGTTGCTGCCTGTGTGGGTTATGATGATGTGTACCACTTCAGTAAATTATTTAAAAAACATTATGGGGTGGCACCTTCCAAATATCGTACCGGGAACCGGCAGGAATAAAATACCGCAATGAGGTGACGGAATGGCATATACCGAACTTATCAAAAATTTTGAACGTATACGGGACTATATGAGAGAATTCTATGTCTACGGTTTTAAAAGCAGAGAAGAATTTGAGAAGAAAAGCAGTCGCTCATATGATAATGAACGGCGCAGAATCGAAAGTTATCTTGGGGATTACATGGAATTTCGTATGGCTCACGGCGGAAAAAATGTATTCCTCTCCATCGATAGCAGAACCTGTGTACACAACCCACTGTATAAGGCATTCAAAGCAAAAAGCTTTACCAGCGGTGATATTACCCTGCACTTTATTTTATTTGACATCTTATACAAACCGGAAATTACTTACACTCTAAAAGAAATAACGGATATCATCGATACGACTTATCTCTCTATTTTCCGGTCTCCCATGCTTTTTGATGAATCTACCGTTCGGAAAAAACTCAAAGAATACATAGAACTGGGACTGGTAAAAGGGGTAAAACAAGGCCGGCAGATTGCATACAGCAGAACCGGTACCGCCAACCTGTCATCCTGGTACGATGCCATAAACTATTTCTCAGAAGCCGGACTTTGCGGAGTGATCGGCAGCTTTCTGTTGGATCAGACCGGCTTTGAATCCAAAGCCTGCTCTTTTAAACACCACTACATCACACATGCTCTGGAAAGTGAGGTTCTCTGTCAGCTTCTCCATGGAATTTCACAAAAGCGTTCCATTACCATTACAAATGTTACAAACAAATCTGATCATATAAATTCCTGGGATCTGGTCCCCCTACAGATATTTGTAAGTGTACAGAATGGAAGGCGCTATCTGATGGGCTATAGCCTGAAATACCGCAGAATTAATTCCTACCGTCTCGATTATATAACCGGTGTAAAAATCGGGGAGATCTCAGAAGATTTTAATCAGTTGCGGGAAAAACTGGCAGCCATGCAAAAGTACATGTGGGGTATTTCATGCAACAGGCGTTCTACGCTTGAACATGTGGAATTTACTATTTCTATTGATACGGGAGAAGAACACATCCTTCAGCGCCTGGAACGGGAAAAACGATGTGGAACGGTACAGCGGATTGACCAGAATACCTGCCGCTTTATTGCAGAAGTATACGATACCAGTGAAATGATTCCATGGATACGAACTTTTATATGCAGGATCACTTCCCTAAATTTTTCAAACAGAACCATTGAGAACCAGTTTAAGCAGGATATCCTGGACATGTATGCATTGTATCAGATTGAATCTGTCTGAGCTTAAACGTGTAAATGCCCCGTAAAAATGAGGAGGTGAGACGTCTTGCTGTTTCATGAAATTTACAGCAGCTACTATTATGCAGTATCGAACATCTTGTCTGCATCTGTAAAGGGCTGCCTGACAGAAAATGAAATGGTTACTATCATTAAAGAACATGCTTTTGCCGAAAGTTATTTAACCATTATGCCTGCTCTGAAAAATGAAAACTGGCAGTTAATGGATGAACAACTTCACACGCCGCTGGCTCACGAACCATCTATTGGGCTTACCACACTGCAGAAACGGTGGCTTAAAGCAATCAGCATGGATCCCAGAATCAGGCTATTTGCAGTTGACTTTACTATTTTGGAGGACGTGGAACCACTGTTTACCCCATCGGATTATGTTGTATTCGATAAATATAATGATGGTGATGACTATGAGAATGAAAATTATATTCGTATTTTCCAGACTCTCCAAAAAGCCATACATACCCATAAAAAAGTTATCATCCGGTATAACAGCCGGAAAAATAACCATAGAACCATTCATTGTACCCCCTATCAATTTGAGTATTCAGAAAAAGATGATAAATTCCGAATACGGATTTTAGGCTGCCGCTACGCCAATATTCTCAATATCAGCCGTATTAAAGAATGTGAATTATCAGATGAAGAGGGGGGCCGCCCGGGGAATACCAGAAAAATATTTTCTGAATATCTGGTCATGGAACTGTTAGACGAAAGAAACGCGCTGGAACGTGTTATGCTTCATTTCGCTCATTTTGAAAAAGAAGCACAGCGCATTTCAAAAGATAAGTATCGCATAAAAATAAATTATGAGCGGGATGATGAAACAGAATTGCTGATAAGGGTCCTGTCATTTGGTCCGTTTGTAAAAGTAACAGAACCGGAACACTTTGTGAATTTGATTAAAAAAAGGCTGTTAATGCAAAAAAGTTGTGGACTTAAATAAGAGTTCGCAACTTTTTTTCCGTGATAAATACATAATTTTCCATTAAACTATAGTTGCAGGGTTGCTTCAGGTTGTGTGTCTGATCTCACTACGGTGCGCCAGGTCTTCCAAAGCGTATGCCATAGCAATGCTGCCGACAATCGCAGGTTCGAATCCTGCCCGGGTTATTCACCTGGCCAAGTGGTTTTGGTGTGCTCAAAAGGCACAATCATCTGTGCTCATCACACAGAATTGAACTATTAACAGCATACAGGCATCCGCCCAGGTAAAAGCCGGTTGAATGAACACCGTTACCGGCAAAACCTGAATGTATCAAATGCCCTGCCTGAAAAAGGATATCGTTTAGCATAGATATCGGCGCAGAAGCATGTTGTAATAACACATGCTTCCCCCCATGTCAGCGTTAAACTTAATTTCTCAGCCGCATTTTCTGCATTGGATGTCCGTATATTAAAAGACTCACCAGGAGGTGTACTTATGCGTAATATTATCCAGGAAAACCAAAGAGGGCTGCTCTTTAAAAATGGAAAGTTTACAAAATTACTGGAAGCAGGTAGATATTTCACTTTCCCCAATCAAAACATTGAAATTGTTTCCCTCGATGGGCAGCTTACATCAGACTCCTGTTCTCTGGAAGTTCTGCTTCAAAATGAAAAGGTTGCGAATCAGTCTGACACCATTGATGTGGCAGATGAAGAACTCGCACTTCATTTTATTAACGGAAAATTTGAGGAAATACTAAGACGGGGCAAATATGCATTTTGGTCCGTGATCCAAAAACATGATTTCATAAAAACCAGTATCCGGACTCCGGAGATTGCAGACGATATCCCACCTTATATTTTCAACAAAATACCATCCTACCTTTATACCAAAATTGAGGTGAAGGAATATCAGAAGGCACTTCTCTACTTTGACCAAAAGTTGGTTAAACTCCTTGATGCCGGAACATACTATTACTGGAAAACCAGTACCAAGATTGAATACAGCCTTGTCGATACCCGTCTTACCCAAATGGATATAAACGGGCAAGAGATACTTTCTCAGGATAAAGTCGCACTGCGCATTAATTTCGTATGTACATATAAAATTACGGATTACATAAAAATATTTACCGAAATCGACAATTATGAAGAGCAAATGCATGTTGCAGCACAGTTTGCCCTTCGCGATTACATCAGTAAATACCGGATAGATGAAATTCTGGAAAATAAAGAGCAGATTTCTGTATATGTATTTGAAAAGCTGAAAGAAAAATCCAAAGAACTGTACATAGAAATCACAGATGCCGGTGTCAAAGATATTGTTCTCCCGGGTGAAATCCGTGATATTATGAATACTGTATTAGTTGCAGAAAAGCGGGCACAGGCAAATGTCATCACCCGCAGGGAAGAAGTTGCCTCTACAAGGTCACTGCTTAATACCGCCCGGCTTATGGATGAAAATACGACACTTTATAAGCTGAAAGAGCTGGAGTATCTGGAAAAAATCTGTGAAAATGTAGGCAATATTTCGGTAAACGCAAGCAATGGCCTGCTCACACAGCTTTCTGCCATCTTACATGGCGGGGCAGATGCATAACATGCGGCTGGCAGTGAAAATAATCGCATGCCATATCCACTATGTCCTGACCCGTTTCTGACGGTCAGGATACCTATCCATTTAAATTTAGAAAGGAAAACTATGATAACAATTAACGGAACATATAATACAGCAAAAATATTTTCAGATGATATTGAAATAAATGCGCGGACCCAAATTGAGCAATTGTGTAATCAGGAATTTGTTTCCGGCTGTCAAATCCGCATAATGCCTGATGTGCATGCCGGTATGGGCTGCGTAATTGGATTTACGGCTGATCTTGGCGAAATGGTAATTCCAAATATCGTGGGAGTGGATATTGGCTGTGGAATGCTGACCGTGGAGCTTGGAAATGCTGAAATTAATTTTAAAGAACTGGATCAGATTATCCGGCAGTTTGTCCCCAGCGGAAAGAACGTACATGAAGGGAGAATTGCCCGTTTCCCGGATCTGCTTAATCTACAGTGCTATCGTGCACTAAAAGATACAAGAAGGCTGGAAAGAAGTATCGGCACCCTTGGGGGCGGAAATCATTTTATAGAAATTGATGCCGGTGACGATGGCGCCAAATATCTGATTATCCATACCGGAAGCCGCAATCTGGGCAAACAGGTAGCGGACCATTACCAGGAACTGGCATATGATTTGCTCCGGGGTAAGGACAAATTATTAGAAAAACAGAATCAATTAATTAAGGAATATAAAGAAACCGGCAGACGAAATGACATACAAAGCGCCATAAAAGAACTAAGAAAAAGTGTGGAATGGAAAGAGATCAACCTCCCCAAAGAACTAAGCTATCTAACTGGCGAATACCGTGATATGTATCTGTGTGATATGAAAATCTGTCAAGAGTTTGCATCGTTTAACCGCATTACAATTGCTGAGATTATCCTGGATAAGCTCTTTGGCAAATCCATATCGGATTTTCCTTTCTTCGAAACAATACACAACTATATCGACCTGGATAAAAATATAGTACGAAAGGGTGCAGTATCTGCCAAAGAAGGAGAAAAACTCTTAATCCCAATTAATATGCGTGACGGAAGCTTAATCTGCACCGGAAAAGGCAATGAGGACTGGAACAGCTCCGCCCCACACGGTGCCGGCAGGTTATTCAGCCGTGCCGCTGCCAAAGAAAAGTTTACAGTTTCCGAATTTGAAGAGGTCATGGAAGGCATTTTTACCACTTCCGTTCATGCTTCGACTCTGGACGAATGTCCTATGGCGTATAAGAGTATGGATGATATTATCCGGTTTATCGCTCCTACTGTGGATATTGAAAAGGCTGTACGGCCTGTATATAATTTTAAGGCAAATTAACGCGTACCAAAGTAATTTGAAGCCACCGGAAGGATCTGTTCTTAAAATACTAAATCCTTCCGGTAAGACTTCCCCCTATTACGGGTTCAGTTCCGCTATCCTGGTAACCCCCACATAAATCTCCTGAATCTTATACCAGGTCCTATAATCAACGATTCCTGTTTCCGGCAGACCGAACACATCCTGGAATACCCGGACTGCATTCTGCGTAGCTTCTCCATAAATTCCATCCACTGCAATTTTGGGAATCAGCGGATAGGCATTGGAAATAGCATTTAACTGTTCCTGAATCTGCCTTACTTTATCGCCGCTTGCTCCGATATCCAGGCTGTAACCAGGCCAGGATGACGGAACCCCTGCGATTTCTTCTGCACTATTAATATACATGCTTTCACCGTAGTAATACCTGAGAATATCTAAGGGCGTATATCCCTGATCACCCAGAGTCTTAGACCCCCACTGTGACATCCAGTTTGGACACTGAACTCTCTGTCCATCACAATACTGTGTCAGAATCGGCTGTTTTACATTTGGCCTGGAGAGATAATTACTGAATAAATCATCCACTACTTCTGAAATACTCTCGAAAATATTTCTGCCATAGATCCATTTATGATCAAATGCGGTAGATGACGTAATGGTAAAATCAAATCCTTTATTCCGGTACCATTCTGTATACACCCTGTTTAAAGTAAAGGACATAATAGCAAGTACATTCGCTTCGATTGTAGCCCTGGGCCAGGTAGCATAAATCTCACTGGAAGCTACATTTTTAATATAATCTTTGTAACGAATGTAGTAATCTGTTGCTGTTGTATCCCTTGGAGACCCATCATGCACCACCACAAATTCCGGAACAACAACACGGCTTAAAACAATTTCCCCAATCTGGTTCACGGGCTTAATTTCCGCTTCCGCGATTTTAGGAGGATAGTTACCGTAAAGCGTATGTGCCGGAATTACGATTGTATCAATCCCCTCATTTCCGGGCAGAGGACGCAGCCGAACTTCCTGCAAAGCAACCTGCTCCGCCAGAATCTCCGTACCATTAATCGTAATTGTCTCAAATCCTTCCGCAGTTATCCGAAGAGTGTACTCCGAATAGGGCTGTGTCTCCGATGGAGCAAGACTGTATTCCAGAGGCGGCGTTGCCAATTCTATAGCTGCCGTCTGACCTGTGCTGTCTGTTGAAACTTTTTCTACGGTACTTTCAGGGTCTCCTGAATAGGAGATATCTATCGTCGCGTCTGCAACCGGCGTGGCTCGCTGGCTTGACAGTACACGTATCTGTAAACGCCCCCGATCCGGGGAGTCCTGCTGCATGGCTTTGATTAAATTATTTGACATGCCTGACCTCGCAAATATCCTGTCATCTATAGTATATGCAGAAATTTTCTATATGTATACGATATTACCCATCTGCCTGCAAACAATGCCTTTCAACCATGTATGTGTCTACCTGTCAAGCAAGGCTGAACATAGGCTTTGTAAACATCTGTCCTGCTAATCAACTTTATTCGTGCTGTCTCAAAACCTCTCATAAGTTTCATTAAAAAAGCTGCGAAATAAGGTTTATGTACCTTCATTTCGCAGCTCCTGCACTACAGTATCTTCATTACATCATTGAACATAACGACTACCATCAGAACCATAAGCGCCATTAGTCCGATAAAATGCACCATTCCTTCTTTTTCCGGACTGATCCGTTTTCCCCGGATAGCCTCCAGAATTAAAAATACCAGTCTTCCACCATCTAAAGCCGGTAGCGGGAGCAGATTCATGACTCCAAGATTGGCAGTTAATAATATGGAAATGTTCAGCATATTCAGCCAAACGAGAAAACCACCGCCCTCTCTGGCACTCTCTTCATAAGCATCTCCAATAATGGTTACCACACCAACAGGTCCTGACATATCGTTTATGCCTACCTGGCCTCTGACAAGCATCTTCAGGCTGCCAATGGTGGTATCAATCCAATACTTCACCTCGTAAGCACTATACTTCAGGGTACTTATTGGATTTCCTTTAACCCTGGTTCCCGCCGGCGAAATGCCGAATACGTATCTGCCGCTGTCCGTCTTCTCAGGTGTCATCTGAACGGTATGGCTTTCTCCATCCCGTTCGTAAGTAAGCGTTACCGGTTTACCCTGGTTAAATGTGACATAATTATTGATTTCTCTGGAAACCCTTATCTTCTTGTTGTTCATTTTTGTAATTACATCGCCTTCTTTTAAACCGGCCTCTGCGGCAGGATACCCTTTGGTAACCGCTCCCACTACCGGTGAATCATGACCAATACTGCCAATGATGAACAACGCCAGCACAAAGGCTAATATAAAGTTAAAGATCGGACCTGCTGCGATAACGGATATTCTCGCCCATACCGATTTACTGCCAAAAGATCCATCATCACCCGCTGCTTCATCTTCGCCAAGCATCATACAGGAACCGCCAAACGGCAGCAATTTCAGAGAATACCTGGTTTCACCTTTTACGGTGCTTACCAGTCTGGGCCCCATTCCCACTGAAAATTCCGTAACGGTGATCCCATTCATTTTCGCCAGAATAAAATGTCCCAGTTCATGAATTATAATGATAATACTAAATATTAATATAGCAATAACGATTTTCAATCTACCACCTGCTTTCAATCAATTCATAAGTTGCCTGTTCCGTAGCCAGTATCTCTTCCACAGTTGGATTCTGGATGGTCTTATGTTCCTCCATACAGTACATAATGATATCATAAATATCCAGGAAACGGATTTCCTTATGTAAAAATTTACTGACTGCACGCTCGTTGGCTGCATTGAATACCGTCGGCATAGAACCACCTGCTTTCGATGCCTGAAATGCCAGCGGCAATCCAAGAAAGGTATCCATATCCGGTTTTTCAAAAGTAATCTGTGATAACTTCCAAAAATCCAGACGTTCTCCTCCCAGATACTTACGATCCGGATAATAAAGGGCATATTGTATCGGCAGCTTCATATCCGGTGTTCCCAGTTCTGCCATAATCGCTCCGTCTACATATTCCACCATGGAGTGGATAATACTCTGCGGCTGTATCACTACTTGTATTTTATCCAAATCTACTCCAAACAACCACTTGGCTTCCATAACTTCCAAACCTTTATTTACCAATGTTGCCGAGTCTATGGTAATTTTCTGTCCCATTGCCCAATTTGGATGCTTCAAAGCATCTTCCAAGCGGACTTTTTCTAAAAATGTTTTCGTTTTCCCACGGAAAGGACCGCCCGATGCCGTCAAAAGTATTTTACCAATTCTTTTTGGATTCTCTCCGTTTAAAGACTGGAAAATAGCGCTGTGTTCACTGTCCACGGGCAGAATCCGCACACCGCATTCTTTTGCCAGTGGCATAATAATATGTCCTGCTGTTACCAGTGTTTCCTTATTTGCCAGCGCAATATCCTTTTTCGCCTTAATTGCCTCAATTGTCGGAAGTATTCCAATCATACCCACAATAGCAGTGACCAGAATCTCTACCTCTGGCAGAGTAGAGATCTCAATTAATCCCTCCATGCCGCTTACAACTTTTACATCCAGATCTTTTACGGATTCCCTTAATTCCGAAGCGGATTTTTCATCCCAGACTGCTGCTGCTTTTGGCTTGAATTCCCGAATCTGTTTTTCCAAAAGCACGATATTACTGCCTGCCGCCAATGCCGCTACCTGCAAGTCATTATTTTCCCTTACTACTTCTAATGTCTGGGTTCCAATAGAACCTGTGGATCCTAACACCGCTATCGTCTTCATAAAAAATCCTCTCTTTATCTTTCTTCTAACGTATTTCCAACACACTCAGGTGCTTAATTAAAAAGTGTTGCTAAAAAGTAAATAACCGGAGCCGTAAAAATCACACTGTCAAAACGGTCCAATATTCCGCCATGCCCCGGTATCAGCTTGCCGTAATCCTTAATATCATGGTTTCTCTTAATTGCAGATGCAGCCAGGTCACCTACCATGGAAATTAATGCGCCAATTCCGCAGATTACCGCATAAACTGCAATCTGGTTCTGTGCCTCCAGATATTTTCCAATTACCGCAGCATAAATTGCTCCCAGAAGCGCAGCGCCGACTACTCCGCCAACTGCTCCTTCTATGGATTTCTTCGGACTTAACTTCGGAGACATTTTATGCTTTCCAATTAATACCCCAACACAGTACGCGCAGGTATCACAGCCCCAGGAACACAGGAAAATCAGCCACACGATAAATGCACCGTCCTGCAGATTTCTCGTCTGAAAAATATAGGACAGCATCACTGACACATATGCTACGCCAAAAAATCCTGCCATAACCTGTTCTGCCCGATATTTGGGGAAGGTAAACACATAGACAAACATAAATGCCACCAACAGAAAAATCAGCCCTATCATACTATATGCTTCAAATCCAAAAAGTAACATGAAATAGTATCCGGCTGTTCCGATATATCCTACCATCGCCAGTCCATGGGTCTGTTCAGACTCCACTTTCATCGCTCTGTATAGTTCATTTAAGCCGATCAAAGATATCAGAAGCAGAGTTACGAACAGAACATATCCTCCCGAGATAATAGTCAACAGCGCAATCAGCACCAACACAATACCACTTATGAGCCTCGTCACAAACATGGTTAATCCTCCTTCACGCCCCCGAACCGCCGATCTCTGCCATTAAATTTATCAATCGCTTTCATCAGTTCCTCTTTATTAAATGCCGGCCATGGAACATCTGTAAAATAAAACTCCGTATATGCCAGCTGCCACATCAGATAATTCGAAAGCCTGAGTTCCCCGCTGGTACGAATCAGAAGGTCCGGATCCGGTATTCCCTTCGTATCCAGATAACCGGAAAAGACATCCTCCGTAATATCCGGTACCATTACCTTTCCATCCTTACAGTCCTGTGCCAAATCGCGTATTGCACGCACAATTTCATCACGGCTGCCATAATTAATGGCAATTTGAAAATTCAGTCCCGTATTATTCTTCGATGACTCCTGCAGCTCCCGCATACTAGCCTGTAAATCCGGATCTAATGCTGAGGGATCTCCCAACATACGCACCTTCATATTGTTTTTTTGAGCAGTCTTAATACAGGTCTTCGTATAACTTCGAAACAGCTTCATAAGTGATGCCACTTCTTCGCTTGGACGGTTCCAGTTCTCCGTTGAAAACAGGTACACCGTTAAATATTTGATTCCCATATTATAAGCGTCCTCACAAATAACTTCCAGGTTCTTTGCGCCCCTCACATGTCCGTAATTCCTGGGCATTCCCTTGCTTTTCGCCCATCTTCCATTTCCATCCAGTATAATTGCCACATGTTGTGGTATTGCCATATTTATTCTCCCTCCTGCGCCTATCTATCACAGGACAGTTCAAACCTGCCATTTATAGACCTTTTTCCATCATATCACAAAAAAGGGGACTGTCAAGAAGCCCCCTTCTATTATTTATAAAATTATAATAATTAAACCGTTAAAATTTCCTGGGACTTTTCTTCAACTGCTTTGTCCACTTCTTTGATATATTTATCTGTCATTTTCTGAGTCTTATCTTCCAATTCTTTGATTTCATCCTCAGACACATCCTCTTTCGCAAGTTTCTTAAATGCATCATTTGCATCACGGCGAATGTTACGGATTGCAACCTTAGCAGCTTCGCCTTTTTTCTTCACATCTTTAACCAGTTCTTTTCTGCGTTCCTCAGTTAATTCCGGGAATACAAGACGAATAATCTTACCATCGTTATTCGGGTTAATTCCAAGATCAGAAGTCATGATCGCTTTTTCAATCGCCTTCACAAGAGTTGCATCCCAAGGCTGAATCTGAATCATTCTGGCTTCCGGAACGGTAATATTACCAACCTGCTGAAGGGGTGTCGGGGTTCCGTAATAATCTACCTTAATCTTATCCAATACATGTGGATTCGCACGTCCGGCTCTGATCGCTCCAAACTCTGATAACAGATTATCATAAGATTTTGTCATTTTTGTGTCGTATAACTTAATTCTTTCATCCATTTTTCATTCCTCCTGATTTTTATAGTTCTTATAATTGAAATTAATTTTCACTTATTTAACAGTCGTTTGTCGTGTCGTGATACTGTTTCATCCTGTGATACTAATTCATCCCGTGACACTAATTTATCCCGTGATACTAATCATTCAGCTATACTAATTCATCCCGTGATACTAATTCATCCAGCTATACTAATTCATCTAGCTATATCCAATTATATTCTTTTGAACTGCTGCATTTGTTTCTAGATAATGCCACAAAATTATACAGTTACTTTTGTACCGTTAATCTTACCTTTTGCGGCATTGACAATGCTGTCCTTTTCGTTTAAGCCAAATACCAGCATCGGCATTTTATTCTCCATACAGAGTATGGATGCCGTCATGTCCACAACAGCCAGTTTCTGGTCAATTACATCCTGAATAGAAATCTCATCGTATTTCTTCGCATTGGGATTGTCCTTTGGATCGCTGTCATAAACACCGTCTACAGCCTTAGCCAGCAGAATCATGTCTGCTTCAATTTCAACGGCACGGAGTACAGTAGAAGTATCAGTTGAGAAATAAGGATGTCCCGTTCCTCCCGCAAAGAAAGAAACAACTCCTTTTTCAAAATATTTATTCACACGATCCTTTGAGAAAAGCTTCGTAAAAGAACCACATGCAAATGGCGTTAAAATCTGTGTCATAATTCCAACGGAACGGAAAATTTCAGAAACATAAATACAATTCATAACAGTTGCCAGCATTCCAATCTGGTCTGCTTTTGTGCGGTCAATTGTCTCACTGGAACGTCCTCTCCAGAAATTACCACCGCCAATTACGATTCCTACTTCAATACCATCATCTACTAATTGCTTTACCTGATTCGCCACTTCCGTTACGGTAGGCTCATCAAATCCTGTTTTCTTACTTCCGGCTAACGCTTCGCCGCTGAGTTTCAGTAATACTCTCTTCATCTTTGCACCTCTGCTATATTTTTTCTTTCCAGCAGGTCATTGACCCGAGTAGAATCTTCGATGATAGTATAGCATACTTTGGGGGATATGTAACGTTGTTTTTGGGAAATTTTTTTGCACCCCATTCCAATATTGATATCAAGTAAGCCTTCTAGTGCTAATATACATTGACTAACTTTAAAACACACCTTTACCATAACATAGTAAAATAGTAAATTCGTATGGATCTTATTTTATTTATTTTTACTTTCAAAAAGACTATGCAAAATTTTGCATAGTCTCTCTTTATTAATATTAAAATTAGTATATAAAATAATTAAGAATTATTACGGTGTATTAGAATCATAAGTTATTGTAAAATTGACTTTACCAGTATATTTTCCTGCAATTTTAGGTGCATCAGTGTTACCTACAGCTTTAATAGTTTTTGCGTCCTTATTATCTTCTGTAAAAACTGCAATCGAAGTATTATCAGCCGGAGTGGAACCATCTGCTAATGTCAAACTGATACCGTACGTTGTTGCTGCATTCTCTCCTAATGTTAAATCATAGTCTACTTTATCACTTGTAACTATGACTTTAGCTTGATAACCTAGAACTAATTTTTTTTGTGAGAATGTTAATTCATTGTTTGAACCTGTGCTATCATATTCTAACTTTGATGGTATTGTAATAATGTAACTAACAGGCACAGTATAATTAACGTCTAATTCTTGCTTCTGTCCAGATGTTCCGTCACCGTTTATGTCTGCAGTCTCCGCCGCAACATTCATACTCATCCCCATCAACATAACCCCAGCTAACCCAAACGCCACTAATCTTTTTTTCATCATGATAAATTCCTCCTATATTTTACAATTATTTATTCATAGACTACATTAAATCTCAAGCTACCACTATACTTCCCAGCCGGCACGATCTCTTTATCATCCATTGATACAATCCTTGCCTTCTGGCTATCCTTTGTCTGATCCAATTCTATGCGGTTATCCTCTTTACTTATCAATTTTCCTTCTATATATAATTGATATTTCCAAGTGGTATCTTCATCGCCTTCCCGCATCAGAACAAAACAATCGGTTCCATCGTCTGCCCAGTTCCCATCAATCTCAAGATATGCTTTTTTATCTTTCATATCTTCTATAAATGAAGTCCCGATCTCAAAGTCCGTACTTTCATTGATCATCACTTCCGAAGGAATTTTAATGAAGTAGTATGGCGAATGAATGTCATATGCGCCATCACCTTTCTCTGTTTCACTATCTGATTCCTGCGTTGTAACTTTCTCAGTTTCTGTCTTTGGAGTTTTTATTCCATCTCGTACTTCTGTCTCTTGTTGCTGTTGGGTACTGTCTATTTCAGACTCTTTACTCTTTTCTTTAGTACAGTCAGCTTCCTGCACGTCTTTTTTTGGTTCCGTACATTGCTCGGTTTCGATACATTTTTCTGCTTCTGTTTCTTTTTCTGAATCCGTATTGGAATTCCCGTTGGTTTCTTCTATGGTTTTCCTCTCATCCTCAGTCACCTCTTCCACATCATTTAAACTCTGCTCCGTCGAAAGCTCTGACATATTTTCTATTTCTTCTGTCATGACTTCCGGCTGTATTTCTGTTTCCGATTTATAAAACCCACAATTTTCATCATGTACATGTATACATTGTTTTTCTTCTGCTGCAGGTATATAAGAACACTCCTGGCAATGTTCAATTATGCCATCACCGTCTATGTCTTTGCAAATCATATCACAGGGAACCTCAGGTTTTGCTTCTGCATACCCGCAGGTCCCATCATGTTGATGATTACATACCGAATTTTCTGACACTTCATTCATGTTACAACAGGAGCATCCTTCTCCACACTGGATGCATCCCTGATATACATCCGTTCCATTACAAGCACATATTTCATTACCCTCTGTCTCAGCAGGATCCTCACTTAATATTTTATTTCTTTCCTCATTATTGTCACTGCACTGCTCACATGAACAGATACAACTGCCTGCCTCTTCGGCTTTAACCACTTTCATGGGAAACGTTTGTATTATCAGGGCTGTGATCAGAATTAGCGGAAAGCCTTTCTTCCAATATCTGTTTCTAAATATCACCCTCCTATACGCCTCCTTACTTCACTTCCAGCGTTGTCTCCACATTGGCACCATTCATACCGGACTGGGTTACGATATGAAATGTTGAAATCTTTAAAACTGCCGGATATTCTCCCGCATCCAGCGCACGGTTTAAAGTAATATGAGTAATTGCCTCACCCGGCGGTACCTGCTTTGAAGTATACAGCACCTCTTCCGTATCTTTTAATACTAGTTCAAAAGTAAAATAACAAGGGTTTCCTTCCGGATTTGAAAATGCTACATCCACCTCAGTCTGATTAGCCGGTAAATAGATCTGGGGATATCCCGGTATCGCTATGGAATCTGCATTTGGATCCCCTTTAGGCGCCTGGGGCACTGTTCCGTCCCACTCACCTGCATTTGGATCAACATCTGCGGATGCCGGCTGCTGCTTCTCTGAGGTTCCATCTGCTGTCATTTCTGTTGTCTGGGAAATTGCTGCCTTGTTGCCAAACCATCCCAAATTATAACCAATTGCAGCTCCTGCACCACCCAGAGCAATTACACCTGCCAGACTTCCAATGATAATTTTCTGTCTGATAAGGGCTTTCGCTAACTCTTCCGCTGTCTTGCCCGCTGCTTTTCCAGAGGTCTTTGCTGCTGTCTCTTTTGCTGCCCTCTTTGCAGCCTTATCTGATAATTCATCTTCTTCGTTAGGTATTCTCATTTTATCCGCCATCTTTGCCACTCCTATGCCAACTTGTTATGCTTATGGCTCTCTGACTTGAATATTTTTAATATCTGCTTTGATTATACCTCTATATCCAAAATCACGCCAATACTTAATCAGGATATCTTGGTGATACGTTTTAGGTATCACCGATACTTAATTACTCTTTGTAATACATTTTGAATAATTCCAAAAATTTTCTTCCGTTCGTGGATATCACTTCTTTTTTTCGTTTTATCCAGATAAGCAGCATTTCACTATTTATATTTTCTATTTCACGGCTCACGATTCTTCCTTTTGCCAACTCCTCCATCTGCCATTTGTTGCCGAAAATAAAGGCATCTGCATGTTTTAGCATCCTTATGATCGCATGATAATTATTCATTGTTATAGTCTTTTTAAAATCTGAAAACCTGATACCATCCATACTCAGGCCAAAGTTTATATTTGCATAATAATCATAAGGAAGATGGATATAGCTATAATCAAGGAGATCCTCAGCATAAATTTTTTCTTTTTTGAACAGAGGGCTCTCTTCACTTACCTGAATATAGATGGGCCCCCTGTCCAGCACTTCAAAATCTAATTCTTTTAATGCCAGAGACCTTCGAAATATAGGAAACTGAAAATTATTAATTGCAACAATGCCTATTTCCGATTGTAACGTTGCCACACTGTTAATTGCTTCTTCTACTGTAGTTTCAAATAAATTAATTGTTGTATGATTGGATTTTACAGTTTCATAGAAACGCAGCATTAAATCATCCGCAAAGATAATTCTGGCAACAGTAACATTTAGTTTGCTCTGCACCGTTTCCTGACTAAGCATCTTTAAGCTGGATACTGCTTCTAATTGGTTGATGATTGATTTGGCATAGTAGTATAAACTTTCTCCAGTGGGTGTCAGTTCCACTCCCTGATTAGACCGTATCAACAATTCAGCACCCACTTCTTCTTCCAGACTGTGCATTGCTCTTGTAAGATTTGGCTGGGAATTAAACAATACCTCTGCCGCCTTATGCAAACTCTTCTGTTCCGCAATAACGATAAAATATTCCAGATTCTTTAGTTTCATCCTTATTTCCTCTACACAATTTTTTTATAAATGAAGATCAACAGCGTCCATAGGAAGCACCTCTACCGCTTCCAGATACTCCATCATGTTCCCATCATCCTCTAAAGGATACAAAAATCCTAATGCTGCTCCAACACTTTTTGCCAGTTCCCGGAAAAGTCTGCAGAACGCCCATATCCCCAGCCACATATTATTGTAATCTGCATCTGTATAGGTCTGCCGGTACATTTCCATATATTCTTCGGTAAGATAGCGTTTAAAATATTTTCCCATTTTCCCGGGGGATACCTGGAAATTATTCTGACATCCGATCCACCAGCCCACCATGTGATCCAAATTAGGCCGAATGATAGTTTCTAACGTATTTTTAGCATAGGGTAATTCATCTCTCCAGATTCCCTTTGCAACATTTTGCATGCACCACCAGAAATCGTTGCAACATGCAGTATAGTCACCTGCATTGGGGCACTTTACCAGATAACTGTACCTTTTGACATCATTCATTTTACTTAAACATTCATCCTTTTCCCAAAGAATTTTGGTAGAATCCTTAAAGTACACTTCCCTTTTAACAGCCTCCAGAATCTGTATATGCAGATCAATCCGGTTTCCATCCTGAAACAACATAAGATAACCATATGAACTGGAGAAATCTACTTCTCTCCCCAGCATTTTATCCAGTTTATCCGGTTCCTGTACCATACGAAGTTCTCCAAATACCCTAATCCAATCCCTGTCTTCAATAAAAGATGCGGTTTCTGTCACCACATACACAATATCAAAATCCTGAAATAAGTCCCTGGGTGCATCGGGATTAGTTCTGGAACCATTTAAATAGACCCCAAGAATTCTGTCATCATTTTTTGCAACTCCTAATATCAGATCGTACATCTCCTGCTCACTTCTCATTTGAAACTCCCTTTCTGATCTCTTCGATCTCAATCTCAATAAAATTTATTCCTATAACCTTTTTCCATTAACTTTCAACCACCGCTGCCACACTTTATAATCCGGCATGATCTCTGCTACCACAGCATAAAATCTTGACGAATGATTCATTTCCCGCCGGTGTGCAAGTTCATGTATTACCACGTAATCAACCACTTCATCCGGTGCAAGAAGAAGCTTCCAGTTAAAATTCAGATTTCCGGCTAAACTGCAGCTACCCCATCTGGTCTTCTGTTCCCGAATGGTGATTCTGCCATATGTAACACCCATTATTCTGGCAAAATGAGCAGTCTTTGCCGCAAATACTTCTTTTGCAAGACCTTTCATTTTCAACTTCTGGGCTTCCGTTAGTAGTCCGCTTTTTTTATTTTCATAAGCTTCCAGAATTTCCTGTTGTTTTGTACGTATCCAATTGTCTTTTTCTGATAGAAATCTTTCTATTGCACGTTTGCCCGCTTTTTTGGGTGCCCGCACCACAACTCTTCCATCCTCCATGATCTGGATGGCGATGGTTTTCCGGGTGCTGTAAATCAATTCATACTCCATGCTGAATACACCAGGGTATGATGCGGATCGCGACACATCTCATACCTAAATTTCCTTTCCCATTCAATAATCAGTTTCTCCTGCTTCTTCTGTCAGATAGACACTGAAAAATGCCACATGGTTCTCTTTGCACCAGTATTCCAGGCCACAGGCCTCTGCCATTTTCTGGGCATTGATGCAGTAAGCTGACAGACAGGATGCAATTTTGTCCGGAAATCTGCATGCAGTGCCTTCCTGTATCCCACATTTTACGCAAAGAGAACAGGGGCCTGCCATAATAGTTAGTCCCTGCCTTCCTGCCATACTATACCCGCAGCGCTTTTATCATACATATCAATAATGCCTGCCATATATATGGGACCATCTGATTTTGTATTGTATGTGCCTATGCCGATGCTGTATTTCTCGCCCTTTGCAGCAGGATTAAAATCACGGTGTATCAAATTCTCATAAATGCCTTTACCGTCTGTTTCCCTGACTTTAACCGGACCTTTTCTATTGATCTGCAATTTCCCCTGTAATAGCTTTGAATTATATTCCTCATAGCTTTCATAATTTGCACGCAGCCAGGATAAATAGCGCTCCGTTTGAATCCCCAATATCCTGCATAGCTCATGGGGATCCTCGCCGGAACACATGGCTTCATCGTCTTTTCTCTCCATCAGGGGATTTGCTATTTCCCTGTATTCATAAAGATAACGGTATTTTTTTAACGTACAGAAACGGATCCAGTGAAATAGTGTCTCTTCATCTGGCAAAAGTTCTCCGCCTCCCATTTTCATGGCAAGCTCATACAGGCTCTGCCTCAGATAGGGATTTCGAATCTCATTTGACAAAATACCTAAGCCTCCTGCCCGTCCTGGTCCAACTCAATTTTTTCTACTAAATATCTGCCTTCATGGATTTCCATGACTGCCATAGTGATCTGCTGGTCAAACCGCCGTTTTCCGCAGCTCCCGGGATTTAACCACAAAACTCCATCTTTTTCTTCACAAAAATACTTATGGGAATGTCCGAATATCACAACGCCCACCGGAGAAAGGTTTTCCGGAATAAATTTTTTATTGTGAACCATATAAAATTTCATATCTGCTATTTCAAAATACAATTCCTCGGGTAATTCTTCTGCCCATTGCGCTTTGTCATTATTTCCACGGACAACATATACAGGAGCAATTCTTTTAAGCTCCTCTAATACTTCCGCCTTATTAATATCTCCGCCATGTATAATATAGTCGCACATTTCCAGAACTTCTAAAACTTCCGGCCTTAACAATCCATGAGTATCTGAAATAATTCCTATTCTGCATTTTTTCATAATCATTCCTCCTCTGTGAATCCAAATACCTGTTTATAATTAATCCTGCACTTTACCAACTGAAGCAGCATAAATAACGCATTCATATGTCTCTTCTCCGGATGGCCCTGGCTTCAGGTCTAGCAGTTCATCCATCTGTTCCTGATCATATGCGCCAATTGCACACACGCCGCAGTTTATAGCTTCACATGCCAGATAGAGATTCTGGCAGACATGCCCTGCATCCAGTAACGTATATTTCTGCGCTTTTGTACCATACCTCCATTCACAGCGGTAAGGCACCACACTCCACACAAAGGCTACCGGAGCCGTCCCTGCAAATTCCTGATCACAGAGCGCTTTGGTTAATTGCTCTTTTTGTTCTCCTGCTGCCCGTAAATACTCCAGTTCATGCTCCAGGGGCAGATAATGATAAAGTCCCGGAGCCAGCCCCTCTACCTGATTGATAAACAGATATGTTTCCAAAGGATGCCTTGCCCCTGCAGAGGGTACCGTTCGCAGAGAGGCTTTTTTCCGGTTTCCAATTACTTTTTTCACTCCCTGAGTGGACCAGAGCAGGAATGACAGTTCCGTTAAAGTCAGATCATCCTGCTTGTATTTTCTATGGCTTTTTCGTTCAGTCATAATATCCAGAATATCTGTTTTTCTGATAACGGATCTAAAATCCTTCGGAAGTGAAATCACGGATTCTGTCTTTTTCGGCTGTTCCATTGGTGGCTGCGGCAGTCCCTGTTCTTCATCTGTCTGCTCCGCTCCCATATCATCCGGCGAATAGGCTTTGTATATCTCTCGCTGTTTCATGATCGTCATACGGGTTTTGTCGTTCATTTTTTCCTCCATTTCTGTTATCAAATTCAATTCTGTCATCCCAGAACTAATCTCCTGTCAGAGTATAATTCCGGTTATCTGACGTGTAAAGCCATTATAACACACTTACTGGTTTACGACACAGAATCCCCGTTTTTTAATAACAATTTTAGAATTATGCCAATTTATTACTTTTAACTTCTTAAAACCCAGCCAACTATTTTCCAAATAAAAAACTGCACTTTATTCTGTGCAGTTTCCTTCATCAAACGGTATATGTACGGTAACCCTGGAACCTTCTCCCTTTTTAGAGAATATATGGATTCCGTATTTTTCACCATATGTGAGCTGTATGATATGATGGGCATTGTTCAGCCCCACATGATTATGCCCTTTTTCTTTTACTTCTTTGTTAATCGGAAGAGACACTTCTCCTTCCTGGTCAAATCCCACGCCATCATCACTTATTTCAATATAGATGCTGCGTTCCTTTTCATACATAATGATTTCAACAAACCCCGGTTCCAGTTTTGGTTCAATTCCGTGTACTACGGCATTTTCCACAATCAGCTGTAAACACAGCTTGGGAATGAACATATCCAGTACTTCTTCATCTTCCACCTGAATGTTATAGTTCAGTCTGTCACCATAACGGTAACTCTGCAGATAGAGATAATACTCTACATATTCCAGTTCCTGACGTATCTGTACCTTTTCAGTATCCTTGCGGTATATTTTTGCCTGGATCAGCTGGGAAAATGAGGTGATCATTTTATAGGTTTCATCGTTTTGATCCAGCCTTGCCTGAAGTGCGATCGTATTTAATACATTAAACATAAAGTGCGGATTCACCTGGGTTTGGAGAAACTTTAGTTCCATTTCTTTAATCGATAGCTGCTTCTCATAAACCTGTTTGATCAGATAGTTCACATATTCTGTCATTTCGTTAAAAACTAAGCTGATCTCGTGGAATTCTTCGGTACTGTAATCCGGCAGTTTTGTTTCAAAATCCCCTTCTTTTACAGACTGCAGTTTCTCGGTAAATTCCTTCAGCGGCTTTGTCATGTGGTAAACGATTGTTACAAATGCCGCAAATACACCAACACAGATAACAGCCAGAATAAAAATATAAATTTTAACTGAATCATACAATAAGTAAGTGGTCTGCCCCTCAGGAATTCCAATTGTTGCCCTCAGATACATGCTCATATCTTCTGTATACAGGCGGTATCCGGTATTATATATATAAGACTCATATGGCGCCTTTTGAAAAGACTGGCTGATTTCCCCTAACTTCTCACCTGCCAGTTTATGATTTTCACCAATGATAATATTTCCTCTCTGGTCATATAGCATCCAGAACGCACCCTTATAATTTTCAACCTGGTTCATAATCCCTTCCAATACGTCCAAACGGATCTCGAAGATAACACATCCCTGATCCTTCATATTTCGGTCATAAAGGGTAAATGCCAGATACTCCCTGCCTTTTTGTCCAGGATAATAGCAGTAATCCGCACTGCCTTCCGGCTTTTCCCTTTGTTCTCTGAAATTATTGTAAACCCCGATTGCTTCTTTCCTGCTTTTTTGTACCTCAGACTCCACCATAGCATAATAACCTGTAAATAAGAAATCATCCTGACTGTCAAATAAATACACTTTTTCCACAATGGGTTCATTTCCATTTCCCAAGTTTTTCTGGCTGCTGATATTTACGGTACGGGTATAAATACTTTCCAGCCGCTCCTGTTCCTTTTCGTCCAGTTCATCCTTGCCGGCTTTATCCAGATACGACATCAGTTCTTCCGAACCGCGGATCTCGTAAATAATATTTTCCAGATATTCTGTTTTGGTATTGAGATTATTATTTGTCTCTGTCAGGAAAAAATCCAGATCATGTTCAATATACTTTCCCACAATCAGCCATACCGAACAGATGAAAACTACCCCGCAGAAAATAAGGGACAGCAGCGTCACGCTGAGATTTAATGCCATCATTTTTTCTCTAAGAGAATGGCGTTTTGTTTTTCTATCCTTCATCGCTTCCTCCGCTTATATTTTCTGTTATTGATTCAGGTAATTGACTACCGTCTCCGGTCCTATCTTCCCCTGTGCTTCCTCAAACAGACGCTGGGACAAATCGTTAACCGCATCATTTCCCCAGGAGAGGCTGATTGCTTTAATATGTATGTCCGCATCGTTGGCAAGTTCCAGGGCTTCACCCAAAAGCGGATACCCCTCTTTGATTTCGTTTCCGCTTACATTGGGATTAGACGGTGCCTGTCCGGTTTCCATAGCCATCTTTTTCTGAACTCCGTCGCTCAGCATATATTTCAGAAAGCGAATGCAGGCATCCTGCTTCTTCGGATCTTCATTTTTATAAATCACATAACCGGAGGATGGTGAAATATAAGCAACACTTCTGCCGTCTTCAGACGGATAATTTGCATATGCCACATCTTCCTTTATCGAGCTGCTTCCCAGCAGTTCGCTGTCCCATACTCCGTTAAAATATACCGCACTCTTTCCATCCAGAAAATATTGCCTCGCATTATCAATACTGGACACAAAGTTAGATTCTTTCCCCAGCTTGCGGATATCTTTTAAGGTTTGGAAAATGATCTTGCTGCTGAAATTCTCCGGCAGTTCAGATGCGAGCTCAAGTCCTTCTTCTCCGGTACCTGCAACTCTTGCCAGGAAAATATCTTCTGACAGCTGTACACTGTCCAAAGCCGCGGCGGCAAAGTCAGGATTCTGACGCTTCCCCCATGCATTTAAGATCTTGCAGTCTGTCAGGAACTCTTCCCAGGTGTCAGGAGTTTTCGCTTCCCCATATTCATCTACAATTCCTGCTTCCACAAAGAACTTCTTATTATACCAGTATCCTGCTATCTCCAATGCATCCGGTATGGAATACAATGCCCCGTCTTCTGTAGTCCATCCCGCAAGGACAGCCGGGTGTATACTTTCTTTTAACTCCGGGTCCTTTTCAATAAATGGCATTAAATCAAGTGCCATTCCTCTTTTTATTGCATTAAAAACATAATATGACAGTCCATTTGTACTGACAATATCCGGCATTTTTCCCACCGCCAGCATATCATTTGCCTTTTCAACTGCAATACTGCTGTCCGATGACGGGTAAGTAATCAGATTAATATCCGGATTTTGGCTGGAGAATTCCTCATAAATCTCCTGCATTGTAGCATGGGTTGGAAGCGTTCCGCCCCATCCATGCATAAGTATGATATCCGTATCCTGAACATCCTCTTTTTCTGAGCATCCGCTCAGGAGGCACGCTGCCGCCACAAACAACAATAGCATTGTCCTTTTCTTCAACATCAGACCCCCTCCTATTTAAAGTCTTTCGGTGAAACTCCGGTATATTTTTTGAAAAAATAAGAAAAATAGGTGGTATTTTCGAAGCCCAGCGCATCTGCAATTTCATATATTTTCATATCTGTATTTTTCAGATAATCCTTTGCTTTTTCAATCCTCATCTGATTCAGGCGGTTCAGAATTTTCTCCCCCGTAGCTTCCTTATAAATCCTGCTCAGGTAGCTGATACTGGTTCCCACATGTTCCGCAATATCCGTTACCGTAATTCCCTTATGGAAATTTTCTTCTATGTACCGCTCACATTCATTTACAATGGTATTCTTATGACTGGAAGCATTTGAGACATAAGCGGAAGTACCCTGGAGAATTTCCAGCATTACCTTTTCATATTCATCCGCATAAAAGCACCTGTGAATCTTCTCCGTTATGCTTCCCCGGTAGCCGGTGACCTGGAAAATGTCCATACCAAAGGAATCCAGAATCTTCCTGCATCTCTGCTGTATAATGATACCTGAATTTTTAATGGTATTTGCCGCACACAGCTCCCTTTTCTGTGTATCCAGAATTTCTTTGAATTTTAGCCGAACCTCTTCTGTATTGCCCTGACTCACCTGAAAGCAGAGCTGTTCAATCAATTCGTCCACTTTTGCACTATATTTTTCAGGATTCACGCCATCTCTTTCAAAAAAGCTGATCTTACTGTCACCGCTGATAAAGCTGTTGCCCAGAACACTTTCTGCCTGATCGTATGCTTTCTTCATATGAATAACGTCTGACTGCCTGGAACTGACGCCGATGTTTACATACAGTCCCATAAAATTGTCCATCATATCCGTGATCTGCTGCCCCTGCATCAGTATGGTATCCATATAATTTTCCGGCACGTTTTGTACTACAATGGCGTACATGTCACGCTGAACCGGTATTCCCCTTAGCATCTGTTCTCCAAACACCATCGAAAAGAAATTTAAAAGGCTCTTATAGGTCCTGCTTTTTTTCTCTGTCGTCATATCTTCATTCAGACGAAAATGCAGAAGCAGCACCAGATAATTATCCGGATTCATACCCAACTCTAACATTTTCGATTGTATCTCTTCCTCATCATAAATCGATTCGTCGAATATAGATTTCAGAAAATACTCCAGCACTGTTTCTTTATCTTCTCTGGAAATACTGGTCTGCTCTTTTTCAATCAGATCTTTTGCCTTATTAATCGCCATGATCAACCCATCAAATGCACCTGTTTTTGTCACATAATCTACTACATTATATTTAACAGCAGACTGAGCATAAGAAAAATCAGCATATGCTGTCAGTAAAATAATTTTTATGGGCAATTTTTCTTCCCAGATATATCTGGCTATTTCAATTCCATCTTTACCAGGCATTTTAATATCCGTAATTAAAATATCCGGCTTAATCTCCTTTAAGTTTTCCATAACCTGCTGTCCGTTCTCAGCGGTATATACAACCTCGCATCCCAACTCATGCCAATTTGTCAAAGAAACCATGGCCTTTCTCATTAAAGGTTCATCATCAGCTACCATTACACGATACATTTTGTCTTCTTCCTCCCGTCCCGCAGACAGTTTCCTGAACTGCTTTCCCAATACTTTCTTTCACGATTATCATCATATCATAATCGTTTTCCAAAAGAAATCTCTTTTTCCACCCCTCTGCACGCAATCATTTCATGTTAGTTATAATTTACCATTATGAGCGGGAATTTTGAATAAACAGAAGCTTCGGAATGATTCGTTTTTTTGACCTGTGATTTAGCTCTAGAATAAAAAATACGTTTTTTTAACCGCGATCCGCTGATTTCACGAAATCCAGTTAAAAAAACGTATTTTTATTATTTAGAATACATGACTTTTCTCACGCATATCATCCATTAATTTTTCAACTGTACCAAACTTGATACAAAACCCTATTCCAGCCGCCACAAGGGAAGCGCCAAGCCCGGTATAGAACATCCGAATACAATGCCCCGGCCAGATGTCTGCGCGGCGCAGTAAAATACCAAAAGTCATCATAAAAGCCATGATACAGTAAGATTTCAAGTCAAAAAAACGAAGAATATGCATGCGTTCCTCTTTGCTGCGAAGTATGCGTTTGGTGTGTTTTCCGATTAACCGGCGGAAAATAAATCCGTAAAACACGCCAAATACCAGTATTGCAGATAATACAGCCAAAATACTCCAGGGTCTGCCGGAAGCCAGAATCCCGATTCTTATAATATTAAATCCCGCTGCGAACCATACAATTCCAGCTGTCAGCAGCAGGTACTTCTTAGGTATATGAAAAAATTTACTTTTCATTTTTCACCACACACTCCTTTAAACATAAAAATAATAATACAATACCCACTCCTGTAAGGATATGCCCGATTCCTGCAATACCTGATATGGAAGCATTCAGTGCCGTGGAAGCTTTTATCCCGAGAACCTGTACCACACCTCTTATAAGCAGCATCAACGCCGTAACCGGCACTCCAATATTATATATCACCATAAATGCCTTCCATTTTTTAGAGCGGCATAAATCTTTTAAACTTCCCACAAATAATGCAGTAATCAGAAACATTACCATTCCCAAAAGGAATAAATGGGTATGTACGAAAGCCAGGGATGTCCGTCCGTCAAAACCGTTAAACTTTGTAAATTCCCGGTAGAAAACACCTCCCGCCATCGCTGCAATTGCATAACCAAAAGCAATATTAATCATTTTCTTCATGTACTTTTCTCCTTTCTGTGCACAAATCAGGAAACCCGCCTTGATTGAACATTGTTCACTTTTCTTTTAAGAAAATCCACTTTAACAAAATAGAAAAAGTGGATTAGGAAACATATAAAATCCTGTTCAGGACTTCTTTAAAATAACTGCAGTCCCTCTCTTCATCCGTAAGCATCGAAAACATATTGGTAAATAAAAATGCCACGAATTTCTCTTTTGTAAATGTATCAGTCCATACGGCATTTGATATTTTTTTATCCTGTCCAAGAGCCATCAAAAACCCGTTTTTCACATGCTGCAGATACTTCTGTTCCACCAGCCTGCCCTTTTCTTTTTCCGAACTTTTCATTGCTTCAAACTGGCTCATAAAAATGGATCGGAAATCCTGAAGGTTGGCGCACAGTCTCACATAAATGGTCTCAAAAAATTCTACAAAGGAAATATCACCCTGAATTTTGCATACATCCTGATGAAAAACGCTTTTCCAGAACTCCTCTACTACTGCAAATATCAATTCCGACTTAGATGGAAAATAATTGTAGACGGAGCCCGTGGCTATGCCGCATTTTTTAGCAAGATACCGTATATTTAATTTTTCGGCTCCTTCTTCAAAGACAATTTCTCTGGCTGCTTTTATCAGTTCTTCTTTCGAAGTTACAACACGGTTCACACGAACACCTCCATCTTGAACGATGTTCATTATATCAGTATTCCAATCTTATGTCAATCTCCTTTTTCCGATTCACTTATGTACTGCTCCGCCACCGGATCCCTGAATTCATAAATTCTGTGATATTCCTTCGTCTCCAGATTCTTTTCCGTAAGGCTCCTGTTCTGATAGAGAAATCTCGTCAGCTGATAACAGTCTACCCAGATTTCTCCATTGCCTTCCTTTTGTGATTCATCAAAAATCAGCTGTAATCCCCAATGCAGATGGGAGGTATCAATATTATTCACATTTTCATTGGCGCTGTACCCGGTACGTCCCAAATAACCGATTACATCCCCCGCCTGCACTACACTTCCCACTTCTAACTGTTTATTATAAGGAAAGTTCTTCCTCAAATGCGCATAGTAATAATAACGCTTTTTATCAAAACTCCTGATTCCCAGACGCCAGCCGCCATACTGGTTCCATCCGATTGCTTCCACATAACCGGACTCTACCGCTATAATTGGCGTACCGACCTGGCCCATCATGTCATGCCCCAGATGGGGGCGGCTGTATCCATACGACCTCGAAGTTCCAAAATCATCATAATCAGAATATTCATAACCCTTTGCAATTGGCAGAAATGCCTTTAAGCCATATTTCTTTTCCCATACGACTTCATTTTCTTTTTCCACCTGAATCTCATATTCCCCGACCCAGCCATCCAGGACAGCTCCATAAGCTTCCCGGTAATAGGGATAATATTTTAAATCCTTTGTCAGCTCATCCATGGTCTGTCCCTGGGTGACTTGTTTTTCTTTTAATTCCTGCAGATCTTTTTCTTTATATCGTGTGAAATCACCGCCATACCGTGTTCCCAGATAAGCCAGCAGATCAACCCAGTCCAGATGAACCTCCTGCCCATAACTTTCTACATCCATTTGGTATGCAGCTCTCATAGCTTCATTAGTCACATGAAAATCCACCCATTTTATGAATTTCTTTTCTGTCTCTTTTTCACTGGCAGGGGTAGTTTGCCCTGTTTCCTGCTCCCCGGTCTTGGCAGTACTCTTTAATTTCTCTGCCGCAGCATGATTGGATAGTGAGCTATGTACTCCTCTGTAAACAGCGAAAATTGTCAACAGTATTAATATAATAAGTTCTATTTGTATAATACGTTTTTCACGTTTCTTGTCCATGGCAGACTCCGGATATTAAGTCACTTTCATTTTATTCCGAAGGTCTGATAATATGCAGACTAATTCGCCAGAGTGGGTTTAAAAATTCCTTTCTGACAGCTGTATATCACACTTTGAGGGATGCGCACCAACGAAAGGCGTACAGCGGGCTATTAACTCATCCTGATTTTTACCGTTTTACGGTAAAGCATGATTGTAAAGACGCCCAATATAATCGTTGTCACAATCAAAACAACTTCTATATACTGGTTAAAAATAACTGCGGCTACGATAGGCACAAATGCTGAAAGCGCTCCTACACCCATAGTTAATCCCATTGCCATAGATTGTTTTACCACCTCGATTTCGTTATTCCAGTCGTACTTTGGATATTTCAAATTAATAAAAAGACCCAATACTGAAATATAAAAAGCAAACACTCCAGGTGTTACAAAAAACAGAATACAATTCAGTAATGCCGGTTTTAAAGAAATTGTAAACAGAATTCCTGTCACCAAAACTGCCGGCAGAAGTACTGTCAGGTTTACCGCAATTTTACTATTGTAAATGATACTGCTTTTAACAGGAAGGGAAGCATTAATCCACCTGCCTTTACCCTCCAGTGAAATTGAAGAAGCTGTTGTACTGCACAGTGAAGAGGTTAAAAGCATGACAAGCGGCGCGTACTTTTGCAGATTGACAAATACTCCCGGCATTTCTAACATTTTGTCTATCTGATCCGGCTTGATAAATAGCAGACCTATTCCCATAGCTACCATCAGGATCGCTGATATAGACGTATTCATTATATAAATGTTGCATGAAGTATATTTTCTAAGTTCTCTTCTGTATGCCGCTGCAAACGGTGTTCTTACAATGAGCGCACCCATTTTATAATTCCCTTTTGTATGTTGGTTTAAAATGGCTGTATTAATCCTTTTATAAAACACAGCAAGCAACGCTACAAATAATATTACAGGTACTACGGACAAAGCCAAAAACAGTACAAAATCCAGCCAGCTTTCCTGTAGAAGCGCATTGGAAAACAGGCGGGCTGGAGGATAAAACCTAATAATGGTTCCCGATAGCATGGTACCGATCTCTACCAGCTGCTGTGATCCTCCCTGCAGACTGAAGGATCCGGCGATAGCAGCTAAAGTCACCCCGATGCTCAGGATAATCACAACCAGATTCTTGTATTTAAAACGTGATGCAATTGCTGTAATCACCGCACCTAATGCCAAAGCAAGTGCCATTGGAAGTAAGGGGGCAAAGAAGATCCCTAAGAGCATCATCACCCAGACAATTGGGCTGCTATGCATTGTTATCCCAAATACAATAATAGAAGGAAGCAGTGCTATACAGCCTACAAGAAGATTCAATACGTATGACCACAAAAGCCTGCTAAGTATAACCGCAGCACTGCTTACCGGCAGGGACATTACCATATCATAATCTTTTATGCCAAACAGCATGCCCGTACTTCCGGAAAAAGTGAGCACGATCGTCACCAGGGCAACAGTCACCAACATCATCGCCGGCAGCATTTCCGTGAGCCCCAGAACCCTGTATCCGATAGCCAGCCCCGTACTGTAGCCAAACATCAGCACGATCAGTACTATGGCTACAATCAGAACCCCCACAGCTCTCCTCTTTTCTTTTTTATCTCTGGCGTGCAACAGCTTATTTACGCCAAATGATCCTAACATCTGCACCCTTACCAGTCCCATAAATTTAGTCATGTGCTGCCACCTCCAAAAATACTTCTTCTAAGCTGCTGTTTCCCCTGACATCTTCTGTCCTTCCGCTGGCAATCAATTTACCCCCTTTGATAATTGCTATTTTATTGCAGAGTTTTTCAGCCACATCCAGGACATGGGTAGAAAAGAAAATTGCTCCTCCCGTATCACATAATTCATGCATCATCTTCTTCAGGTTAAAAGCTGCCTCCGGGTCTAATCCTACAAATGGCTCATCCAATACCAGAAGCCTGGGCTGATGGATAAAAGCCGAAATAATTGCCAGCTTCTGTTTCATACCATGAGAATAAGAAGAAACCAGATCCCCCAGATTTTTCGTAATCCCTAACAAATCACCATACTTACGGATACGCTTCTCCCGTTCCCCTCCAGGGACCTGGAACATGTCTCCGATGTAATTCAAATATTGTATTCCTGTCAGATATTCATACAGATCCGGATTATCCGGAATATATGCCGTCATTTCCTTACACTTTATGGATTCCCTTTTTACAGAATGCCCTCCAATCCATATTTCTCCGCTGTCAAACTCCATAACACCTACAACCGAGCGGATGGTCGTGGTTTTTCCGGCGCCATTGTGTCCGATAAACCCATAAATATCACCTGCATGTACTTCCAGCGTCAAATGATCCACTGCTTTCTTGGTATCCCCGTATATCTTTGTTAAATCCTGTATTTTTAAAACCTCTGTTACCTGATTGTTATTTACCATAATCTTCCCTTTCTTTTCTCAACATGTTACATATCATTTGTTATCGCTATTGTATATGTTTCAACAACAATTAGCAAGCGAAGCACCGTTAACTTTAAGCGGTAAAATAAACCAGTGCTATACTTTTTCTTCAAGATATTTCCAATATTCCAAATCTGAATAATTTTTATTATATTTTTTTGAATTATTTTTAAAAAAGTGTTCTATTTCAAAAATATTTTACATATACTTTACGGAGGTATCATGCTGTGTTGACAGAATTTTAGTAATATAGTGAAAAGAACACAGGTGACATACAAATAACACTCACATTTTAGAAAGGAAGGGCGCTATGGTTAACTACACCATTAAACTGAAATCTTTTGAAGACATCTATGAATTTGTAAAAAAATGCAATCAACTGGACTGTGATGCAGACTTAATCTGCGGACGGGCTACCGTTGATGCAAAATCTCTACTAGGGGTATTCAGCCTTGATATCAACCGGTCTCTCAAGCTCGCCATTAATACAAACAATCCTTTTTTAGCAGAACGGATCATGGAGCCTTATATCGCAGCATAATTACATATACACTCCATTCGTTTACAGATCGTTTTGAGCAAAAAAATGGACCGGGAGAGATGACTCCTGGTCTATTTTTAATCCTGTTTCATTCTATTTTCAATCCTATTTCCGAAACTTCAATTCACTTATGCCACCTGATTTGTTTCCTTTTCTGTATCCGGGGCTTCTTCTTTTTCTACGGCTGAGTTTACCACTTCTTCCGGTACTGTGATTTTTTCCACTTCTCCGAAAGATGCAAACTTTATGTCAAATGTACATTTATCACATTTAAATTCTACATCCACTTCTCCGGTATCGGATCCTTTCATCGATTCCAGCATCATGGATTTCATATCCATACTCATTTTCACAGGCTTCTTTTCTTTTTTGGAAATATAGATTTCTACCGGAAGTTCCATTTTGCTCCAATCCGCTTCGCCCATTAAATTTGTGGAATTATCCATAATGCTTAAAGCCGATTTGATCATGGTTTCTAATGCTTCCCCGTCTAAGTTTCCCTTTAACGCATAGCATTCCACACCGTCAATATCCTCTGTTTTCTCAGCCAGTTCCAGGTTCCCGGCTAAATTCTGTAAGGCTTCAAAATCATAAGATTTGATCATTTCTTCGATATCACCGCTGACCTCTTTCTGCCATTCACCTTCATCTAATTTTGAATAGGATACCGTCTGATCACCATCTTTTGTTGTATACATCTGCATGTTCATTTCCTGATTCATGCCCAGCATATCTAAAGTTATGGCTCCTTCCCCAAATACAACCTGGGGATCGGTATTTACTTTCATTCCCATATCCATATTCATTTTAATATCCAGAGTTATCCCCTGGACGGTTCCGCCCGCCTGCAGGTCCATTACCATATCCATCTTATAATTTTCTTCTTTAGACATATTTTGTGACATGGATTTTAAAAGAGTCTCGGAAGTCACCTTGCCGCACCCGGCTAAGCTCAGGGCCAAAAGTCCCCCTCCAAACACAACACATCCCCGTTTCCATAAAATCTTCTTCATACTTTTATCTCCTTTTCAAACTTGTTCTGATCGCAACCGGCATCATTTATCCCGGCAGTAATAAACTCCCTCTGTATCAATAAATACAAAAACTTAACGGTATATAGATTATATTATAGGATTTACAGAAAATTCGCAATACTTTTTATAAAATATAAAAAAAGTCGCAAAAAACCGCTGCTCCGACAAAATAGCGACTTGTCGGAACAGCGGTATTTACATCTAAAGCTTGTTTTAGTGATGGAAGAAACGTACACCTGTCATTGCCATCGCGATGCCATATTTATCACAGGTATCAATAACATTATCATCTCTTACAGAACCACCAGCCTGTGCTACGAATTTAACACCGCTCTTGTGCGCTCTTTCGATATTATCACCGAATGGGAAGAATGCATCGGATCCAAGTGCTACATTGTCCATTGTCTTCAGCCATTCCACCTTTTCTTCTTTTGTCAATGGTTCCGGTTTTACAGAAAATACTGCTTCCCACATACCATCACGCAATACATCATCGTAATCGTCTGATACATAGACATCAATTGCATTATCTCTGTCAGCTCTTCTTACGCCTTCTTTAAATGGAAGGTTCAGCACTTTTGCGTGCTGTCTTAAATACCATACATCTGCTTTATTACCTGCAAGTCTCGTACAGTGTACTCTGGACTGCTGTCCGGCACCAACACCGATTGCCTGCCCGTCTTTCACATAGCAAACGGAATTGGACTGTGTATATTTTAATGTAATCAGTGATATTAATAAATCTCTTTTTGCTGCTTCTGACATATCTTTTACCTGAGTAGGGATATTCTGAAGCATTTCTGTATTAATAGCAATATTATTTCTTCCCTGCTCAAAAGTGATTCCAAAGATGTCTTTCGTTTCCTGTACAGCCGGTACGTAATCCGGATCCATCTGGATTACAACATAATTCCCGCCCTTTTTTGCTTTCAGAATCTCTAATGCTTTTTCAGAGTAAGAAGGCGCAATGATACCATCTGAAACTTCTCGTTTGATATACAATGCTGTCGCTTCATCACATTCGTCTGACAATGCTGCGAAATCACCATAAGAAGACATTCTGTCTGCACCTCTTGCGCGGATATATGCAGTGGATGCATCTGTTAATGGGCAGCCTTCCACAAAATAGATTTTTTTCATTGTCTCATCAAGGGGTTCTGCTACAGCTGCACCTGCCGGGCTTACATGCTTGAAAGAAGCTGCTGCTACCATACCTGTTGCAGCCTTTAATTCCTTAACTAACTGCCAGCTGTTAAAAGCATCCATGAGATTTATGTAACCTGGTCTTCCGTTTAAAATCTTGATTGGGAGTTCTCCCTCTTTCATAAAAATCTTAGCTGGTTTCTGATTTGGGTTACAACCGTACTTCAATTCGAATTCTTTCATCACTGTTACACTCCTTTTAAATTGCTAATGGTTTATATTTGATAAAAAAGAGCCTACTATCCGGGCTCTCTGCCCAGACGGTCGGCTCATTATTATTATACTTCACGTGGTTAATTCCACTTCCGTCAGTCGTATAACTAAAATCAACATAACATTTTTTACTGTAGATGTCAAGATCTTTTTCAGGATCTTATCATGGATTTCAAATTTAAGTACCTTATTCCCCCTTTAGCAAAGCCATTAACTGTTCATCCGTCAGACCTGTTTCTTTCTTTATTTCATCTTTCGATTTTTGTTCCAGAAGTAATCTCATGGCCTTTAACTCTTTATTTTTTTGCTCTGTAATTTGTGTAATTTCCTCTTGTTTTTCTTTTTCCAGTTTTTCTTTTAATTCTTCTAATTTCTTATTATTTTCATATTCAATAATATCAATATCTAATACAAGTGCCTCTTCTACCATCTCTGACACACCCCTTTCCTCCAGTTCTTCATATCGATCGTAAATATGATGATATAACTGCAGTGTAAGACGTTTTAATCGTCTTGCATCATCTTTGGTTATATTTCCCAGCTTTTCATTTTCTATGATACTTCCGATTATATCAGTTTTTATCAATTTTTTCAACGCTTCTATGTTCTCATTACTGCGCTCTTTCTTCAATGCCTTACGAAGCCGTAATAACTGAAAAGGAATTAATATTATCATTTTATTGCGATTGAGCTCTTCTAATTGTTCAGATAAATATTTGATGGTTGGAACCTTGTAAGAAAATTCACCTTGTCCCTTAAATTCTATATTCAGCAGATAATAGTCAGGTATTTTTTCATAATTATCCGCAAGATATATAATTACAGGCTCTGGAAAAATGATAGTGTCCTGAAATTGCCGGCTCCTCATGGAATGATGATATCCATATTCAAACATTCGCAGAACAATTTGTTCATCCTGATACATTTGCGCTTCTAAATGATAGCTGTCGGTATGGTTAATGGTAATTATTGTATCTGCTATTGTTCTTCTTAAGTCCTTATCAACATGTTCTGTCCAATTGTATTCTACTATACTGTCTGGCGGATAATTCTGTTGAAATAATCCATTAATTAAATGAATGACTGCTCTTTTTGACAAAGTTAATATCCTTTTAAATATTTTGTCATAAATATGATATGTATTCTTTTCTTTATTTTCATGGAACTTTTCAATTTCTATATTATTACCTGCAAATGAATCATATTCATTTATCAAAACTTTCATATTTTACCTTTCTTAAATTTTATATTAGTATTGGGGATGGATTTTTTAATAGATAGATAAGAATTATAATAGAGATTCTATTTGATATTTTATATTGTAACATATTAAAT
>UQCR01000029.1 GCA_900539655.1 uncultured Robinsoniella sp.
TATGGGCTTGCCGATAAATCCCGAATCTATTATTTTTTTACAGGTCTGTATTCCCGCCCCCAGAAATGTATCCGGTGCACCTCCAAGCAGTAAGTTTTGTTGTTTTGCCAGAGCAACTAACTCCTTACCTTCCTCAAAAGTAGTTGCCAGCGGTTTTTCACTATATACATGTTTCCCAGCCAGAAGAGCTGATTTTGTAACATGGTAATGCTCCAGCGGTCTGGTTAAATTAAGTACAATTTCGATTTCGGGGTCATCCAGCATTTCTTCCATATTTTTATAAACTTTTGAAATATGGTACTCTTCCTGTACTTTTTCTGCCTTTTCTTCAATCAGATCATAGATTCCCAGAATTTCCACATTCCGAAACACACTGCTAAGATTTTTTAAATAAATGCCGCTGATGGCACCCAGTCCCAATATTCCAATTTTTACTTTTTCCATAACGATTCCTCCTAATACATTTTTGCGGTGCTTTCAAACCGCTCTGTTGTAAGTCCGTGATCCAGGGCATACTGCTTGCCCTCTGCTGCCCATAGAAGCCCCCGCTCCATGATTATCTGAGCAGTGGGGAATTTTTCAAATACATCATCGTGGTGGCCCAGGGAATTATAGAACACTCTTCCATTCCCCCAGAATTTTGTCCAGACAACCGGCATATCCACACATTTATTAGCACTGTGGTAATAATCCACAACCGGAAAACGTGTTGTTGCGAGCACCTCTACCGCCGGATCTACATGGAGATAATACTGCTCACTGCAGACATGAAAATCCGATAATCCTTCTACAATAGGGCTTGACCCAAACTTGATGTTGACTTCATAATCCACACCGTCTCCCCCTGGATGGCTGACCCATTGTCCGCCAGTCATAAATTGCCATTCCACATCATTTCGAAAGGAATCGCACATACCGCCATGGCATCCGGCAAGCCCTACTCCGGCACCCACTGCTTTCACGATATTCTGACGGTATTCCGGTTTGATCTCACCCATGGTCCAGCAAGGAACAATCAAGTCCAGCCCCATCAGCATATCCAGATCTCCCAATACCTCCTGGGTATCTGAAACAGTACATGTATACCCATGTTTTTCTAATAGATCAGAGAACCTGCGTGCTACCTTATCCGGCTCGTGTCCATCCCAGCCGCCTTGAAAAATAAGTACTTTTTTATTTGATTCCATTTTAAATCTCCTCTCTGTTTTTCACCATTTAATTTAATTGCATTATGTGGTAATCCATTTTAATTTAATTGCATTATAGCAGTAATCCATTTATAATGATTGTCATATCACATTATTTTGTAGCCAAAAATTGCTAATGGTTGTTGTAATAAATGCCTGAGGTAAGAGAGGTGAGATATGAATCCATTTTACGAGAAGAAATTTGAGAAGCCACATATTAATAATATTCAGAACCTTAATTTCCCGGCTCATCTCCACGATGCGGTAGAAATTATTTATGTAAAAAAAGGCAGAATACAGGTTACCATTCAGGATCATACTCTGGAAATGGCAAAAGGGGAACTAGCGGTTGTCTTCCCGGAAACCGTACATGCATACCGAACCGAGGCGCCAAAAAGCTGCGATGTAATTCTCTTTATTTTTGATGAAAATATGTTCGGTCCGTTTCTAAACCAGTTAAAAAGAAGCCATCCTCTGAATCCATATCTAAAATCCCATCAGGTGCACGGGGATATCCTATATGCCTTAGACAGATTAGAGGCATCTTCAAAAGAAGACGCCTCCGGATTTCTGCTGGGGGCCTGGATTCAGGTCATCCTGGCCCATGTACTGCCTTTATTTACTTTGGAAAAGAATGCCCGACCTGATAATACAGACCTGACTTATCGTCTGGTTCAGTATATTTCCCTGCATTTTCAAGAACCAATGTCTCTGGATACGCTGGCACGGGAACTGAACGTAAGTAAATATTATTTGTCCCATATTTTTTCCAAAAAGCTGAAGATGGGCTTTCACGAGTATTTAAATAATATTCGGCTGGATTACGCTCAGTATCTGACCCGTTCTACCAACGACACACTTACCAGGATATGGATGGATGCCGGATTTGAAAGCCAGCGTACCTTTAACCGGGTCTTTAAAGAAAAGTATGGGACAAGTCCAAAGGATTACCGGCTAAAATAAAATACGGCCGGTTATTTCCGTTCCACAATTACCCTTATTCTCTTTGTAATTTTATTGCACGTTACGGTTATATTACAGCTTCCGGATTTCCTTGCGGTTATAATGCCTTTTTTATCAACCTTCGCTATCTTACTGTCTGAAGAACGATAATCAATTTTATCGGCAGCTGTGACCGGTTTTCTAACCACTTCTATCTTTTGCTTCTCTTTTACTTTTATAGTAACCTTTTTCGGCACCTTGATTTTGGTTGTTCTTACCGGAGCTTTTTGAACTGTTAATACACAGCTTGCTCTCGCTCCGCTCTTCATGAAAACGGTAATTCTTGTCTTTCCGGCTTTTATGCCTTTGATTTTTCCTTTGTGATTAACACTGGCTATTTTCTTTTTGCTGGACGTGAATTTTACAACTTTATCCGTTTTGATTTTTCTCTTAACGGTTATGGCCTTTGTTGATTTTCCTGCCTGAATCTTAGCCTTTTTCGCAGTAAGGGTGACTTTTGGCGTTTTTACCGTTACATTCACTGTTGCCGTCCCTTTTCCTGACGTGTATACGGTAATAGTTGCCGATCCTTTTTGGATTCCTTTAATGACTCCTGCCAAAGTAACAACTGCCACCTTTGTATTGCTTGACTTATATCCTGTTACAACACCTGCCGCTGCATTGGCATTTACAGAGGTCTTTATTGTCTGTGTGGCGTATAAGGAATATTCCGTCTTTGTAAAAGATACCTCTGGCTTTGGCTGTGGCTGTGGCTGTGGCTGCATCATTTTTTTCCACTGGGCATACAGCGTCATATCGCTGGTTACCACCGTTGCTTCTGTTACCTTTGTACCTCCGGTTTGGGCGGTAAACCAGCCCTGGAATTCATATCCTTCCCTTGTGGTGGACGGCAGGCTTCCTATGGCTTTTCCGGACTCTGTCTCTATACTTGCCGGATTTACGGCTGTTCCCCCATTTGCATGGAAGGTCACCCGATACATAACTGCTGGTGTCTGAAGGCCTGCAACGACCACCGTATATGGCATTACAGCTTTTTCCAAAATCGTGTTGGTGCCTTTTCTCTTTGTTACTTCCATTAATATCGCAACCGTCTGGTCTGTATCTTCCCTGACAACCGTTCCATCCAGCCCAATGATGTCCGAATTGCCTGAGGCGATAATGCGGGAACTGTAGGCGCCTGGCATTTCGCTTATTGGCAGATGTGTGTCCGTTAATTCAAGCCTTTCCGGAATTCCCAGATAATTCACCACATCCCTTGCTGTTTCATTCACATATGGCTGCGGCTTCAGAAGCCTGTATAGCTCCGCTTCTTTTATATTGATGCCTGCCTCCGGGTTTACCTTGAATATGACTCTGATCTTAGAGGCTGTCACATCCCGTCCCAGGTCTATGGTTAATTTTTCCCCAACAATTCCCGCCGACTGGTCCACAGCTGACAGGAGGTCTTCATATTTGCCATTCTTAGCTACCTGTACCTCATATCCTTTGATCTGGGCAGCCAGAGTTTCACCTGTAATAGGTCCAAGCCCTTCTTTGATTACTAAAGTGTTAAATGTCTTTTCTCCAGCTAGGATAAATTCTACCGGAACCTCTTCAACGCCCCTTTTCGTTGCCAATCTGGACTCCAGTGCATCGTCACCGTCTACCATTTTTTCCGGACCAAAGCCTGCGTGGCACTCTACCGACGTAGCTGCATAGGCGTCCGCCATGAGATTGATATCTGCCGGGTCAGCAGGAGCTTTCTCCACCTCTGCCTGCAGGGCCTGAGCTGCGCTTTTAATCTGTTCTTCTGTAAATGCCGGATTCGCCAGCACATTTGCCGCTGCTTTTACAGCGTTTAACATTGCGGCTTTTGCTTCCGGATCTTCAGACAGTCTGCCGGAATCCAATAATTTATTTGCCTCATTTACTTGTGCCGCCAATGCTCTGGAAGCATCTCCTTTCATATTTGTCATCTCCAGAATCTCATCCGCTTCCAAAACCCTGTTATAAATCCTGAAATCATCCGCAACGCCTTTAAAAGCGTTTGTCTTGCTTCCCAAAACTGACGTAGGCAGCATCAGTGTCTCAAAATAGGTCGGGATAAAATTGGGCTGCCCGCTTGGCTTGGCAAAGTTAGAATCGAAATTTAAGTTTGGCCATGGCTTGTCTTTTAATTCATCTATGAAGATTCCGTTTGCATATAATTTTACGCCATAGGCATCCCCTGTCAGAGCAATATGGGTCCACCTGCCTTCCGGTAACCGATAATGAAAATAATGGTCATAATTCCCTACCGAATATCCTATTTTACCGGTTTTGCCCTGCTTTAGCTTAAGAGTTCCCGTCTTTCCTTCCATAAGGACTGCATCTGCGGCATTGCCCTCATCCGGATTGATCCACATTCCTACCGTCCAGTCAAAGCCTGTAGAATCCACATCCGACTCTATAAAGCTGTCTTCGCCGTTAAATCGAATTCCTGCACCGTCCTTCCCTTGTGCGTCGCTTCCCACATTTACCGGATGTAATTGCATATCTGCCTGATTGGATATATCATCTTCCTCTCCCAGGTCCAGAATCTTGTCTTCCGTAAATCTGTTGTTCCGGTACAGGAAATCACTTCCGGGCGCATCTCCAATGATTTCTCCAAGACGTTTAAACTCCGTGTAATTCATGGATGCATTACTTTCATCCACTGACCAGGATTTCTGGGCTATGGCTGGTATATTATACTGGATACGGAAGCTGATATCACCGGTTGATATTCCATTTCCAATCCAGTCATTCCATACTGCAAACTGTCCGCCCACTACTCTCGGGTGCCCCTTGGGAGCGGGTGCTCTGTCTCCGGAGAAGCTGATATCCCATGCCCGGTTGTCATTTGGAAGCCAAGTGTTATACAAATGCTCCCCTCTTCCATACTGATTTACATACCATCCACCTCCGGGAACGATATAGGTCTCCATTTCATCCATTGTCAGCACCCGGTATCCTGCCTCCAATGCCTTTAGCGCCTCTGAATAATCCCAATACCAGGCATACATTAAGGCATCTGTAGTAACTGGCGTCGTTCCGGCGTTCTCTCTTAAGCATCCCCAGAATGCCGGTTCTTTTCCCCGGTTCTTCACATGCTGCAGGAGCTGGTCTATATATCCGCGAAAAGCTTCTTTATATCGGGCTCTGTCTGATTCGGGAAGGCCGTTCGTTTTATATTCGTCTGTTCCTACATTTACTTCGGGACCAATGAATACCTCTTCCTTACCATCCTGAGGCAGAATATATTCATCAAATAAAGCCTTGACCTTTTCTAAAACCTGAGGGTTTGTAACATCCAGATATTTAGCATTGTCCTCCCGCGCCAGTTCCGGCCAGACTCTGGTAAATGCAAGAGAGTGCCCTGGTGTATCGAATTCCGGAATGACATTTATCCCCAGATCAACGGCATCATACTGGAACTCCCTGAATTCATCCTTGGTATAGGACCCATCTTCTGCCGTGAGTCCAGGCACATTGCTTTCCAGACGAAATGCAGAATAGCGTTCCTGTCCCAGCTCCAGATTACCCCAGTTTTCACAGTCGTTCAGATGTACGGAAAATGTATTCATCTTATACCATGCCATCTGCTTTAAGGTATCCTCCAGGTATTCAAGAGGCAGATAGATACGTGCCGCATCCAGCATGTATCCCCGCTTCTCATAAGCCGGATAATCCCTGCATATTCCCCTTGGAAGGCTCAATGCCGTATTCTGCTTTAAGATCTGCAGGATCGTGATTCCACCATATAAAATGCCTGTCTTCTGAGGTGCCCTTACAATTACGGAACCACCGTCTCCATTCTGCCCGCCAAATTCTATCATATATCCTTCAGCCCCAAGAGATGCCGGAGCGCCCTGGGCTGTAAAATAAAGATCTGCCGTACCCGGCTCCTGATCCGTTACAATCGGAAGGTCAAGACCGGTCTGCGCCTTCAGATCTTCCTTAAACATATTCACCTGGGTATAGAAGTTGTCTGTCTTACTCAGGTTTTCTTTTACATGAGCGGCATCATCTTGTCTGAAGCTCTCTGAGTCCACAACAATTCTGGAGGTATTGGTGAGCTTGATCTCCCCGCTTGCGCCCTTCCATTCTCTTAAAGCAGGAATTACCCCGGGCTTTTCGTTGCTTCCGGACACAAAATCTTCCATTGGCGCCGCAGGAATTGTAATCTGCGCATTTACATTTGTCTCCAGGACCTCTCCGGTTGCCCGGTTCGTCAGCTTGTAGAGCAGGTTCACCGTAACATCCTCCAGTGGTCTGGTTACAGAATTATCCAGTCCAACCACCTCTTTGCGGTCAGACCCAAAGAGTTCAATCTCCCAGCCATCTGCCACTTTAGGCAGCGTGATATGCGTGTCTCCCTGATTCCACGCAGGAGGTACGTGAAAGCTCCTGTCCGGAGGCGTCACCGGACCGCCGTCTTCTTTCCACCTGTATACATAGAACTCTGCTGCGGTAATAAGATTTTTTCCTGACGAATCACTTACCGCATCATATGCCCGGATCTGTATTTTCCTAGCATTTACTTTTTCAAAAGTGATTGATTTCAGCGTACTGTCTCCTTCCCAATAACCGATTCCACGTGGTATGGGTATAAATTCCCCATCTTCTGTTTTACTGTAGAACAGCCTGTATTTTGTAATGGTGCCATTATTCTGGTCCTGCCTTGGCAGGTACTCCAGTTTCTGTATGTTATAGTTTCTACCCAGATCTATGGTAAATCCGTTTCTTAACCCTTCTTCGAAATCTGGCTGCATTGCTGCCGTTCCCGACCAGTTGGAATGCCAGTAAGTATTGCTGTTTCCATCGATGGCACAGGATGCCGGCCCCTCGTCCTCCTCAACACTTTCGGCTTCTGCGATAAAACCGGAAGCGTCCATTTTAATCAGCTCCTTTTCCGGAACTACCGGCTGACTCTCCTTAAATACTTTAAAATAATCGAGATTTAAGTTCGTTCCGCTGGAGCTTGGATTCTTCATTCCCGATCTTTCTATTTTAATGGTATGCGTTCCGCTTTCGGCAAATGTCCGGGTAAATGCCATCCTTCCAAATGTTTCCCTTCCCTCATACTGGTCATCAGTCGCCGCCTTCTGTCCATCCAGATAGATATTCGCAACTCCTGCTGCCCCTCCGCTCTTGGTATATACAGAAATCGCTTTACCCGTAAAGGTGTATTCTGCTGACGCCCCATCCTCATCAGAACTGATGTGGAATCCGCCGTGCGCACCGCCTGGATTAGTTTTGAATGCTGCGTTTTTACTGACGCGTTCATCCTCACCCTCAACATATTCGATTGTAAAATCATCAAATTCCGAAGGTTCTCCAGAAACCTCGGTGATATCGCTGAAGTCCTCATATTCTGTTTTTTCTACAGACACTCCATTGTATACACCGATATTAGGCGCTTCCCCAGCCGTTACAGGATTCCCATACAAGTCTTCTTCCACGCCGTCTTCCATCACTATCCCGGCATTTAAAGCCTGGGAAGCGTGAGCCAGCATCGCCGCTGCCATGGCCTCTTCTATTCCTTTTGGAAGATACTGATCTCCATCCTTTTCCACAAGGACTCCAGCCAGCCCTGGCATTGCCGTAGAGATATTTTCATTCCCAGAGGGCTCATCCTGAGGATGCACCCCCGCAAAAAGATTATGGTTAAATATAGTTTTAGATCCCACATCATAAGCATCCGTTTTATTTTTCATTCCTTTATTTACCAGATAGAAGATGTTATTCTCAAAAGCTATCTCATCTCCTTTATAAACAGGACGGACGGTCCTGGTGTTGAAAAATGTATTATTGTATACCCTGGCAGATTCAATTTTAGTTTTCGCATCCTCACCAACGCAGACTACGATTGCCTGGTGGGGTGCATAATTATGGGTATCATTTACACTCAGATTGTAACGGATCGTATTATTGCGGTTATAGGAGTTTGTCCTCACATGAAGCATCGTGCCCCCGCCCACATTGTTATGGGTATAATTATACTGGATAACGCCATTTTCCGTCATATCATCCAAATTAAAAGCCATCCCATCCATAGTGTTCTGTCCGTTACAGACTTCATTGTACTGGAATACCATATCATTGGCACGGTCACACCAGATTCCGCAGCCATAACCTTCGGTAGTCTGCTGGAATGTATCTACTTTATTATGCTCCACTAACGCCCCATCTGTATAAAGGGGAACAATACCTGCCCTCTGTACATTAGTGATGCTGTTTCCACGAATAACAACATTTTTATGCCGGTAATCCCGGTTATCCATTTCACCTTTCACATTTGTGGTAGTAATTCCATTGGCGTCACAGTTCTCAATATTGTTTCCCTCAATCAGGACATCGTCAAATATTGTTGGTTCACTGTCTGATATTTTTCCCGGATTTGTTTTATCAGACGCATTATTTTCCCTGCCTGTATAACTGCAGAAATTTATGCCGCCTGTACGGTGAGTCGTCCTGGAACCAAAAAAGGTCGTTCCGCCGCCCACCGGGTCCACATCCCAGATGCTGTCCTGACCACGATATCCCCTTACGTTAAATATTTCACAATTTTTAATATAAATATGGCGGAATATGCCGCCCCCACTGGCCTCTATGCGGATGCCGCTCCTTTCACGGTTTGCTGTATCCTCATCCCAATTTGTAACTTTTAAATCAGAAATTTCCCAATACTGGCTGTTGTGGAGATAAACAGCAGCCGCAGCTTCACCAAAAGGCCCTTCTGCACCATACTCCTGCTGGCCGCCATATCTTCCATCGCCATCAATTAATGGTTTTTCTCCTTCTCCGTATGCATCCAGCAGAATCGGCTTATCCGCCGAACCGGAACCCTTTGGGTAAAGCTGACCTTTGAATACAGAACCGCGTTTGATAAAGATATGATCTCCCGGGGCAAACTCCCTCCGGTTAATTTCAAAAAGGGTGTTAAAAGGCGATTCCTGTGATCCGTCGCCGTTTTGGGAAGTACCGGAATCTAAGTAATAATCTGTATCTCCCGGTGATACAATGATGTCCCCGGCATTCTGGGTTCTGATATGCTTCCCGCCATGAGATGCGCTGTCGTTATCATCCGAAAAATCTCCCGGCTCATTTAATTGCGCATTTTCTGCCTCTTCGATGAGAGTCTGCTCTTTTTCATTTGGATTGACAGCGCTGGTTTCACCCGCTGTATTTTCTGGGATTTCCTTATAAGACATTTCTTCTGCACCTGCCGAAATGATAAAACTGCTAAGACTTAGCGTAACCGCTAAGAAGATTGATAAGATTCTTTTCCATAGTTTTAGTCTTTTCCCCATCCTGATACCTTTTGCATATTGCAGGAAAGCCCCGCAATACCGCCACGATATACTAGAGTGTGTTTAACACGCTCTAAGCTAAAAGAATTCTATTGTGGCTCCTTTCTATTTTAATTTCTTTCAGCCTGATCCCCCTTGAATCATTGTTATATTTAAATTATGCTCTTGCATTCTGCCAATGCTGCGGATCATTCAGATGCCTTCCTGCTACCGCTCCTCACCCCTTTACCATAATTATTTCTGAATTTTCGCCTGCATAAGAACATACCTCATTAGTCTTATAAAAACAAAAAAAACCAATTTTAAGAAGAATATACTCTTCCTAAAATTGGTTTTGCCTGCTTAACAGTAACAACCCATCGGTAAATTCAGTTTATTTGTATTTATTATACCGATTATTCTAATTAATGTCAATTAGATTCTTGAATTTTTCTCATCTGATTTTTATTTCTTTTTTCCCTTGCTCGTTTCGATCTTATCATTCTTCTTTGCACGGAACTCTTTCCAGGTTACCCAAAGTGGTCCTGCAATGCATACAGAAGAATAACATCCGCTGATGATACCTACCAGCAACGGCAATGAGAACACACGGATAGATTCTATATGGTAAATCAGGGCAAATATAAGAACGATTGCCACACAGATAGCGGTTGTGCATGCTGTCTTAACCGAACGTCCGATAGTCTCAGTTATGCTTCGGTCTACCAGTTCACACAAGGTTTCCTTTTTGCTGCCCGCCTTATTCCGGATATTTTCCCGGATTCTGTCATAGAGTACAATGGTGTCGTTAATGGAATACCCGATAATGGTCAGGGTAACCGCCACGAAGGCATCATTTACCGGGATCTTAAATACTCCAAACACGAAGAATACCAGAATGACATCATGTATAAGTGCAATTACCGCAGATACACCAGCCGATAATCCGGACAGGGATTTGAAACGCACCCATATATATGCAATAATGAACAATGCGGATAATACAATTGCAATTACCGAATTATTTAACGCTTTTGCCCCGATATAAGGCTCTACGGCAAAAGTTTCCGATAATTCATAGGATGTATCGCCAAGTTTGTTAATTTCTTCTGTTACTTTCTTCTGATCATCCGGATTAATACCTTCATTTCCTGCAAGGGTCAGCACTAATTTTTTGTCACCCGTAGCGGAGTCCTGGGAGGTCTGTACGCTTACAGGCCTGTTCAAAGCAACGTTTACCGCATTGCCGATCTTTTCTGTATCTGTATCACCGGAATATGTATATTTCAGTATAACGCCTCCGGTAAACTGTGTATCCAGTTTCACTCCATTTACTCCGGTGATTACAGCTCCGATAACCAATACACATGCTGTGAATATAAAAACCCATTTTCGTTTTGCTGCAAAACGGATCATTTTACGGTCTTTTTTCTTACGGAACAATTTTACTTTATCAAATATATCGTAGCGTATTACAGATTCCAGCATAAATCTGGACATCCACACACCTGCTGCCAGGTTGATGATAACACCTGTAAACAACGTATATCCAAAACTCAGCATTGTACCGGAACCAAACATCATTAAGATTAATGCCACTGCAGCTGTAGTCAGATTGCCGTCCAATACCGATGAGAATGCGTTTTGATAACCTTTTTTAACAGCAGCACGGATACTTGTACCGTCTCTCAATTCCTCACCAATTCGTTCACTGATGATAATGTTGGCATCCACAGCCATACCAACAGAAAGGATCAGGCCGGCGATACCAGGCAGGGTCAGCGTATACTGCGGAAATGAAAGTGCCAGTATCTGCAGGCACATCTGGAATATAAGGGTCAGACAGCTGATGAATCCGGGCAGTCTGTAAATACTGATCATAAATATGATAACTAATAACAGGGCTACTATAGAAGCTGTTACCATTGCCTTCAGTGCCTGACTTCCAAGTGATGGACTGATGGTATTATAATTACTTGTCTTCATGGAAAATGGAAGTGCACCTGAATTTATTTTATCGGATAATGACTTTGCTTCATCACTGTTCGCCATACCGTTTATAATTGCTTTTCCACCAGTAATTGCCTGCTGTACCTTAGGATTAGAGATCATCTGTTCATCCATATAGATGCCCATCTGTTTGCCCACCAGCTCCTGAGTTGCCTTGGCAAATGCCTCCGCTCCAGTCTTATCAAACTGCAGTTCTACTACATATTCTCCTGTTTCCTGATCCCTTGTTACGGAGCTGTCTGACACATTTTCTCCTTCTACAAGTACATTGCCGTCAGGATCCCGGAAGGTAAGCTTCGCTGTTTCCCCCAATTCAGAGATTGCAGATTCTGGATTAAAGTCTTTTTCATCGGATTTCCAGGGGAAACGCACGATAATATGGCCTTCACTTTTATCCACTGTAACTTCACGGTCAGTAATATTTTCAGCATCCAATCTGCTTTCAATAACATTACGTGCCGATTCCATCTGCTTTTCTGTGGGAACACCGGTAACTCCAACCGGTTCAAATACCGCCTCAACACCGCCCCGGATGTCAATTCCAAAACGCATGTCCTGAATCCCTTTTACTTCCTTGCCCGCTCCAAAAATAGTAAGCAAAAGAAAGGCTGCGATAAGGGCTAACGCAAACCAAATATGATTTTTTTTATTTTTCAAAGTACAATCCTCCTGATTATCTTCTTTTCGTAAATTTCACTTCTTAAATTTTTAATGAAATACTAAAAGATAACAGTACGTTTCTTTCCATCGGATTGGTGTAAGATATGAACCTGACTGATCAGAATACATGAAAATGTAAGACAAATAGACAGTATCCAGAACAAACTGCTCCGTACGCTGCCCAATAAGACATTTGTTGCAATATACAATAAAACCGCCAGTACGCTTCCGTTAAACTGCCTTTGGTTATTCCGTTCTTCCACAAAATTCGTAATTCCCTGTGTCAGTACTTTTTCCTGGATTCCAGCCGGAGCATCTGCCGGTGTAAGCTTGGCGAAAATACGGGGCTGGCCATATGTGTAACCGGATCCACCGGCGTCAGCAGTCGCACTGGTTCCTGTGCCGGTTACAAGATGGGCTTCTGCCTTCACGTAAAAAAGGAGTCCAAGAAAAAAGAGTGTAAAAATAAACATGATAATATTCTTTTTCATGGGGCTCCCTCCTTCATAATCCGCAAATCGCAGCGTGCAGCTGCCGGAAAGCAATTTAATCTCGCTCAAAGCATATAGGCTTATTATATTTTATTTTTATCTGAATTGCAATTCTTTTTCCTCTAAAAACTAGTTTTGCAGCCAGTTTTGTAACCAGTTTTCCTGCAATTTTAACATAGATTCACATTTACAATGAATTTACATATTTTAATATACAAACCTGATTGGAGAATCTTTTTATGAATAATAATTGCTGTATGAGGCAGACCGATTATGGTCCTAACCCCTGTATATTGAGAGTTGAGGAAATGGCAGAGCAAAATAAAAACTTCCGTACCGCAGTGTGGACGGGATGCCATGTACAAATGACATTAATGTGTATCCCTCCATGTGAGGATATTGGCTGGGAAATGCATCCTGATACGGATCAGATTATAAGAGTCGAACATGGAAAAGCCATCGTAATGATGGGTTCCTGCAAAGGCCGTCCGGAATTTCAAAATGAAATGTGCCCCGGAGATGCTGTCTTTATACCTGCCGGAACCTGGCATAATATTATGAACCCCGAAAGATGTCCTTTAAAGCTTTCATCCGTTTATGCACCTCCCAGGCATCCATGGGGAACCGTGCATCAGACGAAGATGGACGCTAACAAACCTGAGCACAACGCTTCCTGCCAGTGGTAGTTCCAAATAATGAGCTGAGGCAATTATTTGTCTCAGCTCAATGCCTTATACTTTCGTATATAATTATAAAATCTCTCTCACCCAGACTAACATTTCTCCGGTAATCCGGTTTCCCCAGTATGCATACGGTACAAAAGTCAATGCTGCGTCTTCCATCTTTGGCGCACATTCCTTATACAGCTCTCCCTCTTTCCATTCATCTGATACAAGCCTTTTGCCCTGTGCTCTTATTACGGTTACTCCTCCCAGGAGATCCGGTTCAAAGTGTTCCTTAAGTGCTATGCCGGAATCCAGGAACAGGCCTGGCAGATTATTTCCATTGTCTGTTTCCTCCAGACAGTACACGCAAGGCCCTTTCATGACAGCAACTTTTCCGGTATCTGCTTTTACAAGTGGATTTGCATGGAGAAGCCTCGGCTCCATGGAGAATTTCATTGTAAGTTCCATCTCTTTTCTGTCCACTGTGAAAAATGCATATCCCTTTTCTGTTTTATCCGGCATGATCTTTTCGCTGCCACTATAGAAAACGGCATCTTTTGCGTATTCCGGAATGCGGACTGCCAGAGAAACCTTTACATTTTTCTGGTTTTCTATGTGGATAGTTGTCTTGCCTTCATTCGGGAATCTGGTTACCTGTTTCATCTGTATACTGCCAGACTCCAGTTCCTGCCTAACCTCACTTGTGACAAACAGGTTCACCCATACCGTATCCCCCTGTGTGCTGTAGATATACTGTCCCAGGGATGCCAGTGTCCGGGCTATATTCGGCGGGCAGCATGCTACTCCAAACCATTTCTGCCTAACCGGCTTTACATGCTCCTTGGAAGTTCTGGGCATACAAGCATCCGGCCAGACTTCTAATGGGTTTACGTAAAAGAAACTGCGGCCATCCAGGGCGATCCCCGCCAATATGGTATTATAAAGGGCGCGTTCCACTTCCTCCATATACTTGCCGTCTCTGGTGATCTGATTCATACGCAGCCCAAAGAGTGCAAGACCGATAGATGCACAGCTCTCAGAATAATTGTATTCATTCGGCAGGTCATAATCCGTCGTAAAGCGCTCCAGGATTCCCGATGAGCCAATGCCTCCCGTAATGTACATACGCTTACTCACCATATTGTTCCACAGGGTCTCACAGGCTTCCATCAGAGAATCATCCTGATACTCATAAGCCAGATCAGCCATTGCACAGTACATGTATACGGCACGAACAGCATGCCCTTCTGCTGTTTTCTGGTCACGCACCGGAATATGGGACTGGGAATACTTTGTATCATAATCTGCAAATTCCGGAAAAATCCGTTTATGTCCGTCCTTTTTCATTTCTTTTAGAAAATAGTTCTCACCCACACCTCTGATATCGATAAAATACTTAGCCATATCCAGATATCTGCGTTCCTTTGTAATACGAAACAGCTTAATCAGACCAATTTCCACTTCCTGGTGTCCGGGATATCCATGGATTTTACCCTCTTCTTCCCCAAACGTCTCACAGATCAGATCTGCAAATCTGCACATACAGTCCAGAAACTTCCTCTTTCCCGTCCCTTCATAATATGCCGCAGCCGCCTCCATCAAATGGCCCGCTGTATACAGCTCATGTCCTTCACAGAGGTTGCTCCAGCGTTTGTCCGGTTCTTTTATCGTAAAATAAGTATTGATATAACCATCCTCACACTGTGCATCTGCTATCAAATCTATCACTTCATCTGCAGTAGCTTCCAGTTTTTTATCTGGATTGCATGCCAGTGAAAATCCTACTGCTTCCAGCCATTTTGCAATATCCGTATCCTGAAATACCGCGCCGTAAAAATCTCCGCTGCTTTTCCCTGCTGCTATTTTAAAATTCTCCAGGCAGTGGCTGGACTCGGCATCCGCTACCCGGTCATTCATGATCTCCCACTGATAAGGGATAATTACATTTCTCACCAGATCCACGTGTCTGGACCAGAATTCATCACTTATTTTAATATTCTTTAAATCCAATGATTTTAGTTTCATTCATTTTCCCATAATATACTGCAGTGCTCCTGCAATACAGCCACCATAAAACAGGTTGAAAGAACTACCGTGGCTTCCTTTCTGAATCAAATTTTCTTTCAACATCAGTAACCTGTTAATCGTATACTTAGTTACTCGTATACTTCGTTATTCGTGTACTTAGTTATTCGTGTACTTAGTTATTCGTGTACTTTGTTATTCGTGTATTTTCTAAGCCTTAACAGCACCATTAGTAAGTCCGCTGACAATATATTTCTGCATAAAGATGAAGATTAAAATAACCGGGAAGATTGCTATAATACCAAATGCCATGGTGGAGTTCCACAGGGTCTGGTACTGCTGCACATAATTGTAAATACTGGATGTAATCGGACGCTTATTTGGATCGGTAATAAATGTAATTCCATAGATCAGATCCCCCCATGCATATACAAAGGAAAATACGGCTGCTACCACTACGCCCGGTTTTGCAATAGGAAGCATGATTTTAACAAATGCAGTGAGATGTCCGCAGCCATCTATTTTTGCTGCCTCATCCAGCTCCTTCGGTATGGAGAGGAAATAGGTTCTTAGGATAATAACAGAAAATGGAATACCAAGTGTTGCATCTGCCAGTATCGGCGCCATGTATGTATTTAAAAGTTTTGCGCCTGAGAACATGATGTACAGGGATGTTAATACTAACGTGGAAGGAAGCATCTGTGTAATTAAGAAAAGAAGGATTATAATCTTCTTGCCCCTGAACTTAAACCGCGCCAGTCCGTATGCTGCCGGAATTGCCAGTATTGTAGAGATTGCCATTGCTCCAAATCCAATAATTGCACTGTTTTTGAATCCCCTCAGTGTATCGCTGGAAGCGGATAACTGCTTCTGGAAGGCTTCAAGTGTCAGTTCTTTGGGCCACAGGGGTGTTGGTATCTGGAAAATTTCTACCTGCGTTTTCAGTGCGGTAACCAGCATCCAGTACAGGGGGAATATAAAAATCACAAATACAATTGCACCTATTATTAATAATATAATTTTATTTTTCGTCTCTTTCTTCATGTTACATCACCTCGTCATCATCAATGGTCCTGATGTAGAAAAATCCTACAAACAGCAAGATTAAGAACAGGATATTCGATGCTGCCGCACCCTTACTAAACTGAAACTCTTCAAATGAAAGCCGGTATGCATAAGTAGAAACCAGTTCCGTAGCATTTACCGGTCCTCCCTTTGTCATTACCCATACAAGGTCAAATACCTTGAATGTGTATACAAATCCCAATGTGAGCACAGACATAATAGCCGGTTTAATCATTGGAACTGTTATATGGAATAAGGTCTGCCGCTTGGAAGCACCGTCCAAGCTGGCACTCTCATAAATTTCGGTTGGAATAGTCGTTAATCCGGTAAGAATTAACATCATGTTAAAGGGAATACCAATCCATATATTTGCCACTACAATGGCTGCCATTGCAGTATTTCCATTCAAAAGCCATTCTATCGGTTTATCCAAAATGCCTGCCGATGTCAGGAACTGATTGATAATTCCGCCGTTTAACTGGAACATAAATTTAAACAATAGCCCTGCTACCGTTACTGGTAAAAGCCAGGATATCATCGTTACTCCACGGAAAAAGGAGCAGCCCGGGAATTTCTTATTAAATAACAATGCGAGTCCAAACCCGATCACAAACTGAAAAAGTATAGAAGCAAGTGTAAAAATTAATGTATTGCCGATTGATTTCATTAAAATAGAATCGGCTCCGCTGAACAAATCAACATAATTCTGCAATCCCACAAAACTCTGGGAAGCCGTATCTGCAAATGTATAAACATCCACATTTTTAAAACTCAATAACAGGTTCTTTACCATGGGGTACCCTATCAGCACCATCATATAAATCAAAGCGGGAAGTGCAAATATAACTCCCAGGTAAGCCGGTGTCTTTTTTTTACCATGTCTCACGTTAATCCCTCCTCATATCTTTTAAAAAGGGACTGTCGGAAGCAAGTCTACCAGGCAGTCCCTAGAGCGTGTTTAAACACGCCCTAATATTTTATTTTACTGCGTCTACAGCAGCCTGTGTACTGTCTGCTGCCTCCTCAGGCGTCTTTGCGCCTGTCATAACTTCCTGGAATCCATTCTGGATTGCAGAAGAATAAGATGGCCAGGATGCGGATGGTCCTCTTGGGATAGAAGTCTCAAGCTGAGTAATAAATGCTGCCTGAATCGGATCATCTGTCCAGTAAGAATCCTGTGCTGCTTCCGTTTTTGGAGGGAAGGAGCCATATTTCTTCATTGCATCGATCATAACTTCATTTTGGTCATAGTATTTCATGAAAGCAACTGCACCTGCGGTATCGTCTTTTTTCACAACGCCCATGTTTTCACCGCCGAGAATTGATGTTGCCTGACTGGAGTCTTTATCAAATTTTGGTAATACTGTTACGCCATAGTTTAAGTCCGGAGCATCTTTTTCGATACCTGGGATCTGCCATGGTCCATTCTGCTGCATTGCAATGTTCCCAGCCATAAAGTTGTTATTAACATCAGACTGTGTCCAGTTTACACATTCTTTTGTCCAGGATCCTGCATCGATCATTTCTTTCATTAAATCGTAAGACTTTACGCCGCCCTTAATGTCGGTATAAGTACCGCCAGCTGTATACAGCCACTGCAGACACTGGAATGTTCCTTCATCCGTTCCCACTGCTGCATTACCAAATCCTGTTACGCCGTCTTTTGTTAACTTCGCTGCCATATCCTTGAAATCATCCCATGTGGTGTTTTCATCCGGATAAGACACGCCTGCTGCATCGAATAAATCTTTATTATAGAATAATGCGGTACAGTTTGTTGCAAAAGGAATACCGTAGTGTTTGCCATCCATCATTGTGGACTCCATTGGTCCCTTCAGGTAGTCATCCCATGCGATGGAAGCATCCGATACATCAGCCATAAGTCCAAGCTGTATGAATGAAGCCATGCTGCAGCCGTCCATGATAACCAGATCCGGCAATTCACCGGAAGCAAGTCCAAGCGTAAGCTGTTTTTGGTAGTCTGCAAACGGCACATATGTATGGGTTGCCGTAAATTCGCTCTGTGATGAATTAAATCCATCAATTAAAGCCTGCATCATTTCTTTCTGGGCATCTGTCTCAAAATAATCCCAGATTACAACTTCTTTTGTTTCACCGGTAGAAGCTGCCTTAGTTTCCGCCTGTGTCTCTGCCTGTGTTTCAGCTGCTTTGGTTTCTTTGGCTGCATCCGTTCCTGCTGTCTCAGCTGCCGTAGTTCCTGTTGTTTCACCTTTTGTTGCCTCTGTGGTACCGGAAGATGAACCTCCTCCACATCCTGCTGCCATTGTACAAACCATTGTTGCTGCAAGAGCCATTGCCGTAAGTTTCTTTAGTTTCATGATAAAACCTCCCTTATATTTGACTCCAGTATCTTTCCTGGTAAGTACATTATAAGAGAGGTTCCTATAAAGATTAATTCTAATATTTTAATAATGGTGGATAATCCTTAGATTAAATGGTGCATAAAAACGCTTGTGCCGGTACGAAAAGCCTGCTTTATGGAATGCAACCCTGCGATTTAGTGTTCCGGCAGCATTTCAACCGCTTCTTTCGGGGTTTTTTCCTTCGACACCATCTGATAAAAGCTCTTGGGTATCTGCTTTGAGATAGCAGACCATGATGGTATGGAAGTCCTTGCAACCGCTTTCTCCATCTGTTCTTCAAAGACCCGCAGCTGCTCATCCTTCTTAACTACCTTTTTGGCTTTTTTAATCTTTGCCGGCAGGGAACCTGTCTTTATACAGAAGGACTCCATAACCTCCCCGTTCATACAGTACTGGAAAAACTTCAGAGAACCCTCTACATTTTTTCCTTTAATAAAACCTATATTTTCACCTCCGGTTATCATACTGCTTACCCGGTTTACCGGCAGTTTAGTAATTCCATAAGAGATGCCTGCCTCCTGAAGCATGGACAATATCCACGGCCCATTTTCAATCATAGCTGCTTCTCCTGCTATAAATTTTCTGGCAACGTCAATCTGTGTCAGATTGATGCATTCATTTGACATGCTTCCATCCTCCACCATGCTATCTAAGAATTCAAAAGCTTCTTTTGTCTTATCACCTCCGATTTCATCAGGGTTTTCCCCTGCTGATAAAATCCATGGCAGGATCTGGAATGCCCCCTGTTCAGAATCAACCGCAGACATTAAAAATCCTTTGCACTCATCCACTGTGAGCTCTTTCGCCGCAAGCCTTAATTCATCCCAGGTACCAGGTGGTTCCACTCCCGCTTCTTTTAGCATCTCCTCATTATAAATTAATCCCAGATTGTTGCAGATAAAGGGAATTCCATAATATCTTCCATCGAGGCTCACTGTTTCCACTGCCGCCTTATAGTATTCTTCTTCCAGATTCCAGGATTCTATCTGCTGGGTGATATCCTCAAATACTCCCAGACGGATAAATACCGGCATATCCGGATTATCAATGAGTACCATATCCGGCAGGCTCTGCTCCGTATAAGAACGGGAAAGCTGTTTGTCAAAATCGGTCATGGGGACATACTTCCAGGAGGCCCGATACTGGCTCTGTGACTGGTTGAATCCATTTACCAGATTATCCAGACCGCTTCTCTGGGCATCCGTCTCGTAATAAGACCACAAAACCAGTTCCTCCCTTGCCTTGCTTTCCTCCTGCCCGTCACTTTCCTGGTTTCCGCAGCCTGCCATCTGGACAGCCATCAGTATAATAAGAAAATAACTGCAGGCTTTTCGGCCTTTTCTATGACTGCCTGTAATCCCCCGGTGAGACTCCGACCTCTTCACGAAAAACCCTGTTAAAATACTTCGGGTCACCATATCCAACTTCATTTGCCACTTCATAGATCTTGAGCTCACTTCCTTTCAGCAGCCGTTTCGCCTGGCTGATACGAAATTTCTTAAGAAAGGTTGAAAAATTAATCCCCACCTCTTTATTAAATAAAGTACTGAGGTACTCCGGAGTAATGTCCAGACGTCTGGCCATTTCCTCCAGGGATATTACTTCCATGTAATGTTCCCGTATGTAACTGATTGCTCTGTTTACCGTATAATTACGGATGTCTTCCTTTTTATTTACCGTCTTTGCCAGAATCTGAATAATCTTTTGAAAACAGGTCTCCAGTTCCGATAAGGTAATGGCATTACCGAGAGTCTTTATAGGATTCTGCTCCTGTATCAGCCGATAGCCCTCCTCTGCAACCTCCTGGGAAATATTCAAAATGTAATTCACCATTTTCATATACCCTTGCCGGATATGATAAGGTTCACATTTCTGATCCCTCATATATGACCGGAATTTATCCCCACAGCTTGTTAACTCCTCACTATCTCCCTTGCATACAGATACTTTAATCCTGTTTTCCAAAAAGACCGGATATGCAAATTCCTCCGGTATAAACAGGCTGATCTCCCTTTTCGTCAGCAAATGTGTATATCCCAATGCCATTGCATAAGAAGTAAGCTTTCGCAGCTCATTAACCTGGCTGCGCAGCTCTGTAAGGGATGAAATACTCTCGGCTGTCCACACTGCCTGTCCCTCTCTTACATTCTTTAAATACACTCTGTGGCTAATCCTCTTATTCCATCCTTCCATAGGATTTCCGCTCTGAATGACACACACATATTCCTGCGTACTTTCAATAAATACCATATAAATGCGGTCCTTGCCGTATTTCACCTTCATTTCTTCAAGCTGGTTTTTGCAAAATTCAACATATGCCGGATCTACATTTCCAAGATAGCCTACATACAGAAAACAGGGTGATTCCAGCTCTAATCCGCCGATATCGGCAAGGCGCTGATAATTCTCCCTGGTTTCCGCCAGGCTGCCCAGGATAATATCCCTGATATATCCCTGAGGGGTTCCTTCAATCTGCCTTTTTTCCAGATCCAGTTTTTCTTCAATCCTATCCAGTACCTCTTTTACGTCTTCCGCCGCAATAGGCTTTAACAGATAGTCATCTGCTCCCAGCGTAATTGCTTTCTTGGCATATTCAAATTCTGAATAACCGCTTAGGATTACACTGTGGCAGGCTACTTTGTCTTCCTGAATCTTCGTCAGCATTTCCAGCCCATTCATAACGGGCATTCGAATGTCGGTAATAATCAGCTCCGGACGAAGCCGGATTGCCATCTCATATCCCTCCATGCCGTTTTTTGCTTCTCCAACAATCGTGTGACCGCTCTGAGACGAGATCAGTTTTGATATTCCAACTCTGATCTTTACCTCATCTTCAACTATTAATATCCTCATTTTCCTTCCTCATTTCATCAATAACCGGCAGGCGCAGGGTGATGACCGTTCCCAGGCCTTTTAAGCTGCTGATTGTCCAGCTGGCTTTATTTCCATAATACATATACATTCTTGAGAATGCATTATTCAGTCCGATACTCCTTCCATCATCAATAATCGCCCTTTTCGGGTCATTAAACTCCTGTACCTTACTTTCCGGCATGCCCACTCCGTTATCCTCTATAATAAATACAACCCCCTTCCCGTCATCTGAGAGTGAACATTCAATTCTCAATAAGCCCCCCGCCATCATTCCGTCAAACCCGTGTATAATAGAATTCTCAACAAATGGCTGCAGCAACAGCTTATACACTTTTACCTTTTCCGTATTCTTATCAATTTGCAAATTGTACGTAAATGCATCATTAAATCTCATTTTCTGGAGGCTGATGTATTTATGAAGCCAATCTGACATTTCCCATATGGTTACCCGCTGATTGCTTTTATTTACGCTGTAACGCAGTATGACACCCAGGTTTCTGAGCATTGTACTGATTTCATACTCTCCCTTTTCAATCGCCATCCAGTTAATGGAATCCAGGGTGTTATATAGGAAATGCGGATTAATCTGTGCCTCAAGTGCGCGGATTTCTGCATTTTTCTGACTGTTTTGTGCCTCTTTTACCGTCGTGACCAGCTCTTTTACTTTTACGGTCATTGTATTAAAGTTACGTGCAATAATGCCGATTTCATCCTCGGTATCTGCCGGAATTACCACATCCAGATGCCCCTGCTGTACCTGCCCGATTCCTTTTAATACAGAACGTACAGAGCGGTTCAACATGTATACGGTATAGCTGATGATACAGGTCACGAAAATAACTGCCGTGGCGCCTACAATCAGAAAAATCTTCTGGGTGTTCACCAGATCCTTCAGCATATAATCTTTGTCATATACATTGTAGAATACCCATCCTGTCTGGGGATCCTTGTACTCGTTTATAGCCGTTTTTTTATCCCGCAGGAATCCTGTTACTTTTACAAATTCCGCTACCGTAAGTCTGGGATTCATTTTCAGGGTTACAAAACTCTCATCCGGATAAGTAATGACCTGTCTGTTTTCATCCAGAATAAAGTTCAGGCTGTGCTGTGCCAGTTCCTGGTTGGCACTATCCTCCGGCTTATTGCAGATTTCCGCAAGTATCCGTTCATCAATAGACATAATAATGGTTGCTATGCTTCCCTGTTCCAGATGATCAAAGTCAAATACCCTTTTTGACATATGGAAATAATATCCCTCTATTCCATTCTCCTGAAATTTCATGGTAGGGGAAATCACCATACTCGGTTCATCAATGCAGTCTATATAGGGCTTTGTGGCCCTTAAATCCTTATAGCCTCTCCAGAGATTATCGATTGCAGAATCTGTCTGGAAATCGGCTACCACCGAACTGCCGTCCGCACATACCAGACTGATGCACCGGATGCCCAGATTGTCATTGTTATACTGTTTCAGACAGTTGTATGCCTTGTTGTATGCAAACGCTCTCTGATTATCCGTAATATCCATGAGGCTTTTTATACTCTCCGTCAGCTGCTCATCCGTGTACAGCTGGTATAAAAGGCTGGAATACGTCTCCATATTCAAGTGTACCCGCTCTGATATCTGGGTCAGATTACTAACCATTAACTGATCTACTTTTTCTGTCACTATATTTTTATTCACATAATATCCAATTAACTGTATGGACAGAATCGGTATAATTGAGCCAAACAAAAACCCGAATAACAGTTTTCTGCCAAGTGTCCAGTTATTATATCGTACTATTATCTTCTTCAACATGTTTTACAGGCTCACTTTCCGCAATACTCAAATACCTTCATTTTACACTTGCTATTTAAGGGGCGCAACTTTTTTCATGATACATAAAATTACATATTATGCATTATTATTTTTCTACAACACAAGCCAGCGTAAGAACGCTGGCTTGTGATTCTGCTTTTTACTTAATTACTACGCTGCTCTTCTGTCCTCTGTTTTTAAATATCTTTTTATATGCTCTCACTTTAGACTTCGGAACATTGATCACTGCCTTGGAAGAAATATTCTTCAGACAATAGCTGTATGCATTCTTAAGTACCTTTGACTTAACATTGATGGTATTCAGCTTGGTGTCTCCATAAAATGCCTGCTGTCCAATCGCTGTCACATTTGCACCAATTGTAATCTGCTGCAGCTTCTTGTAATTCTTAAATGATTTTTGTCCAATCTTGGTAACCTTGCATTTTACTCCCTTTAAGGTTACTGTGGATGGTACTGTTACCTTCTTAACTGACCTGCTGGAAGCTCCTACTACCATTACGGTTGCTTTTCCTGCTGTAGGATTGGTAACTTGGTACCTCAGTCCCTTATATGTCAGGATCTGGCCTTTCTTCAGTGCAGGTACTACCGGTTTCGGTATTTCTACAGGTTTCATTTCCAGTGCTGTAGCCGCTGACATCAGTCTGGATGCTGCCTGGTCAATCTGATCCTGTGTAGCATTGGCATTATTTAGAACTGCTGCTGCCGCTGACACTGCATCCTTTAACGCTTTGGCACTATTGTCTGTGTATTTGCCGGTATCAAGCCCAGCATATGCATGATAAAGTACCTTTAATGTTGTTGTATCTGTAGTAACCGTTGGTTCTTCCGGATTTTCCGGTTCTTCTGGTTTTACTGGTTCTAATGTCAATTCTGCCACTGCCTGAGCTAATGCGGATGCTGCCTGGTCTACTGCTGCCTGCTCTGCATCTTTGTTATTCAGTACCTCTTCTGCACCCTGAAGTGCTGCGAGGAATGCATCGGTGCTTTCCTTTGTATACTTAGCGGTATCAATGCCTGTATATGCATTGTAGAGTATACTCAGTACGGAGAAGTCTACCTCAACTTCCGGTTCCTCCGGATCTTCCGGCATTACTGCAAGTGCAGTCGCTGCTGACAGAAGATTTGCTACGGAATTGTCAACTTCTTCCTGTGTTGCATTTTCTTTTCCAATTACCGTCTGCAGACTGCCTAATGCTTGTGTAAATGCTGCTGCACTTTCCTGGGTATATCCGGAAAGATTTAGGTCTTTGTAAGCACCGTATAATGCTTTTGCTAATGATTTATCAATTACCGGTTTCGGTTCTTCCACTTTTTTCTCAAGTCCTGCAAGAGCTACCAGTAATTCTGATTCTGCTGCTGCTGCTTCCACTTTGGTTGCATTTTCTTTTTTGATAACTGCTGCTGCATTTTCCAGTGCAGTCTTCAATACGCCTGCGCTTGCTTCTGTATAATTGGTCATATCCATCTGTGAAACGGCATTGTACAGGGACTGTAACTGTGTCAGATCCGCCAGAATACTTTCCAGCTGTGCAATTGCTTCTGCAAGTTTGCCAATCTGCTCATCTACTGCATCCTGATCTGCATTCACATCTTCATAAACTACTTTTGCTTCTGTAATAGCTGCCTGTAATACAGCAAAGCTTTCTTCTGTATAACCATCTGCAATGTAAGCCTCTGCTGTTTCCAGAGCCTGCTGCAAGGCACTCTTATCTACATTGCTGTCAAACTCTGTATAAAGCTCATTGACCTTGTCGCTGTTAACCGCACCATTGTAGATTCTCAGGTCATCCAGCTCCAGATTGGTCGGATATTGTGCATCATTGCTGTAACCATTCTTACCGACACGGTTTACTGCTGACTCTGATCCGGTAATTGTCTGAGGATCACCCAGTTTTGTAACTTTCTGTTCCTGTCCGTTCTTATAAATCTTACCTGTCTTGCTGTCTGAATCCCAGGTCACTGCAATGTGCGTCCATTCATTCAACGGAAGGAAATCGTTAGGATTCTGTGCAACATAGAATGCATTAAATCCATCCACTACGAAGAATGAGGAGTATTGATCACCTACCGGATAATTCGTATAGAATCCTTTGCCATTGTAGGAGGATTCATCTTTTGCCCATATCAGGGAGTTGTTTCCTGTTATCTCTCCTGTACGTTTAAACCAATAGGAGATTGTGATATCCTTGGTAGCGAGATTTGCACCTGCCGGGATTTCAAATGAGGTATCATCTCCATCAAATTTAAGTGCATCGCCGCTCTTTCCTTCAACAAAATCAACATCTTCCAGCTTTGGAACCTCTACCGTGTAATTACTTGCGGATTCGTCCTTAATCTTAGTAATTTCATCCTGCTTGTCAAAGGTATAATGTAAAATAAGTTCTGCATTTTCAATCTTAACCAGTTGTGCCATTGCCGTCTTTAATGCTTCTACTGCTGCATTTACCCCTGCTTCTGTGGCATCTTCTGCTTTCATGATTTCTTCTGCATCAGTAATTGCTTTGCTCAGCACTGCATAGCTTTCTTCCGTATACTTAGCCGGATCAAATGCCTTTGCTTCCTTCAGAGTATTCTCTAACTGAGTCTTTAATCCTACTAAACCGGATACTGCCGTATTCAGATCATCCAATGCTGTGTTAATCTGTGCCTGTGTTGCTCCGCTGTCCTTTAAGAGCTCTTCCGCTGCAGTAATTGCATCAGTTAACTTTTTAAATGATTCTGCTGTATAATCCTTAGCTGCATATGCTTTTGCTTTATTCAATGCTTCTGACAGCTTTGTAGTATCTACCGTGGTTCCGATTACATTGACTGTCATCTTTGCTTTTGTAGTTGTGCCTTCAACATCACCTTCAACTGTAAATGTTCCTTCTGCTGCTACCTGATCTGCGGTAATCTGAGGCCATGTTACGTTTACACTGACATTGTCCTTTACGCCATTGTTATACAGTACCATAACGGTCTTCGGCATATATGGAAGATTTCCGACAAGCGTATTTACGGTGGTGTCATCCACTGTTGTAATGGTTGCCTTATCCATATCAGATCTTGCTGTGATAGTTGCCGTAACAAATTTACCGGTTTCCTCATTTACTCCATTAATTGTAAATTCACCGTCTGCGGCTACCTGATCCTGTGTGATAGCATCCCACAGTACTTTTACGGTTCTTAACTCTTTGTAAGAAGTTTTTGCTGTGATATCTTTAGGCATTTGAGGAATTGTACCGGTCTTTGTTCCCTTGAATACCGGAAGTATTTCTTCTACCGGTGTGCTGTATACTTTCCAGCGGTAAATACCGGTTCCCGCTGCAGACAGCTTCATATTCAGGCGCAGTGCGGTTGTGGTTACCGGAACCATATCGATGGCGTTATACTTATTCTTCTTATTTGCATTCTGGAAATCGGTGGTCACATTAGCATCTACCCATTCACCTGCATCATTTTTATATTGCATCTGAATAGAGGATGGCACACGTGTTCCGCCGTTATCATCATACCAGTAAATATCATTTTTATAGATATTCACAGCCTCTTTCCAGGTGTACTGTACCCAGTGGGTTGATCCCGTTCCGCCTGAAACACCCCAGTTGCCCCAGCCTTTACCTGTACCGCCAGCGGATTTTGTAGGCTCAAATGATGTGTTATTTATGCCATCCAGTTTTTCCCAGCTTGCTGTATAATCGGAGCTTGCCACAGCAGTAGGTGCAACATCAATATCTGCCTGTGTATCTGCCTTTTTAATCTCTACGGACAGTTCTTTTACAGTTTGCTTTTCCCCGTCGTCCGCCGTGAATCTTACTTTGTAAGTTCCTTCTTCGGAACCGATTAAAGAAGTATTCAAGGCTTTTTCATCGCTTAAATAAGCAGATGCCGTATCAGATGGTTTTTCGGTTACTTCCCATTTATAAGTAAGTGTCTTATCATATGGCAATCCATCATCTGTACACTGTGCTGTCAGAGATGCTTTCATGTTCTCCAGCTTCTCTGTATTTACTTTCACCGTTACATCCGGTGCCTGGTTTTCTACTTCCGGACGGTCTCCGCCCTCTTTAAATAACTGGACTTCTGTAACTGCCGTATATCGTCCCGGCTGGTTCGTTACGGTTACCCGTACTTTGTCTGTGGTTATTTCTTTAAATTTGTCTTCGTTGTAATTTGCCCTTGGAATTGCAGGAGTCCTGTTCTGGTTTTCTGCATGCTTCCATGCACTGCCGTCCCAGTATTCCAGCGTGTATTTTGTCGGTTCTGCATACCCTCCGCTTTGACGGTCATTGTAGAAATAGATATCCATCATATCGATATTCTTCTGTCCGCCTAAATCAATTACCAGAGAATCTGTTGCATTCGTACTCTGGTCATTTCCCCAGAATGGCATATTAACGGTCATTCCATCGGTTACTGCCTGGGGATCCGGAGCTGTCTCGTTCACCGCCTTTGAGGTAGTGTCACTTCCATCTGCACGGTGCTTCTCTGCCCATGTTGCAGCTCTTGCTTTAGCCGGAGTATAAGATGCGGTTACAGTTGCACCTTCTGCTTCATTTGTCAAACCGTTGATACCGGATTTTTTCAGCATTTCTACGACATTACTGTCTGTTATGGCAACATCCATTGCTGCCGGTATCTCAGAAACAGAAGCTTTTGAAAGTACTGTAGTTTTTTCATTTTCCGGGAATTCCAGTTCGCCTGTCTTAGCGTCATATACAACGTGAACCAGATCATTTAATACAAATGCAGATTCGCCGTCGATCCATACTGCAAAACCTTCCGGTACACTGTCACCGTAATATTTATTTCCGTCCGGTTTATCCCAGCTGATTGTTATGTCCTTGCCATGATAACGGATATTATTTACCATGAAATGGTCATAGCTGAAATCAATTGGATCCAGTTCCAGTTTTTCATCGGAACGTGGCTGTACGCCTGCCATATCTTCAATAAAGAGATAGGTATAGTTACCAAGGATATTGTGGTAAATCCATGAACGGTAATAGGTATCTAATGTCTTGTTATCGATATTGAAGAATTCGTTATTATTTGGATAAGAGACATCTCCTCCATTGGGGTACATATTCCATGCGCACCACTCAACCATGAGGGCAAGCATATCATCCGTTACATATTCCTGCTCTACGTCATAGGTACGCAGTGCTGCTTCATATGCTCTTGCCTGAACAGTAAAGTTAATATTCGAGAAGTTATTTGATCCCGGAAGCTGCTTATTGTGTACCTGATTCGCCGTATAATACGGGAAGATCGGGAAATCGTCTCCATTGGTAAAGGTCTTAAGTGCTTCTTTATATTTTGCAATAGATGCTTCATCCGTAGGAACTGCACCAACAGAGAAATAATTGTAGTTATTGGATTCTGTCAGTTCTACCAGATTTGGTTTGTCCGGATTATGGGACACAAAAGAGCTGGTAGGATTTACTGCACGTGTCTCAAACTTCTGGCACTGGTCACACCAGAGGTACTCCAGGATGTCACTTTGGATATTTTCAGCCAGAGTTTTCATTTCCTCTGATTTTTCAATATTTCCTAACATTCCATAGAGGTCAGAAGCAGATTGAGCAGCTGCATATACGTATGCATTTTCTCCATGTGTCTTCCAGTTTCCAATTCCTTTTACATGCATGGAAATCGTATCTGCATCGTTTCCTGTCATATAATTATTCTGGTAATCAATCAGATAATTTTCAGGAGTCGTTGCACTTGTATGGTTGCCGTAGTGGTCAAGCTGTCCTTTGGCATCATGTTCAAAATAGTATGCCAGGTTTTCAGCCAGTTCTGCACCGCCGCCAATAACATTAAATGCCTCTAATCCTGCGTCTGCGATATACTGTCCATAATGGTTATTCCAGTTTGAACGGTTACCCGGATTGTCCAAAAATGCGCTGCTCTGGGAACTGTTTCCTACTGATAACAGCTGACCCAGCGGTAAGTAAGCATTTCTTAACCATTTCGTATCCTGTAAATGCATTGGCTGAGTCAATGCAATTGCATTGTTATAACCCAATACACCTTCAACCGTTACCGGGTACTGGAAGTCATATCCTGGAATATTAGCATCCATTGTATTAAAACGTTCCAGCCACCAACGATAGTCAATAGCTTTCTGGACTGCTTTATTCGGTACGTCTATGTATGGAAGGTTGTCCGCCCAGTACTGATTGTACTCTGCCTTCTGTGCTTTTAATGCGCTTGTACCATCCAGTTCCAGAAAACGTACGTAATCTGTTGTGGACTGTGGAAGTTCCTCTGTGGTAAAAGCCATAACAACTTTTACTTCTACTGTTTGTCCTGCCGGAATGGTGACTGTTTTCACCATGGACTTATTAGATCCTTCCGCATACTCAAATCCATTTCCGGATAAGCGGGTAGTGATTTTTGTTAAATCAGCTGTAGAATTCATAGATCCGGTAAGTTCCTGCTGGGTTTCGCCTCCCACCGTCACTTCATCACGGCTGCTTACAAAGTTGGAATTTACATTAACCGTAATCGTTTTGTCAGATCCCTCTGTATTAGTCAGATTAACCGTCGTTACCGCAACATTTTCATTGCTGATGAATTTCTCCACATCTGCTGTCAGGGAACCAACCTGATACTGGCTTACCCAGTTACTTGGATAATTCACACGCTTACTTGTTACTTCTTTGGAGCTTAATGTGCTGGAACCCTCCGAAAAACTAATCGCATACATGTCTCCGCCCAGGGAACTGCCGGAAGAACTGCATCCATAGCTGGTTTTGCCGCCAAAACCAATAATGGCCGGATTGCTGGTGTACATATAAAGTGCCCGGCCTCTGGTCATAAACGTATTGCCATCATCATCCCCATTATTGCCTGCGTTGCCATTTGCCACTCCATAACGCGCCAGAATACGGTCCATATAAAAGGAATCTCCACCGTTATCCAGATCCTGCTGATAGAGTGCTTTCATCATTTCTTTTGAATCATACGTTACGCCTCCCAAATCGTATACATCCGCCAAGCTTTCCGTGTTCTTAAATGTCGGATGTCCAATTGCCAATGCTCCCGGTTCTGTTCCGGTACCTGTTTCAGCAAACGCTGTGATCGCACTGCCTGGCAGCATAGAAACCGCTACTGCAACTGCCAATGCCTTCGTCGCCAATTTCCGTTTTCTTTTCTTCCCCATAACATTCTCCTTTTCCGTGCTTATTTTGTTACAATCTCATTATAGCGTTATCGATTGCTTTCAAAAATTGCATTATCTTAAGGAAGGTGTACTATCTTATAGTATTATTTTAAGATATTTGACGTTGCAGACGGAAAGTCCACTGCCTTTCTGATAGAAGGCAGGTAGCCGGAAACGGATATGAGAAATCATATGAGGTGGCAAAAATGCATTGACATTCTTTGCATAGTGTTATATATTATAAGCATATAAAGTATCTATGTACTCTAGATGCACAAATCCCCACGGAGGCTAGTCCGTGGGGATTTTTTGTTAGCTGTCTTTGTTTTTCTTTTCAATCCACCTGCAAGCATAATATCCAGTGGTAATACTTTCTATCCAACCGATAACAGGCAGTCCTATCCTGATCTATGCCATTGCTAAAATAATTTTCATCATGGAAGCAGGATTCCTGCATAGCCTACAACTTATCCCCCACTACAAAAAAAACCGCCATTGTATAAAACAATGACGGTTTAAAAATATCAATTTAATGATTAATCCATTACATATGGCATTAAAGCGATATGACGTGATCTCTTAATTGCAACAGTAAGAGCTCTCTGATGTTTTGCACAGTTTCCTGTGATTCTTCTAGGAAGAATTTTTCCTCTCTCAGATACATATCTTTTTAATTTATTTACATCCTTGTAATCGATTTCGTTATTCTCTTTACCACAGAATACGCAAACTTTTTTTCTTCTACGTCCGCCTCTTCTCTTCATCGGAGAATCGCCGCCTCTATCATTTCTATTATAAGCCATGTTTGTTACCTCCTTTTACAAATTTCGAATTCATATAATGTATGAGATCTGCTTCTCATTTTCGTTTTAATTAAATGGTAATTCCTCATCAATGCCATCCGGGATGTTCATGAATCCGTCGCCTGATGCCGCACTTGGTGTCGGTCTTGATGATGGTGCAGCTGACTGCATGCCCCCTTCGCCGCCAGCCATAGATGCGTTCTTGCTTTCACAGAATTCGTGATCTTCAACAACAATATCCGTAGTGTAGACTTTCTGTCCGTCTTTGTTTGTATAACTTCCAGTCTGAATACGTCCGGTAACAGCAATCTTCATACCCTGACGAAGATATTTTTCTGCAAACTCAGCCTGTCTTCCAAAACCAACACATCCTATAAAGTCTGCGGTTGCTTCTCCGTCACGCTTAAATCTGCGGTCTACTGCCAATGTGTATCTTGCTACTGCCATGGAATTTTCTCCTGATGAATAACGAACCTCAGGATCTCTGGTTAAACGCCCCATTAAAATGACTTTGTTCATACTTTCTCCTCTTTTCTATCTATGCATCCTGTCTTACGCATAAATATCTGATAACATTTTCCATGATACGGACACGTCTTTCAACTTCCGCTGGGCATGTTGAATCAGATTCGAAATGGATGAAGTAGTAAAATCCTTCTTTCATTTTCTGAATTTCGTAAGCTAATCTTTTCTTACCCCATTCATCAACGTCTGTGATTGTTCCACCGAAACGGGTAATGTATTCTTTTACCTTTTCGATAGTTGCTACTCTTACATCTTCTTCGATTTTTGCGTTGACAACAACGGCTAATTCATATTTGTTCATGCTCTTGGCACCTCCTTATGGTCTCTGGCCCCCTATCTATGTGGGGAGCAAGGAAATTAATAAATAATATATCACAAGTTAAAATCATATCATAAGGCTGGCTATATTTCAAGTACTTTTTTCCAATATTCGCGGGATTCTGCAACTTTTTTATGTTATCTTAAAATAAAAACTAAAAGTTGATTATCTGTATAAATACGTAACTGCTCTGGAAACTGAAATTTTGAAATAGCGCCTTAAAAGAAAATTGCTTTTATTATAAACCACAATATCAAAAGCCACATTACTATAATCGGAATTGCGAAGTACCAATGCTTTGGTTTTCCACTTTTCCAAATATCCTTGGATTCTCGCCTGTATTTCTCAAAGGTCTCTTTTGGTATTAGTTTCATTATCAGCGCAACTAGTAATGGAACAATAATAACATCATCAAGATAACCAAGAAAAGGAATGAAATCAGGTATAAAGTCAATAGGAGAAAGTATATATCCTATTGTTATTCCAGCTAGTATTTTTGCAGCAATAGGAGTTTTCTTATCTTTTAAGCATAAAAACACGGCTGGAATATCGTTTTTTAATAGTATTGCTTTCTCTTTTAATTTCATATATGTATTCCTTACTATTTTCTATTTTTTTATATTACAAATTGACAGTTATCGTTTAAGCTTAATGATACTACCAAAATTAAATATCACGGAATAAAACAATAGAAACATTACAAAGGAGAAGAATTAAGTAACTTAAACGATGTTTTCGCCCAATATTATTTTAGGCATTGTTATTAAACATCTACTCCATCGTTTATAAAATTTTTCCATTCCTAATTTCGATACTCTAGCATGAGTTTCTTCATCTTTTAATACCCAATATAGAACGTAGGTTATTTTACCTACATTTCTTGTAAGGCGAACAGGCAGCTCCCCTTCTTTAACTGCTTTAAAATCTTTCTGTCTGTGAGTTCGTTTTATATAGTGCACATCAATAACACCATCTTGTTTTAAATAAAATTCAGCCACTTCTTTCATCAATGTTTCAATCTCATCTAACTTTGTTAATTTTGCTTCATATATACAAATTTCGTTAAACATAAAACACCTCCGCCAATACTTATTTATATGACAATTATAGCTTAAATCAAAATATATAGCAATGGCGGTCCACAAGTGTAATTGCGTTTTTATTGACATTTTTGATATTCTTTTTAACGAGGTTTAATAATCTTTTTAATGTTCTTTTTGATGTCTTTCTCATTTTAATAGTTTTTAACACTTTCCTATGTTAGAATGAAGCTATACAATTTTTTGGTATAGTCCTTAAAAAGTGTGCCACATGATGATTGATTGATAAATAAACACTGCATAATACTGACATCTGTAAGGAGGTACGGAACATGCTAAAAGCTTTGAAAAACTATCATATCCTTATTTACCCTGTAATCCTTTACTGGTGCATCTGTATATTGATGTACCTGAAATTCCCCCATACTCTCTATTTAATGCTGGGCTGGAACGTTTTTCTGGCTGCACTGCCACTGCTGTTTATAGGGATATCGATTTATCTTTATAATCAAAAAATAAAGTTTGGAGCTGCCTTTTTTACTTTGTCCTGGCTGCTATTTTTCCCGAATTCTATTTATATTATTACGGATTTTATTCATATATCCAATGACAGCCTGGTATGGGTAGAAAAAGCAGGTGAGCTTTATGAAAAAGGAAAAACAGTTTATAATACGGATATATTTGCATGGTTCAAGATGTTTACCATTGGTATTGGATGCGTCTACGGGGTTATCCTGGGATTGGAATCCCTCCGTTTATTTTTAAATATGGCATCTTCCATTACTTCATCCTTTTTATCCTGGATCTGCATAACTGCAGTTTCTCTGATGAGCGGATTTGGCGTCTATTTAGGACGGTTTCTCCGTTTTAACAGCTGGGATGTCCTGCAGCCTTTTAATCTCATTAATGGCATTCTGGATGAGCTGGACATATTTGCTTTACAATTTACGCTTTGCTTTGCCACTGTGATACTATTACTGTTTTTCTTTTATCTTACCATGGTACGTCTGATACATGCCCAGATAAAAATAGAAAAGTCCTGACGGCAGGCAGAATTCTATTATGGTGCATACTTTTTCAGAATGAAATCTTGCTTTTTTAGCTTTTTAGGTCTACAATTTAATGTGTACTATATTTTTATGTTGATAGGAGTTGATAACATGAAACAACTATTTGAACCTCTTAAGATAAATTCTATGGTGTGCAGGAACCGTTTTCTGCGAAGCGCCACCTGGGAGGCTCTGTCTGACGAACAGGGACACCTCACAAATAAACAAAAGAAAATATATACAGAACTGGCTAAAAATGAAGTTGGGTTGATTTGCACCGGCTATGCCCGCATCTTAGAAGAAGAACAGCCAAATGAGAAAATGATGGGTATTTACAATGACAGTTTCATCCCGGAATATCAGTCATTAACAAAATCCGTACATAAGTATGGCGCCAAAATAATGATGCAGCTGGCATATGGCGGAACAAAGTCCACCTACCGGACAAGCAGCCGGAAGATTTTTTCCCCCGGGGATATTCCTGAGAAATCCACCGGAACAGCCGGCGTTCCTATGACCAAAGAGGATATCCGCTACGTGACAAATGCATATGTGCAAGCTGCCCGCCGTGTAAAGGAAAGCGGTTTTGATGCTGTTCAAATACATGGAGGGCACTCCTACCTTTTGAATCAGTTTTTAAGTCCTTATTATAATAACCGGCCTGATGAATACGGCGGCAGTCTGTCCAACAGATTGCGTATTATTCGTGAAATATATGACGGAATACGCCAGGAAGCCGGCAAAGATTTTCCTATCTTAATCAAAATAACCTGTTCTGATTTTTTTGAAGGGGGACTGACATTTGAAGAAGCTCTGCCGATCTGCAGGGAACTGGAAGAAATGGGTTTTGACGCCATCGAAGTATCGGGAAATATACATGGAAAAGCAAACAGTATGTCCGGACAGATTTTTGACGGATACCCTCTGACAAGAGGCGGATATTTTATTGAATATGCGAAGGTAATTGCTAATGAAGTCCAAATTCCCGTATTTGTGACCGGAGGGATTTCCCACTATGACAAAGCCCTCGACTGGCTAGAGAACAGCCGTATTGCAGGCTTTGGATTCTGCAGGGCACTGCTGACTGAACCCAATCTGATAAAACGCTGGAAAGACGGAGATATGACCCCCGCCAGGTGCCTGCATTGCTCACAATGCAGAACCAGAGAAGGGAATTACTGTACTGTGTTTCATAAAGGAAAACTATAAAAAAGAGCGTGAGAAATTCTCACGCTCTATCCTTCTGTTTTTTTCTGAAGTCCCTTCGTATTCTTCTCAACCAGCTTCCTGGCAATCATGATCTGATGTCCGCAGCCCATGCATTTAAGCCTGAAATCAGCACCTACCCGAAGTATTTCCCAGTCATTGCTACCGCAAGGATGCTGTTTTTTTAATTTTACAATATCTCCAACCTCATAAACCATTATTACGCCTCCTTATATCGCTGCAAATATTTCTCCGATGCTTCCCTGCACCAGTAAGTCCGCATTATGATCCATTGGTGTTGTGGTCTTATTTACCAAAACCAGTTTATTCCCTCTGTAATAGTCGATCAGACCGGCTGCCGGATATACCGCCAGAGATGTTCCGCCAACGATCAGCACATCCGCTTTGGCTATATGTGCAATCGCCCTGGACATAATCTGATTATCCAGTCCCTCTTCATATAATACTACATCCGGCTTTATGATTCCGCCGCATTCGCAGGTGGGAATCCCCTTTGCTTCCAGCATATATCTGGCTTCATAAGGTTTCCCGCAGTTCATGCAGTAGTTCCTGTGCACGCTGCCATGAAGCTCTAATACTTCCTTGCTGCCGGCCATTTGATGAAGACCGTCTATGTTTTGGGTAACGACTGCCTTTAGCTTTCCTTCCTCTTCCCACTGAGCCAGTTTACGGTGGGCAGCATTTGGTTTTGCATCCAGACAGAGCATTTTATTCTGGTAAAAACGATAGAATTCTTTTGGATCCTTCATGAAAAAAGTATGGCTTAATATGGTCTCGGGAGGATAGTCATATTCCTGATTATACAGACCGTCTACACTTCTGAAATCAGGAATTCCGCTCTCTGTAGACACACCCGCTCCACCGAAAAACACAACGTTTGTGCTGTTTGCAAGCATTTCTTTTAATTGTTTTGTTTTATCCATTTCCATTCCTCCTTCACATATTGTTTCCAAAGCAACAGATTTTACGCTTTAGAGCAGCTATTTTACTTTAATGGAATCCACGAGGACTCCCTGCACGACAAATCGGGTTGCCTCATTTCCGGTACAGGTGGAAAGTGTCACAATGCGGTCTTTTGACGTAGCCTTGGCTGTGCCCTTCACTACCGAATGCTCCACAGCTTCATCCAGATAATCCTGAAACTCTTTATCTTTAGCAAATGAAATCTGATAAGTATTGCTCACTGCTCCCACCTCATGGCAGGAAAAGATCTCATATTTATAATTCATCGTTGGTGTATAGATCCAGAAATAACGGCTTTTTTCAAATACACCCTCTTCACGAAACTGCTTCAATGTACCAAACATAGAACCATTTTTCATATTGTGTCCATAGATAATGGTATTCTGATCCTTAAGATTAGGATTATTCAGATAGTCCATAAATATGGATCCCGCAAAATTATCTTCTTTCTTAAATGTCCTGTGCAGATAGTAGTCATTATCCGTACCCCGAACCATGGGATAGCTGATATCCAGCGCTTCAACATTTAACCATCCGATAACGTCTTTATTAATTGCCTTTAGACCGGCAAAGTCAACCGGGCTTTCCATATAACGTTCTGTTTCACCCTGCTCATTTGTTTCTACCTTTACACCGGCTCCATCAGGATCACTATCCGAACCACCGGAAGGATTTCCGGATATATTTGCAAAATCCTCCAGGGAAGAATACTCATCTGTCCCTGCTTTATATTCCAGATATATCGTCAAAAGGCGATAACCGGAATATACAAATACCCCAATTGCAATCAGCAGTGCAATAACACGTATTACGTCACCTGCTGTCCGTTTTTTCTTTTTTGTTTTATTGTCTCTGCTTTCTGTCATATATTCTTTGTCCCTGCCTTCCCGCGCACGCGGCGTCTTTTTACCATCCTGTCGCGGTACACCGGAAGATGCACAATGAATGTGGTATAGTGCGCATCACTGAATGCTTCTATGGTGCCGCCATGCAATTCCACTATTTCCTTTGCAATGGACAATCCCAGTCCCGCTCCGCCCGTCTGGCTGGACCTGGCGTTATCTACCCTGTAAAATTTTTCAAAGATGGATTTTAACTTCTGGGGAGGAATCTGCGGTCCCTGATTCCGGAAATTAATAATAATATACTCGTTCTGAAGGAATGCTTCTATATTAATATCTGTACGTGGGTAACTATAGGCAATTGCATTCCTTAGAAGATTATCAAATACCCTTGCCAGTTTATCCGGATCCCCGTCCACTACCAGCTCTTCATCCGTCCTGATGGAACAGGTCAAATCTTTATCCGCTAGTACTCCATAGCTTTCATCTGCAAGCTGTTCTAACATCATAGACAAATTTAGTTTTTCCTTCTCCAGGACTATGTCCTGTAGGTTAAACCTTGTTATTTCAAAAAATTCGCTGATTAATTCTCCAAGCCTTGTAGCCTTCTCCAGCGTAATATGTGTATATTTCAAACGCTCATCCTCGGGCATATTCGGCTGCTCATCCAGCATGGTTAAGTATGCAATAATGGAGGTCAGCGGAGTTTTCAGGTCATGCGCCAGATAAACCACAAGGTCATTCTTACGCTGTTCACTTTCAATCGCCGCGTACTCTCTTTTTTTCAAAGTCATTTTTAATGTGTTAAGTTTTTCTGAAATTGGCGCCAGTTCCGGTACCAAATTAATTGGTGCATCCTCATCAGTCAGAATCATATCGATTTCCCTGCCGATATCGTCCATATAACCGGTAAGTTTAGAAACCGCCATATAGAAGAACACCAGAAATAAAATGATAAAGCCCGAAGTTAGAAAAATTTCTTTATTATCCATAAAAATTTTCCCATACATTTCGTTAGCCGTATCATAATCCATATTAAATTTCATCATGAAATTAATAAAAAGGCTGGCAAAGCTGCTTTGAAATAACCCATCGATAAGGAATTTCACAATCACAATTCCAACCACTAAAGCCAGGGCAGCAACCAGGACTGCCCTCAGCAATATTGTTCTCTTCAGTTTTCCATAATTATTTTTCAACTTTATAACCAACTCCCCAAACGGTTTTTATAAATTCCGTCTTGCCGGTAGGTCCGCTCATTTTCTCACGTAAATGACGAATATGCACCATTACAGTATTGTTGCTGTTCTTGTAATACTTTTCTTTCCAAACCTGCTCAAAAAGCTGTTCTGAGCTGATTACCTGTCCTCTGTTCTCACATAAAATCCAGAGAATATCAAATTCAATCGGTGTGAGTGTCAGCTCTCTCTCATTATAAGTACATTCATGTGTGCTTCTGTTAAGCACCAGACCAGCAAAGTCAATAATATCTTCCTGGGACTTGCTCCCCTCGTTATACTTGGTAAAGCGGCGCAGCTGTGCTTTTACCCTGGCAATTAACTCCAGCGGGTTAAACGGCTTTGCAATATAATCATCCGCACCTAAAGTAAGACCGTTGATTTTATCCATATATTCCGTTTTAGCCGTCAGCATAATAACCGGAAACGTATGCTCTTCCCTTATTCTCTGCAGAATTGTAAATCCATCTATATCCGGAAGCATGACATCTAACAGCGCCATATCCAGCTTCTCATTTTTAATACAATCCAACGCGTCAGTCCCATTATAACATTTTACAACATCATAATTTTCATTTTTCAGATATAGCTCCACTACATCTGCAATCTCCCTTTCGTCATCGACAATTAATATCTTACTCCCCATCTAAATTCCTCCTATAAATCGCAGTTACCTACTGTCCTTGGGAACGGAACCACATCACGGATATTGGACATTCCGGTCAGGTACATTACGCAGCGTTCAAATCCAAGCCCGAATCCTGCATGTCTGGTAGAACCGTATTTACGAAGATCCATGTAGAATCCGTAATCTTCTTCTTTTAATCCCAGTTCATTCATGCGGTTCAGCAGTTTGTCGTAGTCATCTTCTCTCTGGCTTCCACCGATGATTTCACCGATTCCAGGCACCAGACAGTCCATTGCGGCAACTGTTTTGCCGTCTTCATTCAGTTTCATATAGAATGCTTTGATCTCTTTTGGATAATCCGTTACAAATACCGGACACTTATAGATCTCTTCCGTCAGATAGCGTTCATGCTCAGTCTGAAGGTCGCATCCCCAAAATACTTTATAATCAAATTTGTCATTATTCTTTTCCAGAATCTCAACTGCTTCCGTGTAGGTAACATGGGCAAAATCAGAAGCCGCTACGCTTTTTAACCGATCTAACAGACCCTTGTCCACAAATGAATTGAAGAATTCCATTTCTTCCGGAGCATGTTCCAGTACATAATTGATCACATATTTTAACATTGACTCAGCAAGCATCATATTATCCTGCAGGTCAGCAAAGGCAATCTCAGGCTCAATCATCCAGAACTCTGCAGCATGTCTGGTAGTGTTGGAATTTTCCGCACGGAATGTCGGTCCAAATGTATAAATATTACGGAATGCCTGTGCATAAGTCTCACCGTTCAGCTGGCCGCTGACAGTCAGGCTTGTCTCTTTTCCAAAAAAGTCCTGCGCATAATCAATTGCCCCATCCTCAGTTTTCGGGATGTTCTCCAGATCCAGCGTAGTAACACGGAACATTTCACCTGCTCCTTCACAGTCACTTCCGGTAATCAGTGGTGTGTGAACATATACAAAGTCTCTCTCCTGGAAAAACTGGTGAATTGCATATGCGATCATGGAACGCACGCGGAAAACAGCCTGGAACGCATTGGTTCTGGGCCTCAAATGAGAAATCGTTCTCAAATATTCAAAGCTGTGCCTCTTCTTCTGAAGGGGATAATCGGATGTTGAGGTACCTTCCACCACAATCTCATCAGCCTGTATTTCAAATGGCTGTTTTGCCTGAGGTGTAGCAACCAAAGTACCCTTTACGATCACTGCAGCCCCAACATTTAATTTGGAGATTTCCTGAAAGTTTTCCATTTTATCATGATATACAATCTGAAGTGTCTCAAAGAAAGTTCCGTCATGCAGAACGATAAAACCAAATGTCTTTGAATCACGTATGCTTCTGATCCAGCCGCCAACACGGATTTCCTGGTTTAAATATTTTTCTCTTTCTTTATAAATCTCTCTAACTGTTACCAATTCCATTGTTCGAACTCCTTTGTTCTTTATTCTTTCTCACTATTTTTCTAGTATAGCCTATTCCTGGCTGGTGTGCAAGCCACTAAACACTATTTTTCTCACACAATTCCTTATCCGGTGCTTCCCGGTGTGAATACACAGTGACTGTGGCCGTCACTTTTCTGGCGCTGACGGGATGCTGCGTTGTACACGACACAGTCTGTGCAGTGATGGCCATTCCTAACCATTCAATCTCATTTTTCTATATTCTCTGGGCGATACCTTCTCATATTTTCGGAAAAACCTGGAGAAGTAAAACGGGTCGCAAAACTGAAGCTCATTAGCAATCTCCTGAAGCTGAAGGTCGGTTGTAAGTAACAGATGTTTTGCTTTTTTAAGCAGCATGTCTTCCAGATATTCCTTAATGCCGATTCCGGTATCCCGCTTGAAATTCCTGGACAGCGAATAATAGGAAACATGCATCTCTTTTGCCATATTTTCAATTTTAAGCTGGGCGGACAGATTCTTTTCTATATAATACAGGCTTTCTTTTTGCCTGTAGTATCCGCTTAAATCCATCTGTGCAACCCCCTCATCTTTCATTTTTAAATAAAACCGTCCCAATATTTGATTCATGGCACCTTTAAAAAACAGTTGGTCACCCAGGGTCCCATTCTCTAATAGAGTAATCAGTTCTTCGGTTTTCTCTACGGCGTAGGACATGGACATTGCTCTGCCAAGGCTCTGGAACACATCAATTCCCGGAAGACGCTGCAGTTCAAAATGAAAATATAATTTAATAAACGCACTCTTTCCTATATAATTATACTTTGTCCCAGCCGGAATCAAATATACATTTCCGGGAATTAAATTATGGTGAAACTCCTTATTTTCTACACATCCTTCGCCCTTTATTATAAAATACAGACGGTTAAAAGGTGACACTACATCCTTGTGGTTCCATTTTGGATCGCCATAAAAAAGTCCATGTTCAAGGATTTTAATCTGAAGACCGTTAAAATCTTCATCTACCATTCGAAACTTCTTATCTTCCATCGCAAAAATATCCATCTTTCTTACTGTTATCTTCATGTACATTCCACATACTATTTAATATAATTATCTTAACATAAAATTTTAAAAAAAGAAAGGAAACTGCCATATGTCACTTCAAAATGGTTTAAGTGCACTCAACCTGGAAATGCCTGACGAGATTCCACGCACTGAGTACTCGGCTCATTTCCACTGGGATCTTGTACAAAAAGTCACAGGTATTCCGGTATCTTCAAAAAGTTCTGGTCATGAACAGATCAATGCCTCCCGGGAATTTATAAAAGCGTGGGACTACGGCATGTTCTGGAACATTCTCCCTTTTGACTCCATATTTGGGAATCAGAAAACAAAAATGGGACACGCCTCCTATCAGGCAGATGCTGTGGATTACTCTAATGAAGTAAAAACATTTATCGAAGAACCGGAAGATGTATTTGATTTTGATTTTGACCGGGTCTACGGAAGGCGTAACAGTCAGGATCTGGTAAAAGGTTTTCAGGATAATTATGAAAAAATGTGCCTGGAACATCCCGATACGGTAAATATGACCGGTATGTATACGACCTGCATGTCCGGAATCATTGAAATACTGGGATGGGATATGCTGCTTTTGGCAGCCGGTGTTGACTCACGGGAATTCGGAGAGTTTATTAACCGGTATGTAACCTGGAATCTGCAGTACTTTGAAGCTCTTGCAAAATGTAAATCGGATGTGGTCATGGTCCACGATGATATTGTCTGGGGATCCGGAGCATTTTTATCACCCGATTTTTATCGAACCTATATCTTTCCAAATCATAAAAGACTGCTGGCACCCTTACTGGAAAGCGGCAAAAAAGTACTCTTTACCTCGGATGGAAATTTCACCCGTTTTATTGACGATATTGCAGATCTGGGCATCCATGGGTTCGTGATGGAACCCTGTACCGACATGTCCTACATTTGTGAAAAATACGGAAAAAGCCATGTAATTGTGGGTAATGCGGATACTCACGCCCTGTTATATAACGATAAGGAATACATTGAAAATGAAGTAAAACGATGTATTGGCCTTGGACGTGACTGTCCGGGATATTTCCTGGCTGTAGGCAACCACATACCGCCAAATACACCGTTAGAAGCCTGCCTGTGGTATCAGGAATTCTACGAAAAGTACCGCAAGCGATAGGCGCTGTTTAAAATTTAATCTATCTATGCTGCCTCTATGCTACCTGCTCCGCAGAATCCACCCTTGCGAAGGAACGGACGTTCTTGTATAATAAGATATAAATAACCTGTCTCTATTATATTACAAGGAAAGGCCGTGAACATATGAACCGCATAATCTTCCATATAGATGTTAATTCCGCATATTTAAGCTGGACTTCCGTGGAAAATTTAAAGGATCCCGAAGGAATTGATCTGCGGTTAATTCCTTCTATTATAGGAGGTGACCGTTCAAGCCGCCATGGTGTGGTTCTTGCAAAATCTATTCCTGCAAAGGCCTACCATATCCACACCGGTGAACCCATTGCCGCCGCACTTAAAAAATGCCCGGATTTATTAATCTATCCTCCGGACCACAGGCTGTATTCTGAATACAGCCACCGTCTGATGGATTTTCTAAAGCAGCTTACTCCGGATATTGAGCAGGTAAGCGTGGATGAATGTTATGTAGAGTATACCGGCATTTCCCATCTGTATGATTCTCCTATAAGCGCAGCAACCCATATCAAAGACACCATCTGTGAGAAATTTGGTTTTACGGTTAATGTGGGGATTTCATCTAATAAACTCCTTGCTAAAATGGCATCTGACTTTGAGAAACCGGGAAAGGTTCATACCCTCTTCCCCTCTGAGATACAGACCAAGATGTGGCCCCTGCCTGTATCGGAACTATATATGGCCGGGAAAGCCTCTGTATCAACTCTTCATAAACTGGGAATTTACACAATCGGAGATCTGGCATTAACCGATCCCGGACTTCTGATTCCCCATTTAAAAAGCCACGGTAAAATGCTCTGGGAATACGCAAATGGTATTGACAGCACACCTTTAGTTTCTACTCCGGAAAAGGCAAAGGGAATCGGGAACTCCACCACACTGTCTGCAGACGTCACATCTGCTGAAGATGCAAAGGCAGTTTTGCTGAAACTGGCTGCAAGCGTATCCGGACGCCTTAGAAAGGCTGGTCAACTCGCCGGAAACGTCTGCGTGGAAATTAAATACAGTACCTTCACCGTATCATCCCACCAGATGCAGCTGCTGACTCCGTCAAATACAGAAAAGGCTGTCTACCACGCCTCCTGCCAGCTATTCGATGCACTTTGGGACCATACGCCCATACGTCTTCTTGGCATACGCTGCTCGAAACTTATATCTGACGATACGCCGGTACAGCTAAGCCTATTTGATTTACCGGCTTCAGATCATGCAAAACAGAAAAAACTGGATCAGGCTCTGGATTCCATCCGCCTGAAATTCGGCAGCAGTGCTGTCACCCGTGCCAGTATGCTGCCGCCAAAGGATGAGGCAGATGAAGAATAGATGGTAACGATTAATTGACACCCCGAAAAAAGGAACCGCACTTTCAGCGGTTCCCTTCATATATTGGATGTTATCCACATTTTTTTCCTGATATACTCTCTAAATCCACATTTCCACGGTGGATCTATAAAATTGCGTTCTAACAGCCATGTTTGGCACTATGCACTATACAGATCTGCAGTTTACAACACTACAACTTCCCCATCATTCTTCCTGGAGTACTCTGCCGCATATGCCATTACATGCCCCTGCAGCGAAAGTTCTGCGCCAAACCGCCTGCTTTCCTGATCGGGATTTAACAGTGCCTGGATATAATTGCGCATAATGCATTCATCCCCTCCGGAATGTAAGGTCTTCGGGGTGTGGATTTTCACGGTTGTTACATTTCCGGTGGCAAAATCCCTGATTTCATACTGGTCTTCATCGATGCTGCCTTCCAGTTCCCCTTTGGTTCCCATGATCTTCGTCTGGCGTTTGATATCCATGGTAAATGCCGATGCCTGCCAGGATACCGTCACACCGTCTTCATAAACCATGCTGACTGCCTGATGGTCCACCGCATCGTTATCACATTGGTACACACATCTGCTGTAGGGGGATTCCTTTAAATGAGCCAGAAATGCTTCCCTGTCATCCGTCCGCATTACGATATCCCTGAAATTCTGCCTCATCTCCCTGTCATCCAGGTAATTGTAAGCGGAATACAGGCAGGTTTTGTTGTGGGGACATCCGTCCATGCAGTTTTTCGGGGCATCCTCTGGCATGTTATCTTTTGTAAAATACGATAAGGATCCAAAAGAAGAAATCCGTTCGCATTTTTTGCCGCCCAGCAGAAAATTGAAGATATCCGTGTCATGGGAGCACTTTGCCACTATCATTGGTGTAGTTTCTTCTGTATTGCGCCAGTTCCCCCGGACATAACTGTGGGCAAAATGCCAGTATCCGATATTCTCGATGTGGTGGATGGATTGTACTTCTCCGATTGCTCCGCTGTCCAGCGTTTCTTTTACGGACTGGAAAAACGGTGTGTGGCGCAGAACGTGGCACACCATCAGCAGTACGCCCTTTTCCTTTGCAGCCTCCACGATCGCCCTGGATTTTTCCGCCGTTTCCGCCATGGGCTTCTCCAGCAGCACATTCAGCCCGGCAGCTATGGCAGCCATAGCCGGCTCATAGTGCTGCCTGTCCTGGGTTGCTATTATGACCCCGTCAAGATCATACCCTTTCCCAATCATATCCTTCCAGTCTCCAAAGCGGTCCTCCTGCGCAATGCGGTGGGCATCCCCAAAGGTATTGCGCCTGTCCGCCAGCGGTTCCGCCACACAGACAAACCGTACCTCTGACGGATATTTCAACGCATAGGGGGCGTAGCAGTTTGCTCCCCGCTCCCCAGCTCCTATTAATCCTAACTTTATCTGTTTCATTACCGTTTCATTCCTCTCCGGCTTTCTGCCTGATCTAGTTCTATTTATGTTTATCATTTGGTATTGCTTATAATCAGCCCTTCACTGCTCCTGCCGTCATACCCGCTATGATGTATTTCTGCCCGAAAGCATAGACGATGATGATCGGGACAAGGATCAGTACCATAATGACACAAACCAGGTTCCAGCTTCTCTGGAACTGCCCGAAGAAACTGTAGACCATTGTGGTGAGCGGCATTTTGGATGAGCTGTTCATTACGTAGAACGGCGTAATAAAGTCATTCCATGCATTCATAAAGTTTAAAATAATCACGGTTACCGTTACCGGCTTTAACAGCGGGAATACCACTTTCCAGAAAAGCCCCATGCACCCGCAGCCGTCAATGATTGCCGCCTCATCAATCTCTTTTGGCACCGACCCGATGAAGCCATAGTAGAGAAAGATCGTAAAAGGCGTTACCAATGCCGAATACAGCAGGATCAGCCCTGCAAGGGTATCCATCAGCCCAAGCCTCTGCAGCACCAGAATGGCAGGCACCATATTCAGGGGCGCCACCAGTCCCAGCAGAAAGAACAGATACATAAAGCGGTGGAGCTTTGTCCTCCTCCTTGACAGCACAAAGGAACAGAGTGCTGCACCGGTCGTTGCGATGGCCACCGTACAGACAGAGACTACAAGGCTGTTGCGGAACGCCCCGAACACGTCTACCTGGCTGGCAACCTCCTGGTAATTGGTGAAAATCCATTCCTTCGGCAGGGAAAAGCTCATATTTACCGCATCCCCCTGTGCCTTAAAGGAATTCAGCAGAATAATAACCAGCGGTACAAAAACGAGGATGGAGAAACTCCAGAGGATCATGCATTTTACGATTTTCCCGATTTGGTTTTTTCTTGTCATGTCAGTCCTCCTCCTTTGTCATGCCCTTTAAGACAGAAAATGCGACGATACAGGTAAATACAAAGAGTATGAAACCAAGCGCCGTGGAAAAGCCGTATCTTCCGGAGCTGTATTCCTTATAGATCACAGTATTTAAAACCTCTGTCTTTCTGGCGGGCCCGCCGTTGGTCAGTACGAACACCAGATCGAACACTTTCAGTCCCGCTATGAGGTTCAGCACCAGGTTAATGGTAATGGACGGCATCAGCTGGGGTATCATGACATAGATTAATTTCTGGAATCCATTTGCCCCATCGATAGATGCCGCTTCCAGGTAATCTTCTGAAATCGCCTGCAGACCCGCGATGTAGATCACCATGTTCTGGCCCACCAGGCGCCAGATCTCCACGCAGATCACCGCCCCCAGCGCCGTATTCACATCCCCCAGCCAGTCTCTCTGTAAAATGTCCAGGCTGATCAGCCCCAGGAATCCGTTGATTACGCCATATTCAGGATTAAAAATGGATTTAAACACCAGACCGATAATCAGTGGGGAGAGCATAACCGGGAAAAAGAAGATAGTTCTTAGAAAATTTCTTGTTTTAAATCCTTTATTCAGTGCCAATGCCATTCCAAGCCCGATTGCATTCTTAAAGATGGTGGTGACCAGGGCAAAAACAATAGTGGTGAAGATAACCAGCAGGTATCTCTGGTTTGTAAATATTTCTTTAAAATGTGACAGTCCTACAAAATGGATCTCGTCATTCATTGCATTCCAGTCTGTAAATGACAGAGCCAGCCCCATGGCGCTTGGCACGATAAAAAATACCAGATATAACACCAAAGGAAGCAGAATAAAATAGGACGGGTATATTTTTTTATGATTCATTAAGCTTCCCTTCTTTCTGCTATCCGGTTTTGCACAGCCGGTGTACGAGACACCGGCGTAAAACCGGGATATAATCTACTTAGAATCCTTCCTGTCCGGAATCTTTTGCAAGTGCCCTTCTGGTATTATCATACTCTTCCAATACCTGCTCCGGTGTCAGGGATCCGGTGAACATTTCCTGGCAGAGCTCGCTGATCTTGCCACCATCATAGAAATATACACTAGCTTCTGCACCCTGAAGCTGTTTGTCGCCAACAATGTTCATCAGATCTTTATACGCCTTTGTTGGGCTTGCCTCGATTCCTTTTACAGAGGAGGATACATAAACTGTTTTTTCTTTATAAAGTTTTTCCAGGTTCTGTTTCTCAGCCAGGAAATTAAAATACTGTTTCGCTTCTTCTATATGCTTGCTTCCTGCACTGATGCATTTTGTCGTTCCGCCTGCTGTCAGGGTTGCATACTGGTTGTCTGCCAGAGGGCTTGGGAACATGCTGTAATCCTCCGGATTCACCCCGTCAATATTATTTACCATTTCATTGGGATAAGAACCGTGAATGATGATCATTCCATATTTGCCGCTGGCAATTGCGTCATAGGAATTGTCATAGATATTAGACATATGGTTTTCGCCAAAATATCCGCTGTCTGCCATTTCCTTAAGCTGTGTCAATGCCGTAACGAACTCCGGAACATCTGCAAATCCGATTTTATTTGTATTCAAATCATCATAAAGTCCGGGATGGTTTGCTGCCGCCAGGGCGCTTGCACCTTCCATCCAGTAATGTGTGTGCCACAGGTCTTTTACAAACTCATAAACCGGGGTGATGCCGCCTGCCTGCAGTTTATCACATGCTTCTTTGAACTCTGTATAATTAGTCGGTACTTTGATTCCAAGCTCTTCAAATACAGCCGGCTTATACAGGACGCCGTTGGTATCATCCACTCCTGCCGTGTTCTGTGCATAGAGCTTTCCTTTGTAGGAGCATCCGTCTATTGCCCATTGTTCCAGTTCACTGACCCAGGATTCATCTGAAAGGTCAACCATATTTTTTTCCGGGTTAAAGTCTTTTAATTTTGTTCCGGAATAAGACATGAAGATATCTGGTCCCTCACCTGTATTCAGCTTTGATTTTACGATAGTCTGGTACTGGTCATCCGGGCTTAACTGGAAATTAATTGCTATGCCGGTCTTTTCCTCAAATTCTTTTGCCAGTTCCTTATCCACATCTTCAATCCAGTTTTGTGATGCAGCAAAGTTCAGCGTCACTTTCTCTTTGCTGCCCGCATCGTTGTCCGCTGCTGCTGTTTCAGCCTTAGATTCTTCTGATTTGCCTTCCTCTGTCTGTGCGGCGTCCGTCTGTGCCCCGTCTGTCTTAGCGGTTGTGTCTGCCGTATCTTTTGTACTCTGGTTTCCACATCCCGCCAGGGAGCCAATTGCCAATGTCAGGCACATGCCACCTGCTAATAACTGCATTGTACGCTTTTTCATATTTGTTTCCTCCTTCAACTTGAATTGTTGAGTTCATTATAGCCGAAGGGCAGGAGAATGAAAATGCACAATGTAGGACTCTTATGTGGATAATCTTGAACAGTATTTTTACACAAAGTAAGGGCAATAACCTGAAAATAGTTATTGCCCTTACATAGCATGTAGTTTTCATATAAGATGATGCAGAATTATGATCTGCACATATTTATGGTATTACATTATCTGCGCTTTTTCTTTTTCTTCTTTACAGAATAGCCAAACGTTCCCAAATGCTCTCCCAGTCCCAGATACTCCCCATGGGAATACGCCAGTAATCCGGTTTTATTCAGTTCAAATTTGCCGTTTTCATTCATATAAGCTTCATCAACATGAACTGCAAGTACATCAGCAAGGAACATGTGATGTGATCCCAGTTTATTAACTTCCTTTACCCGGCATTCAATATTCACAGGACACTCTCCTATCATAGGGACCCTGACCTGCTCCGCTGCCTCAGGTGTCAGGTGCATATCCTGAAATTTATCTACCTCCCTGCCTGAACGGACACCACAGTAGTCTGTCGCTTTCGCCAGTTTCCGGGTTGTGAGGTTAATCACAAATTCGCCGGTTTCCCGGATGATGTCATAAGAATACCGCTCCGGTTTTACCGATATATAAACCATGGGCGGATTCGTACACACCGTACCTGTCCACGCCACTGTAATAATATTCGGTTTTTCGCCCTCCCTGGCACAGCTTACCATGACCGCCGGCAGGGGATATATCATATTGCCTGCTTTCCAGGTTTGTTTACCCATTATACGTCCTCCCTCTTATCCATTAATTCCATTTGTCACTGCTGCAATGCATTCATAAAAGCAGGAATTAACTGTTTCTTTCTGGAGACTATGCCGGGAAGATAAACGGAATGATCTTCAGGCTGCTGGTGAAATGCTTCTCTTACCAGTTCCTCAGAATCCCCGCCAAAGCATAACAGCTCCGTTGACTCATTCATGATATCCGTAAGCATGAAAAACAGCATTGTCTCTCCATGCTGGCCCAGGGCCTTTTCCAGATACGGAATCAATCTTCCTTTAATATCCTTTAACTCCGATGCATTCATGGAATTGATCTGCCCAACTCCAAAATTTGCCTGGTTCAGCTCAAACTTTTTAAAATCCTGATAGAAGATTTCTTCCGGAGACTTTTTCTTCAGATTGCTTCCAGCCGCAAACATTTCAGATGCATAAGCTTCGATTTCAATCCCTGCAATCTGTGCAAGCCTCTGTGCTGCATCCCTGTCAACTGCCGTACAGGTAGGGGAGCGGAACATCAAAGTATCCGATATAATTGCGGAACACAAAAGTCCTGCTATATTAGAAGGAATCTCAATTCCCTTTTCCTGATAGATCTGATAAATAATGGTAGCCGTACATCCAACCGGCTGATTTCTGAAAAATACAGGTGCCATAGTTTCCAGCGACCCCAGTCTGTGATGATCAATAATCTCCAGAATTTCGGCACTTTCAATATTATCCACCGCCTGGGAAGCTTCATTATGGTCCACCAAAATCAATCTGTTGCGTTTCATTCCCAACAGATTACGTCTGGAAATCATCCCCACATAACAGCCATGCTTGTCCAGTACCGGGAAATCACGGTATCTCTTCTTCGCCATGGTATCCTTAATACTATCCGTAAAATCATCCAGTTCAAAGGTCAGCAGGCCATTTTTTTTCATAAAAAATTTAACGGGCATGCTTTGATTAATAAGCCTCGCTACTGTATAGGTGTCATGGGGAGTGCTGATTATTGCACAAGCCTTCTCATGAGCCAGACGCTGAATTGTTCTGGAAACGGGAGCACCCTCACAGACTATAATACAGCTTGCATTCATCTCAATGGCACAAAGCTGGGATTCATACCGGTTGCCAAGAATGACCAGGTCGTCCTCCCCGATATAATTTTCCATTAAATCGGGATTTGCAGCCGCTACAACCACTTTGCCTTTTACAAAATATGCATGTTCATTTCCCACCACCATATTTCCTTCCAGCGTTTCCAGAATATTGCTGTATTGTGTTCTGGCGGTAGATAAAATTTCATTATCTAATATATCCATATAGGATTGTGCAATATCACTGATGGTAATTAATCCCTCCAGGATATTGTTGTCCTTTGTAATCGGCAGCGTATTTACATTTTCATCTTTCATCAGCGTCCAGGCCTTTTTCAGTGATATGCTGTGGCTGACGCCGGGTATTCTCCGGATGTCCATATCTTTGACTCTGGTTCCCACATTCGGGACATAACCAGGCGGTTTCATTCCAAACCGGTCCAATACGAACTGTGTTTCCAGGCTGATCTGTCCTGCTCTTTTGGGAACATAGATAGCATCACCAATTTTATTCTTTACATCTGCGTAAGCGATTGCAGAGCAGATAGAATCTGTATCCGGGTTTTTGTGACCGATGATATATACTTTTTTCTTCATTGTATCCTGCATCTCATCGTTATCCTTTCCGATTAATGTACTCAATTCTCAATACCTCATTTTAATAAATTTAGTCATATCCTCATGTTGTATCATTGCACCACTATGATCAATTCTATTCATTCCAAAGGAGTTTTAAAATTGCTGACAGCCGTGCATAAATACTTTTACTATCCGTTACTCTTATTATTTTTTACGAAATCCTTGCTATTATCCGACTTTCATCATATCATACTTTTTTTTGCATTTCAAACACTGTATTGCCTATTCTGCCCATTTTAAGCCATTTCTGTTGATTTTTTTATGCAAAAATGTTATAGTTTTATCATTCTATAGTGGGAAATTAAGGAGGATCATATGTCAGAAGAATTATTAAACGAAACAACTGCCACACCGGAAACTGCTGAAAACGCTGCTGTTACTGCTGAAGCTGTAATTGAGGCTGCTGATACTGCAGCTGATACTGCAATCGATACAGCAGAGGCCGTAACAGAAAGCATGGCTGATTACGAAAAAGAATTAACCGCTTCTCTGAAACAAATCCACGAAGGCGATATCATTACAGGTACCGTAATCGGGGTTACAGAAACAGAGATCACATTAGACCTTAAATATTACACCGAAGGTGTGATCCGCCTGGAAGATTACAGTGCCGACCCAAACTGCAGCCTGAAGGAATCCGTTCATGTAGGTGACGAAATCTCCGCAACCGTTGTCAGAAGAGATGGCGGACAGGGACAAATCATGCTCTCCAGCAAGGAAGCAAATGAAGTGCTGGCATGGGATAAATTAAAAGAACTGAAAGACAACCAGACAAATCTTACCGTAAAAATCGGCGGCGTAGTTAATGCCGGCGTCATTGCATATGTGGAAGGCATCCGCGGATTTATTCCCGCTTCTAAGCTTTCTTTAAATTACGTGGAAGACTTGAACGAGTGGCTGGGCCAGGAAATCCAGGTTCGTGTCATTACAGTTGATGAAGAAGACAATAAGCTTGTATTATCCGCAAAAGAAATTTTAAGAGAAAAAGCGAATGAAGACAGAAAAGCAAAAGTGTCAAATGTAGAAGTAGGATTTGTAACGGAAGGTACCGTTGAATCCATTCAGCCTTACGGTGCATTTATTAATATTGGCAACGGTCTGTCCGGCCTTGTACATATTTCACAAATTTGTGAAAAGAGAATTAAAACACCCGCAGCTGTTCTTACAGTAGGAGATCAGGTAAAAGTTAAAGTAATTAATATTAAGGACGGAAAACTCAGCCTTAGTATGAAAGCACTGAACGATGTTGCTGCTGAAGAAGTGACAGAAGAAACGTTCGATCTCCCTGAAACAGAAAGTGTTTCAACTAATCTGGGATCACTTTTCGCTAAAATCAAATTATAATCGGCAAACTATCTGTCATTTTGACTTTTATATTACATCAATTTAACGCGGTGATTTGTCGTAATTCACTAAAACAGGTTCTTCAAGAACCTGTTTTTCGTTATTTTTTACAATAAATTCACTTAGTGTTCATACTTCGTTCACAATTGATTGTTATACTTTAAACATCTCCAAAAGAGATAACTTCCGGTTTATAGCGTAATGTTTTCATTACACATATAGATAAATTTTTTCATAATAGCCTCGGTGTACCAGACGCCGGGGCACTCCTCATTTTATGGGGAAAATAAAGGGTTTGCAGGCTTTCGGGGCTTGCTTTTTTATTGCATTAAAAAAGAGTGAAAATTGGTCTGCACTCAACTTTCACTTAACTTTTGTATTTTTCAAAACAGATTAGCTAATTTTTCTAATTCCTCAGCTTTGGCATTTGGGAGAACATGAGCATATAAATTCATAATCATTGATAACGTTGAGTGCCCCAGGATGGTCTGCATTACTTTCGGCTTTATTCCATTTTCAAGGCCACGGGTTGCAAAAGCATACCCTTCCATCGGTCTTCATTTCTCACCTTGTGTTAACCGTGTACTTTAATGTATGCCTAACCTTCACGATAGAATTTTCAAAATCAATGTCTTCCCACTGCAAAGATCTTAATTCCCCGACATATTTTATATATTTACATGAGTATATTTTTATAATTTTTCTATTTACGTGAATAGATTTTTACTGTATAATTAAGACATACTGGAAAAGGTATATTCACACCTAATGAAAGAAGGTGCACTATGCAAGAAGAAAGTAAAGTAAGTAAAGCGCAACAAAAAGCTGTCCACAAATATGTCAAAAACAATTATGATCGGATTGAGCTAACAGTGCCTAAAGGTCAAAAAGCCACCATTAAAGAACATGCTGAGCAGCAAGGAGAAAGCATGAATTCTTTTGTTGTCAGGGCAATTAATGAAACTATGGAACATGACAAAGAATAAATGAATCCCTTTTAGGGACTCCATAATCCCCGAATATCAATATCCATTACGGTCAATACTCACACTATGAAAGGATGTGTTACAATGCCATTACCAAAAGAACAGCATTATACCATTGATGATATCTACAATTTGCCTGAGGGCACCAGGGCAGAACTGATTGATGGCCAGATATATTATATGGCTCCACCCAGTAGGCAGCATCAACAGATAGTACTGTCTCTAAGCAGGAAGATAGCTGACTATATTGATAGCCATAAAGGCCCTTGTGAAGTTGATATCGCCCCATTTGCCGTATTTCTCAATGAGGATGATACAAATTACATTGAACCGGATATAAGCGTTATATGCTCACCTGACAAACTTACAGACAAAGGCTGCAACGGTGCACCCGATTGGATTATAGAAATTGTATCTCCCGGCAGCAGGCGAATGGATTACTACACGAAACTATTTAAGTACCGGACTGCAGGCGTTCGTGAATATTGGATCGTTGACGCTTCAAAGAATCTGATTACTGTTTACGATTTTGAGCATGACGATGTAGGGCAATACAGTTTTTCCGATACAATCAAAGCCGGGATATATAATGACCTGTACCTTGACTTTTCTGGCATGAACATCTGATACCATACCGCCCCTGATCATATAGACCTGTGGGCGGTTTTCTTACGTCCTAAAGCTTCCAAATAGACACTTTACACTAGCAGGCATATATTTCTACTCCTGACATCTTTAATTTCTAAAATTAAACAAGCCAATTGAAATAAAACAGCTATAGCTTCTGCGAACTATGAAGCCTGACTGATACTTATAAGCATATCCTTCATCTAACGTCCGCCATTCATTCGGCCCAAACCATTCTGTCTTTCCCCGCTACCCGCTCTCCATTCCAGAAGATATCCTTTCGATCTATATCCTCCAATGCCAGAGAAACTTTCTCACATTTTGTATGATTCTGATTCCATTTTCCACCATTAAAACGGTATTTACACTGATCAAGCTGTAAGACACTTGGTTCTTCCCTGCATTTTATCTATATTTTCAAACACGCTGTCCCTGTTACTCAGCCAGATAGATACTGATCTTCTTCATAACATTTTTTACCGCCTCTTCTACCGATTCCCCTGTGATCAGACACTTCTTTCCTTCTTCCATCACCGTCTTATTAATCATGTCGTCCAATAGAGCCGGAGTTTTTAAACTTTCGATTTTCTGCTTAAAATCATCAACATCACTAGTTGAAGGCCAGATCCGATCCAGATGAAACTCACCTCTTCCAGTATCGTCTACCAGATCGTAACTGTCTTTAAAGTCCGCCGGCTTTTCCATGTTTTTATCAAATACCTTTTGATTTAGAGGATAACCTAATACCGAGATCGATTGCATATCCGACTGAAGCATCATTGTCATAAAGCGTTTTGCCAGATCTGTATTTTCACTTCTGGAACTGATTCCCATTGGATCAATAGGGATATATACCTCACCGGGTGCCGTTTTATATTCTGCATCACCCAATCTGCTCCTCATGGACAATATCCAGCATAAATCATCTGCATTGGCTGCATTAGAAACATTAATTTTAGTATCCTCATACCCCATCATACCCAACAGATATGTACTGGTTGTCATAAAACTTACCATTTCCAGCATCTGAGTGTCTGACAGGTTTTCCCCTTGAAATTCGCCATCATCTGCATTCCCTGTTGTTCCCAGTTGTGCATCCTGGATTTTACTCAGAGAACTAAAAAATGCTGTCAGACTATTTTCATCTAAAGTTCCATCCTCTGCGATCCAGAATGGCGCTGAGTTTGCCAGAAATAATCTGATTAATACATCTGCCGGCATACTTCCCAAAATGCTCTGCGCCCCGGGATTTTCATTTCTCAGCTGTTCTGTCAGCTCCGTCAGAGAATTTAAATCCTGATACCGGGTTACCAGTTCTGTTTTACCCATAACCACCGGAACTGAAAACCGCATTGGCACTGCTAAAATTTTATCTTCTTTTTTATAAGATGAAGCAATATTTTCAAATATACCATCTGTATTGGAAACTTCTGATATCACATCGCTGATATCCGCTAATAAGCCTTTTTCCATATAGGATTCCGTGGGCATTCCATTTAAAAGCAGAATATCGGGACCCTGTCCGGACATGATATTGGTATTCAGGGTTTTTATTGCATCGCTTACCGTTATGGCATCCTCTCCGGTAAGCCCTATATCAAAATTAACAAATACCTCCGGATTATTTTTCTGAAATACAGTAACCGCCTGCCGAACAAGGGAATTGTCATACAGCGAATAGATCGTAAGCTCCTTCTCAGGCACAGCTGCCACATTGGGATCATATTGGTATCGTACCATTGATATACCGTCTGCATCATAGTAATTTAATATAAACGAGTCCTCATTCATAACCGTTCCCCCAGACAGAGAAGTAACAGGGTTGTACATTTTCCCCAATGCCCCGTTGAAAATCTTTTCCACAACGGAACTGTCCAGGGTATATTTATAGACTCCGGTAATATCTGCTATATAGATATTTTTATTTTCAGGGTCGGTCATAAATTTGGGCATGTTTATCTGATTAGCTATCTTTTCCTTACTGGAAAAAAACTCATTGAGTACCTGGTTTTTTTCCTCTGCCTTATGGGATGTCAGGTCATAGGTATCCACCTTGATATCTTCCGTCTCCCAACTGTCATTAAACTTGCTGTAAGCCACAAAAAGCTTACCGCCTATGGGAATCAGATCCGGAGATGTGATATTCTCTCCATTGGATGCCATATTATAAGTATGCACTATTTCTCCTGTGCTGCAATTGATCTGAAAAATATTTCCCTGCATATCACAGCATATTAATTCCCCTTCTTCGGTGAATTCTGCTGCTCCAATTTCATTCATGTCTCCGGATAAGGATATATTGATTTCCTTTCCATTACCATCTTTATCTATATATTTGTATATTCTATCCCCATCCTTTTTTAATTTGTAAAATAAACTGCCATTATACCCAATTGCTATAGGTAGAATGCCTCCTCTCTCTAAAACAAATGACGTGGAAGATTTGCCGGAAGCTGCCTCCGTCTCCCCCTGATCCTGCATATCATCCGTCAGCTCTTTAGGCTGCTTCTCCCAGGCAGCCCATGTGTCACCGCCATCCAGGGAGTCATAAACCCCTTTTTCGGTAAATGCCCTAAGGGTTTTGTCAGAAAGCGTTTTGACTAGTGTGAAAATATCTCCCTGGGGTAAATTTAAATCCTGTTCTATAAATCTTCCAAGAGATTGATTGCCTGTTGTCTCCAGACTTGCATTCCCCTGTTCTCCTATTTTGTCTTCCGGTGCAGTTTCATGTTGTTTACAACCGCCCAGAATAATCATTACCATCATTAATAAAACCGCTAAAACAATCCTTTTTTGTCTGTTCATTGCAAATCCTTTCCTGGAGCGTATCTGATTTTTCTTTCCCACCATTTGCACGCCCCACCTCACAGGAAATCAGCCCGGGCATTCTTATACATTTCCTGTCTGTGACCTCATTATAACACAGACCTTTTTTTGCTGCCTCTAAGAAACCTTTATCTTATCTCTAATTAATCTCTAATTTTCCCAAAACAGCCAAAAGGAGTTATCGATATGCTATAATATTCAAAAGATTCTGGACTTCTGCATGTTAGCTTTTGCAGTTGTTATTTCTAATGAACCAAATTGCAATTCTGTACAAAGGAGTTTTAAATATGAGAATTTTAATTATTGATGATGATGTCAAACTGTGCCAGTCTCTTTCCTACAAATTAAAAAAAGAAGGCTTTTCTGTGGATATATGCCATAACGGGGAAGACGGGCTTTATCTGGCTTTCCAGAATGCCCATGACCTGATTCTTTTAGACCGAATGCTTCCCTCCATGAGCGGAACCATGCTTCTATCCCAGCTAAGAGAATCCGGCAGTACCACCCCTGTCATATTGGTTACTGCTCTTGGCGAAATTCACGACCGGGTGCAGGGATTGGATACAGGTGCGGATGATTACTTGGTAAAACCCATTGCTTATGAAGAACTCATGGCGAGAATCCGCTGTATCAGCCGGCGTCCAAGAAAAATAGAAATTATGCAGCATATAACCTGTGGGGATGTAACTTTACATACACTTGAAAAAGTATTATACAAAGACAGTCTCTCCTGTTCCCTGTCCAAAAAAGAAGGGGAGCTAATGGAAGTATTTCTAAAGAACCCAAACCGGGTACTCCCCCGAATGCTGCTTCTGGTAAAGGTATGGGGACCGGATGCCGAAATCGAGGATGGCAACCTGGATAATTATATTCATTTTTTAAGAAGACGCCTGAGAACGGTAGACAGCCTGCTTACCATTAAAACGATCCGGGGGATCGGATATCGTCTGGAGGTCTGAATGTTTCATAAAATCCATATAAAAATGACTCTTTTTAATACCTTTGCCACCAGTGCAATCCTGATTGTTATGTCTCTTGCCGGACTTTTTGTGTTTGAAGGCCTCTTAACGAAAAATGAATCTGCGGTCTTTGACAAAAATCAAAATGCGATCCTGACTTATCTGGACGGTCAGAACATCATTGACCATGAAAAACTTCTTCGCCTGGCTGATAACCGGTATTATACGATTGTAATTTTGGAAAACGGCAGGCTGCTTTATCAAAATCAAAGCAGGCAGGATACCATTCAGAAAGACCTTATAGACACCGCATACCAGACATCAAAAAAGGATTATCAGTTTGATATTGCAAATCCCCCTGTCTCCAAAAGAATGGTTAAATATCTGAACTTCGGGATTTCATCACAAAACAAAAAATATTATGTGTCTGTGGCTTCCCTGCCGAATTCCACAGGTGTAATATGCGCTGTAATCCTGTTTGACCGCTCCCAGCTGTTCTCCCAGATCGTTCAGCTGCGCCTGACATTTCTCTGCATTGACGTAACTGCGATTTTACTGCTGTTTCTCTTTGCCCGAAGATTTACCAGGCAGATGCTGTCTCCAATTGAAGAAAACAGGAAACAACAGGTGAACTTTGTAGCCTCTGCCTCCCATGAGCTTCGTTCTCCCCTTTCGGTTATGCTCGCCAGCGTCACTGCATTAAAAGCCGCTGATGAGGAAGACCGTGCAGTCTTCTATGAAGCAATCGAGAGTGAGGGCGGACGTATGAAGCGTCTGATCGATGATATGCTGACTCTGGCTAATGCGGATAACCAATCCTGGTCAATCCATTTTGAAGATACACAGCTGGATACCCTGTTACTGGATGTCTATGAGAAATACAGCCCCGTTACAAGGAACCGCCGGATGACTCTGCATATCACCCTGCCGGATGGACCGGTCCCCCAATGCATTTGCGACAAGCAGCGTATCGAACAGGTTCTTTCCATTCTTCTGAATAACGCTATCAGTTATTCTCCCGGGGGCAGTTCCATAACGCTTGGCATTTGTCAGACCGACAAAGAACTGAAACTATGGGTTGCCGATAAGGGTTATGGAATACCGGATGAATTGAAGCAAAAGATTTTTCTGCGGTTTTTCCGCGCTGACCAGGCACGCAAAGACCGGGAGCATTTTGGACTTGGACTTTGTATCGCCAGCGAAATCATTCGTCTCCACCAGGGAAAATTATGGGTGGAAGATAACCCGGGCGGCGGCAGCGTCTTTTATTTCACACTTGCCTCCCGCATACTTTAGTACTACAGCGAACGTTTTTTAATGTTTTATTTAAATGTATTATATTTGGGTTTAGCTGATAAATGACGCTTTGTGTCAGTAGGTAGTGTACAGAAAGAGAAGGGGGCGAGCCAGGACATTGATTTGGAAGGCTTACCGCAGAACTGGTATTTTCTAACCTTCCCAGAGCGCTTTTTGGCGGCACGCGGGCATTCGCTCCGAAATCCTGATG
>UQCR01000030.1 GCA_900539655.1 uncultured Robinsoniella sp.
CGAATGAGTCACACCTGCCCCCTGAAATATTTTTTAAAAAAAAGATGGCTAATGACAACAATGTCATTTAGTTAGTAAAATAAGCATTGCATCGTTTTTTATGGAAGATCATTATAGGAATATATGTAGTGAGCTTTCAGATATAGTAATAAACGTGCATATATTTCTTGTTAGATAAACTCAGCCTTTTTTGCATGAAAGATGCATAGACCGACTGCGTATTTTAACTCTCGAAACAGAGATTTAATTCCCCATCTTAATTGATAGAGTTCTTTTATTTTTTCAATGGGTAAGCTTCTCACTGGCGTTCTGGTTGGATCTCGACATCGATATTTCTTCTGTTGTACATTTAGATGCAGTTGATTAAAGCCTTTTCGATCTTTTTAAGACTGAAAATAAGTTGACTTATCCTGTTGAATATATGCAATATTTAAATCTGTACCGTCACAGGTAGCAAGGCCGGTATCCTTCAAAAGTCTGATAATCTTGAAAAGCCTAATTAAAATCGTGAAACAGAAACAAAAGAGCATCTGGTAATAATTTTTTACGTTTCTGGTTAAAAGCCGAAACTGTGGCAGAATCAAGAATTCTGTACAAAGAGCCATCGATACTTATCCATTAGATTTTTCGGGCTTGCTTGCCTGTTATGAATGGGGTGGGAGCATCAACTATCATCTTGTTGATCTGCAGGACACCATAGACGCACTTTATACAAAAGACATGCACTGTTATGCGAAACGGATAAGGACAGAAATGCGACCTTGGAGATGTAGGAATATTTGTTATCGAAGGCATGGAAAAAGTCAGATGTGTGATTGCAGAAAACCGGAAACAAAAACTGACAAAGCATAAGAAGCCTACTTGGGAAAGCTACAAATTTTTATTTATTTAAGAATTTGATTCAATTAAATTTCATGACATTTATGCTGCATTTCAATACATTCTGTGCCGCAGATTTCAGTATTTATATTATAATATAATATCTTAATTTTGCATTAAGAAAATATATTATAATATGGGAGAAAAAGAGATGTGGAAAAAACAAAAGAAAAAAAAATTTTTAAGTCATTTATTTGTATGGCTCTCGCTGTATTGATATTTATTACAGATGTGCCTGATTTGGGGCTTGTATTAAAAGTTATGGCTAATCCAAAGCCCAATCAACTGGCAGTTGTAGATGGGCGGGTAGATGCAAAAGAAGAAATAGAATCAGAAACAGATAGGGTTGATAAAGAAGAATATACTAATCGAGAAACTGATACAACTTCTGAATATGACACAGAAGAAATTACTGAAATTGAAAATGTAAAAGAAGAAACAGAATCCAATAGTACTTATTCAAGTATAAATATAGAAACAGAATTAGTTGAAACAGAAGTGGCTGATGGGCAAGAACAACTCAAGGAATCCGAAACAGTGGTTGAAAGTACGGAATCTGTTGATGAAAATAATCATACTGTAAAAAAGGTTTCAGAGTATGTTAAAACAGTTATTCCAGAAGATATTATTTATGATGAAATAATAGATGGAGATACTGTGCTTTCTTCAGGTGGAGTGATAAGGGATAAAAAAATATTGTATCAAGGTGATGTGATCGTTGATAGTAATGTTCAGTTTTCTAATTGTACAATTAGGATAACAGGTAATGCCTTAATGCAGTCTGGATCTTTAAACGCACAGAACTCTATTGTTTGGGTAGATGGCACCTTTAGAATTCAGTCAGAGAGTGAGAAGGAGAAATATGAAGATACGGCGGCTTATCTAACTGGTGGCAATAATGCTTGTATAGTGGTTAAAGGGGATTTTTATACTCAGAGTATAAATTACAATAATCAAATAAATAAGGGGTTAATTCTTGAACTTTATGGGGATTTCCACCATTTAGGAGACAGCAGCTTTAATCAGTTATCAAGTGCCTGGGGAACACTAGTGTTCGCAGGAGAAAAAAAACAGCATGTATCGATGGGAACGATGCGGGGACGGCTGAAAAGTATCGTAGTAGCTAATCAAGCAGGAAAGATCTATGCAGATACACCGCTGTGGGGAGTGGAACTAACCCAGGACACGATTATTGCAGGGGAAGAAGTAGCCGTGCAGGGTTATGGAAATGGGCATAAACTGACCATAGAAGGAGACTACCTGGGAACGCAGTTTACTCTAAACAATGGTTCTGTCCTGCATGTAAAAGGAGAGTACCGGATACAGGAGATAGAGGGACGGGATTGTACGTTAGTTATTGGGAGTGAGTCAGCACAGATCGTAGTAGACAGAGATTTCCGAATACAAAAAAAGCAGTCGGACGGAAGCTATACAGAAACTTCAGCATATCTGAAGACATCCGGAGAACTGAAAATCATAGTGAAGGGAAATTTTTATACAGAAAGCAATAATAGTGAAAATATGCTTTGTAAAGGCGGAATTCTGGAACTGTATGGAGATTTCTATCTAACGGGAAATAGTATATTTAATGTTTCATGGCCGGCTGATGGAAAAGTAGTGTTTGCAGGAGATTCATTTCAACATATAATTATGGATAGCAACCGGGGATATATAAGGAATATTATACAAACTGAATCATGTCCAGGACTTGTATTTAATTGTACAGCAGGAACAATCAGTTTGGCCAGTGACATTATTTCAAATGATTTTGCAAATTTTCACTACCTGGAACTAAATGGTCATACAGTTGAGCTTAAAGATTCAGTAAATCTCACTGGAAGTGCCAAGCTGATGGGAGGTGCCTTGAAATGTGGGGGCAATCTGACTGTTTCCGGCACCATATCCAACGAAAAAGGAGTATTGAATGTCAATGGAAACCTGTATCTGGAGAAAAATGGCCGGATATCCATGTCAGATGACAATGACCTTATCATCATCAATGGAACCTTATACAATAATTCCTGGATAGACCAAACTATAGCAAGAGGACTTTTGGATGTAAAAGGAGATTTCATTCAAAATACCACCCGAAGATTTACAACCAGCCAGAATGCGTTCATGCAGATCAGCGGTGCCTACCACCACAACGTGGAATTTCCGGAACTGGCATACGTCTGGTTTTACAACCTTGGAGTGGATGCCGGTCTGGATTATACTTTTACCAGACAGCCCATCTGGACAAACCTCTTCCAGGCAATGGAAACCGGACATATCACAGAACGGATTGCATCCAGGTACTTTGGCAAATCAGGAGCCAATCCTGCAACCGGAAACTATTCACAGGGCTTTTCGGATATCACGGTTCAAAGTGCTATGGGACCCTTTGAAATTACTCATTCCTATAATTCTATGAGCGAAGAAGACGGAGTACTGGGAAAAGGATTTATATTCAGCCAGAATATCAAAATGAAATCGGAGACTATTCTGGACACGGATCAGAAAACTATTTTTATGCCGGACGGGTCCCGGTGTACGTTTTTGAAAAACAGCAGTGGTAATTATGAAGCACAGGATTCCAGAAGTGAACTGACAGAGGAAAACGGAAGCTTTCTTTTGAAAACACAGGATCAGGCGGTATTTGCCTTTGATGAAAAAGGGCATATCCAGTATATGGAAGACAAAACAGGTAACCGCATGGCCTATAGCGTGGATGATAGTGGAAATACCGTGGGGATACAGGATGATTCCGGTACCGATGTTTCTTTTCATTATAAAGACAAACTGCTAAAAAGGATTCAAAATGAGGAGACTGGGGAAAGTGCCCGGTTTGAGTATACAGATGGAAAACTGACTAAATTTATCGATGCAAACGGAAAATCTACAGGATACCAATATAATTCAGAAGGACTGCTCTCTAAAATCATAAACCATGACGGAAGTGTTTTTGAAAAAATTACCTATATAAAAGGCGGAAAACACGATAAAAAGGTGAACACTGTTAAAAACATGGCTGGAAACGTGGATACGTACAAATACGATGATGTTTTTCGTAAGACGGTCATAACAGATTCCAATGGGCGGACGGTTACGAAGGAGTTTGACTTTCACTACAATCTTACCGCATCTACGAATGCCCTTGGTGAAACCGTCCGGACAAAGTATGCTCTGTCAAATGGAACAAACAAGTATGGAGAAGTGGAATCGGAAACCGATGCTTATGGAAATGTAACAACCTATACCCGTGATGCAAAAGGGCGGGTAATAAAAGTGGCATACCCGGACGGCTCTGCAGAACTGACCGAGTATGATGAACAGAATAATATAACAAAAAGTACGGATAAAAATGGAACGTCCACTTATTACCTGTATGACGATTCCGGAAAATACCTTCTAAAAAAAGCAACGCCGCTGGATGGAAAAAGTGTATACCGGGAAGGTGCTGATGAGGAAGGCTTTGCCGTGACGTCTTACACTTACGACCTGGATCATGTGATCAAAGGCGTTGTACTGACTGAAACCGGTCCTCTGGGAGATGAAAAGAATTATACAGAATATATCCGTAACCAGAAGGGGCAGATCCTTGCCAGGAATGTCTATATGAATGGGGATGCATTTACAACTGCTTATGAGTACAATGACAAGTGGCTTCCGATAGAAGAAACTGCCCCGGACGGCGTTGTTACAAAATATGTCTATAATAAATATAATGAAATCATCCGTAAGGCTATCATCAGTGAAGATGGAAAACAGCGGACATATGAGCGGTTCTCTTATGATGAAATGGGAAATAAAGAAGCTGAGGCGGGACCACTTTCCTATGATTCGTCTTTGGATGATCTGAAAAACGATGTTTATAAAGGACCCGGAACCCGTTTTACCTATAATAAAGCTGGGCAGGTGACTGCAAAAACAGATGCCATGGGCAATACTACGGCTTATGAATACGATTTGTATGGGAATACATTAAAGGAGTGTTATCCGGACGGTTCCTATACCGCATATACCTATGATGCACTGGACCGGAAAACAAGTACTGTTTTTTATGACAGTACCACATCAAAAAGAATACGCATGGAGGAACTAAGCTACAGCCAGTCCGGAAAAAACCTGCTTACCACTACCACGGTTTATTTGGATCCGGAACGTACTGCGGTCACTACGCAGATCACGGACTTTGCAGGAAGAGTGATAAGAGCCACCGATGCTGCCGGAAATTCGACCAGCAGAACATATACCGGGGATGGAAAGGTGGCCACGGAGACAGATCCGTATGGGAAACGAACCACCTATACATATGATGCATTAGGAAATCTGAGCAGCCAGACAACTCCGTTTGAGGGAAATTCTTTTGCAAAGACGGAATATACCTATGATAAAGCAGGCAACATGCTGACCGAGGTGGTTTATAGTAACCCGGTAGGCAGTTCTGCCCCCTCGTCAAGGAAAACTGCTTATGAATATGATGCATGGAATAATCGGATAACAACCATACAGTATGACGGTGACAATCCGGTAAGCTATGTCCAGGGATACTATGATTTTAGAGGACGCCTGTTAAGAGAATACAAGGGGCTGTCTGTACCGCTGGCCATAAGCGGGCTGGATGAGGTACACCAAAACGGGGATGACGAATATACCGTCACGAAATATGACTATAATTATCAGGATAAAGTGGTACAAATGATTGACGGTGCCGGCCAGATGGAAACCAGTACCTATGACAATGCGGGGAATCTGGTACAGACACAGGAGCAGGATGGGGGAACCTATCAGGCTGTTTACGATATTTTAGGACAGAAAACAGAGGAATCAAAGTCTTTTCCGGGCAAAACAACGATAGCCAAGACATTTACCTATGACAATATGGGACGGCTGGTTTCCACAACGGAGAATGAGGAAACGGTCACCTTTGTTTATAATGGTCTGGGGCAGATGCTGCAGGAGAAAGACAGCTTTACGGACAAGGAATATATGTATGACCATACAGGAGCAGTGTTGTCCATGAAAATTTCTAACAGCAGTGGAAATCTCCGGCATACCAAAAATACTTATGATCTTCTGGGCCGTCTGACCAGCGTAAGTGAAAATGGGAAGTTGAAGGCATCCTATACCTATGATAAGATGTCCCGTCTTCTGACCACAAAGTATGAAAATGGAATTACAGAAACAAATGTCTATAATGATGCCGGTCTGCCCAAATCCGTCGTAAATAAAGATATTTCCGGGAAGATCATTTCCGAATATAAATATACATATGCGGTAGATGGAAATCAGCTCAGCAAAACGGACGCAGGCGGAACCACATCCTATCAATATGACGGACTTAACCGGTTAACGGAAGAAAAGCATACCAATGCTGGGGAAGTGGAAACAACCAGTTATGATTATGATGAAAATGGAAACCGTACCCGGATGGAGAAGAGAACCGGTAATGGGCTTAAATGGGAAGAATATACTTACGACCAGCTGGACCGTATATTAACGAAATCCACCCCGGATGGAATAACGGCATACACCTATGACCGGAATGGCAACCAGCTTACCAAATCGGAAGATGAGAAGGAGGAAATCCAGACATATGATGCTTTGAATCGTCTGATTTCCTGGACAGATGGCAGTAAAACAGCAGAATATTCCTATTATCCGGATAATAACCGTGCCTCAAAGACGGTGGATGGAGTTATAAACAGGCATATCTGGTCAGGCGGTGAAATACAGGTTGACATTACGGAAGGAAAGACGGTAAATTATATACATGGACACCGTCTGATCTGGTCAGATTATGGAACATACCTGTATAATGCCCATGGGGATGTTGTGCAGCTGGTCAAAGATGACCAGGTAGTGGAACGTTATGATTATGATGCTTATGGAAATCCCATAGAAGAAAAGAGCCGGGAGAAGAAAACAGCAGAAAAACAGGAAGACAGGCAGAGCAACAACAGCAATTCCGATCGAAACCCATACCGCTATGCTGGGGAATACCGGGATGAAGAAACAGGATACATTTATCTGAGGGCGAGATATTATGATGCCAAACTGGGACGTTTTTTGAATGCGGACCCGGCGAAGCAGGGGACGAACTGGTATGCCTATGCTGGTGGAAATCCTGTTTTGTATCACGATCCCAGCGGTTTATTTTTTAGTGAAGCATGGGAAGGAATAAAGAATACAGGCAGAAACCTGATATCAGGAGTAAAGTCTGTGGGGCGGGCAATTGGAAGTGCGGCTTCAGCGGCGGGAAAGAAGATAAAGGAATTTACATCTACTACAGTAGGGAAAGTGGTGGTAGGTGCAACCGTTATTGCAGTAGCGGCAGTAGCCACAGTGGTAACAGGAGGAGCAGCTGCAGGGCTTGCAGGGGCAGTAGCATCCGGAGCATTAACCGGGGCAGTAGCAGGAGCGGCATCAGGGGCAGCAATAGGTGGTGTTTCCGGAGTAATCACCAACCGTATTAGTACTGGAAGCTGGGAAGGATCTGGGCAGGCACTGGTAGATGGTGCAGCATCCGGGTTTATGCAGGGAAGTATTGGCGGAGCTGTAGGAGGGGCTGTATCAGGAGGTATTCGTTATGGGACCAATGCCTTGGCGGGAAAGTTGGCAAATCCTAATAGTAGACCCAACAATACATATGGACAAGGACGACCAACACAAGGGCAAGGTTATTCAAAAAATGGATATAATCCAAAACCAGGTGAACGTACAATTGAAGGATATGTGAAAAATAATGTTTCACCTAATGCAGAAGTTTCTTTGTATACTGATGCAAAAGGATTTAATAATGTTGGTAATATTGGAGGAGAATTTAAGCGTTTTGGTACTGTGCCAGGAAGGCATGGCATTAGTGGTGCTCATGTCCATCAACCGATGAGAAATATTAATATTTTTACTGGTGAAATAAGAGGAGGCGTATTTAATCCGAAAAAAGGAATTGGTGTAAATTCTCCCAATAGAGTGGATATTAAACAGTTGTATCAATTTTTATTTAATGAAAAATATCTTAATTAATGAAAGGAAGTTAATTAATGGAAAATTTTGATTTTACTCAATTTATTTCGTTAGATTCAGATTTAGAGTATGATGAAATAGAAGATATTATGATAGAATTATTTGGGAAAGCTGGCTTTTCAATAATCCGGTTTGACAATATGGAAGAAGTAAAAAAAGAGTATTATTGTGAATATTGGAATAAGTTTACTTTTGAACTTAAGCAAGATGATTTTTTGAGTGATTTTATGGAATGGAATGATATGACACGTGTTCCGGAATCAATAAAAACATTTCTAGAAATTATAGACGATTTATTAACATATGATGTTATAGAGGTGGAATTAATTATATGCTCATTTGCGGAAAAAATGAAAACAAAAAATGAAATTGTTAGTATCAACCGTAATAAATTGATTGAAGAATTATATAAAATGTCTATTTATAGTTATCAATGTCCTGATAATTTAATTATTAGAATTATAAATTGTAACTGAAGAAATCTGGGAAAAAGAGAGAAAGCGGAAAGATAGGCGGGGATGGAAAGGTTGCTGCAGAAACAGATCCGTATGGGAAGCGAGCCAAATATACCTATGATGCATTGGGAAATCTGACCAGCCAGACAACTCCGTTTGAGGGAAATTCTTTTGCAAAGACGGAATATACCTATGATAAAGCAGGCAACATGCTGACGGAGACGGTCAATAATAACCCCGCAGGCAGTTCTGCCTCCTCGTCAAGGAAGACTGGTTATTATATGATGCATGGAATAACCGGATAACCACCAAACAGTATGACGGTGACACTTCGGTAAGCTATGTCCAGGGATACTATGAATTTAGAGGGCGCCTGTTAAGAGAGTACAAGGGGCTGTCTGTACCGCTGGCCATAAGCGGGCTGGATGAAGTACACCAAAACGGCGATGACGAATATACCGTTACAAAATATAAATATAATTATCAGGATAAAGTGGTACAAATGATTGATGGTGCCGGCCAGATGGAAAGCAGTACCTATGACAATGCGGAGAATCTGGTACAGACACAGGAGCAGGATGGAGGAACCTATCAGGTTGTTTACGATATTTTAGGACAGAAAAACAGAGGAATCAAAGTCTTTTCCGGGCAAAAATGGTGGTAGATTATGTTCGGTATTATGAACCATTGCGGTAGCATGCCCATTCTGGTTCTAGGCAGTTGTCCTCAAAGGAATGTCCTTCTAGACGCTAACTCCCCTGTTTTACGAGAACAGGGGAGTTAGCGTCTGTTAATTTTATAAATGCGTATTTCTATACTTATGGGGTGACATCCCCATAATCTGTTTAAACGTTTTGCTGAAATGGGCAATATCAGAAAATCCACACATATTTGCAATATCATATATTTTTAATTTGGGGATGGAGAGGAGTTCAACACTTTTTTTGATTCTGTATTCCAATATGTATTTGGAAAAAGGCTGATTCATCTCTGTACTGAAAATTTTACTCAGATAAGTAGGTGTAACATAGAGTCTGTCCGCCACCTCTGTCAGGGAGAGATCTTTCGCGTAATTTGCATGGATATAATCCAGTGTAGAACGAACAAATTGAGTGACACCCCGGTCCGAAAGCCTGTTAATGTAATCACAGAGGTTTAATATCATATTCTGTGTCACTTCGTAGAGACTGTCGATGCTATGCTGTGCATTAATTGTTTTTTTAGAAGAAAGGGTAGAGGTGTATAGTTCATCGTGTTGCTGGAATTCCTTTAATTCATTAATTGTATAATCAATTTTGTGGATAAGATCCATTTTAAGATTGTCTAAATTATATATATGCTCCTCCTTAACATAGTTATAGAAGATCAGATCCAGCGTATCCAGTATTTTTTGACGGTTATTTTCTTTAATCAGCTGAGAGAATGCGGGCAAAGGCGGATTTGTATTGGCAGACAGACGTTTACTATTCCTGAGCACATGCCTGAAACGGCTTATGTGTTCATTGGATTTAAGCAGAAGGTGTGCCAAGGTGATTTCTGTATACAAGAGATGAATACATTGTCTGACAGGATAGGATTCACTAAGTGAAATATCCGGGCGGCTTTCTCCTTTGGAGTATTCCTCCTGTGCATAAAATAAAGAAGTCTCTACATCGTGATATAATTGATCCGGATCTGGAATTTCCGCTAATATTAACAGCGCATGAATATTGTTTTCCAGAATAAATGTAAACACCTTTATTTCATATGAAAGATTGCAAAAGAGCAGCTGGTAATCTTGAATCGGAAGGGTGAGTTCTTTTGGATACCAAAAGCCGGCACTGATCATGGTTTGGTATTTACCGGAAAAAAGTCTGCTTTCTTTAAGAATTTCAGCATCTGCCCTTGAGGTTTCGTAATGTTCATCATAATAGAGGTGCTGTAGCAGAGATATGAATTGTGTGGAAGAATCTTTTTTCAGTGTTTCTAAAATGGTAGACTCCTGTCTGTCATTTAAAATGGAGGTTGTGCAGTCCTTAACTGTTTGGAGAACCTTTTCCTCATTTATAGGCTTTAATATGTAGTCAAAAGCTCCTAAGCGCAAAGCAGCCTGGGCATACTCAAATTTGCTGTAGGCACTGATAAATATGACTTTTGTAGGAATATGATGATCCTTTAATAATTCCAGCAGTTCGATTCCGCTCAGCATAGGCATGTTAATATCAGAAAGAATTATATCGGGCGTATCTTTCAGAATGAGATCCAGGGCTTGTGAGCCATTGGCCACAACCCCAGTTATTGTTACATCTATGGAGGCCCAATCAATAAACCGGTTCAGGCTTTCTCGAATAATGGCCTCATCATCAATTATTATCATCTTAAACATCTTTTGTATTCCCCCTGTCTTTTTTTGGTAGATCAAACCATATGGCACATCCTCTTTTATAGCTTGATGTAATATGTAAAATCACCGATTCCCCATAATTTAGTTTTAACTGGGTTTGAATCAGTTTTAAGGCAAAATGTTCACCGATGGGTGTTTCAGAGCTTCGAATAGAATCCAGTAGTTTGGTAAGCTCTGTTTCTTTTATGCCAATTCCGTTATCTACCACAAGGAATCGTATATACTCACCAAGATCCTGAAAACTTATTTTGAGGTGCTCCGGATATTCTAATTGTCTCCCGCCGTGAATAATGGCATTTTCTACAATAGGCTGAAACAAATATTTAAGAACTTCTATTTCTGTTAATGCTGCATCACAGGTTATTTCATAATCCAACATGTCACCCATTCGAATTTGCTGTATTTCTAAGTAACATCGAATTTGCTCCACCACATGGCTGATTGGAATAAATTCTTGTCCTGAGGAGAGATTGAGTCTGTAAAAATCTGCTAAAAGGAATATCATATGGCTGGTATCCGGTGCATCCTCGATGCGGGCTTTCCAGTGAATGGTATCCAATGTGTTATATAGAAAATGTTCATTAATCTTGCTTCTTAAACTCTTTAGCTGAGATTCTTTGCTCAGTAGGCGGTTAACGTAATTTTCATTAATTAACTTCTGAATATTGCTGACCATATTATTAAAATTAGCATTGATATAACCGATTTCCTTAAAGGCTGACTCTGGAAGCCTAACATCAAAATTACCTTTTTCCACTTCATGCATATGCCGGAAAAGAGAGCGGATAGGTGTATAAAAAAAGCAGTAAGAAAGAAAAAGAAACATCAGCAGGATTACGATAACAAATATAATGATGGTAGTAGTTAAATGGCTAACGATAGGTGAAACAGTCTCAATACTGGTGGCGGGAGTGGCAATCACATATGTAAAACGGCTATAGTCCGACAGCATGTAGAAGATAAAATATTTTTCTTCGTTTATTTTTATACTATATAATCCATTTGTTTTGTCTTTGGGAAGTGTTGATGTTATTTTATCATACATGCTTTTATCTCCGGACAACTCAGGATCAATAAATGAGCCATTCTGGTCTTTCATAAAACAATAAGTATCATCGTTAAGTACAATGGAATCCAGCATATTGGCAATAACTGAGGCATCTACATTGATAGAGACAAGGCCGTAATCATCGGTTCCATACTCTTTGACCCGCCGATAACTGGAAAGGATACTTCGATTATCCTCAATGGAATTCGTAATCGTCCAGGGGGACTCCACATCGCGTTCATTAAAATCATTTAGCCATTTTGAATTTTTATAGTCATAATTATTAAAGCTGGAATCCCAATTTATTTTTGAGGTGAAGATCCGATTCGCAAGGTAACTATAAGCGTAGATGGAATAAATGTAATTGCTGCTTACCGCAGCCTGCGTAATCTGGTCTTTAATCAGGTTTGTCTGCAGATAGTCAGTGTAAGGGTCACGCAGATCGTATCCACTCAGGCGCTTAAGCGTGTGTGTAAATTCTGCATTTAATATCAGGGAAGTATGATTATGTTCTAAATTGGATAATACACCGTCAATGGTAGTTGATACGACCTGCAGATTAGAAGACAGATACTGGTTTGCACTGCGGGTTTCCATGTCTTCAATATTTTCCTTGGTAATAAAGGAAAATATGGAGATTGGAGTGATGAGTATTATAATTAGGAGTATAGTATATTGGATAATCATAGTCCCTTTAGTTAAATGTTTGAGTTTCATAATTATACCTCCTGCATATCTCAGACAGGTCTGCGATTCTGCACCAATAGAAAGTTTGAAACGTTTTTTGTTTCACACTTTCATCTAAAGCCCTTTTTTTGATATAATTATACTAGAAAGCGTTCAAAAAGTACATGTTAATAGAACATATTGGAAGAAAGTACATATATTTACAAGATTTTAAAAGATAATACAAAAGTATATGATTTATATTTCCATAAGGCATCACAAGAAGTACATAGATGTACAAAAAATGATAATTTGCACCTTAGCATTCCGGTGGGGAAAATAAGTATAATGATGATACAAAAGAAATACCGGAGCAAGCATGCCGCGGTAATACCAGGAGGAAAGAATAATGAAGAAAAAAGTAATAGCAGCAGCATTAACTGTAAGTTTGATAACGGGTCTGTGCACGGGATGCGGTGCAGGCGGATCGGAAGTAAAGGAAACAAAGGCCAAAGAGACACAGGCTGCAGGAACAGATAAGGAAAATAACACTGATACAGCAAAAAGCACATCGGGCGACAATCAGGTTATTACATTTTACGGCTTTTCAGATTGGGTAGATTCTGAACCTTATAAAGCGGTTTACGAGCAGGCAAAGGCTGAGTTTGAAGAAGAGAATCCCGGCTATACAGTAGAATTGCAGTCTGACCCATGGGGAGACTGGGAACAGAAGTACAAGACAATGTTTGCCTCAGGAAATCCTGCAGATGTATTTATGGTTAATAACCCTGATTTTCCAGTATTTGCAAACAGTGGAAATGTCCTTGATATGGGTGACTATGTAGAAGAAGGTTATTTTGATCAGTTTTTTGATGGCGTATTGGGTATGTACAAATGGGAAGACCGCAATATGGCAATACCATTTACCACGGATTGCCGTGTGCTGTGGTACAACAAAGATATTTTTAAAGAAGCTGGATTAGATCCGGAAACACCGCCTTCTACCTGGGAAGAATTGAGCAGTATGGCAAAACAGATTAAAGAAAAAACCGGTAAATACGGATTTGGTATGGATATGGGATTAAAAGAACTTCCCTCTGCATCTCTTTTCTGTGCAAGCGGCAGCCAGCTGCTTAACGTAGATGCCGATGGCGGGATTACTCCAAACGTTAATACGGATGAATTCAAGGGTTATTTACAAACATTGCTGGATATGAAAGAAACCTATGAACCGGATTATGCGAATTTAGATCACCATGATGTGGCGAAACAATTTGCAGAAGGACAGTTTGGTATGATTATTGGAAATACCTTAACTGAAACTGATATTTATGATAAAGACTTCTGGGGTCAGGCGCTTATACCAACGATGAAGTCTGATACACCAAAAGGATCTTTCGGCGGAGGATTTGGTATTTGTGTGAGCAGTGAATCTAAGGTTCCGGAAGCAGCAGTAAAATTTGCACAAAAATTATGTGATCCAAAATATAATGCTAATTTAGTGTCTGATATACCAGCTTCTCAAAAAGGTCTTGAAAATTCAGAATTTGCAAAGGATCCAAACTATGCTGTTATCTTAGATCAGATTCAGTATACAAAACAATCAATGCCAAAAACACTTTACTACTCCGAAATCGAAGCAGCAGCGTATGATTCTGTTGTAAGTGTAGTTGTAGGAGATGTAAGTATAGATGATGCAATTGCAGACCTGGAAAATAAGATAACAAGCATTTCCAAACAGTAAGCAATTTTAAAGGAACTGACAACTGGCTGTAAAATGAAGAAATGATGTCATTTTACAGCCATATTTGTGAAATGGAGATACCCATATGAAGAAAAAAAGAATAGGGAAAAAAGGATGGATTGTGCCATATTTATATCTGGTACCGGCAACGGTCATTATGGTAGTCATGCTTGGTTTTCCGATTATTTATAATATAGGAGTAAGTTTTTTTGACTGGACATTAATGTCAAAGGAAAAAACCTTTCATGGTTTTGCGAATTACATAAAAATATTTTCCGATGAAAAATTTGTAAAAATTTTAATGGTAACACTTGTCTGGACACTTCTTGGCATTGTGCTGCAGATGGTAATCGGTATTGCCATGGCGCTTATCGTTGATAAAATGAATATTGGTAAAAAATTCATGAGAACGAGTATGCTGATTCCGTGGATTATTCCCGGCGTGGTAACGGCACTGATGTGGAAGTGGATGCTGCAGGCAGATGTTGGAATTATCAACAATCTGCTTATGAGCTTAAAGTTAACGGATAAAAGTATTTTGTTTTTGTCAGATACCCATTTGGCGCTGATAACGTTAGTATTGATTAATGCCTGGAAAGCAACACCGTTTTGGTTTTTAATGATCACGGCAGGACTACAGAGCAAGCCTGTAGACCAGATAGAAGCGGCAACGGTGGATGGTGCAAGGTATCCACACATCCTGAAATATGTTATATTACCGCATCTGTCACCGGTAATATCCTCAACTGGTATTTTGACCACAATCTGGACACTGAATTACTTTGATCTGATTTGGACCACTACAAAGGGAGGGCCTTTAGATGCTACTTCAACCCTTCCTGTGTATACCTACAGACTGGCATTTGAATTTAATGATTTCGGCAGATCCGCAGCTATGGCAGTAATCTCATTGATTATAGTATCAATTGCATGTATTCCATATATCAGGAAGATGTTCCAGAATTTGAAATATGAGGGGGTATTATAATGAATAAAAGAAAATCAACAGGGAATAAATTATTGGAGATATTCATCGTACTGGGAACTATTTTAATTGTTCTGGGACCGCTGTACTGGATGATTGTAACATCCTTTAAAACGGAGGGTGAGATCTATCAGATTCCACCGTCTCTGACTCCTATCAATGCTACATTAGAAAATTATTTATATGCATTAAAGGAAACAAAGATACCCTTGTATTTTATGAATTCCATCATTTATGCTGTTTTAACATTAGGTGTGGTGATGGTATGTGTCTGCCTGGCTGCGTATGCCATCAGCAGATTTCGATTCAGGGGCAAACGGGGATATATGATTTTCATATTAATATCACAGTTGATGCCGCTGACTACCTTAATCGTTCCGTTGTATATCAGTTTTGGTGCTATGAATCTTCTGAACAGCCGGCTGGCTATCGTAGCAGTTTATTCCGCAGTACAAATTCCCATTGCAATATGGCTTCTGTTGGGATATTTCAACGGTATTCCAAGAGAAATTGATGAAGCTGCCATTATTGACGGGTGTACCCATTTCAAGGTACTGACCAAGATTATTGTACCGTTGGCTAAACCGGGTCTTATGGCAATGTCATTGAATACTGTTATCTTTGTATGGCAGGAACTGATGCTGGCGATGACTTTTACAAATGTAGATAAAATGCGTCCAATGATGGCAGGTATCAGTTCAGCGATTACAAAGTCGGGCGTCAAATGGGGACAGATGAATGCTGTTGGAATCATTGCAATTATACCAATGCTGATTATATACATATTTTGTCAGAAATACCTGATTGAGGGTCTGACAGGAGGCGCCGTGAAAGGATGATATTAATGGAAGATTTTATAATACCAGGATTAGAGATAAGTTTTTTACAGAGTGGTTTTTTAGAGATTGAAAATTGTAGTGACGGGATGTTCCGGTCGGGAGAAGGTGGAGTAAAACACATTCTAAGTACAAAGGACAGAAAATTAGAGCTGGTTTGTTTTGATGGCAAAACGTTAGCTTATGTCAAATCATCCCTGGGATATCCGGCATATTACCCGGTAAATCCTGTAAAACAGGAGCTTCCGGTAAAGGCAGTTTTGATGGACTTGGACGGAACAACGGTTTACAGCGAAGAATTTTGGATCTGGATTATCGAAAAGAGTGTGCAAAGCCTTTTGAATAATCATAAATTTAGCCTGGAAGACAGTGATCTGCCCTATGTATCCGGACACAGTGTATCAGAACATTTGCAGTACTGTATCGAAAAATATTGTCCTGGTGCCATGATCGAGGATGCCAGAAAATTCTATTTTCAGCATACAAACGAAGAGATGCAGAAGATTATGGAGGGACATGGAAGAGTGGGAGCTTTTACCCCATCAAAGGGAGTGGATGAATTTCTGATAGCGTTAAAAGAAAGACATATCCGAATCGGGTTAGTGACTTCCGGTCTGTATGAAAAAGCGTATCCGGAGATATTGTCTGCATTCCAGACATTGAATATGGGAGATCCCAATGAATTTTACGATTGCATTATTACCGCAGGATATCCACTCCGAAAGGGAAGTATCGGAACACTTGGTGAACTGGAAGCTAAGCCGCATCCATGGCTGTATGCAGAAACAGGAACGGTAGGCCTTGGAATACCATTTGAAGAGCGCGGGCATGTAGTGGGTATTGAAGACAGCGGCGCAGGAGTATGTGCAGTCCGTTTAGCGGGATACACAACCATTGGTATTGGGGGAGGAAATATACTATCCAGCGGTACAAGAGGAATGTGCAGTCATTATTGTGAAAACTTTGAAGAAATACTGAAAAAGATTGATGGAAAGGCGTAATACAACAGGTGTAATTATGAAAAAAGAAAATAAGGCGTATGTAATTCCTCATACCCATTGGGATAGGGAATGGAGATATCCAATATGGAAAAACAGGGTACTGCTGATTGAATTCATGGAGGAACTCCTGGATCTTCTGGACCGGGATCCGGAATATCACAACTTTCTTCTGGACGGACAGGCAGTTCCTATTGACGATTACCTGGAAGTTTGCCCGTTTGACAGGGAGCGGGTAGAAAAATATATAAAGCAAGGAAGAATCTCAGTTGGACCATGGTATACCCTGCCGGATTTATACCCGCTGGACGGGGAATGCTTAGTAAGAAATCTGCTCAGAGGAACCAGGGCTGCAAGTAAGCATGGTGCCTGTATGAAGGTGGGATATAATTCTTTTGGATGGGGCCAGACAGCCCAACTTCCTCAGATCTACAAAGGTTTCGGAATTGATTTTATTGTTTGTGCAAAAAAGGTATCAAAGGAAAGGGCACCTGAGAGTGAATTCTGGTGGGAGGCGCCCGATGGAACCAGGACACTCACAACCAGATTAGGGGATCATGCCAGGGCCAATTTTTATTTTCATGCTTATCTGAAGGCAAAGTATGGGATTAATTGCCTCAGCAGCGACTTTAAATACAGGAAAGAAATGACAGGAATGGCTTACCATAATAGTGACGTTCTGGCAAAGGATGAGGATTTCTTTGTACTGAATTCCAAGATGGATTATGACAAAAAGGAATTAGAGGCAGGTATGGAAGATGCATGGAATGCGACTGAAGATACTGTATTTAAAGATACACGCTTATTTTTAAACGGAACAGATTTTTCCACGGCACATCCTGAATTAAGCAAAATGATAAAAGATCTGAATGAGATCAAAGAAGATACCTTATTTATAAATACTTCGTTAAAGGAATATACAGATGATTTAAAAGATATGGTGTCCTCAAAAGAATTAAAGGTCATTTGCGGAGAACTAAGAGACGGACCATCCTGTGACTGTTCCGGAAATGCACTGGCATCCAGAAGCTACCTGAAAATTTTAAATAAGGAGGCAGAACGCAGGCTCTTTGGAAAGGCGGAGCCGATGCTGGCATTTGGCAGTACACTGGGTGGAAATGATATGAAAGGATATCTGGCAAAGGCGTGGGATTACATGTTAAAAGCGCATCCTCACGACTCCATTAATGGAGTTACCCAGGATCGAACTGCTGATGATGTGGAGTACCGTTTATGGCAGGCTTGTGAAATGGCTCAGGCTGCCTGTGACAAAGGAGCAGGGTTCTTTTTAAAGGAGATTAATACGTATGGATTCCCGTCAGATGACCAGTTGCTGGTTTTGTTTCATATGCAGCCATGGGAAACAGAAGATGTGGTAAAGGTATGCCTTACATCTGCTCAGGAAGACAAAGCCTGGAATTTCCGTGCATTTGATACGGACGGCAGTGAATTAATGGTGCAGGACGCACATAGAGATGAGAAAACATATCCCGTACATGACTTACAGGCAAGACCCTGGCCCTATAGTACAGACCGCCATACGTTTTATCTGGAAACAGGTAAATTGCCGGCTTTTGGATATAAAGTAATCCGTTTGGTAAAAGAAAAAGAATTTGAGAGAACGCACTTTTACTGGATGCCAATGCGTAAAAGTATTGGTAAAAATATCTGTTTGGCGGATCAGATTCTGGAAAATGAGTACTTAAAAGTGATGGTTAATGCCAATGGAACTTTTGATCTGATACAAAAAGAGCATCAGAGAATTTATGAAGGACTGCATTATTTTGAAGATACAGGTGATGTGGGAAACTACTGGGCTTATTATCCGCCATACCATAATCAGACCCATACCACTTTAAACAGCTGTGCATCGGTCTGGTGTGAAGATAACGGTCCCCTGTCAGCAACCATAGGAATACGTTATATCATGAATCTTCCGGCAAAGGGCTATGAATCCAGATGCGGTGTAAAAGGAGAAGGAAAGCGCAGTGAGGAAACAGAGGAGCTGGTAATAACATCATGGATTACTTTGAAAAAGGGAGCCAGGAGATTAGAGATTAAAACAAAACTACATAATACAATTGAAAATCACAGGCTGCGTGTAGCCTTGCCGACGGGAATAGAGTCTGAAAAAGTTTGTACAGCCGGTCATTTTACCGTGGATGAAAGGGAGGCACTGAATCAGCCAGAAAAAGACGGCAGTTTTTATCCGGAAATGCAGACCCTTCCTATGCAGAATTTTGTAGACCTGCATGATGGCAGCCATGGAATTGCAGTACCCAACAGATGCTTCTGTGAATATGAGAAGAGAGAAGATGAACGGAATACCTTGTATTTGACGCTGTTTCGTTCCATGGGTAATATGATTGTTACCTGGTGGGAGGCAGTAGGTGAATTTTCGGATCAAAAGGGAAGTCAAATGAAGCGGGATCTGGAATTCGACTATGCAATTTATCCGCATGAAGGAGACTGGGAAAAAGGTGAAGTATACAAAGAAACTAAAGAATTTAACAGTCCGGCCTTTTCTTATCAGCTCTGTGGCAGAAGTCAGGGAACGCTTCCATCTGAAGCAGGTTTTCTGAGTATTTCCAATCCGAATCTGGTAGTGTCCGCTTTAAAAAATGCAGAGGACAGAGAGAGTATTTTACTTAGGGTCTACAATCCCACAAAGCAGGATATTCATGCTAAAATGAAGTGGCAGATTCCAGGAAAAGAAGTGGAATCTATCTGGCAGTGCAGTATGGAGGAAGAAAGACAGAGAGAATTGCCATTGCAGGATAAAAATACCGCAGAAATCCATGCGGGCATCGGAAAGATTCTAACATATGAGATCTGTATAAAAAGATAAAAAAAAGTACAATAAAATACAAAATTAAAATATATAGATTTGCATAAGTGGATAAATAGTATATTCTTATACAAAAAATATGTAATCTGTATTCTGTAAAAAACTCCTTTCCTATGCAATAATTTTAGCAGAAAGGAGTTTTTATTATGTGTTTAATGCAATTAGAACCTGTTTATAAAGAATACTTGTGGGGAGGAAATAAGCTGATTGAGCAATACCATAAACCTTATTCGGGAGAAAGATTAGCGGAATCCTGGGAATTATCCTGCCATGGCAATGGGATGAGCTATGTAAAAAGTCCCGCGGGAGAGAGAGAAACACTGGAAGAATTTTTGAATTGGAACGGGAGAAAAGTATTGGGTGAAGCCTGCCGGCCGTTACTGGATTTTCCAATACTTATCAAATATATAGATGCTAAAGAACCTCTTTCTGTTCAGGTTCATCCGGATGATGCCTATAGTTTAGAACATGAGCATCAGTATGGAAAGACAGAGATGTGGTATATCTTAGAATGTAATCCGGGAGCGTGGATCTACTATGGCTTCTCCAGGAAGACGGACAGAGCAGAGGTAAAGGCCAGAATTGAAAACGGTACATTACCGGAAATTTTGAACAAAGTATATGTGAAGCCTGGAGATAGTTTTTTGATTAACGCAGGAACAATTCATGCAATAGGAAAAGGAATTGTACTGGCTGAGATTCAGCAGAATTCGGATGTAACTTACCGGGTGTATGACTATGAGCGGACTGATCAGCAGGGAAATCAGAGAGAACTGCATATTGACAGAGCACTGGACGTATTACATTATGATTCTGCTGACGAAGATCAGGCAGTCTTTGGGAAAGAATATGAACATTGTCTGGTAGACAGCCGTTATTTTAAAGTATTTCACAAGAAAATAGAAGGAATTTACAGGGACCAGGTAAAGGACGAATCCTTTGTATGCTTAATGGTCACCGAAGGTCATGGAGAGATAAGAATGAAAGAACAGATTTTAAAGGCAGTTAAGGGGCAATCTTATTTCATGGAAGCCGGAAGCGACGTGTATGAATTAGAAGGGCAGATGGAAATTTTATATATTTGTATGTAAATGATATATATTCAAAAGTCATAGGTGTACTATGGCTTTTTTTGTACTCTATTAATTGGCTGGATATGGAAAGGTATACTGAAACTGCATCTATCGTACAAAATTTAATATAAAAATACAAAAAAATGCAGGAAAGAGAAAATGCAGATAAAAAAGAAAATAAAAAGATACAAAAAATAACAAATTACACTCATGTAGATCTGTGATTTTTTTGTGATAATTAAGATATAAATAAAGGAGGTAAGGAAATGAGAAAAAGTAAATTGAAATCAAGAATTTTATCTGCCGGATTGGCGGTATGCATGGTTGGCACAAGTATTCTTGGAAATGCGGAACTGGTCGTCAAGGCAGCTCCGTCAGAGGATCAGCGAGCCGACCAGAAAGCGCAGGAATGGGATGAAGCACAGCAGATCATTTCCCAACACTATGGAGAGTGGGATAACGAGGACTATAGGGGCGCTTATTCTAATAGTCTTCCCAACACGGCTATTTTAGGTAACGGTGATGTGGGTGTGACTTCAGCAGGAGAGCCGGGGGTAAAGACTTTTTTACTTTCAAAAGCTGATTTCTGGTCTGCGGGAAATATGCGGGGAAGTTATAGCGGAGCGGCAGATGACATGACAAAACCAATCCCAATCGGTGGAGTAACAATTCAGGAAAAATCACCGGATGCAGTAGACATGGGAGAAAATCTGGCACCCGGATATAGTGAAGTATCCTGTAGCTCCTATCATGATGATTTCAAACCGGAACGGGCAGTAAACGGAACAGTAGACCAGTCCGGATATGAAGGCTGGGTATCGAAACCTATGTCAGATGGCACAGGAGAGTGGATTCAGGTTAAGTTTGAAGAACCAGTAAGTGTACAACGTTTTGTAGTTAAAAATGATGGATTTTTCCGACCGGGACAGGATGCAAACAATACGAAAGAAATGAAATTCCAGTTCAGTGATGATGGTGAATCATGGACAGATCTCGTAACGGTAACGGATAATAAGGATAAACTCATTGACCGAAATTTGGAAGAAGCAGTAACGGCACCTTATTTCAGGGTATTAGTAACTCAGGGAGAACAGAATCCGGGAAAAAATTCCCGTGCCCGCATTGGACAGATTGAACTTTATGAGAATATTGGGGACAGCAATCCAGGGGAAGAAAAGAATTTCACATTAAATAAGCCGATAATAGTATGTGAGCAGATTAAAGACAGCGAAGGCGGAGCTAAAATGCTGGACGGAGATCAGGGTACAAAGTGGTGTTCTGTAGAAAATCACGATTCTCCCCATTGGGCGATTATTGATCTGGGCGAAGTAAAAGATCTGCAGAGTTATACGCTGGTGAATGCAGGTGCCGGTGGAGAAAGTGGCAGATATAATACAAGAGATTACCAAATTCAATATCTGGAAGATGAAACAGATGTTACATGGGATAATGTAGCAGAGCAGACAGGCTGGGTGGATATGGAAAATGTATCCGGTAATACAGAAAATATAGTAAATAAGAATCTGACAGTGCCTGCCAATGCAAGATATGTCCGCATGCTGGTTAACAAGGGGGCTGAAGATGGTGATAAATCTCATGTGGTAAGAATTTTAGAATTTAAGCTATCGGGTGAAGTAGTGCCGGATAAAAAGCCATTTTATGAAAAACAGGATATATTAACTGCAGAAATTCAGACGGATATGAGTATTGCAGATACACCGGTTACAATGGAGACCAGGATGCAGGCAGATTCCAATCTGTTGATTACCGAAATCACTTCCCAGGGAGCTGAACCTGCAGAGCTGGAAGTTCAGGTATGGGGAAAAGCTGATAATAAAAAATTCCCTGCTGAAGCAAAAGCAGACGGAAACCGGGTTACTGCATCCAGGACCACTTATAACGGAGCTGCTGCAAACAGCAAATCATGGACTTCAAAAGCTGCACTTTCCACAGAGATATATGGAGCAGCAAATGTAGAAGCACAGGACAGAGGAAACGGGAAAGCTGCACTTGCTTTTACTTTGGAACCGGGAGAAACCATTCAGGTAGTGACTGCAATAGGCGGAGGCGGACAGACCTATGACAGTAATGGAAACCTGCAGAATATGTCAGAGCCTGAGGATGAGGCGAATGCACTGCTAGATTCAGCAGGTGATGTGGAGTCCTTAAAGGCAAACCATTTGAATTGGTGGAAAGACTACTGGATGTCTTCTTACATAGATATGCAGGATAATGATCTGGTAAAGAAATATTACTATGGAGCCCAGTATATCCTTGGAAGTACGGCAAGAGAAGGAGATATAGCACCAGGGTTGTATGGTATATGGCATACGACGGATAATCCAAGCTGGTCTTCTGATTATCATTTGAATTATAATTTTATCAGTACATTTTACGGAGCAAATTCCAGCAACCGCTGTGATCTGACTTTACCCGCAGGGGAAGTTTTCCTGAATCTGGAGGAAGAAGGAACAAAGCGTGCAGCAGATGTAGAAGAGTTAAGAAAGATAGATGGCAGTTATGTGGGCAGCCGGCCTGAGCTTCAGAATGGTATTCCTGACGCCATGCTTCTTCCGGTAGGTGTTGGCCCCTGGGGAACAATTACGGATAACACCTATCTCAAACAAGCTTTATGCGCGGGCTATAGTGCATATCCAATGATTGAGTATTATAAATATACGAAAGATCAGGACTATCTGAACAATAATGTTTATGAATATCTGAAAAAGTGTGCAGCATTTTATGAAACCTGGCTGGAAGAAGACGAAAACCATCATTACACACTTTACGCAGGATATAACGAAGGCTCATGGGCAAAAAATCCGGCAGTAGAATTGGCTGCGGTTAAAAATCTTATGAATTCGTTAGTTGATATGAGCCAGGATCTGGGAGTGGATGCAGATAAGAGAAAAGTATGGAAGGATATTTATAACGGATTGAGCGAACAGCCAACGACGATCGTAAATGATAAAAAGGTGCTTGCTCTGGGTGAAAAAGAATGGAAAAATGGACAGTGGCAGGATTTAAATAATCCAATTCCAGGTGACGGAAATGCAATTCCCCTGGATTCGGTGATACCAGGAGATGTATACAATTATTTTTCGCCTGATCAGGATTTAGAAATCGTGCGCAATACCGTTGATGTATTTTCGCAAAGAGGTGCATGGACACAAATAAATAATTTCCCAAGACTTTTCACGGATGCTGTGACAGCACGTTATCCGGCTGAAACAGTAATTGAAAAATTAACAAATACAATCATAGAACAGTTGCAGGCAAATTTACGTATCAGCGACAATACACATGGAGTAGAAAAAGCTGGGGCAACGGAAGCAATCAACCGCATGTTTTTAGCAAGTGCAGATGATTTGATAAAAGTATATCCTAACTGGCTAAGGGATACGGATGCTAAATTCGTCAGACTCCGGGCACAGAATGGATTTTTAGTTTCAGCACAGTACAACGGCAGCTTAAACGAAGCAGAGAATATACACATCACCAGTGAAAAGGGGGAAGTCGTTAACTTTGTAGTTCCCTGGGAAATTGGTGCAGTCGTACGGGATTCAGAAGGAACGATCGTAAAGACAAAGGCAGGAACAGTTCCGAACTGGGAAGATGAAAAAACAATCTCTTTTTCAACAACGGAAGGAGAAACCTATACCGTAGAAAAAGCTGCCGATAAAACAGCATTAAAAGATGCTGTTGATGCAGGAAAAGCTCTGGACAGCGAGAAATATACACAGAACAGCTGGAAAGTATTTGCAAGAATCTTAAAACAGGCAGAGAAGCTTCTTACAAAAGAGAATGTATCTATTGAAGAAGCAGAAGAAATGATTGCAGCATTAGAGGAAGGAAAGGCAGCGTTACAGCAAATACCGGATGAAATCATAACCGATAAATCTGCACTGAAAATGATTGTGACAGACAGCCAGAAAATAGATGGAAGCAGATATACAAAAGAAAGCTGGAATGTATTTTCGTACGTTTTAAAGGAAGCAGAAAAGCTTCTGGATGACAAGTATGCGACACAAGAGCAGATCACAAAATCAGCAGCAGCACTTCTGGATGCACAGGCATCCCTACAGGTTAAGGAATCAGAGCAGAAGCCGGAAGCAAAGAAGCCAGGTGTGCCAAAGCTAATAAGTGCAAAGGCAGTAACCGGGAAAAAAGCAGTGAGAGCTGCCTGGGAAAAAACAGATGGCGTTGACGGCTATATCATTTATGCCAAAGCATCAGGAGGCAAAGATTACATATTTGCAGCGGAAGCAGGCTCTCAGGCGACCAGTTACGTGATTGAGGGACTGGAATATAACAAGAGCTATAACATCGAAGTACGTTCCTATTGCCAGGATGGCGTGTATCGGGTTTACAGCGGACTGAGTAATCGTGTGAAAGCTTATACCTGCACAACGGCTCCGAAAGCGAAAGCAACCGCCGGAAAACGAAGTGCAGCGCTAAGCTGGAAGAAAGTTTCGGGAGCCAGCGGATATAAATTTCTTTGGAAGACATCAGCGAAAAAGAAGTATACCACCCTGGGTTACCGCAAAGGCAATAAGAAATGCAATTACACGAAAAAGGGTTTAAAGAAAGGCAAGACATATTATTTTAGGGTGAAAGCTTATAAATCAATAAATGGAAGTAAAATATGGAGTGCAGATAGCAAAACGGTGAGGTTTAAATGTAAGAAATAAAGTATTGTATGTCTTTTCCATTAGGAGACCATAAAACATCCCGCAAGTATGATGCTTGCGGGATTTCTTTTTGTCTGAATATTCTTAACACAGAGTCCACCGTAAAGAGCGGAAGAAATTCTTGCTTTTTGTCATAAAGTATAATTGCAGACCAAGGCTTCTATATGGTATAATCAATATAAAATTATGCTTGACAGTTAAAGCGGCAAAAATTTCTCACCTGAAAGGATATAAAAATATGAAAAGTAAAAAATGGCTGGTACAAGGGATAGCAATACTCATTATGGTGGTATTATTTTCAGTGACGGTTTTTGCGGCTGATCATCAAATTCCGGTTGCTAATACAGAGAAAGAAAATCCTCTGGAATATTCTCTTTATATAAGGGGGCAGGAGGAAGAAGAGCTGTTGACCAGTGTCAGCGAAGAAGAGTGGAAAGCATTGAAGAAAGAGGGAAAAAGGGACAAGCAGGAAACTGCTTTTGTAGTGTTTCAATCCCAGAAAGCACCGACAGAAGAAGTTACCCAAACAGATATATCCGAACTTGCAACGGAAACGGTTGTGGAATCACAAGAAACTAATTTGCCAGTGTCAGATAAGGCATATGAAAAATCAACCGAAACTCAAAGATCTGAGCCAAGTGAGACATATGAAGTAATGAGCGAGGCTGAAATGTCTGAGCCAGGTGAGGCATCCGAAGTCATAACCGAGGCTCAAATGTCTGAGCCGGATGTAACATATGATGAAACAGCGGCTAAAACGCAAATGTCTGATACAGATGAGACATACAAAGAAACAGCCAATACCAGAATGTTAAAAGAGAATGAATTGCCGGTAAAAACCCCTGAGACAGAAATGATGGAGACAAGCAATCCGGTAAAAACTGTATATCTTACAAAAAAACAGATAAAATATATTAAAAAAGTATCAGATATATTTACAGAAGTGGTGGTTATCTTTAATGGCTGCTCTCCAGAAGATGAATTGTTTTTGACCGAATACCCCAATGTAATCGTAAAGGTTCTAGAAAAGGAAGTTAAAGAAACGGAACTGGAAGACATAATGAAAGCTCTTAATATAGAAGAAACCAGAAATGATTACGATCATCATATCGATGAGATTAGAGTGAACCGGAGTGAAGGGGTGGAAAGCGAGTCTGAAAAACCCATGATATTGAATAAGGAAACCAGAAAAGATAGTAGTCTTGAGAAAATTTCTGCTTCCGAAAATCCAATCACGTTGGTTGATGGTGGCGGTCTGCCGTCTGTCAGGGCAGCCAGCTCAAATAACAATGGCACAGATACAGGCAATAATAAAAATAATGAGATAACCCTTACGTTTACCATTGACGATATGTCCGCAGGAGAAGATATGCTTACAGCAACATGTGCGATTTCGTCGAAGAAAGAAATAACGAATGGAAAATTAACATTTACTTATGATAAAAACATAATGACTCTTGAAAGTGCCGATACAGAGGATTTAGAGGCTTATGAAAACAATGATATGACATGCCAGATCAATGATGCGAATAATGGTGCTGCAACAGAGGGAACAATAGAGATGACCATTTCTTCGGCGCAGGGAGTTAAGCTGGAAGGAGATATGCTTTATTTATACTTTGATCTAAAGTCATTGGCAAAATTGGGAGATGTTTACGAAATAAAACTTGAAGTCAATGAGATGAAAAATGGTTCTGATGATTTACCTACCAATGTCAGACAAAGCTCGTATACCGTAAAGGATGAAGACGAGCTTGAAAATGAAGATGATGAAGATGGAATTGACAATGGTGCGGATGACGGGGAAGAAGATGATGAGAGCGAGTCAGAAACAAAGAGAACACAGTCTACAAACAAATCAAACACAACAACATCCGAATCTGGGACAAAAACAACAACCGCAACTAAAACTGCACCAAAAACCGGTGATGAAAGTAACGCGGCACTTTGGTTAATCATGGGAGCTGCATCTATGTTAACTGTATGTTATACATATAGAAAAAAAAGAAACGTATAATAGAGAAACCCTGTTAAAAGCCAATACACGATAATTTTACATTGTGTATTGGCTTTTAACGTTAATACTGACGAAAGGATATGGCGGGAGAAGAGAAAACATCACAATAAATGGGGGCAATCTTAAGTAATTTTTTATAAAATAACAGTAGAAATGAACTTATTGGATAGTGTATACTATAAACAGTGTTGCTATATTTGTGAATAATCATTCCAAAAATTGAATGAGTGATGATGGTATAGTTTGGGTACACTATGGATAAATACATAATTTCAGAAGAGGATGGATAGCCATGTGTGGAATTTGCGGATTTGTGGGCAATGTAACGGATAAAGAAACAATTTTGGGAAATATGATGGATGTTATTAAACATAGAGGACCCGATTCAGAAGGAAAGTTTTGTACCGATGAAGCAGCTTTGGGTTTTCGCAGACTGAGTATCATTGATTTGGAGAGCGGATCACAGCCTATGTTTAATGAAACCGGTGATTTGGCCCTGGTATTTAATGGGGAGATTTACAACTGCCTGGAACTGAGAGAACGTTTTAAGAAAAAGGGACATGTTTTTGCCAACCGTTCTGACTCTGAGGTGCTTTTACATGGATATGAGGAGTATGGTGAAAAGTTAGTAAATGAGCTACGCGGGATGTTTGGATTTGCCATCTGGGACGCTCCAAATAAAAAATTATTTATGGCAAGGGATTTCTTTGGAATTAAGCCTGTATACTATGCCATGATAGACGGAAGTCTGGTTTTTGGATCTGAGATTAAGAGTATATTAGAGTTTCCAGGTTTTCAAAGAGAAGTAAATGAAGAGGCGCTGGAACAATATCTTTCTTTCCAGTATTCTGCATTACCCGAGACGTTCTTCAAAGGAATCTATAAATTACTGCCGGGACATTATCTTACCCTCCAAAATGGAAAAGTGGAGATTACCCAGTATTTTGATCCGACACTGGCACCTGAGAAAACAAACGGTACAGAGGAAGAGTTGATTCAAAAAATAGATGATGTAATGAGCGAATCTGTGGAAAAGCATATGTTGGCTGACGTAGAAGTGGGAGCATTTTTATCAAGCGGTGTAGATTCCAGTTTTATTGCAGCAAAATATTCCGGTAACAAAACATTTACCGTTGGATTCTTTGATGAAAACAGTCCTTATAATGAAACACAGTTTGCAAAAAATCTTTCCAGGCATCTGAATCTTGAAAATCACAGTAAAATTATATCCGAACAGGAATATTGGGATACCATCCCTAAAATTATGTATCATATGGATGAACCCCTTGGAGATGCTGCAGCAATCGCACTTTACTTCGTGGCACAGGAGGCTGCAAAGCACGTAAAAGTAGTCACTTCAGGAGAAGGAGCAGATGAATTCTTTGGCGGATATACCATTTATCGTGAACCGCTTGCATTAAAATATGTACAATGGATTCCAAAGCCGGTGCGCCGGATGTTTGCTTCTGTGGCGTATAAGCTCCCGGAACATATGAAGGGCAGAAGTTATCTGATCAGGGGAAGTAAATCGGTACAGGAACGTTTTATTGGAAATGCCAACATCTTTACTGCAAAGGAAAGAAAACGCATTCTGAAGCGCCCGACAAAGATTATGACACCACAGGAATTATTGGATAAGAATTATAAAAAAATGGCGAAATATGATGATACGACAAAAATGCAGTACATCGATCTTACAAACTGGCTTCCCGGAGACATTCTTCTGAAAGCTGATAAGATGAGTATGGCACATTCTCTGGAACTGCGAGTTCCGTTCCTGGATAAGGAAGTATTTGACGTTGCCAGAGTGATTAATACGGAAGAAAAGTTAAAAGACCATACGACCAAGTACGCATTCCGTAAAGTAGCAGAAAAATATTTGCCGAAACAGACTAGCGAGAAGAAAAAACTGGGCTTTCCGGTTCCGATCCGGGTATGGCTGAAACAGGATAGCGGATACGGAAGAACAAAGGAAATGTTTACAGGGAAAAGTGCAGGGAAGTTCTTTAACCAAAAACAGATTATGCAGCTGCTAGACGACCACAAGGCGGGCCTGCGTGATAACAGCAGAAAGATTTGGGTAATCTATACATTCCTGATCTGGTATCAGGTATTCTTTGTAGAAAAGGAGCATAACTTCGCATGACAAAACAGGAATTTGCAGATTGGGCGGGACGTGAAATAATCATTTTGGACGGCGCAACGGGATCAAATCTGATAAAAGCAGGTCTGAAGCGCGGCGTTTGTACAGAACAGTGGATCCTTGAAAATCCCGGAGTTTTAACTGAATTACAGAGGGCATATGCAGATGCAGGAAGTAATATCGTATATGCGCCAACTTTTGCAGCTAACCGTATGAATTTGAAGTATTATGGATTAGAAGAGAATATCAGGCAGATGAATCACGATCTTGTAAAGCTTTCAAAAGAAGCGGTACAGGGGAGGGCATATGTTGCAGGCGACCTCACCACATCAGGGAAGATTATCGGTGCTTCTGATGAGGTAACGTACGAGTCTGCTTTGGAAATGTATAAAGAACAGATCATCTATCTGGTAGAGGCAGGTGTGGATCTGCTTGTGGCGGAGACGATGATCAGCATTGATGAAACCCTGGCTGTGCTGGATGCGGCAGCAGAAGTCTGCGATTTGCCGGTTCTGTGCTCTATGACTCTGGAAGCGGACGGAAGTGTGTTTGCAGGGGGAACGGCATGGGATGCGGTTGAATCCCTTCAGGAAATGGGGGCTTCGGCTGTAGGATTAAATTGTTCTGTGGGCCCCGACCAGCTGGAATCAGTAGTTGCTTCTATGAAAAGAGTTGCTTCCGTTCCCATAATGGCGAAGCCTAATGCCGGAATGCCTGTTATTACGGAAACTGGGGAAGCTGTTTATAATATGAATGCAGAAGATTTTGCAAAACATATGATGGCACTGATAAAAGCCGGTGCCGGTGTTGTGGGAGGATGCTGCGGCACGACTCCGGAGTACATTGCGATGCTTGCAGGAAATATCCGTAACATGCAGAAATAATAATTTTATACAGAAAAGTGCTGCATTACCAGTTAATTGGTGATGCAGCACTTTTGCAATATGTATCCTGTTACTCTCTGAATTCAAATAAAGCTTTTACAGGGATTCCCAATACGTCCGATATATCGAATAATTTATCCAGGGATATGGATGTGGGCATATTCGGAGCTTCCAGATTACTGATATGAGTCCGGCTTAAATTTGTGTGTTCAGCCAGCTGTAATTGTGTGAGACCGCGCATTTTGCGGTAATAAGCAACGGTAAGACCAAGCTGCTTATATTGACTTTGACGTTTTTTGTTCATTTTATCCATTTGAATTCCTCCTTGCATATAGTTTATTCTTTGTAAGGAAAAAACGAAACAAGGCATAGACCAACAAATGCAATATAAAGTTTTGCAAACAGGGAATAAAGATTTCAGAATACAATGTAAAAAATTGCAAAGATTAGTGAGGCCTGGGCTTTTGAAGGCTTATTTTAAACTGTATAAATTCCTGTACCTCTTTTTGGAGTGAGGGACTTAAATGATTATAGCTGTATAATAACTCCTGTTCTTCTTTAGTCAAAATTGTGGAAATCAGGTCGTATTGCTGTCCCCGGATCAGATAATCCATGCTGATGCCAAATAAATCGGCCAACTGTACCAGTGAATCCAGCGGCGGAGTCCGGTAACCGTTTTCATAATTCGTATATGTCTGACGCTCTACATTTAATATCGTACTGACATGCTCCTGTGTATATCCGCGGTCTTCACGCAAACGGCGAAGACGCTGTCCTAAAGTTGATCTCAACATAAGATACCTCCAAATATTTTAAATATTATAGCAAGTAATGGTAAATATTTCCTTTTAGGACACGAAATGAAACCGATATGCCACATACCGAATTTCTTGTCGGAAAATAGTCGTAAAGGAAGAATTATGTCTATAAAATTTTTGGAATATGAGATGAAGCGTGAAACGATAATATGTTCACACTGCTCAATGACGGAAAGATTGCAGAATCCTGCAATTTGCAATTGGTATAAATGATACTGCCGGAGTGTGAGGGGAGCGATATAAGAAAAAGAAAGAATATGACATTGACAGATTCAGCAGAATGCATGGAGAGAACAGCATCTGTAGAATAAGAAAATCCGGGAGAAGCCTGTGTGAGACTCTCCCGGATTTTCAGAATTGTATCTGACTCAGATAGCTGTTGTGATAACGGCCATCGAATGTTACATCTTCCTGAAACCAATCAGGCGGGATAAAATGATCCGCAGTTTTTTCATCGGGAAATTCTACCTCAGCCAGTATTAAGGGAGCAAACGGAGTATCAAAGATATCCAGTTCAATGTTCAGACCCTGTTCAATGGGGATCACGTATCTTTTCTTGGAAATGATATTCCCGTCAGCTTTCGGCTTTAGGTGTTCGTAGGCCTCCTTCGTAAGTGGAAGATTATACTCCTCCCGAACCATCATGCCTTTTCCTTTGTAAGTGAGAATATAATCATCATCCTGTCTGCGGATGCGCACCACAGGCTCCGTACATAAATATCCCTGTTCAATAATATGATAAGGATAGGCATTGAGATCTGCAGGCAGATCTTTAATCAGGTATTTTCGTTCGATTTCCATATTGTTACCTCCTGAATAAGTAGTTCTAAGGCTATCATAATATATTTACAATAGAAAGTAAATTGTTTTTCTAAACTACTGGTATAATGAAATTATATTTGGTAGAATAGAGAAAATAGTCAAAGGAGGTTTATGAAATGAGCAAAATATATATTTTTTTAGCAGAAGGATTTGAAGAAATAGAGGGTTTGACTGTAGTGGATATTCTGCGCCGTGGGAAGTTGGATATTACCATGGTATCCATGACCGGAGTGCCGGCTGTGACAGGTTCTCATGGAATACAGGTTACGGCAGACACTGTGTTTGAAGACGTTGATTTTACGGATGCAGGGATGTATGTACTGCCGGGGGGAATGCCTGGAACCCTGAATCTGGGCAAGCACAAAGGATTGATTAATTTACTGAAGGAAGCTCATATGAAAAACGGAAAGATCGCTGCCATTTGTGCAGCTCCCAGCGTGCTCGGCACTAACCAAATACTGGAAGGAAAAAGGGCTGTCTGCTATCCGGGATTCGAAGAGAAACTGACTGGAGCGCAAGTATCGTATGATCCGGTAGTGGTAGATGGGAATATTATCACCAGCCGGGGGATGGGAACGGCAATTGAATTTTCACTGGCTATTATTTCTGAATTTCTGGGAGAAGAGGAGGCCCGGAGAATAGCAGAGTCAATTATTTATAAATAGAAAAGAAAGATTGTGAGGAAAGTATATGTTATGGACCAGATTTGAATTAAAAGACAGAGCGAAGAATGTACTTAGGGGCTGCATTTGGTCTGCAATACTGGTGTGCCTGATTACAGGCCTGCTAAGCGGGGAGTTTGGCGGAAATGGATCCGGCGGCAGGTCATCCGGTAACAACAGCACTATGGAATGGTTCTCGGGAGAAGATACCGGAGATAATGATATAATAGATGGAAGTGATGACGGACAGTCCGGGATAACCGGAAGAATAACCGATGGCGCCACGGGATTATTAAAGGATGCCGGTACCAGAATCAGCGGACTGCTGACAAGAGGCTTATTCCCGATCTATGTCTATATGGGACTGATGATGCTGTTATTCAGCATTGTACTGCATCTCCTAATCGGAATGCCGATCCTGGTGGGCGCAAAAAGGTTTTTTATGTGCAGCAGGGAAAGACAGACCGGAGTGGGCGAACTGTTATACGCATTTAAAAGTAAATATGTGATCAATGTTGTACTGACTATGTTTTTACGGGAAGTGAAAATTTTCCTGTGGACACTTTTGCTAATCGTACCGGGAATTATTAAAAGCCTGCAGTACATGATGGTTCCTTATATTCTTGCAGAGAATCCGGATATAGAACGGAAAAGGGCTTTTGAACTCAGTGCGGAGATGATGAGCGGACAGCTTTGGGAAGTATTTATACTAAAATTATCATTTATCCCATGGATGATTCTGGGCGGCATTTCCTGTGGAATTGCAAATGTGCTGTATGTGAACCCCTATATGGCTGCTACTGAAGCGGAATTATACGGCGTCTTAAGAATATATGCCATTGAAAACGGGTTCAGCAATACCTATGAACTGCCCGGATTTACTGAAGAAGGTTTATAAAAAGTTCACGAATATCAAATAAAAAAAGTATAGCAATTTAATAACGCTTGTGCTATACTATTAAAATGACTGTAAGTATGGGAAAATATAGCGTTTTTCATACGATTGATTAAGGAGGAAATTAGATAACATGAGTTTACAGGTAGAGAAGTTAGAAAAGAACATGGCGAAGCTGACAATTGAAGCTTCTGCAGAAGAGCTGGAAAAAGCAATTCAGGCTGCTTATCAGAAAAATAAAGGTAAAATTAACATGCCAGGTTTCCGTAAAGGAAAGGCTCCAAGGGTTATGATAGAAAAAATGTACGGCCCGGGCGTATTTTATGAAGATGCAGCAAATGCATTAATTCCAGACGCATATGCAAAAGAAGTGGAAGGTTGCGATTTAGATATAGTTTCACAGCCTAAAATTGATGTTGTACAGATTGAAAAAGGAAAATCCTTTATCTTTACAGCTGAAGTAGCTTTAAAACCGGTTGTAACACTTGGCGAATATAAAGGTGTGGAAGTTGAAAAGCAGGCAGTTGAAGTAACAGATGAAGAAATTATGGCTGAGATTGACAAAGAGAGAGAGAACAACTCCCGTACAATCGATGTTGATGACAGAGCTGTTCAAAACGGCGATATGGTCAAATTAAATTTTGAAGGATTTGTTGACGGAGAAGCATTCGAAGGCGGTAAGGGAGAAGATTACGACCTTACAATCGGTTCCGGAAGCTTTATCCCTGGATTTGAAGAGCAGTTAGTTGGTGCAAAGATCGGAGAAGAAATGGAAGTTAACGTTACTTTCCCGGAAGAGTACCAGGCAGCAGAATTAGCTGGTAAAGCAGCTGTTTTCAAATGTACAGTAAATGAAATCAAAGTAAAAGAACTTCCGGAAGCAGATGATGATTTTGCGAAAGATGTTTCTGAATTTGATACATTAGCAGAATACAAAGAAGACATCAAGAAGAATCTGGCTGAGAAAAAAGAAAAAGAAGCAAAAACAGCAAAAGAAAACGCAGTAGTTGCTAAAATTGTTGAAAATGCAACAATGGAAATCCCGGATCCAATGGTAGACGGACAGGTTCGTCAGATGGCAGATGATTTTGCAAGAAGAATCCAGTCTCAGGGATTATCCGTAGAGCAGTACTTCCAGTTTACCGGAATGACAGCTGAGAAGTTATTCGAGCAGATGAGACCGGAAGCTGAAAAACGCATCCAGAACAGCCTTGTATTAGAAGCAGTTGCAAAAGCAGAAGATATCCAGATCAGCGATGAGAAGGTAGAAGAAGAATTAGCAAAAATGGCTGAAATGTACAAAATGGAAGTAGAAAAACTGAAAGAAATCATGGGCGATTATGAAAAAGAACAGATCAAAAATGATTTAGCTATTCAGGAAGCAGTAACCATGGTTACCGAAGCTGCAAAAGAAATCTAATCAGACTTTTGGTGAACACATATATTATAGAAGATAGACAGGAGGAGTCATCATGAGCTTAGTACCTTATGTCATTGAACAGACAAGCAGGGGTGAGAGATCCTATGATATCTATTCAAGATTATTAAAAGACAGAATTATCTTTCTCGGTGAGGAAGTAAATGATGTCAGTGCCAATTTAATTGTGGCACAGCTGTTATTTTTAGAATCAGAAGATCCTGGAAAGGATATCCACCTCTATATCAACAGTCCGGGTGGTTCCGTATCATCAGGATGGGCAATTTACGATACCATGCACTATATCAAATGCGATGTTTCTACTATTTGCATGGGTATGGCAGCCAGCATGGGAGCATTTCTGCTGGCAGGCGGTACAAAAGGTAAGAGATTTGCACTTCCGAATTCACAGATCATGATTCACCAGCCTTCCGGCGGTGCACAGGGACAAGCAACCGATATTAAGATTGTTGCAGATCAGATCTTAGGTACAAGAAGAAAATTAAACGAGCATCTTGCTGCAAATACGGGTCAGCCCCTTGAAGTTATCGAAGTGGATACAGAGAGAGATCACTATATGAGTGCAGAAGAAGCAAAGGCATACGGCATCATTGATGACGTCATTGCTAATCGTTAAACGATGCATGAAGATAAGGCTCCTGCTCTGTGAGTGGGAGTCTTATATAGATTTGGAAGTAATAAAAGGGCTGTTCTTTGCAGCCAAAGAAATCATTATGAGGTGGAAAGATGGCAGGGAAATATGCAGAACCGAAAGTTCGGTGTTCGTTTTGCAACAAATCAGAAGATCAGGTTCGAAAACTGATTGCAGGACCCAGCGGGGTATATATCTGCGATGAGTGTATTGAAATCTGTTCTGAAATTATCGAAGAGGAATTGGAAGACGATTTCGGAATGGATAACGGGGACGAGATTAATCTCATGAAACCCGAAGAAATAAAATCATTTTTGGATGAATATGTAATAGGCCAGGATGAGGCGAAAAAAGCATTGTCCGTAGCAGTTTATAACCACTATAAGAGAATCATGGCAGGAAAAGATCTTGGTGTAGAGCTTCAGAAAAGTAACATCCTGATGCTTGGACCAACAGGTTCCGGTAAGACACTATTAGCGCAGACTTTGGCAAAATTATTAAATGTACCGTTTGCCATTGCAGATGCGACCGCATTAACAGAAGCAGGATACGTTGGAGAAGATGTAGAGAATATTCTCCTTAAAATCATTCAGGCAGCAGATTACGATATTAACCGTGCACAGTACGGAATTATTTATATTGATGAGATAGATAAAATTACAAGAAAATCAGAAAATGCATCCATTACCAGAGATGTATCAGGTGAAGGCGTACAGCAGGCATTGCTGAAGATTCTGGAGGGAACTGTTGCAAGTGTTCCGCCTCAGGGTGGCAGAAAACATCCCCATCAGGAGCTGATCCAGATTGATACAACCAACATCTTGTTTATCTGTGGTGGAGCGTTTGAAGGACTGGACAAAATCATTGAGACCCGTATGGATACCAAGTCTATGGGATTCAATGCTCAGATAGCGGACAAGAGGGAAAAAGACATCGGGGAAATCCTGCGTCACGTACTTCCTCAGGATTTCGTGAAATTTGGTATGATACCCGAAATTATCGGACGTGTGCCGGTAACAGTTTCTCTGGAAGCATTGGATAAGGATACCTTAATCCGTATCTTAAGAGAGCCGAAAAACTCTATTATCAAGCAGTACAAGAAGCTCTTTGAACTGGATGGGGTAGATCTGGACTTTGATGAAGGGGCAGTAGAAGCAATTGCGGAAAAATCCCTTGCCAGAAAGACCGGAGCCAGGGGATTGCGTGCAATCCTGGAAAAATCCATGATGGATTTAATGTACACCGTTCCTTCGGATGAGACCATTGAAAGATGCGTGGTAAACAAGGAAACAATTGAAGGCACAGGTGATCCTGAGATTATGCACAGGGATGAAAGAGCGCTGCCGTCAAAAGGTACACGCAGAAAACTAAAGATAAGTTCAGAGACTGCTTAAACATAGAACTAGAGCGTGTTTGAAAAGGGAAAAAAATGAGCGAAATATTAAAGAATATACCGGCTGTTGCCCTTCGGGGAATGACTATTTTACCTGCAATGATCGTACATTTCGATATCAGCAGGACAAAATCAATCAGAGCCATAGAAGAAGCAATGCTAAAAGAACAGAGGCTGTTTGTAGTAACACAGAAAGATCCGGACCTGTCAGATCCTGAGTTGGATGACCTGTATCATATCGGGACCATTGTTGAGATTAAACAGGTAGTAAAATTGCCGCAGAATATATTCCGCGTTCTGGCTGAAGGGCTGGAACGTGCTGAACTTTTGGATCTAACAGAGACAGAAGAATATCTGTTGGTTGATGCAGGTACCTTTTCCCAGGAACCTTCTCAGCCAATGGATGATTATATGAAGCAGGCTATGGTTCGGAATCTAAAAGAAATCTTCGAGAATTATAGTAAAGAAAACGGAAAAATGAGTAAAGAACTGGTACATCAGCTTTTGGAAATAACCGAGATTGAAAAACTGGTGGATCAGATTGGAATCAATATTCCGCTTTATTTCGAAGATAAACAGCGCCTGTTAGAGGCAGTGGATATCTTTGAACGCTATGAACTGCTCAGTGTAATATTGAGTAATGAAATCAATGTTTTAAAGATAAAACGGGATCTCCAGGAAAAAGTAAAAGAGCATGTGGATAAGAATCAAAAGGAATACCTTCTGCGTGAACAACTGAAAGTAATCCGCCAGGAATTAGGCGAGGACAATCTTTTAGGGGATGCCGATCATTTTAAAGAAGAACTGAACAAGCTGAAGGCTTCCAATAAGGTGAAAGAAAAGATCGCAAAAGAGATTGAACGTTTTAAAAGTGTTGGCTCTAACTCTTCTGAGAGTGCGGTTATCCGGGGGTACCTGGAGACGCTGCTGGAAATGCCCTGGGATAAATTGTCAAAAGACAATAAAGATTTGAAAAATGCCAGAAAGATACTGGACCAGGATCATTATGGACTGGAAAAAGTAAAAGAGAGAGTTCTGGAGTTTCTGGCAGTACGTATTCTGACAAAGAAAGGGGATAGCCCCATTCTCTGTCTGGTAGGACCTCCAGGAACAGGTAAGACTTCCATTGCAAAGTCCGTTGCCAGAGCTCTTAATAAAAAGTATGTCCGTATCTGCCTTGGGGGAGTACGGGATGAAGCTGAGATCAGGGGGCACCGCAGAACTTACGTTGGCGCCATGCCGGGAAGAATTGCCAGCGGCATGAAGACGGCAGGGGTTAAGAATCCATTGATGCTATTAGATGAAGTGGATAAGGTCAGCAGTGATTATAAAGGAGATACTTCTTCTGCCCTGCTTGAGGTTCTGGATTCTGAGCAGAATAATAAGTTCAGGGATCATTATCTGGAAATCCCCATTGATTTGTCCGAAGTGCTTTTTATTGCGACGGCAAATGATATGCAGGCGATCCCAAGACCGCTGTTAGACCGTATGGAGATTATTGAAATCTCAAGTTATACGGAAAATGAAAAACTCCATATTGCAAAAGAACATTTGATACGTAAACAGATCGAACGCCATGGACTCAACACAAAACAGCTATCCATCAGTGATCCGGCGTTGAAGACGATCATAGCTTCCTATACAAAAGAAGCAGGGGTTCGTAATCTGGAACGAAAGATTGGTGAGATCTGCAGGAAATCGGCGCGGGAAATCTTAGAAGATAAGAAATCACGCATTACCGTTACAGAATCCAATTTGGCAAAATATCTTGGCAAGAAGAAATACAGCTTCCAGAAATTGAACGAAACAAATGAAATCGGAATTGTCCGGGGACTGGCATGGACCAGTGTCGGCGGAGACACCCTCCAGATAGAAGTTAATATTCTTCCGGGAAAAGGTGAGTTTTTACTGACCGGACAACTGGGAGATGTTATGAAAGAATCTGCTCAGGCAGGGATCAGTTATATACGTTCTCTGAGTAAAGAGTATAAGATTCAGGATGATTTTTTCAAAAAGCATGATATTCACATACATATCCCGGAAGGGGCAGTACCAAAAGATGGTCCTTCTGCCGGGGTAACAATGGCAACTGCAATGATTTCTGCAATTACGGAAACACCGGTAAGGGCAGATGTAGCCATGACAGGCGAGATCACCTTGCGGGGAAGAGTGCTTCCCATCGGCGGGTTGAAGGAAAAACTGCTCGCTGCGAAAAATGCAGGGATGAAAACGGTATTTGTTCCAGCTAAAAATAAAGCAGATGTAGAAGAAATATCAAACGAAATCAAACGGGGATTGGAAATCCGGTTTGCGGAAACGATGAAAGACATTCTGCCTGAGGCTCTGGTGCATGTTTGAAAATATGTCTCAAAGAGAACTGTTTCATAATGAAGTAACACACAGCGCAGCAAAGGCGGATGAGAGGAAATTATGGTAATAAAAAACGTAGCATTAGAAACCGTATGCGGAATCACCAGCGTGCTTCCGGATAATGAAAAAATGGAAATTGCATTTGCAGGGAAGTCCAATGTAGGGAAATCTTCCTTAATTAATGGATTGATGAACCGGAAATCCCTTGCGAGAACCAGTTCCCAGCCCGGTAAGACCCAGACAATTAATTTCTATAACATAAATGATGAAATGTATCTGGTGGATCTTCCTGGATATGGCTATGCAAAAGTTGCCCAGGCGGTAAAAGAAAAATGGGGAAAACTCATTGAGCGTTATCTTCATGAATCGAAACAGCTGAAAGCAGTGTTTCTGCTGATTGATATCCGTCATGAGCCTTCTGTAAATGACAAGACAATGTATGACTGGATTCTGCATAACGGCTATGAGCCGATCATTATTGCAACGAAGCTGGACAAGCTGAAAAGAAGCCAGGTTCCAAAGCATTTAAAACAAATCAAGACAGGCCTGGATGTTGCTACAGGAACTCAGATCATTCCGTTTTCCGCAGAGACAAAACAGGGAAGAGATGAAATCTGGGCTTTAATTGAGGGGTTGTAAGAGATATAAAATCGCGATAGCAGTAATAATTTGCCATCGCGGTTTTTCAATTTCAAAATTCTGACTGACTGGTCGGACGGGTATACACAGGAGTTGTCTGCAAAATATATTTTTGGGGTTAGACGCGAAGGAGGGAGAAATATGATATCTCGTTATAGTGTGAAAAGGCCGTATACGGTAGTTGTGGCTGTGGTACTGGTAATTATACTGGGAGTTGTGTCATTCTTAAATATGAAGACGGACCTGCTTCCTGATATGACACTGCCTTATGCAATTGTTATGACTACTTACCCGGGTGCAAGCCCGGAGGAGGTAGAAACCATGGTCACCAGGCCGGTTGAACAGGCTATGGCAACCATCAGCAATATTGAAAATGTTACTTCTGTATCCAGTGAAAATGTGTCACAGGTAATTCTGGAATTCTCCCAGAGTGCCAATATGGATGCCGTTACTATTGAGATGCGTGAAAGCCTGGACCAGATCAAAGGATATTGGGATGACAGTGTGGGCAGTCCCATTATAATGAAGCTGAATCCGGATATGATGCCCATTATGGTAGCTGCAGTGGAAGCCGGGGATATGAGCAGTTTAGAACTTACGGAACTGGTGGAGAATAAACTGCTTCCTGAGCTGGAAAGTATAGAGGGTGTAGCTTCCGCATCTACTTCCGGGGATGTTAAAGAAGACATAAAGGTTGTCATCCAGCAGGATAAAGTTGATGCAGTGAATCAGAAAATTATATCATCTTTGGACGCTAAATTTGTAGATGCAAAAGCGGAAATGGATAAGGCGCAGAATAAGATTGACGATGGGAAAAAGCAGCTGGAGTCAGGACAGAAAGAACTGGCTGACCAAACTGCAAATGCAGAAGCACAGATTAGCAGCGGTAAGGATGAACTTCTTAAAAATGAAGTCCAGATCGATACGGCACTTGCATCTATAGCGGAAAAGCAGCAGACATTGGAAACATCCAGAACTGTGATTGAGGCATTGGAAACACAGCTTGCCCAGGGCCAGGCAGAATTGGCAGCCAAAGAAAGCGAGCTTGCTAAAAGTGAAGCTGAATTGGAAAAAAAGGCAGAAGAATTAAAAGATTCAGCCAGTCAGATGAAGAATCTTCCGGAACAGATAAAGGAACTGGAAACCCAGATACAGCAGATTACAGATGCACAGACTGCACTGAATCAGGCGAAAGAAAAGCTTCCGGTGTTGAGAAAGGCAGAAGAAGAGCTGACAAAGGCACTGGAGCAGCTGCAGGCAATGGGAGATTTAGCGCCTGCTGATAAAATGGAAGAACTGGAAAAGCAGCTGCAGCAGACGGAAGCTGGCATCCGTGCAATTGAAGACGGTCTGAAAAAGATGGGGATAGAGGAAAGCCAGATCGATGATAAGTTAAAGGAACTTGGAGAGGCCAAAGCCACGTTGACTCAGAGTAAAGCGCTGTTGGAAAAAGCGGCGGAGGCATCCGGGGACATAGATCAGACCGCTGTGGGAGAGGCTCTGATCGAAGAAGGGAAAAAACAGGCTACTAAGGGGAAAGAGCAGATAGAAGTACTGAAGTCTCAGCTTGGTGCCCTTCAGGATCAGATCACAAATGGTAAAGCACAGCTGGATGAAGGTGCAAGCCAGTTGGAAACTGCGAAAGAACAGCTGGAGACGGCGAAAGTGCAGATTGCAACCGGGCAGGCAACGGTTGCGGAAGCACTGGAAGAGCTGAACAGGCAGAAGGTAACGGCAACAATAGAACTGGCAGCCGGAAAGGCTGAATTAAGCAGTGGGGAAAAGGAACTGAAATCCGCAAAAGACCAGCTGGATACTCAGCGGGATGCGGCATACGACAAAGCAGATCTGGACCAGATTGTAACAGTTGACATGGTAAAAGGGATTTTGGCTGCCCAGAACTTTACCATGCCAGCCGGGTATGTTACAGAAGATGGCGTAGACTATCTGGTGCGGGTAGGAGACAAGATTACAGAAGTAGAAGATTTATCAGGTCTTGTTTTAATGGATATGCATATAGATGGTATAGAGCCTGTCAAATTATCAGATGTGGCAGACGTAGCCGTAACTGATAACAGCGATGAGGTATATGCGAAGATTAACGGCCATGCAGGAATCCTGTTTACCATGCAGAAACAGTCTGGATATTCCACCGGAGAGGTATCGGACCGGATTAAAGCGAGGTTTGAAGAACTGACACAGACGAATCCTCAGGCACACTTTATTACCCTGATGGATCAGGGCGTATACATTGACCTGGTGGTGGATTCGGTACTCCAGAATATGATTATGGGCGGTGTACTGGCAATTCTTGTTCTGTTTTTATTTTTAAAGAGTTTCCGCCCGACACTTGTCATTGCATTTTCCATTCCGATCAGTATTATGACGGCTATTGTTCTCATGTATTTTTCGGGAATCACCCTGAATGTCATTTCCTTATCCGGACTGGCACTGGGAGTGGGGATGCTGGTGGATAATTCCATTGTTGTAATTGAAAATATCTACCGTCTGAGGACAGAAGGACTGCCTGTAAAAAAGGCAGCAGTAGAAGGTGCACGCCAGGTAGCAGGTGCAATTGCTGCATCCACCCTGACAACGATTTGTGTATTTGCACCTATCGTATTTACCAAAGGCATTACCAGGCAGCTCTTCGTGGATATGGGGCTGACCATAGCGTTTTCCCTGTTGGCAAGCCTTGCAGTAGCACTGACACTAGTTCCAATGATGGGTGCCGGACTGTTAAAAAATACTGCGGAGAAGCAAAGTAAGGTACTAAATCGGCTGATTGGCGGTTATGGGAAAATAATAAAGCTGGCGCTTCGGTTTAAGCCGGTTGTTCTGATCGGTTCCGTAGTACTGCTGGTACTAAGCGGTGTATTGGCGGTATCCAGAGGAACTGCCTTCATGGCTGAAATGGAGAGTACCCAGATGAATGTCAGCCTGAAGATGCCCGATGAAGCTACGCTGAAAGACACCGGGAAAATGTCCGATAAAGTAATGGAGGAAATTCGAAATATCCAGGATGTTAGCGATGTGGGGGCAATGGCGGGTAATTCAGGCATAAGTATGTTCGGTGGAGGAAAATCCAAAGGCAATAAAGTGACGATGTATGTACTGTTAAGTGAAAATAAGAAAGCCTCCAACGAAAAAATAGCGGAAGAGATTAAAGACAGGACGAAGGACTTTCCCTGTGAAATTGAGGTAGAGACTTCCAGCATGGATATGTCGGCATTGGGCGGCAGCGGCGTATCCATAAAGATTAAGGGGCGTGAACTGGATACAATCAAGCAAATTGCATCTGATGTTGCAGATATCGTGAAAGAGGTAAAAGGTACACAGGACGTGTCAGACGGAATTGAAGAGAAGACCCAGGAAATGCGCCTGGTTGTAGATAAGACGGCTGCTTCCGAATATCAGCTGACAGTTGCCCAGGTCTTCCAGTATCTCCAGGGAAAGCTGGCAGAAGCCAAATCGGCAACCACCATATCTGCAGACGCCAAAGACTATTCGGTGATGGTGGTAGATGGTGCGGATAAGGCCCTTACCAGGGAGGAGATTAAAAAACTGCGTATTACGGGAAAAGATGCGGAAGGAAAAGATAAAGATTTGCCGCTTATGGATATCGTGAAATTTGTGGATACAGAAGGCTTTACTTCTATTAACAGAGAGGCGCAGACCCGCTATGTAACCGTATCAGCCGGACTTGACAAAGATGCGAATATCGGTATTGTATCGGAGGAGATAAATAAAAAGCTGGCTGATTACCAGGTTCCAAAAGGATATACCGTAGAGATGGCAGGTGAGGACCAGACGATCAATGAGTCTATGACGGAAGTATATAAAATGCTGGGCCTTGCAGTGGTATTTATGTATCTGATTATGGTTGCACAGTTTCAGTCTCTGCTGTCACCATTTATCATCATGTTTACCATACCCCTTGCGTTTACAGGCGGTTTATTCGGGCTGTTCCTTACCAATAATCCGGTCAGTGTCATAGCTATGATCGGGTTCGTAATGCTCTCCGGGATTATTGTAAACAATGGTATTGTTCTGGTTGATTATATTAACCAGCTGAGAAAAGGCGGTATGGAGAAGAAAGAAGCAATTGTGGAAGCCGGGATGACCAGGCTGCGTCCGATTATTATGACGGCACTTACTACCGTTTTGGGACTTTCCACCATGGCTATGGGAATCGGCATGGGATCCGATATGGTCCAGCCAATGGCTATAGTAACCATAGGCGGCCTGATTTACGGAACACTGCTGACTCTGGTGGTGGTTCCCTGTATTTATGATATATTTAACAGAAAAGAAGACATCACAGAGGAGGAGATATAGATGGATGCAGGAAGGTTACAGGAATTGCTGCAGCTAAATGCCCCAAAGGTCACAGCAATGTATGAGGCGGTAAATGAACTGGTACTGGAAGGGATGAGTTTACATTCCATTAAAGTATCCGACATTACACAGAAAGCGGGCATCGGAAAAGGTACGGCGTATGACTATTTTCAAAGTAAAGAGGAAATTATAACAAAGGCAATTCTTTACAATATCCATAAAAGCATCTGTGATATGGCACACTGTGTCATGGAAAAAGATTGTTTTTCGGATAAAATTTACGAGATTCTGAACAATATGGAGAAAAATTATAAGACCAGAAGAAGCTGGCTCCAGTATCTGTGTTTCCATGTACAGTCAATCACAATGGAGCAGGAGCATCTGGAAAGCATACTGAAGCTGGAAGGATATGACATAGGGCTGCGCTGCTTTGTTACGGAGTTGGTGGATCAGGCTTATAAAGAAAAGCTCATTCCCAGGCAGCTATCCTATTACCGGGCAGCAGTAGGGCTGTTTCCGCAGATAACTGCATTTTGGTACTATCTGGACGGAAAAGCGGGTACCGATGAGGTGAGTTTGGAAGAAGCTAAGCAGATTGCATATGAAAACGTATTAAAAGTCTGGAGATAGAGCAAAATTGCACCTTTCCTAACAAAAACCTTGTATGTTTTGTATTTATTTGGTATAATAGCAACTATAAATTTGTGCAGAATGCGAGGACGGAGGTATTGACATGAAAAGAAATGTTATTGTAGGACAATCGGGGGGCCCCACAGCAGTTATTAATTCCAGTTTAGCTGGTGTATATAAAACTGCAAGGGACAGGGGATTTCATAAAGTGTTTGGTATGCTTCACGGAATTCAGGGATTTTTAGATGAGAAATACATAGATCTCTCTAAATATATAAAGAATGATCTGGATATTGAATTATTGAAGAGAACTCCATCGGCTTATCTGGGATCCTGCCGTTATAAACTGCCGGAAATACACGAAGATAAAGATATCTATGAGAAGATATTTGAGATCTTAAACAGGCTTGAAATTGACAGCTTTATCTATATCGGCGGAAATGATTCCATGGATACCATTAAGAAACTTTCCGATTATGCAATACTTACGGGACAGTCGCAGAAATTTGTGGGCGTGCCGAAAACTATTGACAATGACCTGGCACTTACCGATCACACCCCTGGTTTTGGCAGTGCAGCAAAGTATATTGGTACATCCACAAAAGAAGTGATCCGGGACGGACTGGGACTTTCTTACCAGAAGGTCATTGTTACAATTATCGAGATTATGGGTAGAAATGCAGGATGGCTCACCGGTGCAGCAGCACTTTCCAAAGGAGAAGATTGTGATGGACCTGACTTGATCTATCTGCCGGAGCTTCCCTTTGATGTGTCAAAGTTTTTAGATAAAATACGTTCCCTGATCAAGAAAAAACATTCTATCGTGGTAGCGGTTTCCGAAGGTATTAAATTAGCGGATGGAAGGTATGTATGTGAACTTTCCCAGAATTCCGATTATGTGGATGCATTTGGGCATAAGCAGTTAAGCGGAACGGCTGACTATCTGGCGAATTTGATTTCTGCAGAGATTGGTTGTAAGACAAGAGGCGTGGAATTCAGCACGCTGCAAAGGAGTGCATCCCATGTGGCATCCAGAGTGGATATTAATGAAGCTTTTATGGTTGGCGGTGCTGCGGTAAAAGCAGCGGATGAAGGAGACACCGGAAAAATGGTTGTCATTGACCGTGTATCGGATGATCCATACCAGTGTGCAACCGGAATATATGATGTGCACAAGATTGCAAATGATGAAAAGCTGGTTCCAAGAGAATGGATCTCGAAAGATGGAACTTATGTCACCAATGAATTCCTGGCTTATGTAAAGCCTCTGGTACAGGGAGATTATCCACCGGTAATGGTAGACGGAATCCCAAGACATTTGGTTTATAAATAAAAAAAGTGTAACATATTGTAAATACTATAAGCTCTGACGCGACAAAAAACAGCGGCAGGGCTTATATTTTTGCGGGATTACTGAAAAAAATACGCAATAACAGGTTATTAATGCGGTTTTTCACTTGACTAGAATCGGATATGTGTTAAAATAAAACTGTGCGCAAAGCTCGCAGATATGGTAGTTATGCAGAGATCAGATACTCTGTACTAACATATACAAATACATTTTAGGAGGAATTAGTAAAAATGGCAAAATGGGTTTACTTATTCAAAGAAGGAAACGCAAGTATGAAAAACCTTCTTGGTGGAAAAGGTGCTAACTTAGCTGAAATGACTAACTTAGGACTTCCAATCCCTCAAGGTTTCACCGTTACGACAGAAGCTTGTACAGACTATTACAATAGCGGCAAGAAGATTACAGAAGAAGTACAGGATCAGATTTTCAAAGCAATCGGAGAACTGGAAAAAATCCAGGGCAAAACATTTGGTGACAATGAAGATCCATTATTAGTATCTGTACGTTCAGGAGCAAGAGCTTCTATGCCAGGTATGATGGATACAATTCTTAACTTAGGTTTAAATGATGTTGCAGTAGAAGGATTCGCTAAGAAAACTGGCAATCCAAGATTTGCTTATGATTCTTATAGAAGATTTATTCAGATGTTCTCAGACGTAGTTATGGAAATGAGCAAAACTTTCTTCGAAGGTATCTTAACAGATGTTAAAGAAGAAAAAGGCGCTAAATTCGATACAGATCTTACAGCTGAAGATTTACAGGAAGTTATCGCAAAATATAAAGCAATCTACAAAGAAAAAATGGGTGAAGAATTCCCACAGGATCCTAAGATTCAGTTAATGGAAGCTGTTAAAGCAGTATTCCGTTCATGGGACAACCCACGTGCTATCGTATACCGCCGTATGAACGATATCCCTGGAAGCTGGGGAACAGCTGTAAACGTACAGGCTATGGTATTTGGTAACATGGGCGAAACATCCGGAACAGGTGTTGCATTTACACGTAACCCATCTACCGGTGACAATGGTATCTACGGTGAATACTTAATCAACGCTCAGGGTGAAGACGTTGTTGCTGGTATCCGTACACCACAGCCAATTTCCAAATTAGCAGAAGATTTACCAGAATGCTATGAAGAATTCATGGCAATCGCTAAAAAATTAGAGAACCATTATCGTGATATGCAGGATATGGAATTCACAATCCAGGAAGGTAAATTATACTTCTTACAGACACGTAACGGTAAGAGAACAGCTCCGGCAGCTCTGAAGATCGCTTGTGATTTAGTTGATGAAGGCAAAATCACCAGAGAAGAAGCAGTTTGCAGAATCGAAGCAAAATCTCTGGATCAGTTATTACATCCTACCTTTAATGCAGCAGCATTAAAAGCAGGCGAAGTTATCGGATCTGCTCTTCCAGCATCTCCAGGTGCAGCAGCAGGTAAAGTATACTTCACAGCAGACGAAGCAAAAGCAGCTCACGAAGCTGGTGAAAGAGTTATCTTAGTTCGTCTTGAGACATCCCCTGAAGATATCGAAGGTATGCATGCAGCTGAAGGTATCTTAACAGTACGTGGCGGTATGACATCTCACGCAGCAGTAGTTGCACGTGGTATGGGTACAGCTTGTGTATCTGGTTGTGGAGAAATCAAAATTGATGAAGAAGCAAAATATTTCGAACTTGGCGGACACAAAATCGTAGAAGGAGATTTCATTTCCTTAGACGGTTCTACAGGTAAGATCTATTTAGGCGACATCGCTACAGAAGAAGCATCCGTAAGCGGAGACTTCGGAAGAATTATGAGATGGGCTGATAAATTCAAGACATTAAAAGTTAGAACAAATGCAGATACTCCTGCAGATACAGAAAACGCTGTTAAATTAGGAGCTGAAGGTATCGGTCTTTGCCGTACAGAGCATATGTTCTTTGAAGCTGACAGAATTCCTAAGATCCGTAAAATGATCCTTTCTGACAGTGTAGAAGCAAGAGAAGAAGCTCTTAACGAATTAATCCCATTCCAGAAAGCAGACTTCAAAGCAATGTATGAAGTTCTGGAAGGAAAGCCAATGACAGTTCGTTACTTAGATCCGCCTCTTCATGAGTTCGTTCCTACTGATGCAGAAGATATCGCTGCATTAGCAAAAGATATGGGCTTAACACCTGAAGAAGTAAAAGCTAAATGCGATGACTTACATGAATTCAACCCAATGATGGGACACAGAGGATGCCGTCTTGCTGTGACTTACCCTGAAATTGCAAGAATGCAGACAAGAGCCGTAATGGAAGCTGCTATCGAAGTTAAAGCTGAAAAAGGTTTCAATGTAGTTCCTGAAATCATGATCCCATTAGTTGGCGATAAAACAGAATTAAAATTCGTTAAAGATGTTGTTGTAGAAACAGCAGAAAAAGTAAAAGAAGAAAAAGGATCTGACATCGTTTACCACATCGGTACTATGATCGAAATCCCAAGAGCAGCTTTACTTGCTAACGAAATTGCTGAAGAAGCTGAATTCTTCTCATTCGGAACAAACGATTTAACACAGATGACATTTGGATTCTCACGTGATGATGCAGGTAAGTTCTTAGATGCTTACTACAAAGCAAAAATCTACGAATCAGATCCATTTGCAAGATTAGATCAGAGTGGTGTTGGCCAGTTAGTAGAAATGGCAGTTAAGAAAGGCCGTTCAACTAATGCTGGTATCAAACTTGGTATCTGTGGAGAACACGGTGGAGATCCTTCATCCGTAGAATTCTGCCACAAGATTGGCTTGAGCTATGTATCCTGCTCACCATTCCGTGTACCAATCGCTAGATTAGCAGCAGCACAGGCAGCGTTGAATAATAAATAAGAATTGCTATTAGTTGTTGTCACGGGGTAACCATATTATCGTCCGGTGCGAGAAAATGGTTATCCTCTGACAAACGAATAGTAATAAGAATAGACTTCGAGGTCTGGAAAAAATTCTAAATCTTGGGGTCTTTTTTTGTAAAATTTTATGCTAAATAAATTACATGACAACTGCATAACACGGTGATATAATATGGCTATAGAGTGGCAATAATATTATTTAAAAGGCGGTGAGTTGATATGAAAAATTATTATAGCACGATTGACAATGTGGTACTTACATTTTCAGATGTAGAAGAAGATAAAAATGGTTTTGATTCGATAACATTTCGCTTTGAACGTTCTAATGAGAATGGATTTGACTTTGCAGAGGGGGCTTTGCCAGAAAATCAGATTTATAAAACTTATGGATTTTCAGAAGATGAACTGATGCAGATGCAAGAATATTTGAAAAATAACAGCTTTCTTATTTGGGAAATTGCAAGCGAAAAAGGGGGAAAGCAAAGTGCCTAAAGCCTTACTTGATTTCTTGGGATATACATTTTATTTTTACTCTAATGAAAATGAAGAGCCTATTCATATTCATGTAGCTAAAGGTAAACCGTCTGAAAATTCTACGAAATGACTGTTAAAGGAAGATTATGAAATCTGACTTTAACAGTCTTTTACTGATAATTCTAAATAGGGAACTAAAATAAAGATTTTCCAATCATATCATATCCCCGGTAATGATTTCCACCGGAATCTCATAAAACCGGTCTTTTGGAGTCTGTTCTTTTACAAGATAGTCAAATAGAACTTTGATAAGCTGGTAGCCTTGCTCTATTGCACTTTGGCCCAGAACAAAATCAACAACACCGTTTTTTAATAAAGTACTTGACTCTGGGAGCAAATCATGGCATATTACTTTTATACGACTCTTATTATTGGAAAGAGACAGAGCGCTGGCAACGCCGGCAATTCCTCCTCCAGCCAGATAAATGCCTTTCAGGTCAGGGTATTTATTGCAATATTCAAGTGTAATCCGGAAGGCATCTTCTTTTCGGTCCTGGTTTTCCTGAATATCAACGATGGAAAGGGGAATTTTACTCTCAGCAATCCGTGTAATAAATCCCGACAGGCGGTCCTGATGGCAGGACAGGTTTTTTGTACTGATAATTACACCGATGTCCCCTTTTTCCGGAATAATTTTTTCCATAAGTCCAGCGGCAATTCTGCCGCCTTTACAGTGGTTCTGCCCGATAAAACAAATCTCCTCAATCCCCTCTAACCTGGAATTAAATGTTACAACTGCAGTTCCTTCCTTCGCAATTTGATTGATCTTAGCCTTAACCTGGGCATCATCCATAGGCAGAACAGCCAGACCGGAAATATTCATTGCCTGAAATTCATTCAGGATACTCATTAATTCAATGGGGTCTAAAGATGTCAGCATTTTAACCGTAACATCGATGCCAAAGTGCGTAAATTCTTTTTCTGCCCTTCGGATACCTTTTAACGTATATTGTATGTAGGTGTTATATTCTGGTGTTAGTATAATACCCAGTTTATATGGATTTTTACTGTTTACCAGAGCCTTTCCGATCAGGTTGGGCTGATAATTTAACTCTTTTAAAATAGTCAGTATACGCTCTTCTGTTTCTTTCTTTACACCCGGCCGGTGATGTATCACTTTATCAACAGTTGCACGTGACACATTTGCCAGATCCGCGATTTCCTTGATGGTAACGGCCATAATTTCAACTTCCTTTCAGGCAATCTCTCTTTTTTTCATATTAACATAAATTATCTGTGATGTCTATCCTTTCCAATACTGAATAATTGCGCTGGTATACCTGGAAAAAGGCAATTTGGTATTTAGTAACAAATTCCAGAGTGAAATATAGGTAAAATTAAACTATTGATATAAAATCTGTTGCGTGTTATGATTTATTTACAAAATGAGCACGAGCACAATTTGAAAGGAGATTAAAAAATGGAATTTGGAGTGTTATATTCCTACTGGGGGAATGAATGGAAATGCAATTATATTGAGACTGCAGAAAAGATTCAGAAAGCTGGTTTTGATATTATGGAAGCAGGGGCGGGACATCTGTTGGAAATGTCAGATTTACAGCTTTTGGAACTGAAAAAAGCCTGCGATGAACTGGGGCTTAAGATTACAGCGAATATAGGACCTGCAAAGGATAAGGATGTTGCTTCCGGGGATCCGGATGTGAGAAAAGCAGGAATTTCTTATTTGACGGATATCATGAAAAGTATGGCGAAGATTGGGTCCAGGAAAATTGTGGGTGTGATGTATACCTATTGGCCCAACGACTTTTCTGATCTAGATAAAGAAGGAATATGGGGCAGGGGTGTTGAGAGTGTACGGGAAATGGCGCAGACGGCTGAAGATCTGGGTATAGAGATGTGTCTGGAAGTAGTTAACCGGTTTGAAACCCATATTCTTAACACCTGTGAAGAGGGAATAAAATTCTGCAGGGAAGTAGGCTCACCGAATGTAAAGCTGCTTCTGGATACCTTTCACATGAATATCGAAGAAGACAATATAGCAGATGCTGTCCGAAGAGCGGGAAGCTGCATGGGTGAACTTCATACCGGGGAAGGCAACCGCAAGCTCCCGGGACAGGGATCCCTTCCCTGGGCGGAGATCGGCAGGGCACTTCAGGAGACAGGATACACGGGAAGCGTGGTTATGGAGCCGTTTGTAAAGATGGGAGGACAGGTAGGAAAAGATATTAAAGTCTGGAGAGATTTAAGCAATGGGGCAGAAGAAGAAATGTTAAGCAGGGCGCTGGCGGACTCACTGGTGTTTCTTAAAAAAAATTTTTGTTTGTAATGATCAATTAGCCGGCTGCGGTTACGCATCTCAGAATAGAAAAAGAACATAAAAACAGGTAAACCTATAAATATTTTAAAGGAGATCAGGTAAATGGCAGATATATGGATTATGGGAGAAATGATTGTTGAAATTATGAGGACAGAAGAAGGGGTTCCGCTAGACCGCCCGGGGTTATTCAAAGGTCCGTTTCCCAGCGGGGCACCAGCAATCTTCATTGATACAGCGGCAAGACTGGGACACAGTGCCGGTATTATCGGCGGAGTGGGAAAGGATGATTTTGGGAAAAATATTCTGGATCGCCTGAGAAAGGACGGTGTGGACTGCAGATGTGTTCTGGAAAGTGATTCAGGGGCTACCGGGGTGGCTTTTGTAACCTATTTTTCGGATGGTTCCAGAAAGTTCATTTTTCATATGGGAAATACCCCTGCAGCAGAAGCTAAAATGCCTGAGAAAGAAGTACTGAGCGGTGTCAGATACTTTCATGTAATGGGATGTTCGCTTTTGTCAAACAAGGATTTTGCAGTAGAAATTCTGGGTACCATGAAGCTGGCAAAAAGCCTGGGGGCAAAGATTTCTTTCGATCCCAATATCCGGAAAGAACTGATGCATGATGAGGAAGTTTCCGAGATTATAAGGGAAGTAATGGCAAATACGAATATTTTTTTACCTGGAGTGGATGAACTTCTGCAGATCACCGGAAAAAGTAAGGTGGAGGAGGCAGCGGCAGCGTGCTTTGAACATTTGGAAATGGAGATTCTGGTGCTTAAAAACGGGTCCAGGGGATGCAGTATCTATACCAGGGAAGGAAAGTCAGATATACAAGCATTTTCCATAGAGCCTGTGGATGCAACGGGTGCGGGGGACTGTTTTGACGGGGCATTCATATGTGGTCTGCTGGAAGGAAAAGACGTAACGGAGGCTGCCAGGATGGCATCGGCTGCGGGAGCACTGAATACGATGGCATTTGGCCCAATGGAGGGGAAGATCAGTCCAAAATCAGTTAAGGCAATGATGGAAGGAGTAAAGTAATGCAGGAAGGAGGATGGAATGGAAACGAACATAAAACTGGAATTGAGAAATATCTGTAAAAGCTTTCCCGGTGTAAAAGCACTGGATCATGTTAATATTTCACTGCGCAGGGGTACGGTACATGCTGTCATGGGGGAAAATGGTGCAGGAAAATCAACTCTTATGAAAATCATCAATGGACTGTACCAAAGAGATTCCGGACAGATGCTGCTGGATGGAAAAGAAGTATTTTTTGCAAGCCCGCTGGAATCTTTTACAGCGGGGATTGCAATGATCTACCAGGAATTAAATTTCTTTCCCGACTTGACTATTGAAGAAAATATTTTTATGGGGAAGCATCCGGGGAAAGCAGGAATGGTTGATTGGAAAGAACTGCGCAATAAAGTCAAAACAATTTTCCTGGAAAATGGGTTGGATTATGATCCGGGTATGAAGATAAAGGAACTTTCAGTTTCCAACATTCAAATGCTAGAAATTGTAAAAGCAGTTGCCTTTAAGGCGGAAGTAATTATTATGGATGAACCGACATCTTCCATTAGTAATCAGGAGGTGGAAGCACTTTTTGAGACAATTGCCCGTCTGCGCAGTCAGGGAATCAGTATTCTTTATATTTCACATAAAATGGAGGAAATTTTTAGGATTGCAGATGATATTACGGTAATCAGAGACGGGCAGTCGATTATCACTGGTCCCGCAGCTGATTTTAACAATGATACACTGATTGCCCATATGGTGGGAAGGCCAATTTCCAATATTTATCCAAAAGTGGAATTACCGCTTGGAAACGTCATTTTTGAGATTCAGAATTTGTGCAGTAAAGATACCTTTGATCAGGTAAATCTTACTTTGAGAAAAGGTGAAATTATTGGAATGGCAGGTCTTGTGGGAGCAGGGCGCACGGAGGTTGCAAGAGCAATATTCGGCCTGGATTCCTATGATTCCGGAACAATACTTTTGCATGGCAGGCAAGTAGAGATAAAAAATGTATCCCAGGCGATACGCAGCAAAATTCTGATGGTTTCAGAAGACCGCAAGAAAGAAGGAGTGGTGGGAATCAGAAGTATTCGGGAAAATATTGCACTTGCAAGCCTGCGGGTAAGGAAGGGGGGATTTCTGAACCTTAGAAAAGAGCTGGACGAAGCAAAGTCCATGTCTGACATGCTGAATGTGAGAGGAGCTGGAATAGAAACTGACCTGGGATCTTTAAGCGGGGGAAATCAGCAAAAAGTAATACTGGCCAGATGGCTCATGCTGGATGGGGAAGTATTGATTCTGGATGAACCCACCCGGGGAATAGATGTGGGAGCGAAGCTGGAAATCTATAACATCATGATGAAGCTGGTAAAAGAAAAGGGACTCAGTATTATAATGATTTCTTCGGAACTGCCGGAATTAATAGGCATGTGTGACCGCATATACGTGATGAACAAGGGATATGTGACAGGAGTTATTGGCAGGGAGGAGTATTCCCAGGAGAGAATTATGAAATTAGCTACAAAGACAGGGGGAAAAGGAGAAAAAAATGAAAGGTAACGTAAAAGCAAGAATACAGAAGTTTTCTACATTTTTGATATTAATCGTAATGGTGGTGATCTGTTCCTTTTTATCACCAAAGTTTATGACATCAACAAACCTGATGAACATACTGAAGCAGGTGAGTATTGTAACGATTCTGTCATTTGCCCAGGGAATGGTAATCATCAGCGGGGAAATTGATTTATCCATCGGAAGTCTGGCTGGTATGGCAGGAACCTATGCCTGTATCTTATATGTGGCTACCGGTAATCTGATTCTGGCAATTTTATTTGGACTTCTTCTGGGAGCCGTAGTAGGAGCGCTAAACGGATTGTTCGTGGCACATTTCGGACTTCCCTCTTTCATCGTTACACTGGCTATGCAGACAATCACTTTTGGCAGCATCTGTCTGTATACCGCCGGAAATAATGTCTATAAGATAGGGGACTTTAAGGTTCTGGGACAGGGGACTGTATTGGGCGTAATTCCCATTACCGTGGTATTTATGGCTGTGATGTGCCTGCTCACCCATATTCTGTTAAAATATACAAAGTTTGGGCGATACATCTATGCAATAGGCGGTAATAAAGATGCAGCAAATGCAGCAGGTATACAGGTAAGAAAGACAAAATGGATTACCTTTATTATTTCAGGGGTTTTTGCAGCAATTGCCGGTATGATTCTGATGGGGAGGCTGAATGCGGGAATTCCCAGTGAAGGAACGGGGTATGAGACAGATGCCATCATGGCTACGGTAGTGGGAGGAACCAGCTTTGCCGGGGGTGTGGGTACCGCTTTTGGGACGCTGGTTGGTTCACTGATTATCGGAATCCTGAACAACATTATGAACCTGCTGGGCGTAGAATCCTATTCACAGCAGATCATTAAAGGATTTTTAATTATTATTGCAGTATTGTTTGACATCCGTTCCAAAAGAGGAAAACGGAAAATGAAAATTATGGAAACTATCTCTGAACCAGTTCAGAGTAGTAAATAAAATTAAGGAGGGTTTAAAATGAAAAGAAAAGTATTTAGCGTAATGTTAGCAGCGGTGATGACAGCAGTATTAATTGCAGGATGTGGAAGCGGTAAGAAAGATGGAACAGACACTCAAAAAGAAGATGCCAAAGAGACTGCAGAGACAGCAATGGAAGCAGTATCAAATGCTGCCAAAGATGCAAAGGGAGAGTTTGAAATTGCACTGCTTCCTACCGATATGTCCGCAACCTTTGCTGCCTGGCTGGCACAGGAACTGCAGATTGCGGTAAAACAATATCCGAATATGACACTTACGATCCTGGATTCTAAAAATACTTTATCAACCCAGCTGGCGAATCTGGAAAACTGTGTGACCCAGGGATACGATTATATTATTCTGCATCCACTGGAGCCGGACGCAGAAGCGGATCTGGTGGACCAGTATGTACAGGATGGAACACCAATTTTAATGGTTAATCAGAGTGATGGCGGCAGTCAGTATGCATCAAATGTAGACTGTGACCCCATTGAACAGGGATCCATTGTAGCCGAAGTGGCAGCTCAGAAAATACCGCAAAATGGTAAGGTCGTAATCTTACTGGGGCCATCCGGAAATTCTCACTCTATTGGCAGGAGGGAAGGCTTTCAGAAAACGTTATTTGATGCAAGGCCCGATATTGAGATTCTGGATGAGCAGATTGGAGACTGGGAAAAGTCAAAAGGCATGAACTTTATGGAAGACTGGTTACAGGCGTATGACCAGATTGATGCGGTAGTTTCTATGAATGATGCCATGGCTCTGGGAGCATGGGAAGCTGCTAATGATGCCAAAAGAGCGGAAGGCATGACCTTTTATGGGGTAGACGGACTGGCGGATGCAGTGTTATCCATTAAAGATGGAGGTCTGACCGCTACCTGTGTCCAGAATGCAAAAGTAATGGCGGAAACAACCTTTGGAATAATTGACAAGGTTCTTAGCGGTGAAGAAGAATTTGAAAAAACATTAATCGAAGGGCAGCTGATCGATGAAAATAATGTAGATGAGTGGATTAAGATACATACGGAAAACGGGCAGATTAAATAGACCCAATGCTGAATGGAGGCGGAAAGGAATAAGATGAGAATAGCTACATTGATAAATCCGGAAGAAATTGTAATTAGGGAAACAGATAAACCCCAAGCAAAAGACAACGAAATTGTAATTAAGGTGGATTATATAGGCATCTGTGGGTCTGATATACATGCATATTATGGTAAGCATCCTTTTATTACCTGCCCTGTTACCCTGGGACATGAATTTGTAGGCAAGGTGGTGGAGACGGGGCAGAATGTCAGAGGTATTCTGCCTGGCGAGACAGTGACTGCAATGCCTCAGATATTCTGCCAAAGGTGCGAACCCTGTGAAAGCGGCAGATACAATATCTGTGATACGCTGAAAGTCATCGGCTGCCAGACACCCGGAGCAGCGTGCGATTACTTTGCCTTTGATTCTGCTTTGGTGAAGAAGATACCGAAGGGAATGCCAAATGATATTGCAGCCACTATTGAACCGGCTGCGGTAGGTGTCCATGCAGTACACAGAGGGAGCGATGTGAAAGGGAAGAATGTCGTTGTAATGGGCGCGGGTACTATTGGTAATCTGACAGCACAGGCAGCTCTTGCAGCAGGAGCGAAAGAAGTTTTGATTACGGATTTATCCGATTACCGGCTGCAGATAGCCAGAGAATGTGGGATTTCAAAAACTGCAAATACAGGTAAGTTACCTTTGGAAGCAGCGATAGATGAGGCATTAAACGGGGAAAGGGCAGATATATTTTTTGAATGCGTTGGAATTGGAACGACAGTTAATCAGGCAATAGAGCTGTCTAAAAAAGGACATGATATTGTAATCGTGGGAGTATTTGGAAAAAGGCCTGAAGTTAATATGAGCCTGGTGCAGGATAAAGAACTGCGGTTGATAGGAAGTCTGATGTATGTGGAAAAAGATTACGATGATACGATTGATCTGATGAACAGAGGCATTATAAAGACAAAGCCTTTAATTTCCAAAACATTTGAACTAGCCGATTATGCCAAGGCTTTCCGTTATATCGAAGAACACAAAGACAGCAGCTTAAAAGTATTGATTCAGATATCCGGGGATCAGGTGTGATCCGGGAAAGAAAAGAGGAATTTGGATGATGCGGGAATTAAATTTCAGTGAGATGAATGAGGATTTTAATCTGGATGGGAAGCATGCGGTAATTACAGGTGCTTCCAGCGGAATAGGGTTGGAAATTGCCAAAATGTTTGCCAGAAAAGGAGCAGATGTAATTGCCTTTGATCTGGAAGAATCCTTAGAACTAAAGGAGTATGTAATCAGCAGGGGCAAAAGATTTCTATCCTGTTCCGGAGATATAACCAGTGATGAAATAATTGAAGAAACGGTAGCATCTGCTGTAAAAGAGTTTGGGAACATCGATATCCTGGTGAACTGTGCAGGTGTGGGCTATCTGGAATTGGCAGAAGACAGTACGGAACATGTGTGGGACTTGACGATGGCGGTCAATCTGACAGGTGCAGTACGCATGGCGCTGTCTGTAGGAAAAACCATGATCAAAAACGGGGGCGGAAGCATCATTAATATTGCTTCACAGGCAGGTGTGGTTGCATTAGAACGCCATCTTGCATACGGAACCGCAAAAGCAGGTCTGATTCATGCCACAAAGCAGCTTGCTCTGGAATGGGGAAAACATAATGTTCGGGTAAATGCAATTTCTCCCACGATTATTCTGACCCCTATGGGTTCCATGAATTGGAACAATGAGGAAGGGGAAGCATTCAAACAGATGATTCCTTCCAGGCGTTTTGGTTATCCCGGGGAAGTGGCAGCCTGTGCAGTCTATCTGGCAAGTGACGCAGCCAGTTTGTTCAATGGTGCCAATCTGATTCTGGACGGGGGCTATACCATAGCATAACAAATTTAAAACCAGTACGGCATTGCTTGAACTAACAAGTAATGCCGGTATTGGTTTTTTGCATATATTTCGCAAAAACATAGATAATTGTACTATAAATATCTCATGTTTGGCATGTACAAATAGAAGATTTCATTGTATACTGATTTTCATGAGTATGAAAATGGACAGGAGGGATTTTCATAATGAAAAGATTTTTAACATTGACTACAGGCGGTACCATTGCATCCAGAGAAAGTGAGCATGGACTTCATCCTGCACTGGGAGGCGATGAACTGCTTTCTTATATACCGGATATTGCTGGATTGTGTACAATTGATACGATAGAGATCTGTAACATTGACAGCACGAATATGAACTATGGCTACTGGTGTAAACTGGTTCGCTGCATCCGGGAAAACTATGATCATTATGATGGATTTTTAATAGCGCATGGTACCGATACCCTGGCGTATACGGCGGCTGCCAT
>UQCR01000031.1 GCA_900539655.1 uncultured Robinsoniella sp.
TGCGAAATGCATCAGGATTTCGGAGCGAATGCCCGCGTGCCGCCAAAAAGTGCTCTGGGAAGGTTAGAAAATACCAGTTCTGCGGTAAGCCTTCCAAATCAATGTCCTGGCTCGCTCCCTTCTCTTTCCGTACACTACCTCCATCTACAAAGCGTCTTTCCTCAGCTAAACCCAAATATAATGCATTTAACAGAACATTACAAAACGTTCGCTGTAGTACTAGAGTTTGCTTAACATTCATTCCCGCCGGTATGTATGTCCTAGCTGCGTATGTACCTGACTATTTATATACTAACTATTTATATACTTCCTACTTCCGTCCTGTGAATCCACTCATTCACCAGCAGATGGAATGTCTCTGGCTGTTCAATCTGTAAATTATGCCCCGCCATATCCAGTACTGCAAATGTTCCCCTGGGGTAGTCTTCTATTACATTCCATAAATCCTGGTAACCTACGCAGTGATCCTGACGCCCTGCAAGCAATAGCACGGGTTTACCAAACTTTAATTCACGGCTTTTCCTGTCAACATCCCAGGAAAAAGCATAATTATTCTGAAGTGTCTCTATAAAACGTGAATCTGCCATATTCACTCCCGGGAAAATGTGATCCCGGAAACGCTGGTAGGTATCCTGGTTAGTGACAACCGCATATCCGCAATAAGATTCTCTTTCATCAGGAGCAAGTCCGCTTAGGAATTCTTCATCATGCAGCAAAACAGCCTTTGCAGGCACATTGCGCTTAACATGATCCGGCACAATCACGGGACAGATCATAAGCAATCCATCGATATCCTGGTATAATCTGGTTACGACTCCCCTCGCCAGATATCCCCCATAAGATTCACCTGCGATCAGAAATTTACCCTTTATCAATTTTTTTATAAAGGTAATTAAAATTTCCAGTATCCGATCCGAACTTCCGGCAGCAAGAGGGGCAGATGTCTCACCCATCCCGGGCAAATCTATATAGATACGCTGATATCCTTGATGCATCTGGAAGACCGGTTCCATACATCCGGCCATTAGCCTGTAGTCACAGCCACAGCCGTGAATCATGATAACCGGCTTTCCCTCTCCTTTAACTTCATAGTGGATTTGTATTCCATCTATACACTCCTGCATATTAATCCTCCTTTTTTCCGGGTTTACCCATAAAAGTTTCGCCCTCATTGGCAAATCCGAATTTCTTATAAAATTCATGGGCATCCTGTGTTGCCAGTATTCCTCTCAGCGAAGATAATTCTTCATTTTCCTGAATTGCTGTCAATAAGCCCTTTCCAATGCCGCACCCACGGTAAGTTTCATCCACTACCACATCACAGAGATAATAGGTGGTGGCATAATCCGTCAATACACGGGCAAATCCTATTTGTTCTCCATTATCATTGCGAAATGCACCATAGCATAAGGATTTTTCAATTGATTTTCTGATAGTTTCCATACTCCTTGTCTTTGCCCAGTAAGTCTTACCCAGCAGGTTCTTAATTTTATCCGGCTGCATCCATTCCTTTCCATGCATGATAGTATATTTATCCATTACCACGGCATCCGGTTTGACCTTTTCAACTGATTTATTACACTCTGCCGCTTTATTACATTCTGCAGCTTTATTGCACTCTGCATCTTTATTGCACTCTGCCATTTTATTGCACTCTGCCACTTTATTGCACTCTGCTACTTCAAAAACCTCATAAGCATCTTCATTTACAGCCACGGATACCCCCGCGCCATCTTTTGCCCATACTCCCCCGTACCAGGTGTCATTAACAATCAGTATATCTCCTTGGTTAAAATCATCAAACTCCGTGCAATGGATAATTTTGATCTTATCTTCTTTTTTCGCTTTGTGATTCAATTTAGCCACCCCTTCTATTTATTTCGTTCCATAAAGATGTGAATACTTTGAACGATTAAAAAAGAAGTGATCCGTTAAAATAAGAACCCCTTCTTTTTTATTTCACATCTTGATTCTCACGCTACAGTGATAAATCCAGACAATTGCAAACTAACTCTGTACTCTAGTAGTACATCCGGTCACTTTTGTTACTGTCCAGACGGATTGCTAGAATCCCAGATCATCCAATATTTCTTTTGCAGTGGCAATACACTTGTCACATCCGTCAATAGAAACGGTTTTATCTGCAAGGTTTACTTCATAGGTGAGGCCTGCTTTGTCAAAAGCTTTACTGATTCTTTCTACACATTTTTCGCAATGCATTTCTTCTACTTTTAATACTGTCATAATGGTACACTCCTTTTTTAATTTATATAAATTCATTTTTGAATTTCTATTTCATCAGTTTTTGGATCGTCTTACACAGTTCATCCACAACTTCGTCATTTCCACCCCGTATATCTTCTACTACACAGGATCTGATATGATTTGCCAGCAGGCTTTTATTGAAGCTGTTTAACGCTGACTGGATGGCGGATACCTGTGTTAAAATATCTACACAATACCGCTCTTCCTCCACCATGTTCTTAATTCCTCGTATCTGCCCTTCTATGCGGTTCAGCCGGTGAACCAGATCCTTATATTCCTTATCTTCCCTGTGCTTATGTTTCTCACAATTACAATTTTCTTCGCTCATCTGTCCACCTCTTAATCTATATTTTATAACTTCAGCCGTTTCAGGCGTAGCGCATTGCTCACTACGAATACAGAACTAAAGGACATTGCAAGCCCAGCAAAAATCGGGTTTAGCAGAGGGCCTCCAAATGCATACAGTACTCCGGCTGCAACTGGAATTCCAATGGTATTAAAGATAAATGCCCAGAAGAGATTTTCTTTGATATTCCGGATTGTAGCTTTACTCAGTTTAATTGCCCGGTATACATCCTGCAGATCTGACCGCATTAATACGACGTCACTTGATTCCATAGCAATGTCGCTTCCGCTTCCAATTGCGGTTCCCACATCAGCCTGCACCAGCGCAGGCGCATCATTGATGCCGTCTCCCACCATCATAACTTTTTTACCCTGTTTCTGCAGATCTGCTACAACTGCAGCTTTATCGCCAGGAAGTACCTCTGCAATTACATGGTCCACGTGAGCCTGTTTCCCGATATACTGAGCAGTTCGCTTATTGTCTCCGGTGAGCATGGTCACGGTTATCCCCAGTTTCTTCATATCATCAATGGCTTTCGTACTGGTTTCCTTCATTGTATCGGCTACACTGACGATTCCCTTTAGCGCACCTCCGATAACCACAAACATCGGAGTCTGGCCTTTATCTGCGATAGAATCCGCCGCCTGCTTCATACTTCCTAGGTTAATCCCCAGATCTGATATCATTCGTTCATTCCCGATATACACTTCCCTGCCTGCAAATTCTGCTTTGATTCCTTTTCCCGTTATGCTTTCAAATGCTTCCGGCTCTGTTAATGCAATCCCTTTATTTTTCGCATCTTCTACAATTGCTCTTCCCAGAGGATGTTCTGAATCCCGCTCACAGGATGCCGTAATGCGAAGCAATTCCTCCGCTTCCATATCCGGGCTGACTATTTCTACGACTCTTGGCTTCCCTTCCGTAACGGTTCCTGTTTTATCCAGAACAACAGCATCGATTTTATGAGTAATTTCTAAAGCTTCTCCGCTTTTAATCAAAATACCATATTTGGCACCAAGCCCGGTACCAACCATAATTGCAGTAGGTGTTGCCAGCCCCAGTGCACATGGGCATGCAATTACTAATACGGATACGAAAATCGTTAAAACAAATGCCAGATCATGCCCTGCCAATGCCCAGATGATGGCTGCGGCAACTGCGATCACAATAACTGCGGGAACAAAATACCCTGCCACGGTATCTGCAAGCTTTGATATGGGGGCTTTCTTGCCCTGTGCATCTTCCATCAGCTTAATGATTTTCGCCAATGTAGTATCACTGCCCGTGTGTGTTACTTCTACCTGCATCGATCCGTTATAATTAATACTGCCGCCGATTACCTCACTGCCGGCAATTTTCTCTACCGGTATGCTTTCTCCAGTCAGCATGGATTCATCCACGCTGCTGCTTCCGCTGACAACCATTCCATCCAAGGGAACTCTGCTTCCAGGACGGATCAATAACAGATCTCCTTTTTTAACTTCAGTTGTGGGAACTTCTGATTCCATACCGTCACGCAATACTACTGCTACATCAGGTGCCAGTTCCATTAATTTCTGAATAGCTTCAGAGGTCTTCCCTTTGCTTCGGCTCTCCAGATATTTGCCGAGCATTACCAGTGTAACCACTACCGCTGCCGATTCATAATACAAGCGCTCCACGTACATATGGGATGCGGGTATCATTGCTGTCATAACAAGGCTGTAAATATACGCACTTCCCGTACCAATAGCCACCAGTGAATCCATATTTGGATGTCCCCGGAATAAAGTTTTAAAACCTACAATATAAAATTTTCTTCCACAGATTAATATAAATGTGGTTAGAATCAACTGCGCCAATGCAAAATTAAGGGGCTGCTTGTGCATATCCAGAAATCCCGGCAGGGGCAGCGGAAACGGAATCATATGTCCCATGGAGATATAAAGCAGAGGAATTGCAAGAACGATACTGATAATCAACCTCCGTTTGATCTTGTGGGAAGCTTCTTCCCGCTCCTCTTTTTCTTCCTTCACTTTCTTTTCATCTTTTATAACTTCCTGTTCAGCCGCAAAGCCTGCACGTTCTACACGGTTCATGATATCTTCAGGCGTAACTTTGTCTTCCTCATACTCAATGGTCATTTTATTAGTTGCCAGATTGACATCACTTCTGTTAACGCCTTCCATTTTCCTGGTAACCCTTTCCACCGCACTGCTGCAGGATGCACACGTCATCCCTTTTATGATATAGACTTCAGTCTTCATATCTAATCCTCCTTTCGCATACCCCTATGGGGTATATAAGTATCATAGTCTATATCATAGGATTTGTCAATTCCCTTTTTTTATTTCATTATATTTTTTATTTTTGACGTGCTTCCCGCATTTGTTTGAGAATATCATAGGATATCTTAAGATTTCCCCTTCCGCAGCCAAGATCAATACCAGGCTTTCGGGAGCCGTGAAAATCAGAACCTCCGCTGATTTGCAGTCCGTGCAGGCGCGCCATACGCCTGACTGTACTTTCGTCAAACCCGGTATGCGTGGAATATAAGGCTTCAATTCCAATTAGTCCCGCTTTTTTTAACTCTTCCAAAAGTGTATCCATCTCTTCCGCTTTTAAATGATATAAAAGCGGATGGGCAAGGAGCGGAATCCCTCCTGTCTGGCGGATCAGACGTACAGCCTGGACAGGTGTCACTTTTTCCCGGGGAACAAAATATGGGCAATCATCTCCAATATAATTCTTGAATGCATCACGCATATCCTTCACATAGCCGCATTCTAAAAGATAACTTGCAAAATGAGCCCTTGTCCAAACTGCATCCTGATACCGCTCTAACATCTGCTCCCAGGTAATATCAATTCCTCCCTCCTGCAGCTTCTGTATCATTTTACGGTTACGCATATCTCTGGAATTCTGAAATTTCCCGATCTGATTTAAAAATTCGGGACTTTTGTAATCAAATTCCAATCCTACAATATGAATATCCCTGCCCAGGTATTCCGTAGAAAATTCAATTCCCGGAATCACTTCTATCTGCTTTCCTCTGGCGGCTTCAAATGCCTCTTCCAGCCCCGCAGTGGTATCATGGTCTGTCAGCGCAAATGCCGCCAGATTCTTTTGGATCGCATAATCTACTAACTCTGCCGGTGTGAAAGTGCCGTCAGAACAATTCGAATGAACATGTAAATCTATATATTTCATTATTAATCCCTTTTGCATATTGCAGTCAGCGCTGCAATACTCCTTTCTGTCTCAACCTTTGTGACATTCTTTCATCCTTTTTAGTATACCCCCTATCGGATAAGAATTCAACCCGGCGAAAATCACCAGAACCCACGCCTTTTGCGCATGTTTTATCATTCTCCTTGTTTTCTCCGCTACTTTTAGGTATAATAATTTTCAGAGTGTAATTTTTATACCCAACAAATAATAAGATGCCCGCAGGCATCCAAATGGAGGAATTATGACATTTCGCGAATTATATATGAACGGAACAATTGAATTTGATGAAATATTCGATTATACCAGTAAGTGGAATTTCAGTGATGATACACGTACCTTACGTGAATATCTGGGATTGACGGCTGAGGAGGAAGATATCTGGATCAGTGACAGCGATGAAGCACTGGAAGATTTTATGGAAAAAGAGAAGAAAACCAAAATCTTATTTTTGGACCTGGACGGTACCTTGTTAAACGATGACAAAGAAATTACGGCTGGAAATCAGAAAGCAATCCAAAAAGCATTAAAACAGGGACATAAGATCGTCATCACCACCGGGCGTCCTCTTGCAAGTGCAATTGTCCTTTCAAAGGAACTGGGATTAACCCAGGACGGCTGTTATGCAATAGCTTTTAACGGAGCAGAAATTTATGACTTGTACCATAGAAAAACAGTTTATAAACAGACTCTGCCCCTTCCCTATGTACGTTACCTCTTAGATGCCGCACATGCACAGGGACTACATTCCCAAACCTATTCGGACACTCATATACTCTCAGAACACGATACTCCTGCGTTGCACAGATATGAATCTCTGACAAACCTGACTTCCCTGATTGTACCTGATGTCATGACAGAGTTAACTGCAGAGCCGGGTAAGGTAATCGTAATCGATTATGAAAACCATGATAAACTGGTGCATTTTCAGGAAACGATTGCTGATTGGGCAGCCGATAAGACGGAATATATCTTTTCCTGTCCCCAATACCTGGAATTTGTGGCACCGGGCATGTCAAAAGGACATGCTATTGAAGTATTATGCGGTATCCTTGGCATTCCAAAATGCAACACGATCTCTGCCGGAGACGCTCCTAACGATATCTCAATGCTTGAAACTGCCGAAATCGGAGTTGTTATGCAAAATGCAGCAGAGGACATAAAAAAATATGGAGACTACATAACACACAAAGACAATAACCATGACGGTATTGCAGAAGTGATAGAAAAATTTCTCTTATATTAACAGAAAAGCAGGATTTAGGGAATTAATACCCCTTCTCCTGCTTTTTCATCGTATTTCTATACTAAATCAGCTTCTTGTGTTCAGCTTTCAATCGATTCCGCCGGTATAAATACACGGTCTTTCACTACGTCTTCCGGTTTTGCCGCTCTTTCCACTGCTTCTTCACAGAAATATTCCTGGGAATTCATCTTGATCTTGCCTCTTCTGTCCACTTTTTCATAGCTTCCATCGGGTTGTAAAATATGTGCCTTTACATTATCCTCCAGCTGAATCTGCAGAATGTGGATCACTTCCATCTTCAGGTGCTCACTTTCTACCGGAAAAAGGATTTCCACCCGTTTATCCAGGTTACGGGGCATCCAGTCCGCACTTCCCATATATACTTCTTTGCTTCCATTGTGATAAAAATAGAAGATACGACTATGCTCCAAAAAGTTTCCTACAATAGAACGGACTGTAATATTCTCACTCACGCCCGGGATGCCTACCTTCAGACAGCAGATTCCACGGATAATCAGATCCACCTTCACACCAGCAGCCGATGCTTCATAAAGCGCCGCAATAATATCTTTATCACATAATGAATTCATTTTAGCTATGATATGTGCCGGTTTCCCTTCCAGGGCATTTCTGGCCTCCCGCCTGATCAGTTTTAAGAAACGGTTTCGCAGCCAGATCGGTGCCACCGCCAGCTTGTTCCAGCTCTTTGGCTCGGAATAACCGGAAAGCATGTTGAATACAGCTGTGGCATCTTCTCCAATAGGTTCTGAACAGGTCAAAAGGCCGCAGTCCGTATAGAGTTTTGCCGTAGCATCATTATAATTGCCGGTACCAAGATGGACATAGCGGCGTATCCCGTCCTCTTCCCTGCGGACAACCAGGGTTATTTTGCTGTGGGTCTTTAATCCAACCAGGCCATAGATTACATGGCACCCTGCTTTCTCCAGCATTTTCGCCCAGACAATATTGTTTTCTTCATCAAAACGGGCTTTTAATTCTACCAGTACCGATACCTGTTTGCCGTTTTCAGCAGCCTGGGCAAGCGCAGCGATGATCGGTGAATTTCCGCTCACCCGGTACAGGGTTTGCTTAATCGCCAGAACATCAGGATCTTTTGCTGCCTGTTTTACAAAGTCTACTACCGGATTAAAGGTCATAAACGGATGATGCAGCAGTATATCTCCATTGCGGATCTGTGTAAATATATCCTCGTCTCCCATCATGTCCGGAACAGGCTGTGGATGGTACGATTCATATTTTAAATGGTCAAAACCGTCCAGGCCGTACATTTTCATCAGGAAGGTCAGATCCAGAGGCCCGTTGATAGAAAATATCTCTTCTTCCTTTATGCCAAATTCTTTCTTTAACACTTTCAGGAGATGTTTATCCATCTTATCTTCGATCTCCAGGCGGATCACCTCACCCCACTGACGTTTTTTCAGCTGACGCTGTATTTCTTTTAAAAGGTCCGCAGCTTCGTCCTCATCTATGGTTAAATCAGCATTTCTCATAATTCTGTAGGGATGGGCACAGATTACATTGTAATTTAAAAACAGTTTCTGGATATTACGCTCAATGACTTCTTCCAGAAGAATTACCCTCTTTTCTCCCTTCTTTCCTTCGGGAAGGCGGATGATTCTGGGCAATACGGAAGGAACCTGAACCGTGGCAAATTCAGTTTCTCCCTTTTTGGAAATCAGCGCTCCGATATTCAGGGATTTATTACGTATCAGTGGAAAGGGCCTGGATGAATCCATTGCCATTGGAGTCAGTACCGGATATACATTTTCTTCAAAATACTGGTCCACAAATGCTCCCTGTTCCTTACTCAAATCTTCATGGCAGACCACTACTTCCAGTCCCTGCTGCTTTAAAGCCGGCAAAAGTGAACGGTTATAGGTGGAATACTGCAGATTAACCAGCTCATGTACTTCTTTTAAAATCATGTCAATCTGCTCTATGGCTGTTAAGCCCGCAATATCCTTTTTGGTATAACCTGCATGCACCATATCCTTTAAGGACGCCACACGTATCATAAAAAATTCATCCAGATTAGATGCTGTTATACTTAAAAATTTTAACCGTTCGAATAACGGAAGGGATTTATCCCTGGCTTCGCTCAGGACTCTGTCATTAAATCCTACCCAGCTGGATTCCCGGTTGGTATAAAATTCAGGTTTTGTAAAATCGATTTGTTCCATCTGTCTCCCTCCCTGTTACATTAATTTTTTCTGTTTAATCACTGGACGGATGCTGAATACTTCTTCGAAGAAATCTGCTTTTTCCCTAAACAGTCCTTTTTCCAATGTGATGTCTTCCTGGGTTTCTGCAATAATCAACAGTTCATTTTCCCTAAATGAAAGCCTGACATCCTTGAACTTTTGCTTATGGCTGCGGTCAAGGGCATTCGTCACTCGAAGAATAGCCGTTAACTTGGCAATCTTCAGATACTCATCTTTGCTGATCTCCGTAATCCGTCCTTCTGTCACATCATAATAAGAAAAATCCATAGTATTATATTTTACTACATTAGCGATGATTTCCCGCTCTACATGGGACAGGCCGATAATCTCTGTCGCCATAACAATGCTGTAAGAACACTCCGCAACGTTAGACAGACTGATATATTTTCCGCATCCATGAAGTATCACTGCAATGCGAAGGAGCAGCCGGTCCCTGGCATTCATGCCGTGAACTTTTTTTAACTTGTCAAATATGGGTATTGCCAGGTCTTCCAGGGCTTTAATGTGCCCTTTGTTACACTGGTAGCGTTTTGAAATATTTCTGGCTGCCGCAATAATATCGTTGTCAAAGTTGTGAAGTGACTTGATTATTTTATTCTTCTGTGCAAATTCATATGCCATGCCGTCACACAGAGAAACACCGGGTACCCAGATTGCCTCAGCTTCCATTTCTTCTAACAGACGCTTATAAATGATAACCGACGGGATGATTAGAGAAGCACTTTCATATGGAATTTCATATGCTTCAGCGATATCCTCCGGAGATTTACAGATCACAGTGTCATAAAGGTCTAAAAATTCTTCTTTTGTCAAAAAGGATTTTTTGGTAAGATCCAGAATATAGTCTCCGATAAGGATAACATTCTGGATCTCTCTTTCTTTCAGATATAACTTTTTGAATCCCAGTACTTCATTGTTAATTAATTCTTCAATGAGAACCTCCATATGGGGTGTCTGATTCTCCATATCGGACAGACGTTCCCTGATTCTCATATTGCCAAGACGGATGTTCTGTGTGGTTACCAGGCTGTCCTTATCAAACAGGGAAATCTGCATGCTGCCGCCCCCAACATCCAGGATGGCAGTCCCCTTTTGGATGATATTTGCAAATTCAGCTTCCCTGGATGCGATGGATTTATAATCCAGAAACCGCTCTTCTGAATTTCCCAGTACTTCAATTTTAATGCCGGTTCGTTTTTCGATATAATCCAGCATAATTAATTTATTCTTTGTTTCCCTGACTGCACTGGTGGCACAGGCACGAAAAGCGTCTACGCGGTATCCTTTCATGATCACAAGGAAATCCTGCAGAACACTGCAGAGTTCTTCCACCAGTTCCACACTGATCTTCCCGGTCCGGTAGGCGTCCTTCCCCAATTCCATCCGGTGGCGTATGCAGTCAATTTCACGCATTCCCCGTCTGGATGAAAGTTCAAAAATCTTCATTTCTATTTCATAAGATCCCACATCAATTGCAGCATATGTTGCCATTGTCATTAAATCACCCCCTAATAGTTTGTGTTTAATCCTGTATCTGACCTAATAAATAATCGATAAACTGCTGTGCTGTACGGCCTGACAGGCCTCCGTGCTGCAATTCCCATTTGTTTGCCTCCAGCAGCAGATCCTCTTCCTGCATATTTATATGATAACGTTCTGCCAGTGTACGGACGATCTTCTGGAATTCTTTTTTATCCGGAGCACAGAAGAAAATCTTAACCCCGAAACGGTATACTAAGGACAGCTTCTCCTGTACTGTATCGGATGAATGCAGGTCATCCCTTCTGCCCTCTTTATCGCTGAATTGTTCACGAACCAGATGTCTGCGGTTTGAGGTAGCATAAATCAAGATATTATCCGGCTTCTTCTCAAGGCCTCCCTCGATGACGGCCTTCAGATACTTATACTCAATCTCAAACTCTTCAAAAGATAAATCATCCATATATATGATGAACTTGTAATTTCGATTCTTGATCTGGGCAATCACTTCATTTAAATCCTGGAACTGGTGTTTATATATTTCAATAATGCGGAGCCCCTGGTCATAATACTGGTTTAATATACCTTTGATGCTGGAAGATTTTCCGGTTCCGGCATCTCCGAATAACAGGCAGTTATTTGCTTTTTTGCCCTGGACAAATGCCTCGGTATTGTCAATGAGCTTTTTCTTGGCAATTTCATAGCCCACCAGATCATCCAGATGAACATGGGCAATATTGGTAATGGGTACAATATGTACTCCGTCATCTTCATGTGCTACGCGAAAAGCTTTATGAAGTCCCAGCTTTCCCACACCAAAGTCCTTGTAAAACGTTGTCATATCTTCCATGAATTCATCAATGCTTTTGGCATTTCCAAGTTTCACGCTCAGATCGCAGATACGGTCACGAATTCTTTTGTTGAACATTTTGCTGTTTTCATTTATATTCTGGTAATTACTGATAAAACCAAAGCAGTTCACCTGAAGATATTCTTCCACAGGACCAAAATCATAATCAAACAATTCTTTAATGATTTCAAAATCATGACGTACTAAGGCATTGATGCTGCCTTCCACCGGACCTACAATTTCACAGGCAGTGCTAAAGGTATTTTCATTATTTACAAGGAGAAACGTGAGATAATTGTGCCACAGATTTTTTGAAAACCCATAGCTGCCCGCCAATTCTACCAGACCGTGTATGCAGTCATAAAATAACGCACGGATATCCTCCACATTATAGTATTCATTATGAAAATGCTCCATAATCCAGGTCATATCCTCCAGTACCTGTCCCTGTTCAAAATTTCTGTATACAATTAATTCATTTACTCCTGCCATTTTAACTGCCTTTCTCTAATAATTTCCTAATATCTTCATATTGATTGCTTCTTCACGTATTCCCCGCAGTGCATTTTTTACTGCACTGTCACTGAGATTCCCTTCAAAATCAATAAAGAACCGGTATTCCCAGTTTCTGCCCGGAATGGGCCTGGATTCAATTTTACTCATGTTCAGGTTATTGTATATAAAATGAGAAAGCATATTATACAACGAGCCGCTCTTATGAGGTACTTCGAAACAAATACTGACTTTATCCGCATCCTTTTTGAAGATTCTCTGGTTTGTAGCAATGATAAATCTGGTGGAGTTAACTTCGTTATAGCATACCTGAACGCCCATATCCTGTAATTCAAAATATTCAGCGGCGAAGGCACTGGCTATAGCTGCCTGGGTTTTGTCCTGGTCATCTGAAACTTTTTTAGCTGCCACCGCCGTATTATCCAGCGGTACCTGTTTCCAGTCTCTGTGCTGATCTAAGAACTGTTTGCACTGCATAAGCCCCTGGGGATGGGAATAAACGGTTTTTACCTCATCCAGTTTTGTACCCGGAACAGTCAGAAGCTTGTGTTCGCAGCGGATTACCTGCTCCGCCACAATGTAATTTTCGAAATCAACCAGCAGATCGTACATATCATTAACGATTCCCGCTGTAGAATTCTCAATGGGAAGAACCGCATAGTCCGCAGACCCTTCTGCAATTGCTTCCATGGCGTCTTTCCAGGTCTCCACATGAAATGAGTTTACTTTATCCCCGAAATATTCCTTCATGGCGGCATGGGAATAAGCACCTTCCACCCCCTGGAATACAACTCTGATATTATCTTTTTGGATTTCTTCCACTTCTATAAACGGCAGCCTTCCCACCGCACCTTTTTGTGCCAGAAGCTGGTACTGCAGTTTTCGGCTCATTGCCATGATCTGCTGGAACAACTCTTCCACGCCATGTTTATTAAAATCATTATGGGTCATTTGGGTAACTGCTTCAATTTTGGATGCTTCCCTTGCTTTGTCAAATACTTTTTTACCGGTATCAATTTTGTATTCCGCAACCTGGCTGCTGATGCTCATCCTTTTTTCAAACAATGCAACCATTTCCTTGTCAATGCGGTCAATTTCATCTCTTAATTCTGTTAAATCAGCCATTTAATTCTCCCTTTAACTGTTCCATTGTTTTCTTTAGCAGCGGATGTCTCTTATATGGTGCAATCTGAACCATAGGCTCCAATACAAAGTCTCTTAAATGCATTTCAATATGAGGAATGTGCAGATCTTCCGTATCCAGAATGATATCATCATACAGAAGGATATCCAGATCCAGGGTTCTGGGCCCCCAGCGGACTACCCGCTCCCTGCCAGCCTCTAATTCAATTTCGTGAAGCTTTTCCAGCAATTCCTGCGGTGTAAAAAGAGTTTTGAGCTTTAATGCCCCATTCAAAAATTCATCCTGTTCCACTCCGCCATAAGGGGCAGTGGTTATCAGTTCCGATACTTTTTCTACCTGGCAGCCATAGAGCTCATCCAGAGATTTTACGGCTCCCTGCAAATAGGAACTCTTGTCTCCCATATTGGATCCAATGGCAATATAAGCCGTGTGCCACCCTCTCGTTATTTCCACCGCAACGGTATCTAAAGGAAGCCCAACCGGTGCCCAGGGCTTCTTAATCTCCAGCTTTACCTTTTTTAAATTGGCTACCTCAATCAATAATTCCATTGCCAGTTTTTCTGCAACTGTTTCAATGAGTTTAAAAGTATGATTCTGCATAAACTCTGTAATAAAATGGCTCACATCCCCATAATGGATAGACTTGGTTAAGTCATCATTCATTCCCGCTTCTCTGGTATCCGTATACAGGGTTGCTGAAACAACAAACTTCTGCCCCAGTTTATTTTCTTCCGGAAATACTCCGTGATGGCAGTATATTTCCAGATCTTTGATTTTTATTTTATCCATGTATTCCTCCGCTTTTGTCTCCTGACCATTCTAAGTGCTGCATTGCCCAGTTAAATTTGATTTGCAGTGCCGGACCGTATTGAAACCTGTATTATATTCAGGCGCGCCCGGTAATTGCCTCTGTCATTTTTATAATTCTTGCGTTTGCCCGGATATCATGTACCCGGACGAAAGCTGCTTTTTTCATGACTCCCATTACGGTTGTAGCAAGAGTTCCCTCCAGTCTTTCCGAGGCTGGAAGGTCCAGTGTCAGCCCGATCACTGATTTTCTGGAGGTTCCAAGAAGGATGGGATATCCCAGTTCATGCATACATTCCAGCCTGTTTATTGCCTCCAGATTATTTTCATAAGTTTTTCCAAATCCAACTCCTGGATCTAAAATAATATTCTCATCCTTAATACCGGCAGTTTTTGCTATGGAAATTGTTTCTCTCAGATCCTGCAGCATATCATCCATAAAATTCTGATAGTCTGCCTCTTTACGGTTGTGCATCAGACAACAGGGCGCCTGATATTCTGCAATGACCCCAGCCAATTCCTTATCATATTTCAGGCCCCAGATATCATTCACCAGATCTGCACCGGCTTCTAATGCGGCTCTGGCCACACGGCTTTTATAAGTATCAACGGATACGGGAACGTCAAAGCGGCGCTTCACAGCCCGAATCACCGGAACCACCCGTGCGATTTCTTCCTCATCAGACAGCAGGGTATATCCCGGTCTTGTGGATTCTCCTCCGATATCGATGATATCGGCACCTTCCGCTATCATTTCCTGTGCGTGCTTTAGCGCAGCATCTTCCTCATTCCATTTTCCACCGTCGGAAAAGGAATCCGGCGTAACATTTAATATGCCCATAATATACGTATGTTTATCTGTATCAAAATTCCGATTGCCTATTCTCATCCTGTCTCAAACCACCTTTATATTCTGTTCTGCAATATCTATAATTCAATCTTTAAATTTTTCTTTTCACTGCTCCAGCTGCACTGTTGCTCGGCCTGGCACCCGTAACAGCTTCTGGACATTTTATCAGCCCGGTAAATAATCCCCGAAAGACTCTTTTCATTTTTAATTCCACAGTTTCGATGCTGGGCAATTGCATTCACAATATCCCTGCGCTCTGCCACTGTAAACCCGCACTCCTGCAAAATTGCCGGAGCTATCCTGGCACTTGCCTCCTGATGGGGCGTACCGTCTATATACTGCTCATGTCTCCCTATATCGTGTAAAAGAGCGGCTGCATAGATCCGCTCCTCTTCCATATTCAGTCCTTCTCTGAGATTAATGATATACGCAAGCCTTGCCACATCCATAAAATGTGCCATATCGTGCCTGCAGAAGATCCTGTCCGCTTCACATACGCGAATTTTACCCAGACATTCCCGGTAAGTCCTGTTCACTAAAATTTTATTTACCCGATCCATCGCCGCTTACCTCAACATCTGATAAAACGTGTTCTGCAGCTTTTCGTTATCTTTAAAAACACCTCTGGTAACTACAGTTACCGTTTTTGAACCTGGTTTTTTAATACCGCGCATAGTCATGCACATATGCTCAGCTTCCACCATTACCATTACGCCCTGGGGATCCAGATTGTCCATAAATGCATCTGCTATCTGGGCAGTCAGCTGTTCCTGAAGCTGAAGGCGTTTTGCAAACACTTCTACTGTTCTTGCAATTTTACTGAGCCCTACCACGGAACCATTAGGTACATATGCGATATGTGCTTTTCCAAAGAATGGCAGCATATGATGTTCACAGGTAGAATAAAATGTAATGTCTTTTTCCAGTACCATTTCATTATTTTTCACATGAAAGCGTTTGCCAAGATGCTCCGCCGCGTCATCTTCCATCCCGCCTACGATCTCCGTATACATTCTTGCTATGCGGTCAGGTGTCTCTACCAGTCCTTCCCTTGTGATATCCTCACCTATTCCCTCTAAAATAAGTCTTACGCCTTCTTTGATTTTATCCTGATCTATCATTATAGTTAATCCTCACTTTCTCCCATTTCTCTGGTAATCTCTCCTAAAAAAGAAAGGGAACCAAAGGCAATTATCACATCGTCTTTTTCCGCCATTGACAGGCTCTTATCCAGTGCATCTTTAATACTTTTTGCTGCTTCTACATGGGCATGGTACTTAGATGCCGCCGCTGCCAGTTCCTGTGCCGGCAATGCCCTGTCGTTATTTGGCGTTTCGATTGTAATGATTGCTTCCGCATATGGAGCGGTGGTTTTTAATATTTCTTCGTATTCTTTATCTTTAAAAACACCCATTATATAATATATCTTTTTATCCTGAAAATACAGTTGGATGGATTCTTTTAATACCAGGGCCGCATCCCGGTTGTGTGCTCCATCAATGATAAATACCGGCTCTTTCCGAATTAAAGTAAAGCGTCCGGGCCATCTTGTGTGGGCAAATGCATAGCGCAGAACATCCTGGGTTATCTTGTATCCAAGCTGTATCAGCCCTTTTACCGCTTCTACTGCCAGTACTGCATTAGCAACCTGATAGCTGCCGGCTAGGGAAATCTTCAGATTGTCGTATCCTCCATAGGAGAAAGATTGTTCCTCATACCCGTAGTGGATATCTTTTGCGCTTTTGGGGGAAGCAATCATCACTTGGCAGTTTTTCTCCTTTGCAGTATCCAGAACTACCTGCATGGCTTCTTTCTTCTGCTGCATCGTGACTACCAGCGTATCCGGCTTTATAATACCGGCTTTCTTGGCTGCAATTTCCGCTATGGTTTTGCCCAGCATTCCCATATGATCCATACTGATGGATGCAATAACTTCCATAACGGTAGTTGTGATCACATTGGTTGCATCATCCAATCCTCCAAGCCCCGTTTCCAGAACTACTATATCACATTTTTTTTCTTTGAAATATAAAAAGGAAAGCGCCGTTTCAATTTCAAACGATGTAGGATGGGGAAGCCCCTCCTCTTCCATAGCATCTGCCACCTCTTTTATTTCAGCCACATGGGCTGCAAGAGAATCCTTCTCAATAAAAACCTCATTTACCTGGATTCTTTCACGGTAGTGGAACAGGGTTGGTGAAATATAGCGGCCTACCCGGTAACCGGCTTCCTTTAAGACAGTTGACAGATATGCCAGAACACTGCCCTTGCCATTCGTTCCTGAAATATGGATAAACTTTAATTCATCCTGCGGATTATCAAGCCTTGCGAGCATTTCCTTCATGTTGTCAAGACCAAGTACACTTCCGTATTTAGCCGCATTGTCTAAATATACTCTTGCTTCTTCGTAGTTCATGATTCTCCAATCTATTTTTTAAATAATGATCTGCTCATTATGAAAAATTCGTCGTAACCGTTCAGCACCATCACAGTTCGTTCAAAAATCCAATTAAAATCGCTTTTGGCGATGAATTTTTGTCTGCTGCCCTATATTTTCTTACAGTCCGTGCAGCAAAAGCGCTGACTTGCCGAATCGTTACAATTCTACTTACTTTAATTGTTTATTATATTATATTTCTTAGCAAAATTCAATGAAATTGTGCGGATTTTAGGGATTTAAATCTATACATAAAGAACGAGCCCAGACAAAGAAGCTTTTTAAGGTGCTTCTTTGTCTGAGCCCATTGCCATAGAACGTATCTTATGATTCTATAAATTCCAGCAATTCCCTCACTGTCCCAAAACAATAATCCGGCTGATAGATGGTGTCTTTCAGATCTTCCCTCTTCGCTTCACCTGTGAGAAGCAGGCAGGTCTGGGCTTTTCCTTCTATGCCACAGGCAATATCCGTATACAGCCGGTCCCCTACCACCAGGGTTTCTTCTCTCGTAAAACCGGACCGTTTCAGACACAATTTTACAACTTCTCTGCTTGGTTTTCCAAGATACCTTGGTTTGCGGTAAACCGCTGCCTCCAGCATATTGCAGATAGATCCGCAGTCGGGTATAAATCCAAAGGGTGCCGGACAGCACAGATCGGGATTGGTAGCAAGATAATCCACTTCTTTTCGGTAGAGCAGCTCACAGGCTTTTTCCAGCTTCTGATAATTCAATTCACTGTCATAGGCAGCTAATACGCACGCCACATCCTCTTCCACTTCCTCCGTAACCGCTATGCCCTGTTTCTGCAGCTCTGCAATGTATGATTTAGTTCCCAGGACAAATATTTTCTGATCCCGGAAATTTTCTTTTAAATACCGGATTGCCATATATCCGGAGGTAACGAACTGCTCTTCCTCCGTAGTAATCCCCCATCCGGAAAATTTTTCAACATAATCCCTGTTGCTCTTCGTTGAATTATTGGTAATGAAATAAGCTCTTCCGCCTATGTTTTCAATATATTCCAGTAGTTCTTTAGAGCCGTCAAACAGCGTATTACCCACGGATAAAGTGCCGTCTATATCGAATAAAAACAATTTCTTTCTACTTAATTCTGACATGGAAACTCCTTTACAGCTAATTCTGACATTTCTTCCAGTTTCCCGGTATCAAATAAAAATTGCAGCAAGCCAAAGCGGTTACGCAGTTCCTTTGCATATAATACACTGTTTATTAAAGTGTTTTGATCCACGCCGATCTGCGCTGGCTGGCTGGGGGCATCCATTTCTTTCAACATCTCTGCAATTTCATCTGCTTTTGGTAATCCGGCAATCATGCTGCTGATTTCTTCTTTATGCTTCTCAAATGCCTCTACCCTGCTGTGGACAGCAGCATCTGCATTTTTATGTACCTGGTTCTCCAACAGGATAACCTGAGGTGCTGCCTGTTTATACGCTTCCCGGATCAGCTGATCCCATGCAGCCTGATCAAAGTGTTCTTTCTTTTCCTGCAGGCTGTCCAGTTTTTCACCCAGTATTTCGTACATACATAAACCAAGAACCGTTCCGATCCCCACTTTTGTACCATGCAGTGCCCCATGGCTGCCCCCGAATAAAGACATCATTTCCCAATAATGAGATAAATGATGCTCGCTTCCCGAAGCCGGACGGGAATTTCCAACATAACTCATGGCTATACCTGATAAAACCAGCCCTTCCATAATGGAACCTATCGCTTCCTCTTCCCGCTCTCTGACTTTTGATATGGCGGAGACTACGGCTTCAATGGAACTGCGGATAAGGGATTCCACATAGGCACAGTAATACTCTCCGGTAATGAGATGAGCGAGTTTCCAGTCAGTCAGGCAAACGTACTTGCCCAGAATATCTCCTGCCCCTGCTGCAATCATAGAGATCGGCGCCTCCTTTAAAATATCCAGATCGCCTAAGATAACTTTCGGTTTTCCCACTTCATATGTAGTCTTCAGATTTTTTACAATCAGGGGCGCAACATTAGATGCAAACCCGTCCATGGATGGCGCCGTCGCCAATATAAAATAATCAATGCTTAATTTAAAACTAATAAATTTGCACAGGTCATTAATGGTTCCCGATCCCACTGCCAAAATCAAATCACAATCCTGGGGCAAATCAACCAGCAGGCTGCCTAAGATACGTTCATCCGGTATTAATTCTTCATCCGGGAACACAACCTTTTCATAATTGTACCCATTTTCATCCAGTAAATCACAGACTGTCCTGCCTGCTACCACCTCTGTATGAATATCAGAAACCACACAGATGTTTTTATAATTATAGCGGGATAAAATACCAGGCAGTTTCTTTATCGCACCTGCCTCAATCAGTATCTCATCAATATCGCAGCGGTGCTTTTTACTGCAGCTGCAAGGGATTTCCCTGTTTAAATATTCCTGCCAGTCTTTAATCTTCATAATGGACTCCTTCTTCTCTGGAAATTTTTTACGCGAGAACGTGTTTTAAAATTGCTTTCAAACACTCCCGGTATGCACTCCCCGGTACAGCAACTTAATTACTTGTGCCACGCAGTACAAGTGCCGCCCGGCGCAAATGCGTCGATCGCTACGAGTAGTGTAACCGACATTTTCTCATTTGTCAAAAACCCATTCAAATTATAAATAGATCCTATTATTAATAATTTGAATTATAAATTGCATAAGAAGAGGTCCCTCGAATAATCAGACGAGGTTCATATTCCACTCTGTGAACTACATGTTCTGTCATTTCTACTTTCTCAGATTTTTCCCGCTTTTGGCGTTCCATTTTTTCCATCAGAAGCTTACAGGCATCCTCACCCTTTTTTCCCGCATAATGATCCACGGTAGTCAAGTCAATCCCCCGCATCCCGGATGCCAGTATATTGTCGCAGCCGACCACCGATATCTCTTTGGGAATGCGGTACTTTTCCTGTAAAAGAGCATCCCGGATGCCAAGAGCAATCATATCATTTAAGCCTGCGATTGCCGTAATGTCCGGTACCTCCCTGACCAGTTCAAGCGCCAGCCGGTATCCTGCCTGAAACTCCATATCCATGTTTTGCAGGCTAGAGATGCCCTGTTCTTCTTCAGGTTCTTTTACAAATACCTGGCAATCCTTGCCTGCATGTTCAAACTCTACTGTAAATCCTTCTTTACGCCTCAGTCTGGCTGGCTGCTTTTCACTGACTCTGGTGGAGATGTATCCTACCTTCCGGTGTCCAAGCTCCAGCAGATATCTGGCTATCATACTGCCCGGCTTCCGGCTGTCCAGTTCAATAGAATCAACTAATAATTCATTATTTTTTTCACCGATAAATACCACCGGTATCTGCCTTGCCATCCGGTTCACTATCTGGGGAAATGCCGGCATACAGGTATAAATAATTCCGGATGGGCCAAGCTTTTCCAGACGCTTCAAATATTTTTCTTCCGTATGCAGATTCCGGTTTGTCTGACAGACAAATACATCAAAACGGTTTTTTAACGCTGCCTGTTCCACTCCGTCTATCAGCATCCCATAATAAGGATTGTTAAGATTGGGACAGATTACGAATATTGTCCCTTTCATTCCGGTGTGCTGTCTGGCTGATTTCTTTTCCATAGAATAACCTAACTTCCGAGCCGCCTCTTCCACCCTTTCAATGGTCTCTCTGGAAAAAGATACATTATATTTTTTATTCAAAATCATCGATACTGCAGCCTGGGACACTCCCGCTGCATTTGCTACATCCGTAGCTGTCACTTGCTTTTTATTCATCTTTCTACCCATTATGTATTGCAGGCGGCCTGTCATGCTGTCACTTTCCGGCTTTCTGCATAATACGTATACCTTCGTTCAGATTCAATTATTCATTTTGTTTTTATATTTTAAATGAATAATCCTTGCTTATCCGGCGCATACTCTCCATATGAAGAATAATTTTATTAAATGCGGCATCTGCGGCTGGTGTCTGGAAATCCTCTGGACCGGCTTTCTATCCTTCCGGCGCAGAGAACTGAAACTAACCGGAAAATCCTCTATCTGGATGTTCCCTATTTATGGAATGGCAGCTTTTATCGGTCCTATTTACCGGCGCATAAATAAAAGAAGCGCTGTTTTTCGCGGAATTATCTATACCATGGCAATATTCAGTACCGAATTTTTAACTGGCGCTTTCCTGAAAAAACGCGGTATGTGCCCATGGGATTACAGCAAGGCAAAATTAAATGTAAAAGGAGTAATCAGACTGGACTACGCTCCCTTGTGGTTTGCCACAGGGCTTCTCTATGAAAAAATACTAAAACGATAAAGGCTGTTGCATACGAACGATGTAACAGCCTTTTCCTTAATAAAACACACTCCTGAGACAGCAATTTTATAACACGCTCTAACCCATATGCTGGCCGCAGTCACAGTCCGCATTAACATGTGCCCCGTCAAAATTGCCGGCAACATCCATTGTATTTAATGTTCTTCGTTTGATCCGCTGGTCTTCCGAAGCTTCCAGAATAAAATTTTTAATCTGTTTTGCATTTTTAATATGTACTAAAGCCAAAGTAGGGTTTGTTACATCTCCGCCATAGCAGTGTACGGTACCAAGCCCAAACATCCGCTCCAACAGGCTGGTATCCAGACGCACATCTACAATCTTATACATATACGCATCATTCTCCTCATGATTCAGCAGGCCTGAATTTACCGTTATGTATTCATTTGTAATGGTATATTTTGTAAACGTCCAGGGAAGCCCAAAAAACAGCACTCTTTTTTTCTCAACAAACTTCATATAACCTCCTTCGCCACCTGTTACTACCTCACAAAAACAGGCAGAATTTCATTGTGAAATTCTTTCGGCAGTTCATAGATTTTGACTCTATTATATCTCATAAGCCTCATAATTGCAAAATATTTTTCCCCCTCCCCCTGGGATATCTCCCACACTTCCCATATCTGCAGAGCGTCTTTTTGAAGACTTGCCCATCCATAAAAAAAGAACTTGAAATTCAATACCATATATTATATGATATTAAAAGCAAATATTCATTGCGCGAAAGGAGAAAACTATGAAACACTTAATGAGTCCTTTAGATTTTAGCGTGGAGGAATTAAATTCTATTTTAAATTTAGCAAACGATATTGAAGCCAATCCAATGAAATATGCCCATGCATGTGAAGGAAAAAAACTGGCAACTTTATTTTATGAACCAAGTACCCGAACCAGATTAAGCTTTGAAGCAGCTATGATGAATCTGGGCGGTAATGTACTTGGTTTTTCTTCGGCCGCATCCAGCTCAGCTTCCAAGGGGGAAAGCGTTGCCGATACGATCCGTATGGTCTCCTGCTACGCAGATATCTGCGCTATGAGACATCCCAAAGAAGGTGCTCCTATGGTGGCCTCCATGAAATCTTCCATCCCTGTTATTAATGCAGGAGACGGTGGACACCAGCATCCTACCCAGACGCTTACCGATCTGTTAACCATTCGTTCCCTAAAGGGGCGCCTTGGCAATTTAACCATTGGATTATGCGGTGACTTAAAGTTCGGCAGAACCGTCCACTCCCTGATCCACGCGCTGGTACGCTACACCGGTATCCGGTTTGTACTGATTTCTCCTGATGAACTGCGTGTTCCTGATTACATCCGTGAAGACGTACTGGAACAAAACCATATGGAATACAAAGAAGTGGTCAGACTGGAAGAAGCCCTTCCGGAATTAGACCTTCTCTATATGACAAGAGTACAGGGCGAGCGTTTCTTCAACGAAGAAGACTATGTACGTATGAAAGATTTCTATATTCTGGACAAACAGAAAATGGAACTTGCCAAAGACGATATGCTGGTGCTCCACCCTCTTCCAAGAGTAAATGAAATCTCGGTAGAAGTGGATGATGACCCAAGGGCTGCCTATTTTAAACAGGTACAATATGGAGTATACGTCAGAATGGCATTGATTCTTACATTATTGGAGGTAGAAATATGTTAAATGTAGGACAATTAAGTGAAGGCTTTGTACTGGATCACATTGAAGCCGGAAAAAGCATGTCTATTTATCACTATCTGAGACTGGACAAACTGGACTGCTGCGTTGCTATTATCAAGAATGCCCGCAGCAATAAAATGGGTAAGAAAGATATTATTAAAGTAGAATGTCCCATTGATTTACTGGATCTGGACATCCTTGGTTTTATTGATCATAACATTACCATTAATATCATAAAAGATGGAGCGATTGTAAACAAAAAAGCGCTTTCCCTCCCTGAGAAAATTACTAACGTAATTAAATGTAAAAATCCACGCTGTATTACTTCTATCGAACAGGGGCTGGATCAGGTATTTGTATTAACCGATCCCGAAAAAGAAGTTTACCGCTGTAAATATTGTGAAGAAAAATACGCCGGACGTTAAAGCGTGTTTAAAATTTATTTCTGACAGCTGTATGCCTCACTTTGCAGCTGTCAGGCAGAATTTTTAGCCTGAACATAAAACAACCGCAGACATTTAAATGCCTGCGGTTGTTTTATGTCCAAATCATTTCAATCTAAAATATAATTAAGTATAAGCAGAACGATAAGCCGGGTTATGTCGTGAATGGTCATCTATCTAGGCCTTTTGTCGCCAAAAGGCTCCAGCGACCTACCTAAAGCTGACGGGCCGCCATATGCTTTTGTTCGGTCTTGCTTCGGATGGGGTTTACATATGCCCCTTCTGTTACCAGAAAGGCGGTAGTCTCTTACACTGCCCTTCCACCCTTACCAGTTTAACTGGCGGTTCATTTCTGTTGCACTATCCTTAGAGTTGCCTCCACCGGACGTTATCCGGCATCCCTGCCCTGTGAAGCCCGGACTTTCCTCGTCTGGCACCTTTCGGTCTTCCAGCCGCGACCATTTATTCTACTTACTTTTGGTATTCTACCATCTCTTTTTATTTTTGTCAATGCACGCTTACACATTGAAACAGCTTCCGCCTACAAATTCTCGTAAAATAGAATTATGCGGGATATTCTCACTTGGCATTCCCACAAAGTAATCCAAAAACTTTAACAGCCTTTTTGCTTCCAGAAATTCCGGTTCATCCTGGTCAATACTGAATAACAGCGGTTCTGCATATTGCTTCAGTGCAGCCAGTTCATAAATCAGCGCTGAATTAAACATCACATCTGCCTCTTCCTGGAATGGGAAAATGTATTTCTCTTCCCCTCTTCGTACGGAAGGCCACATGCTGATAGTTCCTTTGGCGCTGGTGCCTCTGGTCCTTGCATCTCTTATCATACGGCGCAACAGCCTGCCGTCTGTTGTGGGAATCCGGTTATGTTCATCTATGTTGAGCTGAGTTAATGCACTGATATAAATCTTAAATTTATTTTCTCTTGGAAGGCTGTGGGACAGTTTATCATTCAGACAGTGAATCCCTTCCAGCACCAGAATGTCATTTTCCCCCAGCTGTTTATAGTTGCCCTTGTATTCCCGTTTGCCGGTTTTGAAATTATAATAAGGCAGCTCTACCCGCTCTCCGGCAAGCAAAGCGTTCATATCCTGATTAAACTGTTTTACGTCAATGGCTTCCAGGCATTCAAAATTGTGTTTTCCATCTGCATCCACCGGAGTCTTATCCCGGTCAACAAAATAATCGTCCACCGCAATAGGATGGGGTTTTAAACCATGTGCAGACAGCTGAATGGACAGCCTGTGGGAAAAGGTAGTTTTCCCGGAAGAAGACGGACCGGCGATCATCACAAGGCGTTTGCTTGGGTTATTCAATATCTGTTCCGCCATTTCACCCATTTTTTTCTCCTGAAGGGCTTCCTGGATCAAGATCAGTTCATTAATTTCTCCATTGACAATGCGCTCATTTAAATCTCCTACGGTAGAGATATCCAGCATTTTCCCCCATTTCAGCGATTCTTTCTGCACATGGAAGATCTTTGTTTCAGGAAGAAATTCCGGTACAATCCTGGGATTGCTGCGTGTGGGAAACTGTAATACAAAGCCTTCGTCATAAAGATGCATATCGAAATACTTTAAATACCCGGTACTGTATACCATATAACCGTAAAAATAATCTTCAAATTCATCCAGATCGTAGAGATTTACCGTAGATACGGTCCGGTATTTGAATAATTTTTCCTTATCGATCATCCCATAATGCCGGAACAGGCGCTTGGCATCCGCTATACTTACATTCCTTTTCGTAATGGGAATATTTTCTTCCACCCGCTTTACCATATAGTCTTTTACATGCTCTAAGAAATCCCTGTCAACTTTTAATTTTCCATCAACGGTAAAATAATAGCCTTCGCTTACCGAATAATGGGCGCAGACCTTTTTAATATTTGCATGGCCACCCATATGATAGATAGCCTTTAGAAGCAAAAGCACCATACTTCTGCGGTAAGCATCAAAACCAATCTTATCTTCTGCCGTCAAAAATGTAAGCTGGCAATCCTCCTCTAATTCCCTGTGAAGTTCCCTGAGTCTTCCATTTGCCATGACGAGCAGGATATCCTGTTCATAATGATGCTGGTAATCTTTTGCTATTTTGTAAAAACTTGTTCCGCAAGGATATTTCTTTTTTTCTCCTCTGGACTCTACTGTTGCCATTTGTTCAGCCATATTATCCCCTGCCCCTTTCTGTCACAGTTCCAGTTGCAATGCTGCACTGGTATTAATGCCCTGTATATGTATTATATGTATATTTTCTCAATTAAATTACTTTATCAAATGAATCAACCAACGCAGAATCGCTTAAGGGCAATTCCGGTCCCGGTCCTTTTTTAAATATAAGCTTTAATAATATCGGAGTTATGATTGTTGTAATTACCACTACTACCACGATAGGACCCAAAAAGTTTTTTCCAAGCAGCCCAAGCTTTGAACCTTTATTGGCTACAATCAAGGCAACCTCACCCCTGGAAATCATGCCAACTCCAATTCTTGCACATTGATAATTCTTATAGTGGCAGACCTTTGCTCCTAATCCGCAGCCTATGATCTTGGTCAATATAGCTACAATAACCAGTATAACTGAAAATGCAATAATTTCCCCTGTCATAGCGGGAAGTTCTACCTTTATACCAATGCTGGCAAAAAAGATCGGTGAAAGCATCAGATATGACAAGGTGTTAAACCGTGCTTCCACATACTGCGCCCGTTTCGTTCTGGACATAATAAGCCCGGCAATAAATGCTCCGGTGATATCTGCAACCCCAAAGAAATGTTCGGCAACGTAAGACATCAGCAGGCAGAATACAAATGCAGCAATTGCATGTCTTTGCAGCCCTCTTTCCGTTTGATCGCTCCATTTTTTATAAAACAGGTAAAACAGATAACCCGCAATCAGGGCTACTATGAAAAATGCCACAATCTTTAACAATACGTAGACCACATTAACGGAGGTATCCGCCATGCTGGTTACAATTGTCAACGCTATAATGCCAAGTATGTCATCGATAATTGCTGCCCCCAGAATCGCATTTCCGGAACGGGTCTTTAGTTTTCCCATTTCTTTCAATGTCTCTACGGTTATACTTACTGAGGTAGCTGTTAGAATGATACCGATAAATATGTTCTGTAACAGCAGGGAAGCATTTGCATCTGATTCGATCACTCCGGGTCTATTAAAAAAGTAACCCACTGCAAGCCCTCCGGCAAGAGGTACGATTACACCTAATACTGCAATTACAAAACTGGCTTTTCCACTGCGCTTTAACTCTTCAATATCTGTTTCCATTCCTGCGCAAAACATCAGTACAATTACACCAAGTTCGGCAGTAGCCTGAATAAAATCAGTTTCTTTCAGAATACCCAGCATCGCAGGTCCCATAATCAGTCCTGCCAGCAGTGCACCTACTACCTGAGGCATATGATACCTTCTGGTAATCAGTCCCAACACTTTTGTGCTCAAAAGGATGAGCGCCAAATCCAACAAAAATCCATAACTGTCCATAAAACTTTTCTCCTTCTTTCTGTCACATAAATCAGTTTTTCTCCGTATTTCTATATTATTATCTTATCATAATGATCTCTAACCTTCAATCAGGAAAGAACATAAAAAGGGTTCTTTAAAAGCTCCTGTTCTACTTCCAGGCAGGAAAATGCTTCCTTTAAATAATCTGCAGTCTGCTTTATGAAAATATGTTCAAGTCCGTAATGCCCGGCATCTATAATGGAGAGCCCCTGGGAAACGGCATCCAGCCCTTCATGGTGTCCGATGTCTCCTGTGACCAGAACCTGTGCACCGGATGAGACAGCAGGCGTAATCATACTTTTTCCCGAGCCGGGAGATATTGCTGCCCGGCGGACATTCTGATCCAAATCTCCGAATATTTTTACAGAATCCAGCCCAAACGCCTGTTTCACCAGTTCTCCAGCTTCTCTTAAAGTCATTTCTTTTTGTAATTCACCTACTCTGCCAAATCCCTCTTCCCTTACTGTACTGCCTTCATATCCCCGGTAAGTAACTTCCAGAACTGCCGGATTCTGCAATTTTAAGTACTCGGCGCCAAGGCCAGCCATCATCAGTACATCATAATTTGTGTGCATTGCAAAACAGCATATATCATTTTGTATCAGCCGAATAATTTTGCGTCCCATAAAATCATCTGTATTTATCTTTTTCATTCCGGACATCAGCAGTGGATGATGGGTAATCAGCATATCTGCTTTCTTTTGAACTGCCGCTTCTATCACTTCATCCGTAGCATCTAATGCCACGAATACTTTCCGGATCTCTTTTTCTCTTCTTCCAACCTGCAGGCCGGGGTTGTCCCAGTGTGCCGCATAAGAAGCCGGGTATATTTCCTCTAATTTTTGAATAATTTCTGTTCCTGTCATGCCATATCCTCCTTTGCTGTACGTATACATTCCAGTTCATGTTCCACTTCTGCAATACGCTGCTTTGCGTGTTCGCCATCATTTCCCCTAAGAGTTTCCAACACCTTCTCATAGGTTCTCTCTTCTTTGTCCAGGAAAGATTTTAAACATTCATTTTTCTGCTCTAATAAAAGCTTTCCATATTTAAAATCAATCTCTCTTTCGTAATCCATTTTATCATGAATGACCTTCATCATGGGATAATATTTTCCGTCATCCAATACCATATTTTCTTCTATAACTGCATAATGGTTGTCCTGTAAATGACGGCGCACAAAAGCGAGCTCAGACTGTGGCTGCAGAATGAGCTCCTTTACGCTTTCCAATACTTCGGATCCCTCAGTCAGTATTTTTATAACCAGGCCTCCGCCCATTCCGGCGATCACAACAGCATCCGCCTCCCCGCTGTGCAGGGCGGCTGCGCCGTCTGACAACCTGGTCTCTATGTATTCCCCCAGTCCATGAAGTTCAATATTTTCCTTTGCCCGGTTTAAAGGGCCTTTATTCACATCCATGGCAATTGCCCGGGGAATTCTTTTATTCTCAATCAGGTAAATCGGTATGTATCCATGGTCCGTTCCAATATCCGCCAAGCGGCTATTGGAAGTTACCATTTCAGAGACTGCAAGCAGCCTTTTTGATAACTGCATATGATAACTTCCTTTCTTAATCCAAATAGTCCTTTAGCTTGCGGCTTCTGCTTGGGTGGCGCAATTTACGCAGCGCTTTTGCCTCAATCTGCCGAATTCGCTCTCTTGTAACATTAAATTCTTTTCCCACTTCTTCCAGGGTTCTGGCTCTTCCATCTACCAGACCGAATCGCAGGGACAATACCTTTTGCTCCCGGTCAGTCAGGGTGTCCAGAACTTCTACCAGCTGCTCCCGAAGCAAGGTATAAGCGGCGGCTTCAGCCGGAACTGCCACATGGTCATCCTGGATAAAATCGCCCAGGTGGCTGTCGTCTTCCTCGCCCACCGGTGTTTCTAAGGAGACCGGCTCCTGAGAAACTTTCAGGATCTCCCTTACACGCTCCGGCGACATATGCATGACTTCCCCTATTTCCTCCGGCTTTGGTTCCCTGCCCAGATCCTGGACAAGCTGCCTGGAGGTACGGATTACCTTGTTAATTGTCTCTACCATGTGAACCGGAATGCGGATCGTTCTTGCCTGGTCTGCAATCGCTCTGGTAATTGCCTGGCGAATCCACCAGGTGGCATAGGTGCTGAACTTATAACCTTTGCTGTAATCAAACTTATCTACTGCTTTGATTAAGCCAAGATTGCCTTCCTGTATCAGATCCAGCAGCGCCATTCCTCTTCCGGCATAACGTTTGGCAATGCTCACCACGAGGCGCAGGTTAGCCTCCGCCAGCTGATGCTTCGCTGCTTCATCGCCTTCCTCTTTACGAATGGCGAGCTGGATTTCATCTTCTGTCGTAAGTAACGGTACTTTCCCGATTTCTTTCAGGTACATACGGACCGGATCATCTGTCCCCACACCTTCTGGAACTGACAGATCAATTTCTTCCGGGTTAATCTCATCTTCATCATCTAAGATCAGAGGCTCTTCGTCATCATCCGAGATGCGCAATACGTCTACTCCGTTATTATCCAGGAAATCCAGAATTTTTTCGCACTGATCTTCCGTAAGATCCGTGCCTTTAAAAAAATCCTGTACTTCTACATATTCTAAAACATTTTTCTTTTTTCTGGCGTATGCTAATAAAGCTTTTAATTTTTCCGTAAAGTCAAGTACTTGTTCTTCCATCCTGCATCCTTCCTTTCATAGCTTCCACCGAGATTCCAGTGCCGCCCAGCGTATTTGCGCCGGATGGCACTAAGCTCACTAACCAATGCTGTACTGATTACTATTCTTTCCTCAATCCAGGGAAATATGCACCTTTTCGATATCCTGAAGCCTTCGCTTTGCCTGGATAATCTGCTGGAGGCCAACAATATCCGTTGGATCCAAATGTGTGGTCTTATACTCGATGCTGTTATTCATCACTCTTGCGATTGTCTCTTTCAGTGCTTTATTCATTTCTTCCTTTGTTTCAACGCGGATGCTGGTATTAAAGAGCGCAGCTGTTTCCCTCTGCTGCTCGGAATCTGTAAAATGGTTAATAATTTTTGCCGGATTTAACGCACCGCTTTCATACTGATCAAAGAGCATAGCAGCAACCGTATGATACAGTTCCGTGGTAAAATCATCCGGTCCCACATACGGTTTTATCTGGGCAAATAGTCCCGGATTTTCAATCAGCCAGGTCAGAAGCAGCTTCTGGGATTTTAACATCCCGTCTTCCTTTTCTGTATTCCTGTTTTTCGGTCTCTGCTTTACTTCCGGTGCGGAAATGCTTTTCATAGCCATACGATTTACCAGTTTCCTGAGATTTTCAAATCCCACATGATATCTGGCTGCTATTGCCTCAATGTAATTCTCCCGCTCCAGCTCCTGCTCAAATTCCAGCAGTCTTTTGGCAACCTGATTATAAAATTCTGTTTTGCTTTCCGGATCGTCCATCTGGTAACTCTTCTGAAGCACATCGATTTCAAAAAAGAAACTGTTAACGGCGTGATCAATTCGATCCTGAAAGGCTTCAGCCCCAAGGGCTTTGATAAATTCATCCGGGTCCTTATAAGGCTTCATATCCAGTACTTTAGCTGAAAGCCCTGCGGCTTTTAATATGGGGATCGCCCGAAGGGCTGCTTTCATCCCAGCCTCATCGCTGTCATAAGTCAGCACAACCTCTTCTGTATAGCGTTTCAAAAGGCTTGCGTGCTGTGTGGTCAGTGCCGTTCCCAAGGAAGCTACTGCATTTTTAAAGCCTGCCTGATGCAGGGATATCACATCCATGTATCCTTCACAGACAAGAAGATTTTTCTTCCTTGAAGTTCTGGCTATATACAAACCATACAGATTACGGCTTTTATCGAACACCTTTGTTTCCGGTGAATTCAGGTATTTGGGTTTACCATCCCCCATTACACGTCCGCCAAACCCAATCACTCTTCCATTTACATCCATGATAGGAAAAATTACCCGATTCCAGAACTTATCATACATACCATGCTTTTCATCCACGTTCATCAGGCCCGACTGGCTTAACAGCTCGTCCGAAATGCCTTTCTTTTTTAAATAGAGATATAAATCATCACTGTATTTATTGGCATATCCCAGCCCAAACCCTTTGATCGTCTCATCACTTAATTCCCTGCCTTTTAAATACTCCATCGCCAGCTTGCCGCTTTCCTGCCGAAGCTGGAAATAAAAGTAATTCGCCGCCATTTTGTTTAAATCCAATATGCGGCTTTTTAAATCCTGCTGCTTTTTCATCTCTTCGTTATATTCCTGTTCCGGCAGATCCACCCCTACACGGTCAGCCAGAAATTTAACAGCCTCTGGAAAGGAATAGTTCTCATACTCCATTACAAATGTGAAAACATTTCCGCCGGCCCCGCATCCAAAGCAGTAATACATCTGTTTGCCCGGGCTTACTGAAAAGGACGGGGATTTTTCATTGTGAAACGGACAGAGTCCAAAATAGGAACTCCCTTTTCTTTGCAGCTTTACATATCCCGAAATTACATCAACGATATCATTTTTTAACCTTATTTCTTCTATTGTGTCATCTGAATAAAACATTTTAATTCTCCTTACACCTGCCAGGACTTCGGAATAAAAAGTTCCGAAAACTTATTTATGGAATACTGGTCTGTCATGCCAGCTATGTAATCGCACACTACCCGCTCTTCTCTTTCATTTCTTTTTTGAATCAGCTCCAGGTATTCGCCGGGAAGCATCTCCAGATGCCGGGAATAATATCGGTATAATTCCTGCAGCATATTCCTGGCTCTTGCCTCTTCACCCTTTGCTTTTGGATTGCGGTAAACCTGCTTAAACATAAAGGACCTGAGTCCCTGCATTGCCTCTTCAATATGAGTTGACATAATGATATCTGCTTTATCTTCACTGTTTCTTACAATATCGTGAATCAGGGTATTTAACCTTTCACGGATCGTAAACCCTAAGATTTCCCGATATTCAAGGGGAATGTCCTCTTCTCTCAGTATGCCCGCACGCTCTGCATCATCGATATCATGGTTGATATAGGCGATCTTGTCGGAAAGCCGCACGACTTTTCCTTCGAGGGTATTAGGACTTCCGGATGTTCTGTGATTTAAGATCCCATCCCGTACTTCCCAGGTCAGGTTTAATCCCTTCCCTTTTTTCTCAAGTAGTTCCACTACCCGCACACTCTGTTCAAAGTGGGTAAAACCAAGGGGGCAGACCTCATTTAATGCACTTTCACCGGAATGCCCGAAAGGAGTGTGTCCCAGGTCATGTCCCAGAGCAATAGCCTCTGCCAGATTGTCATTCAGGCCTAATGCCTGTGCTATCGTCCTGGCTGTCTGGGAAACTTCCAGAGTATGAGTCAGGCGGGTACGGTAATGATCGCCCAGCGGAGTTAAGAACACCTGGGTTTTATGCTTCAGCCTGCGAAAAGATTTGCAGTGTAAAATCCTGTCCCGGTCTCTCTGGAACACCGGACGGATATCGCATTGGGGTTCATCTCTGTCCCTGCCCCTGGAGTTCTTACTCAAAGATGCAAAAGGACTAAAAATCTGTTCTTCTCTAAGTTCTGCTTTTTCTCTTATCGTCAACACCTGTCTCCTCCTTTTCTGCAGCGTATTTGAAAACAGATTTCAGAAATAAATTTCCAAATGCGCTCTAACATTCTCATATTTAATATATTCCGCAAAAAATGGTTTTTTCCTTTATTTTTCTTCGAAAATTTTACTTATTTGAATTTCGGGGGTTTTTCATCCCGCGGATATCCATTCCCTCGCCGTCACTGGATACTTCCAGCGCTCCATATTCTGTTGTGGAATAATATGCCACTCCCGCTTTTTTTAGCCGGCTCACCAGTTCTTCGTGCGGATGGCCATAACGATTATCTTTCCCACAGGATAAGATGCCTATTTGGGGATTGATTACATCCAGAAAAGACTCCGGTGTGCTGTTTTTAGAACCGTGATGTGCCACTTTTAGAATATCAGCTTTTTTCAGTTCTTTGGAATTCATCATTTCTTCCTCTCCCTGACCTTCCACATCTCCTGCAAAAAACACATGAAAATTTTTATAGGCCATTTGCAGTACCATAGAATTTTCATTTCTGTCATCTGCTGCAGAATTTTTTGATGGATGCAGGCAGGAAAAAGAAAACCTGCCATTTAAAATTTTATCACCTTTTTGGAAATATAGAACCATTATTTTATTTTTTTTCGCTATTTTTTCAATTTCCAGATATTCTTCATCCTTTTTTGCCAATTTTGGCAATACAAGATACCGGATTGAGACCCCGGCTGCATTTTCTCCTGCTAAATTTAATGCATATGCCTGAAGCAGTTCCATAATGCCATTTATGTGGTCTGCATCCATATGACTGATGAACAGATAATCCAGTTTTTGAATTCCCCGGCTCTTAAGAAAGGGCTCGATTCTTTTACTTCCAACTTGTTTTACATCACTGCTGCCTCCATCAATCATGAAATTGATTCCACCGGGCGCCTGTATACAGATGCCATCCCCCTGTCCCACATCCAGAAATGTAATTCTCATTCCGCCTGCAGGCTGCCTGGATATTACAAACATCATTAACGTTGTCCCCCAGATCCATTTAAAAATCTCCCCTGACTGCTTTTTTTGCTTAATTAAGCATGCAGATAATAACAGCAGATAATAGACAACGATCTGCCATAAATCTGGTTTCCCAACGATAATTTTAGCAAGAGGCAGATTTAGTACCCCAGCACAAAGGAATTTGTACAGCCCCAATATGTAATAGCAGGGAGAAACCAGAAAAATACCTGCCGGAATTGAAATAAGTCCAGCCATACCCCCGGCAATGCCAAATCCCAATACCAGGCTCATCAGGGGAATAACCGCCAGGTTTAGCACAACTCCATACAGAGGGATTTCAAAATAAAAATACAGCACAATAGGAATTGTGGTAAGCTGAATCGCCAGACTGACCAGAAAAGATTCCAACAGCTTGTTTTTACTGGTAAATATCCCTCTTATTACAGGTGCCAGAACAGCAACACCCAGAACTGCCGAAAAAGACAGTAAAAAGCCGGCATCTGTCAGGTACCGTGGATTCTCCAGTAAAATCAGGAGCGCCGCCAGTGCAAGGGCTGACAGAATATCATAAGTCCTGCCCAGTATCCCTGCCAGCAGATACACCAGAAACATAACCACCGCACGGGTGGTAGAAACTCCAAATCCAGTCATCAAACCGTAGGCTGACATGATAATTCCTGCTGCAGCTGCTGACAAATACCAGGATATACCCAATTTTCGCAGCAGCTTATGCAGCGCCATTCCAAGCATGGATATATGCAAGCCGGAAATCGCCAGAATATGCGCGATACCGTTGTCCTGATATAACTTTTTCACTTCCGGATCCAGATCCTTCTTATCTCCCAGCAGCATTGCATCCAGTACAGAGGCATTTTCTTCATCCGCTATCTCCAGAAATGTCTGTTTAAAGCGTTCTCTCACATCCCACAGAAACTGCCTGATATGCCAATAATTTCTGCCTGCACTTATCACCTTCCCTTTGTTTAGTACCATCTGAATGCCTTTGATCTCATAATATTTTTTCAAGTCAAACTGTCCCGGATTTCCCGGCTCCTGGGTTTCCTGGCAGGTTCCTGACACCTTCAGTAAACTTCCTGCTTTATATCGGGAAATATTATCCGTAAAAATTAGAATTTGTTTTTGTTTTGGAATTTTATAAGAAATTGATTGAAAACTAATAGAATTGTCTTTCAGATATAATTGATTTGATGTGGCGCTTTGTTCCTGCTTCACAAGCCGGCCCGTAACGGTCACTTTTTTGTCATAAAACCGGGAAGTCCAGGATGAATCTTTGTTCACCCCATACTTCCCGCTGACCAGCAGCCAGCCGATCACCAGTAAACAAATGACACAAAGCGGTCTTTTTGTCACTTGTCACTCTCCTTTGTTGTATCCGTTTCCTGCTTCAGATTTGGATCTATTCCCATTGTCGGTTCATGGATGTTGGAATCATTTTCCGTTCCCGTCGTATCTGAATCCGTCTGGCTTTCTGAAGCATTATTTTCTGTTGATGTGCCCTCTACCTGCATTATAATATCTTTGCTGCGTTCAAAAGGCGCCTTAAAACTGATCTTATCCCTGTATAAAACTTCTGAATTGGAACCGATCTGCATCTGCACTTTGGATATCTTACAGGTATCAATAATTGAATTTACCATTGCATAGATGGTTACTTCCGGTGTAATTGCCCGGTCTAAGAGAATCTTGTTAAAATTTTCATCAAAGTTCACGGTGCAGCTGTCCTTATCCACTAATACATTTGAGACTTTGGTATTCGCTGGTAAAACCGGCTGAAGTTTCGTATTCACAGGTCCTGCAATCAGCTGTTCCAAAACTACCTTTTCCAGGGTTGTATTTGTTGAATAATGCACGTTGCGCATTTCTTTAACCAGACGGGTACCGTCATCATTTGCAAAATAAAGTGTCAATGATGCATACTGATAAGAATTAATCCCTTTACCTTTTGTATCAATAAATGTGTCTGCATTCATTGCGCCAATGGGATTCCCTGTATCATCCAACAGGTCCTGATCCCCGACTTTAAAGACCACCTCGTCAACACCGTCGATCTGAACCAGAGTCTTTACCACTGCAGCCCTCATCAGTACCTCAGTTACATTGTTCATTTTCTTGTAGGCATCATCAAATGTTATAATAAGCTGTTTCCCTTCCAGCAGATATCCCGCAATATGAACGTATTTCGGAATAGGGCTGCTATGTTCCATTGGAGACGGATCAGCCTTCAGCTTATCCAACATTTCCCGAATCATCTCCTCCGGATTGGCAGAGGAAGCCTTATAATTTTCTTCCACCAGTTTTGTTCCTTCGCTGTTTGTACAGTAAATCTTCAGATTAGCCTGCTCTGTCATCTTTTTTGTACATCCCGACAAAGCCAGCAGCACTGCTGCAACCAGCAATAGTTTAAAGAAATTCTTCATGTTGTATCTCCCCATTATCCTACATAATTCAAAGGAATCCTTACAGTGAATGTCGTCCCTTCTCCCTCTTTACTGTATACTTTAATCGCTCCCCGGTGCATTAGAATTGCATTTCTTGTAATAGCAAGGCCAAGACCGGTGCCTCCGATTTCCCTTGAATGTGATTTATCCACCCGGTAGAATCTTTCAAAGATATGCTCCTGGGAATCTTCCGGAATACCCATGCCGGAATCCTCCACCTTGACATAAAAATACTTGTGGTCTACATTGATGGATACATGAACCCATCCGCCTTCTTTGTTGTATTTAATGGCATTTTCCACTAGATTCGACACAGCCAGTGTCAGTTTTGTCTCATCCACTTCCGCAGAAACCGGCCGAAATGTTTCTAAAACCAGCTCAATATTGCGTTTTGCCGCAATGGGACGCAGTCTTTTAAGTATAAGCTCTAATAATTCATTGATATTTGTTGGCTGGATGTTCAGGTCAGAGGCCTTTTTATCCAGCTTAACTAAAGAAAGAAGATCATTAATGATTTTATTTTCCCGGTCAATTTCTTCTGCAATATCTGTCATAAATTCCTTATAAAGCTCATTTGGCACTTCTTCCTGCATCAAAAGGGAATCCGCCAGTACCTTCATGGAGGTAATCGGTGTCTTTAGTTCATGAGAGACATTGGATACAAATTCCTGTCTGGAATCATCCAATGCTTTCATACGGCCAAGCATTTTATTATATGCTTCAGACAACTGCTGTGTCTCCGTGTAATCCAAAAGCTTGATATCATCTTCTAAGAAGCCCCCGGTAAGTTCTTCTAAGGATTGTGTTACTTTTCCGAAGGGGCGGACCAGGATCTTGGACGTATAAAAAGCAATCCCGATAACGCACAGCGCCAGCACGACCTGCAGTACGAAGACCTGTCTTCCCAGTAAATCCCTGGCATCTTTAATATCCTGGGTAGGCGTACTTACGATCATAACGCCGATTAATTCTTTTGTAACTGCATCTTTAACAGGGACGGTCATTTCGATAAATTCTCCATCCTTATCATAGTGGAGGGTGTCTTCACCTTTAAAACTTTTAATCAGTTCCTCGGACACGATAAATTTTTTCTCATCAATACCGTATGTATCTTTAATGACCCGAAGCTGGTTGTTGACGATTACCACCCGCCCGCTGTACAGATTCGCCAGCTGTGCCAGTTCATTATCGATGATCGGTGACGCATTCCCCTTAATATACATCGAATCACTTAATTGGTCCGCTATGTTAATGCACTGGTTTTGAACCATTTTTCCCCGTTGCTGAATAGACTGGTTTTCATAGCTTTTTAAGATCCCGAATTTAAGGACCATAATCGGCAGCATGCCAACCAGACAGAAAATCACAAATATGCGCACTTGCAGGCTCTTGGCATATTTCTTAATTATTTTATTGTTAAAAATCCATCGCACGTCTCATAATCCCCTCATTTTTTTATGCCGAACGTATCTCTAATGCTGAAAATAGTATCCCACGCCCCATTTTGTGTGAACATATTTGGGTTCACTGGGGTTTGTCTCAATTTTTTCACGCAAGCGTCTGATATGTACATCCACCGTTCTTACATCGCCCGGATATTCATATCCCCATACGATATTCAGAAGATTTTCTCTGCTGTATACTTTATTCGGATTAAAAACAAGCAGCTCCAGGACATCGAATTCTTTTGCCGTAAGGTTGATTTCTTTCCCGGCTATGCTGACTCTTCTGCCTTCACAATCTAATACAAGATCCCCTACTTCCACCATTTTTCCTCTGGTAGATGCCTCTGCTTTCTTCGCCGTACGTCTGATAATTGCTTTTATTCTCGCCTTTACCTCTAAGATGTTAAAAGGCTTTGTAATATAATCATCTGCTCCATATTCCAATCCTAATATCTTATCCATGTCATCCCCTTTTGCCGTCAGCATTACAATGGGTACACTGGAAAATTCTCTCACCTGCTGGCAAACCTCAAATCCATCCAGCTTTGGAAGCATGACGTCTAAAAGCATAATATCATATTCATTCTCTCTTGCAAGCCGGACTGCTTCTTCTCCGTCATAAGCACAATCCACATCCATGCCGTCCTGCTCCAAACTGAAACGAATCCCTTTTACGATTAACTTTTCATCATCAACAACTAATACTTTCTTTCCCATGCTTCATTCTCCTTATTAAACTACTATTTTATCTTTTATTTTATTAAATACTGCGTCTTTGATTCCACTGATGTTCTTGATTTCTTCTATACTTTTAAATCCGCCCTGTTCTGTTCGGTATGCGATAATATCTTTCGCTTTTGCTTCTCCAATACCGGGCAGTGTCATAAGTCCGGTCTCATCGGCTGTATTCAAATTCACAATACTATTGTCTCTGGGTGCCTTTGGATCTGCAGCTTCCCCGGCAACTGCCATGGTCTCTGCCTCCGCTGACGTATAAACTCTGATTTTCTGCCCGTCACTCAGCTTTTCTGCCTGATTCAGTGAATCTTTATCTGCATCGGGAAGAAGCCCGCCGGCACGTTCTATTGCTTCATAGATTCTGGCATCAGCAGGCAGTTCATAGACTCCGGGATTTACAACCGCCCCGCTCACATCTATAAAAATTTCACTCTTTCGCTGTTCGTCTGTATGCAGCTCTTCACTTTGGCGGATACCAAAATCCGAAGTGCCAGTCTCTGTTTCCTGTGTTCTGCCGGTTTCTGTTCCAATTACCAGCGGCATTTCATTGTCCCGGCACCCGGCCAAAAAGAGTGCCAGCATCAAAAAGCAGGCGCTCAGGCGCATTTTTCTTATATTCATATTACATAATCCCCTTTCATCATTTTGATGTCAGGGCCCCCTGTATGCAGCAAAAATAATTTTCAGCATACTCTATGCAATCTCTTATATTTTAACGAACTTTCTCCCCGATTACAATAGCTATTTTTAAATTACCACTTAAATATTACAATTCCTACGATTGCAACGCCCATTCCTAAGAGTTTCCGCCATTCAAAAGGCTGCTTTTCCACACCGAAAATCCCCATTAACTCAATGACGTATGCTACGATAAGCTGGGAAATTACAATGAGCATTGCCGCCTTAGCCGGTCCCAGGGAATCCATACTTTTAATTACTGTGATAGTGATAAACGCTCCGATTACGCCCCCCAGGAGAGCAAATTTATTCGGAACCTGCAAAATCGCCCCAAAGCTTTCCCGTCCTGTAAAAAACCATGCAATCAGGCAAACGATCAATGCAGAAAACTGTACAAAACTGGTTGCTACCCAAAGGCTGCTGTTTTTCGTTACGTCCGTATTAAATACACCCTGTACGCTCATCAGGGCTCCGGATAAAAGTGCAATTAGTATTCCAACCATAAAAAGAACTCCTTTTGTTTTTCTGCTTATTATGCACAAAAAGAGTTCTTTGTATGTATTTTATTATATTTCGTTGTAAGAGTATCCTTTAGGATGGAGCGTTACAGGACAAATGATCATATTCTTTGATAGAAAGGCTTACGGGACAGATTACTTTAATTTTCATAAAATCCAGAAGGCATTGTTTTTTCATATCCTCAAGTCTTGCAAAAACAGTATCTACTCCATAGAGCTGTTTAGCCATCTGTGCCACAATACAATTTATATTGTCATCATTGGTGGCGGTGATTACCTGAATAGCATCTCTCATTCCTGCCTCTTCCAAAATATCCGGGTCAGCTGCATTTCCCAGAACCTGGATTCCATCAAAATCCTGCGGCAGTTTACGAAATGCATCCGCATCCAGGTCTATAATAACGACCTGGTCACCTCCCCTTGATAATTCCCCGGCAAGGCCTGCTCCAAAGCGTCCGCATCCTGCAATTAAAATATTTTTTCTCTGCTTCCACATAACCATTATCTCCTATTTTTTCTTTAATAGGGCGATTATATCACAACTTTTTAAGAAATTTTCCATGAATGCTGAATTTTAAATCGTTTTTCATGTGGGCAAGGGGATTTTAATCTGTTTTTTATATATATCCTCACATGTTCTTTTTGCAAGCAGAATATTCCAACAAATACGCTATATAAAATCTTTTTAATCTTCATAAACAATTTCAATTACCCGGTATCCATTTACTTCATCTGCATGAAAGTTTACGCAGCCATCTTTCTGGACAAATTCCAATCCTTCCCCTTCCGGAACATTTCTCACTGCAATTACCTGCCGTTTTTCCTGTATTTTAACAGGAATATCATAAATGGGAATTACATCTTCCAGTGTATGGATTTCCTGGCAGATTTTCTGGGGAATGTAGTGCAGCAGATGCAGAACCTTCCTATGTTCCTCCTTCTGTTCATTCAATGACGCAAACAATGTTGAGGGTCCTGAATATTCCAGGCATTTCTCAGGCAGCAGGCGGTCTATTGCATCCTTTACCATGACTTTGCACCACCTTGGTGCTCTTTCATTGTAAATCCGGAATACAGGGCTTGCAAAGTAAATCACCTGCCCCAGCTGCACCACTGCATCTGTCCCCGTTTCCCCAGAGGATGGAGTCTGTCTGTGGGAGCAGAAATGTTTAAAATTCCGGTCAAAATAGGGCTTTGTGAATTTCAACAATGTTTCCGCCCCTTCCACTGCCATAACTTCGGTTCCTCTGGCATACATTACATGTTCTGTCCCCGGCAGCCCAATCCCGATTTTTTCATTGGGAATTATATAATCCACAAAATCATTGCTCCTTGTAATCTTTCCTCTTGCCAGCTCCCCATCCAGGGTTCTGTCAGGGTCCGGAAGCAGGGTGACTCCGGTTTCCCTAAGAATCATTGTGGTTTTACTTTCGTCCAGCCCCGATTCATAGGTGACAATCATCTTCCCACCCTTTCCAAGATAATCCTTTAATTTTTTATGCAGTTCCTCATTTACCACAATGTCATCAGGAAGAACCAGCAGCGGATATCTGTAAAAATCCCCCTGGGAATCCAGGATGTCAAACTGATAGCCCAGCTGGTCAAACATGTTTTCCAGCCCCATTAAACTCTCCGGAAGCCTGCCCCGGTTTCCACCCATAAATTCCTCCGGAGACAGCACTCCGATATCCGTAACGGGTACCGCATTTACGCACCAGGGTTCTAATTTTTCCACTCTTTCGTATACATTTCCAATTAAGTCATAGACAGGCTCTGAAAGCTTTCCACAAGGCTCCATCTGATCTCCTATCAGACATTTACTGCCAAGAGCCAGCATTCGGAAACATTCATATTCCAGTGCTGCGAGATTTTTAAAGGAATGAAAATCTCCCCATTCCAGATGAAATTTTCCCGTGTGGGAGAGACAGTCCAGCCCAAGCGTCCTGGCATAGCGCATGGTTACCGGAAAATGGATGTATCCCCAGTCCCCGCTAGGCAGCGATTCCAGTTCAAAATGTGTGTACGCATCTTTTACTTTCCTCTGTCTGACACCAATATGACTGGTATTATAAAAGATACTGGCATCTGGACTAAAGGAACGGATATGGCTGCTGATATCAAATTTAAATTCGTCTATCATCTCCTGGGCATACTGCATTCTCGCTTCGCCGTCATAGGCATCCACTCCGGCTGCTTTCATTTTCTCCATACAGCTCTTGCAGGAACATTCCGTGGGATAAACGATATCCATAAAGATTCCGTCCACTTCCATTTCTTCAAAAAGCTCTGTGATCTGTTCCTTTAGCAAATCCCGATATGGTGTATTTACGCACAGCACCTGATAAAATCCGGCTTCATAAGGCCCCGTTCCAATAGGACGCCCATCTGCATCTGTGGCAAGCCACTCCGGATGTTCCTTAGCGGTGAAATAATCCCACTGGATGGTAATATAGATGGGAACACGGATATCTCTTTTGTGGCATTCCTGTATCATTTCCTTTAACATATTTTTATTGGTAAGGTTCGGATGTATCCTTTCCGGAAACTTTTTGGAATCGTAATATAACATCCCATGATGGCATCTTGCAAAACAGGTTACGCTGTCCACATGTGCATCTTTTAATGTCTGTGCAAATTGGGCACCGTCAAATTTTTCTCCGATACCGGGGATCAGCGGACTGGTGTGGAAATCCAGATGCACCTGGCGGTAACGCAGTTGTAATTGGTTCATTATCCTATCCTCCATTTTATAGAAATCAGCCTTTGACTGCTCCAGCCATAACACCGCCAATGATATATTTCTGCATGATAAAATACAGAATAATGATCGGCACCATTGCCAGTACAAATGCCGCAAATGCCATGTTCAGACGAATGCTGTACTGCCCGAAGAAGAAAAACTGAGTAAGGGGTATGGTTCTTACTTCCGGCGTCTGTGCAATAATCAGCGCGATCTGGAAATCATTCCATACCGCCAGCGCATTGAGAATCAGGGTTGAAGAAATAATTGGTTTCATAAGCGGAAATACAATGAGCCAGAAGGTCTTGAATTTACCGGCGCCATCGATAAATGCCGCTTCTTCAATTTCAGGTGAGATAGATTTTACAAATCCCACATAGACAAATACATTATAGGCAAGCTGAAAACCGCATACCGTAAGGATCAGCCCTATTCTGGAGTTCATTAAGCCGAACTCTTTTAATTGTACATACAGCGGAAGCATTACCACCTGAAAAGGGAGTAAAATCGCTGCTAAAAATATATAGTACAATGACTGGTAAACTTTAGATTTCTGGTTGCGGGCGATTACATATGCAGCCATACTGCAGATAACCATCAATATCACCACACTGCATACTGTAACTATCAGACTATTTTTTGTGGCAACCCAGAAATTTGATACTTCAATCGCCTCGGTGAAGTTTTCCCAATGAATCTGTGTGGGAAGTGCCAGACCGGTGGCTATGGTTTCTTCCGGGGATTTCAGCGCATATACAACAGCAATGTAAAATGGAGCAACAAAGAGGCATACGACCAGTAATTTCAAAAGGAAGGCTGTTCCTGTCTTTATCTGTCTGCTCATTATAGTTCCACCTCCCTTTTCCGAAGGGCTGCCGTAACAATTCCGGTTACGATGAAAATCCCCGTCATCATCACAAGCGCCGCTGCCTGCCCGTAACCTGCACGGTTATAGGGAAAGGTATAATTGTAGACATACATGGCAAACGTCTCTGACGACCTGCCCGGACCGCCGTTTGTGGCTGTCATTACATAATCAAATATTTTCAGCCCCCATCCCAGAAACAGTGTTACGTTAATGGTTATTGCAGGTCCGATCAGCGGCAGGGTTATATAGCGGAATCGCTTCACAGGACCGGCTCCGTCAATCTTAGCCGCTTCGTAGTAGGTATCGGGAATCCCCTGTAGCCCCGCAATATAAATAAGCATGGCATAGCCCGTATCCCTCCAGACGCTCATGAGGCAGATACCGATCATAACTGTCTTAGAATTTCCAAGAAGGCTTTTGATTCCGAATATCCCGTAAAATACATCACTATAAATATAAGTCCATATATACCCCGTCAGCACAAGGCTGATAATAAATGGCATAAACATAAATGTCCGAAACGTCTTGTTCGATCTGGTGTTCTTCTTTAACGCAAGAGCGATAAACAGTGCCAGTACATTATCTACGATGACCGTTACTACCGTATAGAAAACAGAATTCAGAATAGGTTTTTTAATACTGGGATCCGTAAGTACATTTTTAAAATTCTCCAGCCCCACATGATTATAAACCGGTGAAAAACCATCCCAATCTGTTACAGAGAATTTCATTCCCTTTGCAAACGGCACAACTACCATGACGATAAATAAAATCAGAGCGGGCGCCAGGAACAACATGTTTACGGCATGTTTTTTAACTTTTAATCTCATCTCTACACCCATTGCATATTGCAGGCTTCCCTGCAATATGCTGCATCCTTTTCTATTTTATAGCTCCTAATTCATCATCCAGCTTCTGGATATAAGTATCCACATCACGGTCCGGGTCTGCCGCAAATTCTTCCTGCCACGCCCGGAATGTGGAATCAAACTGCCCGGAAAATACCGGCTCTGTTTCATAGTTATAAGTCTTCCCGCCCCTGGCGATCTCCATGATATCGGCTACCAGCGGGGATACTCCATCAGTTGACGCATCCAGGGAACACGGAATATTGGAACCATTTACATTCCAGATGGTAAACGCTTCTTCGCTGGACCAGAATTCCAGGAATTTCAGTGCTTCTTCTTTATGCTCTGATTTAGAATACAACATGAAACTGCCATCGGGAGCCAATCCCTGTACCGGTTCGGAATCATTTGTATTTGGTGTTGCAAAAAATCCGATTTTGTCATCCACCTTATTATTGATAAATTCGCTTATATCCCAGTTTCCGCCAATGAACATGGCTGCTTCTCCATTGATCAGCATACTTCTCGCCTTTGATACATCTGTTCCAAAATCGTCTCCGCCCTCATAAGACAGACGGTCTGCGTTACGCAAAAGACATTCCCTGAATTCCGGATAATCCGCAAATTTTTTTGTTCCGTTTTGGATATCTTCAAACATTTTCGGGTTCTGCTGCAACGGATATCCGTATAGATCACTTTGAATGTCACACTGAGCCGTCCAGCCCTCTTTAAATCCATGGGCAAATGGTATAATTCCTGCTTCTTCAAATTTATCCGCTGCTGCGAGTAAATCCTTATGTGACTTAGGAACCTCCACCCCATATTTTTCAAAAACTTCCCTGTTATAGAATATGCCCATTCCTCCCAGGCTTAATGGGATGCCGTACACTTTTCCGTCTACTTTCATGGATGACAATGTCGTATCTGATAAGTTCTCTAAAAATGGCTGATCCGATAAATCTGCAATGTGTCCGGCTTCAATCAGGTCTGCATAGACTCTTGGTCTTCCCATGATGATATCCGGTGCATCTCCCCCTGCAATCTTCGTTTTCAGCATTGTTCCAAACTGGCTGAAATCAATTCCCTGGGCTTCATATTTTACCCCAGGATTCTCACTTTCCAGCTTTTCAATAATTTTATCCAGCTGGTCTCTTCCGTCCTGCTCTCCGATATGATGGAAAATCTTAACCACAACTTCTTCTCCGTCATTGCCTGTCTTTGTATCCTGGCTTTTTGCATTTTCACTTTTTGACTCTCCGCCTGAGGCATCTGTTGCCGTATCTGTCTGAGTAATGCCGGCGTTTGTTTCACCAGCCTTTCCTGCTTCCTTAGGTCCCCCGCATCCGGTTAACATCCCCACTGCCATACAGATTGCCATTGCCAGTGCCGCTTTTCTCTTCATAAAATCTTTCCTCCTTCATTTGATGTTGCTATTATAACAACCGAAGACCTGCCATTCCATACGCCTGATTTGACAATATATTAGATTCTTTTACCTCTTTTCTTATATTCGCTGGGTGAAATCTTCTCCACCCGTTTAAATACCTGATAGAAGTACGCATAGTCACTGTATCCAGCCTTTTCGCACACGTCCAGCACCTTGCTCCCCGGTTCATCCAGAAGTCTTTTAGCTATATCAATCCGAAATCCTGCTAAAAGGTCCACAAAATTCTCTCCGGTCTCCTTTTTTAACAGACGGCTTAAATAAGAAGAATTGACACATAAAGTTTCCGCCACCTGGGTCAAAGTAATATTCTGCCTGTAATTCTGTCTGATATAATCCATCGTACCCTGGGCAAGGGGATGGGATAAACGGTTTTCTTCCTTTAAATTCAGCCTGATCTCCCGAATAAAATGAACGAGATATTCTTTGGCATCCCGGATATCCACCAGCGCGTTAATCTCCTCCATCACTTTATTAGTATTGTTCTTCAGATCATCTTTATGAAAGTATGTAGAATAATGACGCAGCAGGGTAATGCAGATTTCACTTAACATGCATTTAATCCGGAAATCATCTCCTTTTGTCTCCTGCACTATTTTCCCAACCATGTCCTTAACCTTTTTGTCCCGCTCACTGTCTTCCATATGTTCCAGATCTGTATAGAACTGATTTAATTCTTTCAGAAGATATCCGGTATCTGGTGACGCCGTTAAGGTACAGGATGACTGAAATAAAATATTTTCTTCAGCCGTAAAAAAGTTCTGATTTAAAATCTCGAATGTACTTTTATAGCATTCTTCTAATTTAGCCACATCGTTTGTAATCCTGCTCACGGCAAAACAGCAGAGACTGCCCTGTTTCTTTAATAATTGGTCATTCATAGCATAGAGACAGCGTTTCATCTGTACACGATGTTCTCTGGCACTTTTACCCGGTCGGTGAAATGCTATAAGTACCAGATCCTGATCTACCATTAAATCCACAAATCCCATGTCACAGGCTTCCTTAAAATGTTCCATCAGTTTCACCGCTCCATTGACAACGCCCCTTACTACCTGCTGATCGGAAGAACGGATTCTTGCAACAATGACAGAGAAATTCATTTCGACCAAGTGGAGATTCACCATTTCTTCTCCTTCTATCCTTTCAGGGGATCGTCTGCCCCTTATTATTTCCAGCAGAAACTGACTTTGCAGCGCTTTCAGGGAACGGTCTAACAGCTGATTTTGATAATCCTCCTTCTCACGCTGTTCCCGGATACTGTCAATGGCTTTTTGGATTATATTCTCCATCGCCCCATTGTCAATAGGTTTTAAAACTAAGTCACACACACCAAGCTGAATGGCTTTTCTAGCATACTCGAATTCCTGGTACCCGGTTATAATAATTACTTTTGTATCCGGCAGACATTGTTTTACGTATTCCGTCAACGACAGCCCATCCAGTCCCGGCATCTTTATATCTGAGATGATGAGATGGGGGTTCACCTTCCGGATTACTTCTTTTGCTTCCAGTCCGTTTTCTGCTTCTCCCGCCACCTCACATCCCAGCGATTCCCACCGTATTGTCTCGATCAGGGATCTGCGTATCAGGGGTTTGTCATCAATCACTACTACTTTAAATCTCATAGTGTACCTCCTCATCTTCAAAGTTAATAGGCAATTTTATCATAATAGACGTGCCCTCCCTGGGAGCACTGTGAATATCTATCCCATAGGCTTCCCCATAGAGTATCCGGATTCTCTTATGTACCGCCATAAGCCCTACTTTTGTGTGCTCATAACCGGGATTACCCGGCTTGTGCTCCATTGTATTTTCAAGCTGCTCCAGTGAGATTCCCACTCCATCATCCCACACCTCAAGGAACATGTCCTTTTTCTCACAGCGCGCCGTAATCTCAATCCTTCCTTTTCCAATCTTTGGCTCAATTCCATGGACGATGGAATTTTCCACCAGCGGCTGGAGGATTAACTTTGGCACAACGGTTTCCAAAAGAGACTCATCCACATGGAATATAATCTGGATTTTATCACCATAAGACAACTGCTGAATCTTTACATAATTGCGGATATTCTGGATTTCTTCTTCCAGTAAGACAAATTTTCGTTTACTGCTGATTGCTTCTCTTAAATACTTCCCCAGCAGATAAATACTGTCTGCAATATCCTGCTGGCCCTTTAATTTAGCAAGACTGTTAATGCTTTCCAGCGTATTATACAAGAAATGAGGGTTGATCTTTGCCTGAAGGGAATCGTATTCAAATTGCAGCGCTTTTATTTCACTGTTCTTTTTCTGTATTTTCTCATCAGTGACGGATTTAAATAACTGTACAATCTGCTCCGACATATGATTAAATTCTACTGCAAGCATCCCCACCTCATCATAGCTTGCCGGTACAATTTTTTGAGAAAAATCCCCCTTTGAAATACTTCGGATATTGGTAAGCAATAATTTTATATTGGATGATATCTGCCCGGAAATCAAAACAGCAATGGCCGCCGAGAGGATTACACCAAGTAATGCAGACCAGATGACGGGGCTTAACAATTTAAAAATACCATCCATAATCACCTTTTCCGAAATAAGATTCATGACCTGGATCCCATTCCCTTTTGCCTTCCAGGTTGTATAGATATATTTCTCATCTTTATAATAGATCTCTTTTCCTTCCTCATTGACCGGCTTATACTTCTCCAAAATGATTTCGGCAAGCCCCCGCCCTTTACTGTCTTCACCGATTAAGATCTGCCGATCCTGGTTCAGCACTAAAATCTCATTCGCTTTTTCTGAAGAAATATTTTTATACAATTCTTTAAAATAAGCAGTGTCAATACCTACCGAAATGACCCCCAGCGGTTTCATGGATTCAAAATCAAAGACCAGGCTGGTTGCAAAAACCAATTCTTCATCATAAGGCTTCCAGTATGTGGTCCCCCACATATCATAAGCCTTTTCATATGCCAGGTTATCAACCTGCTCTTTTAGGCTCATGGAGCTGTAATCAGTGGAATAATAATAAATATTCTCGAAATTATCCTGTACCAGTACTGCTTTGATATACTTGTTAAAATTCATAAGGTTATAACTGAAATTTAAAAGCTTTTTCTTCCGGTCAAATAATGCTTTACTGTTCCCTTCCTGGGCTTCTTTTCCGATAATCCCGGAAAATTCCTTATTAAATGTCTGCATTAAAATAAAATCCTCCAGAGATTCTATTGCATAATCAAAATTGGAACTCAACTGTTCCATTAAATCTACGGAGGATTTTACCGAGGTGGATATCAACAGGTTTCGGGATATAAAATACCCTGATACCCCTGTCAGACAAACCATTATTAATATAATACCGATATTGGATATCAGCAATTTTTGTTTCATTTTTAAGTTTGAAAATTTCTTCCAATAGTTCTTCATGTCCCTCTCCTTTTATACCGGATCCTTCATGCTCGTATTCATAATCCGGCAATCTTAACCTTCTTTCATCATATCTGTAATTTTAGCATGATTCTATTGGAAATAATTTACTTTATATTAGCTTTTTTTACCTGGAGAGGGTCTGCTAATTAAAAAACTTACCATTTCTAATCCATATGTGCATTATCAGTCGCTCTGGATGCCGTTCCGGTGAGGATATCCTCCTTCTTTTCCAATTTAAAATAATAATTAAAAATATCCTGGGCTACCCCCACTGCATTTCCGGATGCAAATCCATGAGCAATGCGGACAGCGACTGCAATTTCCGGTTTTTCCGCCGGAGCATAGCCTACAAACAGACCATGGGTGGGCCTGCTGGTGGTTTCTTCTGCGGTTCCGGTCTTTCCCGCAATCTTTATACCCAATTTGCTTAACATTGCATTACTGCCGGCTGCTTCTTCCATTCCGGAGTGAACGTCGTCCCATACTTCTCCTGGAAGTTCGATCTGATTCCTCAATTTTCCAGGTTTTTCTTCGGTTACGTGGCCGTCCTTATCCATCACTTTATCAATCAGGGTAAGGTCATAACAGCTGCCTCCATTTGCCAGCGTATTTACATAGCGGGCTAACTGTACCGTAGCATAGTTATGGGTACCCTGCCCAATTGCGGAAGGGATGGCAAATTTGTCCGTAATATGTGGTTCCGATTCCGGAAGCTGGACTCCCGATTTCTGGTCTAAACCGAACATTTTGGTATAGGACGTAAGCCGCTTCAGGGATTGTTCCTCGGAAAAATCACCGTTTCCGTCCAGACCCATACGATAGGATATCTCACACAAATAGTCATTGCAGGAATTCTTTATAGCACTTGCAACTGATGGGACATCCCCATGCCCTGACAGATTCCAGCAGTGCAGTGGCGGCTCCACTTTATCAAATACGCCGTCACAAAATACATCCGTGCCAGACCAGATTACTTCTTCCATTAAACCAGCTATTGCAGTGACCGGCTTAAAGGTGGATCCCGGAGCCGTAAGCTGCTGAGTTGCCCTGTTGTAAAAAGGAACTGATTTATCCTCATAAAGCTTTTGATAATAGGCCTCATCCATTTGGTTTGCAAGCCGGTTCACATCATATCCCGGATAGGTAACACATGCCAGCACTTCCCCCGTGCCGGGATCTGTGATAACAGCAGAGCCAGAACAGGGATCCAGGGCAAGCCAGGAGGGCTTTATTTCCAGACTGTTAATTTTATCAATCACAAACTGATAACTTGACATATTCCCCGCTGCTAAACCTTCGTAGGCACCGTCCTCTTTTGAAAGTACCTTCTGTTCATAGAGCAGCAGGCAGATCTCCCGTGGCGTGATCTCATCCTGCTGCAGCATATACCAGCAAAGCCGTTTTAGAAACCCCTCATCTGCTGCGAGTTTCCTGTTGATTGTCTGGCTCAGCAATTCTAAGGTCTGTTCAGAATCTATATAATTTTCTTTTGAAGGAATTTGCGACATATCAATCCATCCTTCTGCAACTGCCTCTGTAAGGAAAGCTTTCAGGCTGATATCTCCATTGGTTTTCCAGGACTGGTATGCCGCATTTTCTTTATCTATCTTCCCGGAATCCAGTAACCCCGTTTCCTCAATAAGCAGCGTGTCCACAATATAATCCTGATACTCCTGCATTTCTTTATCCAGATCCTTATATAAGCTCCCATCTCCTTTTAACTCTGTGTTTAATTTCTGCAACACCTGTTCCAGTTTCTCCTGTAATCTTGCGTAAATTTCCTTTTCAAAAACGGTAGCATCTGCATCTTTAAAATGAGTAATATCTACCACAGAATTATCCAAAATATACATCATAGACCGGAATTACCAAATCTGCCGAATCTGTTATTTTGCTGGTATCAAATTCCTTGATATCGGAAATATTAGTTGTCAGAATACCTGCGATCCGCTGCTCCAGAATCCCATACACCGCTTCTGTCAGGTCTTTGTCTATACTCAGATAAACGTCTTTTCCGGGAATGGGCTCTTTGGGTGTTTTTTCTTTTTGAACCACCTTTCCCATATTATTGACATATACCGTTTCCAAGCCCTCTATTCCCTGAAGGTACTGCTCCATAGATTGTTCAATCCCGGATTTTCCAACCACTGCGTCGTTTGTATAGTTTTCATTTTCTTTTTGCAGCTCTTCCAGTTCTGTTTCAGAGATTTTTCCGGTATATCCCAGGATATGGCCAAAAGCATCCCCTCCCTGATATATCCGGATCTCCTCATCACTGATATCCACTCCCTGCCACTGGGATTTATGTTCCAGAACGTACGACACAGTATCTTCAGATACATCCATTGCCACTGTAACGGGAATATACCGCTGAAAGGTGTTAAGGGACAGCATATACCGGATATTTAAAATCTCCAGAGCGTCTTTTTTACTGAGTTGTCCGGGTAATCCGTTGCTTTCCAGTTCTTCTTTCGTATATGCCTTACCATTCTTTTCGTATAAAGCAAAACGTTCTTCTCCGGCTAAATATGCCATAATCTCATCCGCACTGGCTGTTGATTCCTTCTCCGTCATATCTTCAATATAAGCCCTGCCAAATACATCAGCCCGAAACCGGTCAAGAGATACCCCCTCTTTATTAAATACATATTCCCCATTTTCATCTAACACGATGGATAGAGCCGTGGTCAACGTCTCTTTCTGCCTATGTACCAGCTGGATTACCTGGTATGCTGTCCCATTCAGAGACAACTGTTTTTCCCGCTCAGACTGATAAGACCCATTATCCTCCATGGTAATCCCATATGACATTTTATTCCCTGCAAGCAGCTCTCCATTCCGGTCATAGATATTCCCCCGGGTACTTTTTTGCACCCTGGTTTTCTTAATCTTCATAACAAAATTATTCCGATAGTTCTCCCCTTCCAAAATTTGCAGCTGGTAAAGCCGATAAAATAAAACCATACACATTCCTATAAAAACAGCTATTAAAATCCTTCCTCTGGAAACGGGAGTTTGTGTTTCCTGTGACTTCATAGACTTCCTATTTCTGATCATATAAATTCCTCACTTTTCTTACTACTTGAATTTCATTTATTACAGATGTAATACTTTATATATTACAACTGTAAGTTTTAAAAGTCAAGTGGCAGCAAAAGGGAAATACAAACGGGCATGGGCTTAGGCAAATTTGGAATAAATCGTTTTCCAAACTGCCTGGGCCCCTGCCCGTCATTGCTTTCTATACATCTGCCAATACCGTCTCAAGTTTCCCTATCATTTCATCCACATGCTCACGCTCAATCACCAGCGGAGGCACCAGTCTCAGCACGTCACTGCCTGCCGATATAACAATCAGTCCATTTTCCAGAGATTTCTTCACGATATCTCCCACTGGACGGCCTTTTACTACAAGCCCCTGCATCAGGCCTTTTCCTCTTCTGGCATCCAAGAAATCATATTTTTCAACCAGCCGGTCTAGACTTTCTTCCAGATATGGTGCGATTTCATTCACATGATCTATGATGTGGTCGTTTTCAAAAATATCAAATACTTTTGAAACAGCTGCACAGGCAAATGGATTTCCACCGTAAGTTGTTCCATGATCCCCCGGAACCAGTGAATGTCCGGCAGTTTTTTCATTCAAAACAAATGCTCCAACCGGTACTCCGCATCCCAGCGCTTTGGCACAAGTCATAATATCCGGTTTTACGCCAATGTCCTGCCAGGCAAACATCTTGCCGGTCCGTCCCATGCCGCATTGAATTTCATCCAGAATCAGCAGTATGTCCTTTTCCTCACAGATTGCTTTTATCCCCTCCAGGAAATCTCTTTCTGCCGGATAAATTCCTCCTTCTCCCTGCACTGTCTCCATTATAATTGCACAGGTTTTATCGGTGATCTGGTTCTTTACACTTTCCAGGTCATTAAAATCAGCAAACTTAACTCCGCCCATCAGGGGTTTAAAAGCTTCCTGGTAATGAGGGTTTCCGGTTACTGACAGCGCTCCGATGCTTCTTCCGTGGAAGGAATGGTTCATGGCAATGATTTCATGATCGGTACAGCCGTCTTTCAGATAAGCATATTTTCTGGCTGCTTTAATGGCTCCCTCAATGGCTTCTGTTCCGCTGTTTGTAAAAAACACTTTATCCATTCCACTGCATGCAGCAAGTTTTTTTGCTGCTTCTCCCATAGGGATATTGTAGTACAGATTGGAAGTATGGATAATCTTGTCAATCTGGTTCTTTAGAGCTTCGTCATATCCCGGATAGTGATAACCCAGCGCAAATACTGCAATCCCAGCTGCAAAATCCAGATACTTTTTCCCCTGTGAATCCTGCAGGTATACTCCGTCTCCTCTTTCGAATACTACCGGGAACCGGTTATAAGTATGTAATATGACCTCTTCTGCTTCTTCCATATAACTATTCATTGTCTTCATTGTAATACCGTTCCTCCTGATCACCCATGATTGCAGTTCCGATTCCTCTGTTCGTAAAGAACTCTAAGAGCAGGCAGTGTTCAATTCTTCCGTCCAGGATATGGACTCTGGAAACACCGGCTTTCATGGCATCGATGCAGTTCTGCAGTTTAGGAAGCATTCCGCCGCCAACATTTCCGCTTGCCAGAAATTCTTCCGCCTCGGGAATTGACATTTCAGAGATTAACGTGGACTTATCCAGGGGATCACGGTATACCCCTTCTATATCAGTTAAAAATGCAAGCTTTGCAGCTCCTACAGCAGAGGCAATGGCACATGCAGCATCATCTGCATTGACGTTATAGGAATGGTATTCATCATCCGATCCAATGGGGCAGATTACGGGCACTACATCATTGTCTAACAGAATATTCAGTAACTCCGTATTTACCTTTTTTACTTCCCCAACGTATCCGATGTCCTTTCCTCCGGAAAGCTTTTTGTCAACACGCAAGACGGAACCGTCTTTTCCACTGATTCCAACAGCTCTGACACCCAGTTTTTCCATCATGGAAACCAGCCCTTTGTTAATCTTATTTAAGACCATCTCTGCCGCTTCCATGGTAGCCTTGTCTGTTACCCGCAAGCCGTTTACGAAGTTGGTTTCCAGACCGATTTTGTTTACCCATTTCGTAATTTCTTTTCCGCCTCCGTGTACGATAATCGGGCGAAATCCTACCAGCTTTAGCAGTGCTACGTCACGGATGACATTTTTCTTTAACTGATGATCCACCATGGCGCTTCCGCCGTATTTAACTACAATCGTTTTCCCGTGAAACCGTTGAATATAAGGTAAAGCTTCTATTAATACACCTGCTTTTTGCAGCCAGTTTTCCATTGTTTCCATAATGATACCCTTCGCATATAGCAGAACTTTCTGCCATACCGCCACTTATAAACAAGCTGAAAGGATAACAGCGTGGCTTCCTTCCATTTTATATTTTTCTTTCAGCCTGGTAATCTTTTTCAGGAACGGTAATCCGCATTGATTTTCACATAGTCATAGGTCAGGTCGCATCCCCATGCTGTAGCTGATTCTTCGCCCATCTTAATATCCGCAATTGCCGTTACTTCCTGTTTTGACAAAATTTTGGTAGCTTCTTCTTCACTGTAGTCCAAAGCGACTCCATTTTCTATGATCTGCAGCTTACCAGCCTCGCTTTCAAAGAATAAATCTACCTTTTCCGGATCAAAGTCTGCTCCGGAATAGCCCATAGCGCAAAGTATACGTCCCCAGTTTGCATCATGCCCGAAAATCGCAGCTTTTGTAAGACTGGAGGTTATAATAGATTTGCTGAGAGTGACAGCCTGCTCTTTGGACTGTGCTCCTGTTACACGAACTTCAAACAGCGCAGTTGCTCCCTCTCCGTCCCCTGCAATTTTTTTAGCGAGACAGGTATTTACATAATTAAGAGCCTTTAAAAACAGCATATAGTCTTCATTTTCTTCGGATATGAAGGGATTGCCCGCCATCCCGTTAGCGAGAAGAAGTACCGTATCGTTTGTAGACGTATCCCCGTCAACGGATACCATATTATAGGTATCTTTAATATCTGCACTCAGCGCTTTTTGCAGCATCTCTTTGGATATGGCTGCATCTGTTGTCACAAAGCTCAGCATGGTACACATGTTTGGGTGAATCATGCCCGAACCTTTGCACATTCCGCCGATTGTCACTGTCTTTCCGCCGATTTCAATGGTTACGGCGGCTTCTTTTTTTACCGTGTCCGTAGTCATAATGGATTCCGCTGCCAATGTACCTGCTTCAGTTGAATTCAAAAGCAGGGGCACCATTTTTTTAATACCCTCTTTGATTGGCTCCATGGGAAGCTGTTTTCCGATTACACCTGTTGATGCAACCAGAACTGCTTTGGGATCTATATGCAAAAGTTCTGCAGCCACATCCGCCGTATCCTGGCAGTAACCCATCCCTTCTTCTCCGGTGCAGGCATTTGCCACGCCGCTGTTGGCGATAACCGCCTGGGCATTTTCATAATTGTAAACCACATCCATATCCCATTTTACAGGTGCTGCTTTTACAATATTGGTTGTAAAAGTACCGGCAGCCACACAGGGCACTTGACTGTAAATCATAGCCATATCTTTTTTGTCTTTCTTAATTCCTGCATAAATACCTGCTGCCTGAAACCCTTTTGCAGCAGTAACTCCTCCATTTATCACCTTCATGATTCTTCCTCCTTATTCTAAAACCGGTTCGTCTTACGGGAACATTGGTACCAGCTGTAATCCCATTTCTTCTTCAAATCCAAAGAGCAGGTTCATATTCTGGACTGCCTGGCCGGCAGCGCCTTTTACCAGATTATCCATAGCACCCATCATAATAATACGGTTCGTTCTTTTATCTATTTTGAAATTAACATCCACAAAATTACTGCCTTCCACCCATTTTGTCTGAGGGCACACATCTGCATCCAGAACCCGGACGAAACGTTCTTTCTCATAATATTTATCATAAACAGCTTTTACTTCCTCATAGCTGACATCTTTCTTAAGAGATGCATATGCCGTTACCAGAATTCCCCGATTCATTGGAACCAGATGAGGCGTAAAATTAATCCTTAATTCCTCCCCTGCGGCATATCCCAGCTGCTCTTCTATTTCCGGTGTATGTCTGTGGACTGCTACGCCATAGGCTTTGATATTTTCATTTACTTCACAATAAAGATTATCCACTTTTGCACCGCGTCCCGCACCGGATGTACCGGATTTGGCATCAATGATAATTGTAGACGGATCAATGATCCCTTCCTTTAACAAAGGATAAACGGATAAGGTGCTGCAGGTCGGGTAACACCCCGGATTTGCTATCAGTCTCGCCTTTTTAATTTCTTCCCTGTTAATTTCACATAATCCATATACTGCTTCTTCAATAAACTGTGGTGTCTTATGAGGAATATTATACCATTCTTCATATGTCTTCACATCTTTAATACGGAAATCTGCACTCAGGTCGATAACTTTTACTTTAGAAAGTATTTCATCAGTAATGAGGGATGCGCAGAGCCCCTGCGGTGTTGCGGTAAAGATCACATCAACCTGATCCGCCAATTCCTGCATATTGTCATCCATACATGTTGCATCTACAATCTGAAACATGTTCTGATATACTTCCCAATACTTCTTATCTATGTAACTTCTGGAACCCAGCCACGCTATTTCCACTTCCTTATGTCCTAATAATAATCTCACAAGTTCACCGCCGGCATATCCGGTAGCTCCGATAATTCCCGCCTTTATCATTTTTCAAACTCCTTTTCTGCTTTCTTTTTCATGATATCACTGCTGCTTTCCTATTAATATATAATAAGATTTCAGCGAAGTAAAGTATTTCATATAGATCACTGCTGGAAATACCCGTTTCTATTTTGTTTCATCAGATTCCTCTAAATGAATAATATGCGCATAATTATACATCCACTATGTATATTATGCAAGTACTTTTTTACGTTTTTTGGAAAAACTTTCAATTCCCACTTTCTGTTTTCGACACTTCCCGATATCATACGATTCCTTTCCTCCCTATTTATATGCCTTTTTCATCCCATCTGCTACCTTATGCTTTTTTCCCCGAATCTAGTGAAAATTATTTTGTAATTTATGTAAATTTACTCTTGCATAATTATGACAGTTGATGTATAGTAGTCATTAGCGAAAAGCAATGAATCTAATACATAAATATTTAGGAGGATACACCTATGAAAGAAAAAGTTATTCTGGCATATTCAGGTGGTCTGGATACGACCGCAATCATCCCTTGGTTAAAAGAGCATTTTGATTATGATGTAGTTTGCTGCTGCATCGACTGTGGACAGGGAAATGAATTAGACGGACTGGAAGAGAGAGCTGCACTGTCCGGCGCTTCCAAATTATATATTGAGAACATCATTGATGAATTCTGTGACGATTATATCATGCCATGTGTAAAAGCAGGCGCTGTATATGAAAATAAATATTTACTGGGAACTTCTATGGCACGTCCCGGTATCGCCAAAAGATTAGTGGAAATCGCAAGAAAAGAAGGCGCTACTGCTATCTGCCACGGAGCTACCGGAAAAGGAAATGACCAGATCCGTTTTGAACTTGGCATCAAAGCACTTGCTCCTGACTTAAAAATCATCGCTCCATGGAGAATGACTGATATCTGGACCATGCAGTCCCGTGAAGATGAAATTGAATACTGCAAAGAGCACGGAATCGATCTTCCGTTTTCTGCAGACAGCAGCTACAGCCGTGACCGTAACTTATGGCACATCAGCCATGAAGGCCTGGAATTAGAAGATCCGGCAAACGAGCCAAACTATGATCACTTACTGGTCTTAGGCGTATCTCCTGAAAAAGCTCCTGAAGAAGGCGAATACGTAACCATGACCTTTGAAAAAGGGACTCCTGTCACTTTAAACGGAGAAAAGATGAAAGTCTCTGAAATCATCACCAAATTAAACGAACTGGGCGGAAAGCATGGTATCGGCATTGTAGATATCGTTGAAAACCGTGTTGTAGGAATGAAATCCCGCGGCGTATATGAGACACCAGGCGGAACCATCCTTATGGAAGCACATGATCAGTTGGAAGAATTAGTACTAGACCGCGCTACTATGGAAACGAAAAAAGATATGGGCAACAAATTTGCTCAGATCGTATACGAAGGCAAATGGTTTACACCTCTGCGCGAAGCTATCCAGGCATTCGTTGATGTTACACAGGAATATGTAACCGGAGAAGTTAAATTCAAACTTTACAAGGGCAATATCATTAAAGCAGGCACTACTTCACCATACAGCTTGTATAGTGAATCTCTGGCAAGCTTTACTACCGGAGAGTTATATGACCATCATGATGCAGACGGATTTATCACACTGTTTGGACTTCCATTAAAAGTACGTGCGATGAAAATGGCTGAAATCGAGAAAAATAAATAAATAAATAAA
>UQCR01000032.1 GCA_900539655.1 uncultured Robinsoniella sp.
AGAGCCGGCATTTGCCGGAACTGGCGATTCCTAATTAGGGACTTATTTTACAGCCCCTAACTATGTTAATTAGTAAATGTTCCCAGATCCTGCTTGATTCAGTTATATTCGGCTAGACCAAGTCAGATCCATCCTCCGTCAAACTTAATTACCTGCCCCGTAAGGTAGGAATGATTCCGGCAGAGGTCATACACCAGGTCAGCAACTTCCTCTGTTTTTCCAAAACGATCCGAAGGGATCTCGGCAATCAGTTCAGCACGCTCTTTTGAACTTAAAAACTGGTTCATCTCCGTATCGATGGCTCCGCAGGCAATGGCATTTACCTGGATATTACTGGGTGCCAGTTCTTTTGCCAGGGCTTTGGTCAGGGCATTCATTCCTCCCTTTACGGAGGAGTATGCGACCTCACAGGAGGCGCCGACGCATCCCCAGACGGAAGAAATGTTAATGATTTTGCCCTTCATTTTGGAAAGCATCATAGGGATTGCATGCTGGCTGCAGTAGACCGCAGAGGATAGATTCGTCTGCAAAATGCGGTTCCACTGTTCAGGAGACATATCGGTAAAAAGTCCTACATAGGAAATACCGGCATTATTTACAACCACATCCAGCGATTGAAAACGGGCAGCTATCTCATGGAAAAGCTGTTCTACCGTTTCCGGGTCCCCCATATCCCCCACAAAGGGGAAACAGGTGACTCCGTATGACTTTTCAATGAAATTTTTCGTCTCTTCCAAAAGACCGCCGTTTTTTAAGCAAGTGATAACTACCTGATATCCCTCGCTTGCAAGCTTTAAGGCTATGGCGCGTCCGATACCCCGGGAAGCACCGGTGATAAGTGCAGTTTTTGTCATTACAGAGTACCTATGAAACGCATAAAGCCTTCCCGGCCTTCTGCTGTACATTTGTAAACTCCGGCATGTTCCAGAACTTTCATGAATACCAGCCCGATTTCATCGTTCAGAATCTGTTGTACATTGCTTTCATCGATCTTCGCATATTTCCCTGAAAATTCCGCTACCCAGTCGGCATGTTTTTCCAGCTCGTCATTGGAGCGGATATCTTTCCCGGAAGTAATATAATCTGCCAGCTGTTCCATTTCTGATTTCAACCGTGCAGGAAGAACGGCAAGTCCCATAACTTCGATTAGACCGATGTTTTCTTTTTTAATATGATGAAGTTCTCCATGAGGATGATACACTCCCAAAGGATGTTCCTCTGTTGTAATGTTGTTACGCAGTACCAGATCCAGTTCATATGCATCGCCGCGTTTTCTGGCAATTGGAGTTATGGTATTGTGAGGTTCTCCGTCAGTATTTGCAAAGATAAAGGAAGCTTCGTCCGTATATCCTCTCCATGCATTTAAAATATGGTCAGCCAGTTCGATAATACGTCCGGTGTCGGTACAGCTGATGCGGATAACGGACATCGGCCATTTAACAATTCCGGCTGTGACATCTTCAAATCCTTTAATCGTAAATGAAGATTCAATCGGAGCTTTAGCCATGGCAAATTCATAATTGCCTCCCTGGAAATGGTCATGGCTTAAGATAGAACCGCCAACGATGGGAAGATCTGCATTGGAGCCTACAAAGTAGTGTGGGAACTGCTTTACGAAATCCAAAAGCTTGCCAAAAGTATCTCTTTCAATTTTCATTGGGATATGTTTGGTATTGAAAACGATACAGTGCTCATTGTAATATACGTAAGGAGAGTACTGGAATCCCCACTGGCTGTTATTAATCGTAACAGGAATAATGCGGTGGTTCTGTCTTGCAGGATGATTCACTCTGCCGGCATAACCTACATTTTCAGGACATAGGAGGCATTTGGGGTAACCGCTCTGTTTTGCGAGCTTTGCGGCAGCAATTGCCTTTGGATCCTTTTCCGGTTTGGAAAGGTTGATGGTAATGTCCAGATCTCCATAAGGAGTAGGGGTTTCCCACTTCATGTCCTTTTTAATGCGGTATCTTCGGATATAATCCGTATCCTGGCTTAATTTATAGAAGTAATCGGTAGCAGCTTCCGGATCTTTTGTATACAGATCCCGGAATTTTTTTACTACTTCAGAAGGTCTTGGAACCAGAAGCCCCATGATTTTTGTATCAAATAAATCACGGTAGACAACGCTGTTTTCTTTCATAATGCCATGTTCGAATGCATAATCCATGATATTAGAAAGCACCTCTTCCAGATCAATCTCTGTATATTCTTCCTGAGGCTCGTCGTATTCTTCCAACTCCAGCAATTCCAAAAGGGCATTGGTGGTGTAGATCCGGTCTGTCTCCTCGATCAGTCCCGTCTGAAGTCCATAGGTAACCAGTTTTTTAATGTCATTGTAGATCATTTTCTTTCCTCCGCTTATTATTATTTAGAATAAATTCTATAGGCAGGCAAAATCAGTATATATCGCACCTGTTATGACGAAACAGGCGGAAAAAATACAATACATAAATATTAACATAAATTTTTATGATTTGAAATAGGAAATTGTTTAGAGTCAAAACAAAAAATTACACATTCATTAATTACATGTTAACAAAATAGGTATTGCTTGAAATTAAAAGTAAAGTCTGTTATCATTGTTTTACGATGAAGGATTATGCTCAAAATCGGATTTAAGGTAGCAGGTGATAAGATGAATAAGAATATAGAAATACTGGGCGTTAAGATCGATAATGACAGTGTAGAAGAAGCAGTAGGCAAGGTGGCAGGATTTCTGGAGACAGATTCTCTTAGCACAGTAGGGATGATATTTGCAAATGTTCTGGTGGAAGCAGTAAAAGAGCCGGGATGGACAGACGAGATGGGGAAGATGGATTTAAATATCATCGGAGATAAGGAAGTCTGGAAAGTCTGTGGCGATGATTTGAAGCAGTCATTAGAAGAGGTAGAAGATAACAGTTTTTTGAAAGGCATATGCAGTTATGCGATGGAGCATGATAAGACAGTGGCATTGCTGACGGAGAAAGATTCCGAACGGCTGATTTTTCAGAAACATATGAAAAAGCAGCACAGAGGACTGAATATCGTAGGTACTTTTTCCCTTGACGATGCCACAGAAGACGAAGACAGCATCGTAAATCTGCTGAATGCTTCGGCGGAAGATATTATTATAGCAGCGATTCCAAGCCCTTATGAAGAGGAATTCCTAATGGGATGCCGGCAGAAGCTGGGTGCCAGAGTATGGATTGGATTGGGACAAACTGCAACATCATTAATGAATGTGGAATCAAAAGCAAACTTTTTGGGCAAACTGATAGAAAAGAGGATATTTAAGAGAAAAGTATCAAAATATCAGAGCGAAAAGGGGGAGTAATCCCATGGAATTTCACAGGAAAAGGCCGAAGTATCTTGATTATTTAATGATGTTCGCGGGTACTGCACTGATGGCGGTAGCCATTAACTCTATCTATGAGCCGGCGGATATGGTGACCGGAGGATTTACAGGGGCGGCGATTTTGATCAAAGCCGTGACTGATCCGTTTTTAAAGGGCGGCATACCGCTCTGGCTCACAAACATCGCTTTAAATATTCCGGTGTTTATCCTGGGAATGAAAATTAAAGGGGGCCGTTTTTTAAAACGGACATTCTTTGCGACGTTCAGTCTGTCTTTCTGGTTATTTATCATGCCGGTTTTCCCGTTAATGAATGAAGATTATATTCTCTCGGCACTTTTTGGAGGCGGAATCATGGGCCTGGGAATCGGACTGGTGTTCATGGCCAGAGGAACAACAGGGGGAACGGATATGGTTGCTTCCCTGATACAGCATTATCTCCGCCATTATTCCATTGTTCAGATTATGCAGGTGATTGATGCTTTTATTGTGCTCATAGGCGCATATATTTTCGGAATCAGCCGGGCGCTGTATGCAATCATTGCAATTCTGGTGACGTCATGGATCTCTGACCATATGGTTGAAGGTATTAATTATTCTAAAATTGCTTTTATAATCACGAGTCTCAGGGATGAAGTGGCACATGAGATTATGAATGAACTGCAACGGGGCCTGACCGGACTGGATGCAAGAGGCATGTATTCCGGTGAGCATAGAGATATGCTGTTCTGCGTAGTTTCCAAAAAAGAAATTATTTTGTTAAAAGAGAGAGTTGCATCCGTAGATCCGGGAGCTTTTGTGGTGGTCAGCGATGCAAAAGAGGTGCTTGGATTGGGTTTTTTAGAGCGTCATTTTGAAAAATGATACTTTTTTACAAAAAAGTATCATTTTTCTCTTTCTTTTTTGGTAGTTTTATATTAGAATACAAGTAGTATTAGCGTTTACAGGGAGAAGAGTGGGAACGTAATCGTTATCAGGTTTCTTAAATTATGGGAAGAAGGAGTGACATTAAGTGATATCAAATCAAATTTTACAAAATACTCTCGATGGTCTGAAGGCGATCGCAAGAGTAGATCTGTGTATTGTAGACACAGAAGGAAGCATGCTTGCAACTACATTTCCGGAGGCAGATGAATACAGGGAGTCAGCAATGGCGTTCGTATCCTCTCCGGCAGACAGTCAGGTACTGGCTGGACACCAGTTCTTCAAGGTATTTGATGAGCATCAGCTGGAATATGTGCTGATCGCAGATGGCAGCAGTGAAGATGTGTACATGATTGGAAAACTGGCGGTTTTCCAGATCCAGAATCTGTTAATCGCTTATAAAGAGAGGTTTGATAAAGATAATTTTATCAAGAACCTGCTTTTAGACAATCTTTTATTGGTGGATATATACAACCGTGCCAAGAAGCTACATATTGAAACGGATGTAAGGCGTGTGGTATTTATCCTGGAGACCAGTTATGAGAAGGACAATACTTCTTTAGAGAATGTACGTACTTTCCTTGGAGGAAAATCCGGTGATTTTATAACTGCGGTAGATGAGAAGAGCATCATCGTAGTAAAAGAACTGGTAAATACGGAAGGCTATCCTGAGATGGATAAAGTAGCCAAAAGTATCATAGACTGCCTGGGACTGGAAAAAAGGGAAAAGGCACATATAGCCTATGGAACAATTGTTGGGGAAATTAAAGAAGTGTCCAGATCTTATAAAGAAGCCAGAATGGCACTGGATGTAGGCAAGATTTTCTTCAGCGAACGCAATGTGATTGCGTACAGTTCCCTTGGAATCGGGCGTCTCATTTATCAGCTGCCAATTCCGCTTTGTAAAATGTTTATAAGAGAAATCTTTGATGGAAAATCACCGGATGACTTTGATGAAGAAACATTAACTACGATTAATAAATTCTTCGAGAACAGCCTGAATGTTTCAGAGACATCAAGACAGCTCTATATTCATAGAAATACCCTTGTTTATCGTCTGGATAAGCTGCAGAAGAGTACCGGACTGGATCTTAGGGTATTTGAAGATGCAATTACCTTTAAGATTGCCTTGATGGTAGTAAAATATATGAAATATATGGAGACTCAGGATTATTAAGAAAAGGGTATATGGAACTCTCTGCTGTAGAGCGTGATACAAACACGCACTAGGAATAACAGAGGGTTCTTCCTTTGCCCGGAGTATATAGAAATACAATTCGGCTTCTATGGCGCAGAAGAACAATGCGAATAATTTACAGAATATGGAATAAGATAGGAGTGTAAAAGAAATACGCTTTTACACAGTTATTTGGCAGTATCGCAGCCAGTTTGCGATATGCACAGGAATAAGTATGCAGAAGGGTTTTGAAGCAGGGGAGTTGCTGTTTCAAGATCTTTCTTTTGAAGGAGACGTATCATGGAAGATGACAAGCGGTTTTTTAAGGGGTTTTTGTGTGGGCTGTGCGTAACTGCGGTGTTAGGGCTGGCAGCGTATTTTATTTCAGGTGAGATTGTGAACAGTAATTTGTTTAAAGCCGGAGAGGAAACCCAGAAAGAGACACTGCCAAAAGAAGAACAGGCGGAAGAACTTTTGAAACTGGATGACGGAAAAGTCCAAAAGAAAATCGATGAAATAGAGGATGTAATAAACCAGTATTATTTAAATGATGCCGATGCAAAATCGGTTGAAACACAGTTATATAAAGGCCTGGTAAAGGGGCTGGAAGATCCTTATTCTAATTATTATACAGAGGAGGAGATGAAACAGCTTCAGGAATCAAACGCGGGTACATACAGCGGCATCGGTGCTGTTATGATGCAGGATAAGGTGACAAAACTAATTACCATAGCCAGATGTTATGACGGATTTGGAGCAGATGAAGCAGGGCTGCTGCCGGGTGATATCCTGTACAAAGTGGATAACCAGGATGTCAGCGAATTGGATTTGAATCAGGTCGTAGCGCTGATTAAGGACAAAAAAGATGGTACCGTACAACTGGAAGTAAAAAGAGAAGGTAGCGAAGAACCAGTTAAAGCAGAGGTTAATGTTGGGGCTGTAGAGATGCCTACTGTCAGCAGTGAAATGCTGGAAAACAATATTGGATATATTGCCATTTCGGAGTTTGATGGTGTTACAGAGAAGCAATTTGAGAATGCATTAAAAAAACTGGAAGGTGAATCAATGGAAAAACTCATTATTGACCTTCGCAATAACCCGGGGGGCGTGCTGCAGGTGGCATGTAAGATGCTGGATCAGATTCTGCCGGAAGGTTTAATTGTATATACAGAGGATAAATACGGTAATAAAAAAGAGTATAAATCAGATGCGGAACATCAGTTTACCAAGCCAATGGTAATTCTGGTAAATGGAAACAGTGCCAGTGCATCAGAAGTATTCGCCGGTGCTGTAAAAGATTACGGTATCGGAACGCTGGTGGGAACCACTACCTTTGGTAAGGGAATTGTGCAGGGGTATAAAACCCTGAGCGATGGTACGACATTGAAATTGACCATCGAGAAATATTATACTCCAAAAGGAAATAATATCCACGGAGTTGGGATTGATCCGGATGTGGAAGTAAAGCTGGATGAGTCACTGGAAAAAAAGGTGGCGTTAAGCCATGAGGAAGATAACCAGCTGCAAAAAGCCATTTCCGTATTGGAGGAAAAGTAAACAGGATAAAGGAGTGAAAATATGCAGGAAAAAATTATATTTCGTGAGATGTTAAGTGAATTAAAAGCATATGCAGATTCAAAAAATAATGTATTAAGCAAAGAGGAAATCAAAGAATTTTTTAAAAACGCTCATCTGACCGATGAACAGTATGAATTTATTTATGAATATCTGGGAAGTCAGAAAATAGCAGTAGAAGGTTACCAAAAAGCAGCTTCTGTACCGGATGAAACACCCGACAGAGAAGTCCTGGAAGAATCCTCCCAGGCGTCCCGGGAGGAAGATGACTTTTTGAAAATGTATCTGGAGGATCTTGCGGCAAGCAATATTGAAGAAATATCAGAAGAAGAGGAACTTGCACTTTTTAATCAGGCAGCCGATGGGGATGCCATGGCAAAAAGCCGGTTGATTGAGCAGAACCTGAAAAGAGTCTATGATCTGGTAATGGAATACAGCAATACACAGCTTCCCAAGAGTGATCTGATTCAGGAGGGAAATGTGGGCCTCATTCTGGTCATGGATGCACTGAAGCGGCAGAAGACCCTGTCCGGGTATCGGGAATATATGAAAAAAGAAATCCTTCAGGTAGTGGATGACGCAGAGCAGGAACAAAAAGACTTCAAGCATGACGACCAGCAGATTGTGGAGCAGGTCAATTATTTAAATGAAGCGATTAGGAATCTGGAAGTGGACCTGGAGAGAAAGGTCAGCCTGGAAGAATTGTCTGCTTATATAGAAATGCCTGCTGAAGAAATTAAAGCTATTTTAAAAATGGCGGGAGATGAGATAGAATTAACGGATAACGGGCATCAACATCAGGATGGACACCATCATCATGAAGGTTGTCACCATGGGCAGGATGAGGAAGAGGCTTAAGATCTGACTGATTAAGAAATTCAAATAAAATGATAAGAAAATCATATGAGTTTTTCTGACACTTTTTGGTAAGATAGAAATACATCTGAATATTTTTGTACGGATATTCGGTGAATAATCAAAAAGATGGAGGGAAAACATGAAAAAACGATTAGTGGCATTGGGGTTAACATTGTGTATGGTTTGTTCCAGCATAAGCACGACAGCTTTTGCGAAGGAAGAGCCAAAACCGGCAGTATCCTTGCTTTCCAGTGAGAATGAGACCGACAGAAGCATGTTGTTCAACGATGACTGGAAGTTCTCATTGGGAGATCCAGGTGGTGCGGAAAGTAAAGATTTTGATGATACTTCCTGGCGCAGCCTGGATCTTCCTCACGATTGGAGCATTGAATTTGATTTCGATTATAATTCGCCAGCAACGTCAGAATGTGGATATCTGAATGGGGGAACCGGTTGGTACCGTAAAACATTCGTTCTTCCGGAATCTATGAAGGACAAAGAGATTTCCATTGATTTTGGCGGCGTCTATATGAACAGTACCACCTATGTAAATGGAAAATCTGTAGGCAACTATCCTTATGGCTATATGCCATTTACATATAATATTACGGATGAGTTGGTCTGCGACGGCAAAACCAAAAATGTTATTGCCGTCAAGGTTGTAAACCAGCTGCAGTCCAGCAGATGGTATTCCGGAAGCGGGATTTACCGGGATGTGCATCTCACCGTTACAGACAAAGTCCATGTGGATCACTGGGGAACACAGATTACCACACCGGATATCGAAAACGGAACAGGTACGGTAAATGTAACTACCAAGGTGAAAAATGATATGGACAAAGAACAGACAGTTCAGGTTCGCCAGACCGTATTGGACGGGAACGGACAAGCAGTAACGGAGCCTGTTACATCTGAGGACGTAACACTTTCATCCGGTGAAACTCAGCCGGTTTCCCAAAGCACCACAGTAGCAAATCCAGCACTCTGGTCAACAAAAGACCCGAATCTGTATTATCTGAAGACGGATATCGTAAAAGGGGATCAGGTACTGGATTCCAGCGAAAGCAGATTTGGTTTCCGTTACACTGAATTCACTACCGATAACGGATTTTATTTAAATGGTGAATGGATGAAGTTATACGGTGTCTGCATGCATCATGACCAGGGCTCACTCGGCGCCGTTGCCAACTACACGGCGATTGAGAGACAGATGCGGATTATGAAGGATATGGGTGTAAATGCCATCCGCGTTACCCATAATCCGGCAGATGATAAGCTGATTGAAATCTGTGACAAAATGGGGCTTATGGTAATTGATGAAGCCTTTGATACCTGGCAGGGCGGCAAAAAAACCTATGATTACGGAAGGTTTTTTACAAGAGAAGCAACCCATCCGGATGCAAAACCCGGACAGACCTGGGCAGAATTTGATATTAAGAATATGGTAGAACGGGGAAAGAACTACCCATCCATTATAATGTGGTCTATCGGAAATGAAATCTGGACAACGAACAGCTCGCAGGGAGCTCAGACAGCGAAAAATCTGGTCAAGTGGGTAAAGGAAATTGATACCACCAGACCGACAACCATCGGAGAAGATAAATTCCGTGGAAACATGGGGGATACCAGCTCTAATCTTGGAAATGCCAATATGGTGGCTGTATTTGATGCTGTAGATATTCCGGGACTTAACTATAGTGAGAACCGCTATGATGCCCAGCACAGGGAGAAGCCGGAGTGGAAGCTGTATGGTTCAGAAATAGCATCTGCTACCAGCAGCCGTGGCGTATATGCCCATCCGGATACTGTCAACAGCGGTGCATCGATTCCTTACCAGCAGTCATCATATGATACAGACTGTGTGGGATGGGGAAGAACGGCACAGGATTCCCTGGTCAGAGACCGGGACAGAAAGTTCATTGCAGGAGAATTTGTATGGACAGGCTTTGACTATATCGGAGAACCTACACCATGGAATCAGTCTACTACTACACCGCCTAAGAGCTCTTACTTTGGTATTGTAGATACAGCAGGGCTTCCGAAAGATTCCTATTACCTTTATCAAAGCCAGTGGACGGATGTAAAAGATAATCCGATGGTTCATATTCTGCCTCATTGGAATTGGGAAGACAACAATCTGAAATCCAAAGTAACAGATAAAAATGGGAAAATTCCGGTACGTGTTTATACCAATGCACGTTCCGTAGAACTGTATTTTAAACCTGCATCAGATACCAGTGACGGAATCGGAACTCTGGTTGAACAGAAGAAGACATTTGAGACGGTTACACCTTATAAAAATGTTGCAGAAGTAAAAGACAATAAGGATAAGGAATATCAGCAGACCGCTGACGGAAAACTTTATCTGGAATGGCGCCTGAATTATGAACCGGGTACCTTAACGGCAATTGCTTATGACAAAGACGGACTGAAAATAGCTGAAGATGTAGTAAGCAGTGCATCAGATCCTGCATCTGTAAGCCTGAAGCCTGAGAAAAATGTACTTACTGCAGACGGCAGGGATATTTCTTATATAGAAGTGGATATAACGGATGCAAATGGCAATGTAGTGCCTACCGCAGATAATGAAGTGATATTCAATGTGTCAGGCAACGGTAAAATCGTAGGTGTGGATAACGGTGATGCTTCCAGCCATGAGCGGTATAAGGATACCAATGGCATATGGAAGAGAAAAGCATTTAACGGAAAAGCAGTTGTGCTGGTTCAATCAACTAAGGATGCAGGCAGCTTCACCCTGACAGCATCATCAGAAGGGTTAAGAGGCGATTCTGTAAATGTATTTACAACAGAAACAAAGGTTCCGGCAGATCAGATTCTGGGATATAATGCAAAAGCGGTAACTGCAATACTGGGAGAAAAAGTAAATCTTCCTGAAAAAGTGGAAGCCGTATATGGCGATGGAACCAAACAGAAACTGAGTGTAAAATGGGATGATATACCGGAAGAACTTCTGGAAAAAGAAGGTGTGTTCCAGGCAGCGGGTACGGTTGAAACCGGTGACCGGATTGAAATTAAAGTTACGATCATCGGAATTCTCGGTATTAAAGACGTGAGAGCCGTTACCGGTTTAAATGAAATACCACAGCTTCCCGATACAGCGGAGTTAGTATATACAGATGGCAGCCAGAAGAAAGTAAATGTGACCTGGGACGCTATCACTTTGGAGCAGGTTGCTCAGACTGGTGAATTTGAGGTTAAGGGAACTCTGGAAGGGATAGAAAAACACAGCGCCAAAGCCATAGTAAGGGTAACAGAAGAGCTTGTTTATGCGAAAAACATTGCTACCAGAGAGGGCAGTGCGTTATATCCAAAACCATCAGCTTCCTATAACAATGTAGAAGACTATGTCAACAACCATGACAATAATATGTCATCCAATATTAATGACGGCAATATCTCCAGAACACCATCCTGGAATAACTGGGTAAATGGAAACGGTGACAAGAAAGAATCCTGGGTTCAGCTGGAATTTGAAGAAGCAGCTCAGATCGGAAAGGCCGGAATTCATTTCTATACCGATGGACAGACCAGAAAACCTGCAAAGGTTACGATTCAGACCAGTATGGACGGAACAACCTGGACAAATGTGGCTAATCAGGATCACGTAGATGATTTTGGGGATGCAGCAGAGGACTGGGCAAAAGAATATCCGGTTAATTTCGATCCGGTAAATGCGAAGTTTATCCGCATCCTGATGGAAGGCCAGCCGAAAGACGGCGGATTTAAACCGGTAGGTATATCTGAATTAAAAGTATATACCGGAGTTGCCGCAGTTGGAGAGACAGCAGCATTGGAAGACTTGCAGGTAAATGGTGAAACCATAGAAGGTTTTGCGGCAGGCCAGTTTAACTATACGGTAACATCTGCATATCCTTATGAAATACCGGTGGTTACGGCAAAAGCTTCCGATCATGGCAGTGTCTTTGTAATCCCGGCACAGACCATTGATGAGCAGACGAAGGTTTTAGTAAAGAGTGAATCCACAGAAGCAGAGGCAGTTTATACGATCAGTTTTGATAAAATGCCGCTGAAACTGCATCAGGCTGAAATATCCATGGCAAATACAACGATACCGGAAAATTCTTCTGAAGTAATTACTACAAAAGCAATATTGGAAGACGGAACAGTTCTTGACAGCAGCCTTGCCAGTGTGGAATATAAGTTATCCTCAAGAGACGGGGGAAAAGCAGAGATCATCAAAGGGAAATTAAATGCGATCAAAGAGGGAACTGTAACTATAAATTCGGAAGTGACTTATAACGGCATTGTAATAAAAGCGAATCCGGTGAAAGTCACCATTGAGAAAAATGCAGAGGAAGTACAGATTACGTCTTATGAAGAAGTGCGTATATCCACAAAACCGGGAGTTGCACCGGAATTGCCGGGAACCGTTAAGGCTTCTGTGGAAGGCAGCTTTGACAGAGATGTGGAAGTGACCTGGGACAGCATATCAAATGCGGATTATTCAGAGTTTGGCAGCATCAAGATTCGTGGATTTGTAGTAGGCCAGAGCCTGCGTCCTACGGCAGTAATCGAAGTAAAAGATGTGGTGGCAGCTATGCAGTACGCCCTTGCCACACCGGTAAATGTTATACCATCTATGCCTGAGACAACTACCGTTTATTACAGTGACGGAACGGCAGTTTCAGAAGTTCCCGTAATTTGGGAAGAAATGAACCAGGAGCAGTTTAATGTGGCTGATGATACCATGGTAACCGTACAGGGAACAGCAGAAAAAGATGGCACCACAGTTCCCGTAACTGCACAGGTTCGTGTGACATCCACCGATGTGGAAACCTCAGAAAATTATTACCAGCTGCGTAACGGATATGAACTGCCATTTGCAGTTGCATCCTTTACCAATGACGGGGCTGACTCTACAGACCGTGTATATAAACTCAATGATGGAACTATCAGTTTTGCACAGCAGGACGCAGATGGTAAAAATATCTGGTGTAACTGGCAGCGTGTAGGAAGACAGAGTGACTGGGTTGGCGTAATCATGGCTAAAGAAGGGGATGTGGTAGAGCGGTTTGCCGACAACCTGAAAGTAGGATTTTTCAAAGAGCCGGGTTCTAACGGAATTCAATATCCGACCAACTTAAAAATAGAATACTACACAGGTCCTCTGGACTTTGAAATTCCATCATTTGCAGAGGTGAAAAATCCTAGGGGGCATATTGCTGAAATAGCGGATCATCCGTTTAATGACGATGCTAACTGGACGGAAGTTACTTATCTGAATGATGCCGGAGAAACAATGGATGCACCACCTGCAATTGTGTCGGAAGACATGACAAGTATTGATTTTGTTCCTGTTAAAACATGTATTGTACGTGTAAATATGGTATCTGATTCCTCAAAGGCATTTGGTATTACTGAGATTCAGGCATTTGGAAAAACTGTTCTGTCACAGGCGGACTACCAGGTGAAAGATTTAAAGGCCGGTGGTACTTCGATAGATGGATTTAACCCGGATGTCAAAGAATATGTCATTGATTTAGACAGCAATAATATACCTCAGATTTCCGCCGAGTGGAAGAATAATGCTTCTGTTACGGTATTACAGGCAACAAAAGCAAATCCAACAGCAAAAGTGATCATGCTAGCCGAAAACGGAATGCCAAATACACAAAACATTTACACAGTTAAATTCAATATCCCTACAGACAGGACAAACCTGGAAAAAGCTGTTGCTGATGCAAAAGCTGTAGAGGAAGGAAAATATACAAAATCATCTTACCGTTACCTGGCGGATGCATTAAAAGAAGCAGAGGGATTAAAAGCAGATGCATTGCAAGGGGAGATCAATGACGCAGTACGGGCAATTTACTCTGCGATGGAAGGCCTTACGGAGAAAGCTGATGTAACAGAACTTGTGCAGGCTCTTCAGACAGCAGATAAAATGATAGAAATGTCCGATGCATATACACCGGATTCCTTGAGCGGACTTCCTGCAGCAATCAGTAATGCTCAGAAAATCAGAGATAAGGATACCGCTTCTCAGGGACAGGTAAATGAAGCAGTAAAAGCATTAAATGCAGAAATACAAAAAGTACTTAAAAAGGCAGATAAAAAGAACCTGGCTGCATTGGTTCAGGAAGTAGAGAAAAAAGACCTGAGCAAATATACGCCGGAAAGCACTGCAGCATTTAAAAATGTGCTGGCACAGGCACAGCACCTGCTGGTTGACGGAAATATTTCCATTCGCGACCAGAAGAAGGTGGATGATATGTATCAGTCATTGAAATCTGCAGAAAGTCTGCTGGTAATGGCCAATGCGTCAAAACCAGACGTTAAAGTTCAGGTTCCTGGTGCTGTAAATGGCGTAAAAGTCACCGGTACCTACACTGCATCCATGAACGTGACCTGGCAGCAGGCACCTCGTGCAGAGAAATACCGCGTTTCCGTTTACCGTTACAGTACAAAGAAATGGAGCGTAGCAGGCGAGACATCTGGTACCAGTATGAAGATACGGAATCTGGCACCGGGTGAGAAATACAGCGTTAAAATTGCGCCGCTGAATGAAAGCGGATTAGGCGTGGAATCTTTATCAGTTAAGACTGCCACACGTCCATTAAAAGCAAAAATTAAATCCATTAAAAAGTATGGAAAATCATCGGCAAAGATTACCGTTGTAAAACAATCCTGTAGCGGATATGCCTTATACGAAAGGGTAAAACCAGGCAAATACGTTAAAGTTACGGCTAAATCTAAAAATGTGCTGATCAAAAAAGGTATTAAAAAAGGAAAGACCTATACTTTTAAAGTACGGGCATATGTAAAAAATGGGGCTAAAACCTATTGGGGTAAGTATTCCAAAACTATGAAATATATAGTGAAATAAGAAAAAGCAGCATCCTGTGTGATCCGCCATTGGCGGTCATCCACAGGATGCTGCTTTTTTAGGTACTGCAGATATATGAATGTCTGCAGCCCAATGTTATTCTTTTTCCGGTTCGTCTTCATCAGAAGGAAATTCTGGTTCCGGGGCATCCGGACCCTGCTCCGGTTCCGGTAGATACAGATGGACTTTATCAATTCTGTTTTTGTCTACTGCGTCTACTACAAGGCGTATGCCGTTTTCAGCTACCACAAATTCTCCCTGTTGTGGCAGGGGGGCCAGACGTTCAATGATATAGCCCCCGATGGAATCATAATCTTCAGAATCAAAGTCCAGTCCTAAAGCATCGTTTACGTCGTCCAGCTTCATGGATCCCTCAATTACATATTCCAGGTCGTTGATGCAGCGGATCAGATCCTCTTCATCCTTGTCATATTCGTCACGGATTTCACCGACGATTTCTTCCAGCAGATCTTCCAGGGTAATAAGTCCGGCAGTTGCCCCGTATTCATCCAGTACAATGGTAAAATTAATGGAATCCTGCCGCATTTCTACCATAAGCTCAGAAGTTTTCTTGTATTCGTAGGTGAAATAAGGTTCGCGCATGATATCGCGTATATGGAATTCTTCGGAAGGCTTGCAGAAGAGCAGATCCTTCACGTTAATGATGCCGATTACGTTATCCGGACTTTCTTCGTATACCGGAAGGCGCGTAAATTTTTCCTGTTCAAAGACATCAATAATCTCATCATAGGTGCTGTTAATATCAATGGAAACCATGTCCACACGGGGAACCATAATATCTTTTGCCTGGGAATCTCCAAAATCGAATACATTGTAGATCATCTGGCGCTCATCACTTTCGATCACACCTTCCTCATGACTCACATCTACGATGGTTCTTAATTCGTGTTCTGTAATAGAGTTCATTTTTGCAGAAGGGTCTATCCGCAGTATGCGCAGGCATACATAAGATAATTTGTTAATCAGAAAGATTACCGGCGTCAGAACCCGCATCATAAACAGGATAATACCGGCATAACCCATAGACAGCTGCTCCGCATATAAGGTAGCCAGGGTCTTGGGGGTTATTTCTCCAAATAATAAGATTAACAGGGTTAAAACTCCGGTTGCAATCCCAACGGCAGCGTTGCCCCAGATATTAAGGGCAAGTGTAGTGGCAAGTGCAGAAGCGGACAGGTTCACGATATTATTGCCGATTAAAATAGCACTGAGCATTTTACCGGAATCATTAATTACCTTCAGAAGGGTAACAGCCTTTTTATTCCCCTGGTCTGCAAGAGTTTTAATTCTGATTTTATTTACTGTTGTCAATGAAGTCTCCGCGGAAGAAAAAAATGCGGATAATCCAATCAGGGCGATCAGCACGCCCAATTGTATGGCATCACTCGAATCCAAATACATCATCTCCTTTAATCAATATAGTTATAGTGAATATACAATATTTCCGGGTTAATTGCAAGAATTCAAAGAAATTGAAAAATATTGTTAATAATTTTGTAATAAATACTTGATAAATGTGAAACAAATGTGTTATAATGATGCGTATTGGTCTATAACATGGATAATTGGCTTATGCAACGCAGTACTGGATATATACAAAAGATCAGGAGGATGAGATATGAGATCTGGACAACGAAAGAAAAGACCGAAAATGCGAATGTTGAGTATGCTTCTGGCATTGGCATTAGCGGCAGCGAATATACTGCCCATGCAGCCGGCAGAAGCGGCGGAGACGCATACGGTTTATTTAAACGGACAGGGCGGCTCTAATGAGAATTCCGGAGAAAGCAGCGAAAATGCAGTATCAACACTTACTAAAGCAAAAGAACTGTTGGGTGAAAGCGGAGGAACAATTATTGTAACCGGGACTTTAAATGTCTCCTGGGAGACAACATGGTCCATGCCATCAGGTAGTGTCCTAAAGGCAGCACCCGGTCTTGAGGGACCGGTAATAGCAGTAACAAAAGCAGGTGCCCTGACACTTAACAATATTGTAATAGATGGACAAAAAGGTAATGTAATATCGAACAGCGGCTATCTGGCGTTGAAAGAAAATGCAGTGTTACAGGCAGACGGTAGCCGGATCAGTGCGGAATCAGCGGTGTATACGGCAAAAGAAGCAACCACAATGAAAGATGGCGTGCTCATTGCAGGAGTGGAAAAAAGTGAAAAGGATGCGGACATAGCCGACGAGAAAAAAGATACCGGGGTTATAAAGGAATCAGAAACTGCTTCGGCGGATACTGGAACAAACGGGAGCACAGCAGGAACGCCTTCATCGGATACTGAGACAACGGAGAGTGTGACAGAGCCTGATTCCTGGCAGCCTGATACGACAGGGCAGAGTGAATCGCATCCCGTTAATACAACGCCCGCAACAGAAGTCTTGGATCCGGGAGCATCGCCATCCCAAACGGAAACAACGATTACGGAAATGGACCGGGAAGATACGGTAACAGAGGCACCCGCAGGAAATAAGGGTACGACACAGATAACTACGGAAACGGAAACAGAACCGGCGGAAGCTACAGGACCGGCAGGATCTACAGAACCGGCGAAAACTACAGAACCGGCAGAAGATACAGAACTGGCGAAAACTACAGAACCGGCGGAATCTTCAGAAACCACAGAATCCACAAAAACGACAGATAAATATGTTGCCGGGGGACAGAATGAGGCGAAGACATCTGGAACCGAAAAAGCGGATGCTCAGGCGGGAGCTTCAGACACCACTGTACCTGAGGAAGAACCGACAAATAACCTGGGAGCCTTTAACGACATGGTATACTCGCTGCGGGTAGAGAGCAGAGAGGATATAAGCAGGGTAGTAGAAGTAACGAAAATATATGATGCTCTGAATGAAAATGACAAAAACCAGGTTACAGAAGAAGCTTATAATCTTTTGATTCAGGCACAGAATGCGGCAGGCGGATTAAACCATGCCCACAACAGTGTCAGCGTATCCGGCAATCTGCCGTGGTATGTGCAGTTTACCGCAGAGATTAACAATTCCAGAGAAAGCGGTGATACCAGCAGGATAATTGTTCCATATGACCTGAAATTATGGGATATGTACCGCAATACTGCATATGTACTGGAAGCGGGAGAAAAAGTGACGGTTACTATGCCGGTACCGGATGCCGACCTCTCAAATGGCGTGACCATCTATCATTATAAGGCAGATGGAACCACAGAAGTTCTGCACCCGGTGATAAATGGGGATACCATGAGTTTTGAAACAAATTCATTCAGCCCATTCGATGTGGCAGGAGGTACACTGCTTGCCGGCATCGGAGTGAATAACAGTAATAATTACACAGGCGGAGGTACCTCTTCCTCAAATCAGTCAAATAACAATACAAACAGTACACAAAATAATAATACCGGTAATACAAACAGTAACAATAACAACAATAACAGCAACACAACAACAAGTGGCAGCAATACCACGAGCCTGAAGCCACAGCCGGCCGGAAATACCCTGGCTGCATCACCAAATACAGGGGATGCTGCTCCGATAGCGGTAATGATCATGGGGCTTATACTTTCAGGAGGAACTATTTTTCTGATGCTCAGGGGAAAAAGAAAAATGCAATAGCTTTTACCTGTATATTCCCTCCTAAACCTGCATAAAACCTTCTCTTTTCACATATATTACTCTAGAACATGATTTAAAATTCAATACATCCATTTGCTTGTTCCCCACCGTGGAGCGTGCAGATAGTGGGAATGAATTTTAAACACGCTCTAGGAGGAGGCGTTCTATGGATAACACTGCAACGAAAAAATCCGGAGTCATGCTGGTGATCAAGTCCCTGGTAGTATCTTACCTTACAACGGGTATCTTACTGTTGATTTTAGCTCTGCTGCTTTTTAAAATGGAATTAAATCAGAGTAAAGTATCCATTGGCATAATAGGGATTTACATAATTGCCAGCTTCATTGGGGGATGGATTGCGGGAAAAGGAGCAGGAAAGCAGAAGTTCCTGTGGGGGCTTCTCATAGGCAGTGCATATTTCTTAATGCTCACAGCGATTTCGCTGATTACTAACGGAAGCCTGCAATCTGAGCTTCCACAGTTGTTTACCACACTGTTGCTTTGTATGGGTGGCGGTATGCTGGGCGGTATGTTATCGTAAGAAATATGGAATTAGAGACGACGTTTAAAAAACATCGTCTCTAATTTGATTTTTGGTAATAATTGTGTTATAGTATATGAGAGTCTAATTAAGAATCAAAGTCATTTCAGACGCGAACCCCAAATCAACGCAGATTATGAATTTTAATTGTGAATCAAAAAAATCGAATATGGAAAGGAGATATTTGTAACAAAGGTTATAAATAAGTACTTAAATGAGAGAAAAATATGAATCATTATCAGTAGCGGTATTGAAGGAATTGGCTAAATCCCGGGGACTTAAGAATATTTCAGCCCTGAAAAAAAGCCAGGTAATCGAACTCATGCTTGCAGAAGATGAAAAAAATGGTGCAGTGAATGATGCAGCTCAAAATACAGAAGGTGCGTCTGCCACTATAGAAGAACCAAAGAAAGCCGCGCCATCTCAGAAGGCAGAGTATGTGCAGAGAGCAGAAAGCCCTCAAAGAGCGGAAAACACACAGAAGACAGATCATACACAAAGAACGGACAATACCCAGAGAGCCGAAAACATGCAGAGAACCGATAATACGCAGAGAACCGAAAACGTGCAGAGAACGGACAATACGCAGAGAACTGAAAACGTGCAGAGAACCGATAATACGCAGAGATTCGAAAACGTGCAGCGAACGGACAATACGCAGAGAACCGAAAATGTGCAGAGAAGCGATAATACGCAGAGATTCGAAAACGTGCAGCGAACGGACAATACGCAGAGAACCGAAAATGTGCAGAGAACGGACAATACTCAGAGAGCCGAAAGTATGCAGAGAACGGACAGCGTACTCAGAACCGATAACAATCCGGGAGAAGGCAAGAGTACGGACATGTCACAGCTTGACAGCGGCATAACGGCAAATGGAATTCTGGAGGTGCTGCCGGATGGCTATGGATTTATCCGTTGTGCCAACTACCTTCCCGGAGAAAATGATGTCTATGTATCGCCTTCACAGATACGCAGATTTAATCTGAAAACAGGTGATATTATCACAGGAAATACACGGGTTAAGACCCAGCAGGAAAAATTCAGCGCTCTGTTATATCTGAAGAGTATCAATGGTTTCCATCCCTCAGAAGCAACAAAAAGATTAAATTTTGAAGATATGACCCCAATTTTCCCCAATAAAAGAATGCGCATGGAACGCACCACCAAAGGTACCGCTATGCGAATCGTAGATTTGATATCCCCCATCGGCAAGGGGCAGAGGGGAATGATAGTATCCCCGCCCAAGGCAGGTAAGACTACCTTATTAAAAGATGTGGCTAAATCCATATTACAAAATAACCCGGACATGCATCTGATTATTCTTCTGATCGATGAGCGTCCTGAGGAAGTAACGGATATCAAGGAAGCGATCTGCGGCAGCAATGTGGAAGTTATTTATTCCACTTTTGATGAATTGCCTGAACACCATAAAAGGGTTTCCGAAATGGTAATGGAACGTGCGAAAAGGCTGGTAGAACACCGCAAAGAAGTTACGATTCTGCTGGACAGCATTACAAGGCTTGCAAGGGCCTATAACCTTACAGTTCCGCCAAGCGGAAGAACATTATCCGGCGGTCTTGACCCGGCTGCACTCCATATGCCAAAGCGTTTCTTTGGAGCTGCACGAAATATGAGAGAAGGCGGCAGCCTTACCATATTGGCAACAGCTCTTGTGGATACCGGAAGTAAGATGGATGATGTAGTTTATGAAGAATTCAAAGGAACCGGTAATATGGAACTGGTTCTGGACCGTAAGCTTTCCGAAAGACGTGTATTCCCTGCAATTGACATTCCAAAATCGGGAACCAGAAGAGAAGATCTTCTCTTGGATCAGGAAGAGCAGGAAGCAGTTTATATTATGCGTAAAGCATTAAATGGTATGAAATCCGATGATGCGGTAGAAAATATACTGAATATGTTCGTTCGCACACGAAATAATCAGGAATTTGTGCAGATGGTGAAAAAGCAAAAATTCATTTAGAAGCAGGCATAAATTAGCTAAAATATCTTGCATTTTGACAAGTGGTGTGATATAATTCAAACGTTGTTTTAAAACTGTAGGGACTTACAGGGCTAGCCCGGGTTAACTTGTTGTGGAAACATCAGGAGCAGCATTGACCGGGAATTGATCTGTGCAGACCACGACCGATAGGCGGCGTAGGGAGGTAAATGTGCATAGGTAAGCAGTTCACAAAATAAGAAGAAGAGGTGAAACCATCATGAAAAACGGAATACATCCAGATTACCATCAGGCAACAGTAACATGTAACTGTGGAAACACATTCGTAACAGGTTCTACAAAGAAAGATATCCACGTGGAAATCTGCTCTAAATGCCATTCTTTCTACACAGGACAGCAGAAATCAGCAGCAGCTCGTGGACGTATTGATAAGTTCAATAAGAAATATGGTATTGATGCAGACAAATAGGTATGAATAAAGATAAGGTTGAGGTTGTGAAATCTCAACCTATTTTTAAATGTTGGGAATTTTGAATAAATTGGAAAACCATGTGTTTACCCAATAACAGCCATGTAAATTGCGGCAATAGATGCAAGTTTAGTATCACAAGCAAGCTTGCGATATGCAAGGGGGTCAAAATGAAATCATCAAATATCGGCGGACAGGCGGTTATGGAAGGCGTTATGATGAAAAACGCCGACCGGTATGCAGTTGCTGTCAGAAAGCCAAATGACGAAATTGTAGTTAAGGTGGAAGACTATAAGAGTATTATCAAAAACAAGAAAATATTGTCTCTGCCCATCATTCGCGGAGTTTTCAATTTTGTGGACTCCATGGTGCTTGGCATGAAGACATTGACATATTCGGCAAGCTTTTTTGAAGAAGATGAAGAAGCGGAGCCTACGAAGTTTGATAAGGCTCTTGAGAAGGTGACAAAAGGAAAGGGAGATTCCCTTATTATGGGCTTTACAGTTACCCTGTCTATAATACTGGCAGTGGGACTGTTTATGGTCCTTCCTTATTTTATCTCCCTGATTTTTCATAAGTTTACGGATTCTATGACGCTGATTGCAATTGCAGAGGGCGTTGTACGTATTCTGCTGTTTCTGGGATATATTTTACTGATATCCAGAATGAAAGATATTCAGCGTGTATTCATGTATCACGGTGCAGAACATAAATGCATCAATTGTATTGAGCACGGTCTGGAATTAAATGTAGAGAATGTTTTAAAAAGTTCGAAGCAGCACAAACGCTGCGGTACCAGCTTTTTGCTGATTGTTATGGTCATAAGTGTGATCTTCTTCATATTTATAAGAGTAGATTCACCCATTTTGCGTGTAGTGGTCCGGATCCTGCTGGTTCCGGTAATCGCCGGAGTATCTTATGAGTTTATCAGGCTTGCAGGAAGAAGCGAGAATGGTTTCGTAACCATGCTCAGTAAACCCGGCATGCTGCTGCAAAATCTCACTACCAGAGAACCGGATGCAAAAATGGCGGAAGTTGCCATTGCGTCAGTGGAAGCGGTATTTGACTGGAAGGCATATCTTTCTCAGAATTTCGGAATGTCCTTTGAAGAGGAAAACACAGATAAGGAACCTGATCATACCATGACAGGAACTTATACCAAGGAAGCGATATCATGACACTGCAGGAAGTTGTAAAAAAAGGGGAAGACTATCTGAGAGAGCGGGGCGTAGACAATCCCGGACTGGACGCCTGGTATATATTGGAGAACGTCTGCAATATTGACAAGACCTATTTCCTGCTTAACCGAAATGAGGATATTCTGCCGGCGCAGTATGCCCGCTATCAGACAATGCTGGTAGCCCGGGGAAAACGTGTGCCGCTGCAGCACCTTACCGGTGAACAGGAATTCATGGGATTGTCTTTTTTGGTAAATGGAAAAGTACTGATTCCCAGACAGGATACGGAGATTCTGGCAGAGGAAGCATTAAAAGTATTGCGGCCGGGGATGAAGGTACTGGATGTCTGTACCGGCTCCGGCTGTATTATTATCAGTCTGATGAAGCTGTCGGGTGCCGAAAGAGGCATGGCGGTTGATATTTCCGGGGATGCATTGGAAGTGGCTGAGGAAAATGCCAGGCGCCATGGTGTCTGTATTGATTTCAGGGAAAGCGATCTGTTTAACAAGGTGGAAGGTAAGTTCGATGTAATCGTATCCAATCCGCCTTATATTGCGACTTCTGAAATCACGAAACTGATGGCAGAAGTTCGCCTGTTTGAACCGGTGGCAGCGCTGGATGGAAAAGAAGACGGCCTGTATTTTTATCGGAAGATTGTAACGAAAAGCAGATCATTTTTGAATCCCGGAGGATGGCTGCTCTTTGAAATTGGTTATGATCAGGCTGCGATGGTAACGTCCATGATGCACAGCGCAGGATACACGGACGTAAGAGTCGTAAAAGACCTTGCCGGACTGGACCGGGTAGTTTTAGGAAGAATGAATTAGGAGGAAACAACATGTTTGATAAATTGGAGGATTTGTTAATCCGCTTTGAAGAGATTATGGGCGAATTAAATGAGCCTTCTGTGGTAAATGACCAGGCTCGTTTTCAGAAGCTGATGAAAGAGCAGAGTGATTTACAGCCGATTGTAGATGCTTATAAAGAATACAAAGACAGTAAGCAGACCGTAGAAGACAGCCTCACCATGTTAGACGAAGAGTCTGATGAGGAAATGCGGGAAATGCTAAAAGAGGAATTAAATGGCGCCAAAGCGCGTATAGAAGAATTAGAGCATAAATTAAAGATTTTATTATTACCTAAGGATCCCAATGATGACAAGAACGTTATCGTGGAAATTCGTGCAGGTGCAGGCGGTGATGAGGCCGCTTTGTTTGCAGCAGAAATCTACCGTATGTATGTGAAATTTGCAGAATCCCAGCGGTGGAAGACAGAAATGATGAGTTTTAATGAAAACGGAATCGGCGGATTCAAAGAAGTGACGTTTATGATCAACGGACAGGGCGCTTATTCCAAATTAAAATACGAAAGCGGCGTTCACCGTGTTCAGCGTGTACCGGAAACAGAATCCGGCGGACGAATCCACACATCTACGATTACGGTAGCAATCATGCCGGAAGCGGAAGAAATCGATTTCCACCTGGATATGAATGACTGTAAGTTTGACGTTTTCCGTGCATCGGGTAACGGCGGACAGTGTGTCAATACAACCGACTCCGCAGTGCGCCTGACCCATATTCCAACCGGAATTGTAATATCATGCCAGGATGAAAAATCACAGCTTAAAAATAAAGATAAAGCATTAAAAGTACTCCGTTCCAGACTCTATGAAATGGAATTAGAGAAACAGCATGATGCTGAAGCAGAAGCCAGAAGAAGCCAGGTAGGTACCGGTGACCGTTCTGAGAAGATCAGAACCTATAACTTCCCCCAGGGACGTGTTACAGACCACCGTATCAAACTGACATTACACAGACTGGATGGAGTAATGAATGGAGATATCTCTGAGGTAATAGACAGTCTGATAGCAGCAGACCAGGCAGCAAAGCTTGCCAATCTGCAGGATCAGTAAGCAGTGTAGTTTACCCTAAAAATGAGGAGGATTAAGTATGGGAAAATATTTTGGAACAGATGGATTCAGAGGAGAAGCAAACATTGATTTAACAGTAGAGCATGCATTTAAAGTAGGCCGTTTTCTGGGATGGTACTACGGAAGAGACCACAAGGCGAAGATTGTAATCGGTAAGGATACAAGACGAAGCAGTTATATGTTCGAGTATTCCCTGGTGGCAGGCCTTACGGCATCCGGTGCAGATGCATACTTACTCCATGTAACCACCACACCCAGCGTTTCTTATGTAGTCCGTACAGAAGGATTTGACTGTGGTATTATGATATCAGCAAGCCATAATCCATTCTATGACAATGGAATCAAGATTATCAATGGTCTGGGACAGAAGATGGAAGCAGATGTTGAAAATCAGATCGAAGAATATATCGATGGTAATTTAGAAGAACTGCCATTGGCTGTAAAAGAAAATATCGGACGTACCGTAGACTTTGTAGCTGGCAGAAACCGTTACATCGGATATCTGATTTCACTGGCTACCCGTTCCTTTAAGAATTTTAAGGTTGGACTGGACTGTTCCAACGGCAGCTCCTCTGCAATTGCAAAGAGTGTATTCGATGCACTGGGTGCTAAAACTTATGTCATCAACAATGAACCCGACGGAACAAATATTAACACAAACTGCGGTTCAACCCATATCAATATTTTACAGGATTATGTAAAAGACAATCAACTGGATATCGGTTTTGCTTTTGACGGGGATGCAGACCGCTGCATCGCAATAGATGAAAACGGTAATGTTATAGACGGGGATTTAATCCTCTATGTCTGTGGAAAATATTTAAAAGAAGAAGGAAAGTTAAATAATGACACCATCGTTACCACCATTATGTCAAACCTTGGCCTGTATAAGGCATGTGATAAGATTGGCATCCGGTATGAAAAGACAGCGGTGGGAGATAAATATGTTTATGAAAATATGGTTAATAATGGCCATTGCCTGGGCGGAGAACAGTCCGGACATATTATTTTCAGCAAACATGCGACAACCGGTGACGGCATTCTGACAGCGCTTATGATCATGGAAGTGGTTACAGAGAAAAAGGCAAGCCTGGGAACGCTTGCAGGAGAAGTCCGGATTTATCCGCAGCTTCTTAAGAATGTCAGAGTAGCAGATAAGAAGGAAGCGAGGGAGAATCCTGCGGTTATTGCGGCAGTAGATGCAGTATCAGAGGCACTGGGTGATGATGGAAGAATTCTGGTTCGTGAAAGCGGAACAGAGCCTGTAATCCGTGTTATGGTAGAAGCTGCAGATGATGATTTATGTGAAAAATATGTAAATCAGGTGATCGGCGTGATGAAGGAGCAGGGCTTAATAGTAGGATAAATGGATCACAAATTAAAAAAATTGTTTCATTATTATAAACCATATAAAGGACTGTTCTGGTCCGATATGTTTTTTGCAATCATGGGCGCCGGCGTTACGCTGGCAATCCCACTGATTGTACGTTACATTACGAATGTAGTGGTATATCTTCCGGGAAATGAGCCGCTTCATATGATACTGAAGCTGGGAATCCTGATGTTAGGGCTGGTAGCCCTGGAATTTTTCTGTAATTATTATATCGCATACTATGGACATATAATGGGAGCCAGTATAGAACATGATATGCGAAACGAGATATTTGCTCATTACCAGAAGCTGTCCTTTACCTTCTACGACAATCAGAAGGTAGGTCAGCTTTTGTCGCGCGTAACCAGCGATTTATTCGATATCAGTGAACTGCTCCACCATGGACCGGAGGATCTGGTAATCTCCGCAATTAAGATTATAGGTTCCGTGATTATTCTGGTGAACATCAATGTAACACTGACCATAATCACCTTTGCGTTTATACCGGTAATGGCGGCATATGCCTTCTATTTTAATTTCAAGATGAAGCGGGCATTCAAAGAAAACCGTGCCAAAATTGCAGATATTAACAGCCAGATAGAAGACAGCTTAAACGGCATCCGGGTGGTAAAATCATTTGCCAATGAAGATGTGGAAATGGGCAAATTCAAAAAAGGCAACAGCCGTTTTGTAGCGAGTAAAAAAACCAGTTACCGGTATATGGGCGGGTACCATTCCGGACTTGGGGCATTGACTACTATGGTCACAATCGTGGTACTGGTTGCAGGCGCCCTTTTCATAACAAGACAGAAAATAGCAGTAACAGATTTAATCACATTTTTGCTCTATATCAATAATTTTACCGAACCGGTTAAGAAGCTGGTGAATTTTACGGAGCAGTTTCAAAATGGTTATACGGGATATGAACGTTTTCTTGAAATACTGGATGTGGATCCGGACATTGCAGATGCACCGGATGCAGTGGAATTAAAAGATGTAAAGGGAAATATTCGTTTTGAAGAAGTTTCGTTTCAGTACGAAGAAAACCAGGAAAAGGTATTGCATGACATTAATCTGGATATCGCAGCGGGATCTTATATAGCCCTGGTGGGAAGCTCAGGAGGAGGAAAATCAACTCTCTGCAGCCTGATTCCCAGATTTTACGACGTTGCAGAAGGCAGAATTCTTTTAGATGGAACAGATATCAGAGGTATCAAGCTTCAGGATCTGCGTAACCACATTGGAATTGTACAGCAGGACGTTTATCTGTTTGCCGAAAATGTAATGGAAAATATCCGTTATGGCAAGCCGTCTGCTACAGATGAAGAAGTCATAATGGCAGCGGTCAGGGCAAATGCCCACGAATTTATCATGTCCTTGCAGGATGGCTATGAAACGGACATCGGACAGCGGGGAGTCAAACTTTCCGGTGGACAAAAACAAAGATTATCAATAGCACGAGTATTTTTAAAGAACCCGCCCATACTAATCTTTGATGAGGCTACTTCAGCGCTTGACAATGAAAGTGAGAAGATCGTTCAGGATTCACTGGAAGAACTGGCTAAAGACAGAACGACCTTTGTGATTGCCCACAGGCTTTCCACAATTCAAAATGCAGAGAAAATCCTGGTTCTGACAGAAAAAGGAATCGAGGAGGAAGGTACTCACAGGGAGCTTCTGGCAAAGAATGGTGTATATGCCAAGCTCTATAACAAATAAGAAAAGAGGATTTTATGGAGATAGAATTTAAACAGCCGACGTTAGAAAACAGAGATGAGATCAACAGGTATCTCAAAAGGAAGAAGACAAGAAGCTGTGAATTAACTTTTGCGAATGTTTACTTATGGTCCAGGCATTATCCGGTGGAATATGCCATCGTCTGTGATACACTGGTCTTTAAGAGCATGGAACACGACCCGACATACTGTTTTCCGGTAGGAGAACCGGAAAATGTAAAAGAAGCAATCGACAGCATTATGGCACACAGTGCGGACCTGGGAAGGAATTTCCATATGCACCTGGTAACGCCGGAACAATTTGAAATATTAGAAACTCTGTACCCCGGAGAATTCGAGATTGAATACAACCGGGACGAAGCAGACTATGTGTATGAAACCGAGAAGCTTGCCAATCTGTCCGGTAAGAAATACCATGGTAAGAAAAACCATGTTAATAAATTTAAGCGCCTTTATCCGGACTGGGTCTATGAGAGTATTACAAAGGACAATCTGGAGGATTGCTTCCAGATGGCAATTAAGTGGAGAAATCTAAACGGCTGTGAAGCGGATCCGGAGAAGCATGCGGAAATCTGCGTTACACTGAATTCACTGAGGTTATTCGAGGAACTGGAATTAAGGGGCGGACTGCTGAGGGTACATGGGGAAGTGGTGGCATTTTGTCTTGCTGAGCCGATTTGTGATGATACCATAGTGGTTCATATCGAAAAAGCTTATGCGGATATTGAAGGAGCATATCCCATGATCAACCAGCAGTTTGTGCAGCATGAGGCAATGGATTTTAAATATGTTAACAGGGAAGACGATGTAGGCGAAGAAGGGCTGCGTCGGGCGAAGTTATCCTACCATCCCGTATTTCTGGTTGAAAAGGGATTGGTGAGAAGAAAGAAGGCATAACATGATAGCAGAGAAGATGAAGTCTTATGTAGAAAACAGTTCCGTTATCCGTGCAATGTTTGAAGAAGGCGGTAAGATGGCGGCTGTTTACGGAGCAGAAAACGTATACGATTTCAGCCTGGGCAACCCCAATGTTGCGGCACCTGCAGAGGTACGGCAGGCAATCGAAGAGATCATAACAGGAGAAGATCCTGTTATGGTTCACGGTTACATGAGCAACGCAGGATTTGAAGATGTCAGGGCCTCGGTGGCGAATTCCTTAAACCGCCGTTTCGGCACAGCTTTTCATGAAGAAAATATCATCATGACCGTTGGCGCTGCCGGCGGCATGAATGTCATCTTTCGGACGATTCTGAATCCGGGGGATGAAGTACTTACTTTTGCACCCTATTTTGGGGAGTACCGTGCATATGTTTCCAACTATGACGGAATATTAAAAGCAGTGGAACCAAATACCGAAACGTTCCAGCCGAACCTTGAGAAGTTTGAAGGGATGATTACGGCAAGAACCAAAGCGGTGATTGTGAATTCCCCCAATAATCCCACGGGTGTGGTCTATTCGGAAGAGACCATCATCAGGCTTTCGGATATACTGAGAAGAAAGCAGGAAGAGTTTAAGACGGTTATCTATCTGGTGACCGACGAACCATACCGGGAACTGGCATATGATGGAGTTACGGTTCCTTTTGTAACAAAATATTATGAGAATACCATTGTAGGTTATTCATTCAGCAAGTCCTTGTCCCTTCCGGGAGAACGGATTGGATATCTGGTTATTCCTGACCAGGTATCGGACAGTGACCAGGTTATCGCGGCAGCCAACGTGGCAAACCGTATCCTGGGCTATGTCAATGCACCTTCGCTGTTTCAGCGGGTAATTGGAAAATGTATCGATGCGAAAGTGGATGTGCAGTTTTACGACAAAAACCGTCAGACACTTTACAATGGTCTGAAAAAATTCGGATTTTCCTGTATAAAGCCTGAAGGTGCTTTTTACCTGTTTGTAAAATCCCCGGTAGAGGATGAAAGAGTCTTCGTGGAAGCGGCGAAGAATTATCATATACTGATTGTACCGGGAAGCAGCTTTGCGTGTCCGGGATATGTACGCATCGCATACTGTGTGTCATTGGATACCATCGTAAATGCATTGCCTTACTTTGAAAAACTTGCACAGGAATTTTTCGGGAGGAACGAATGAAAGCTTGGGAAATGAACATCAGAAAAGTAATACCATATACGCCGGGGGAACAGCCAGACCAGCCGGATATGATCAAACTGAATACCAATGAAAATCCCTATCCGCCTGCACCGGAGGCTGCCAGGATGATGGCAGGGTTAAATCCCGAGGAGCTGCGACTGTATCCGGATCCCAGCGCAGATGTATTGGTGACGGCCCTGGCCGAATATTATCACTTAGAGAAAGACCAGGTATTTGTGGGAGTTGGTTCAGATGACGTGCTTGCCATGGCATTTATGACCTTCTTTAATTCCAGACAGCCGATTTTATTTCCGGATATTACATATTCCTTTTACGATGTCTGGGCGGATCTGCTTCGCATTCCGTATAAATGCCAGCCTTTAAATGAGCACTTTGAGATAGAGAAAAAGGATTATGAACAGCCAAACGGCGGGATTGTAATCCCCAATCCCAACGCGCCTACTGGAATTTTGCAGGAGCTATCCGAAATAGAAGATATTATCCGAAGAAATGCAGATGTGATTGTAATCATTGATGAAGCTTATATTGATTTTGGAGGTGTCTCTGCACTTTCCCTGATCGATAAATATGAGAATCTTCTGGTGGTGCAGACCTATTCCAAATCCCGTTCCATGGCGGGAATCCGTATAGGTTATGCTATGGGAAATAAAACCCTGATTAAATATTTAAATGATGTAAAATACTCCTTTAATTCTTATACCATGAACCGCCCGTCTCTGGAAATCGGAGCGGAGGTGCTGAAGAATGAGGCGTATTTCCGGGAAGTCACCGGGAAGATTATAGCCACAAGGGAACGTGTGAAAGCGCAGATGAAAGAACTAGGCTTCCATTTTGCGGATTCACAGGCGAATTTCCTCTTTGTAACCCATGAAAAGTACTGGGCGAGAGATTTGTTCCAGGCACTGAAACTGAAACATATCTACGTAAGATATTTCAATCGTCCGCGTATCGACAATTACCTGCGTATCACAATTGGTACCGATGAGGAGATGGATGCTCTTATTGGATTTTTTAGAGAATACATGAAGGAGAACTAATATATGGAATCTTTAGTACAATGGTTTACCACCAATCTGTCCGGTGTCGTATCCAGAGAAGCAATTGTTTTTATTATTTCCATGATACCCATTCTGGAGCTGAGAGGGGGATTACTGGCGGCATCTCTGCTAAAGCTGGATATGTGGAGATCCATCTGGCTGTGCGTAGCCGGCAATATCATTCCAATTCCATTTATTTTATTATTGATCACACCGATTTTTAACTGGATGAAGCAGACGAAGCTGTTTAAGCCCATGGTGGACAAGCTGGAGGGAAAAGCCCTTGGCAAGAAGGATAAGATAGAAAAGTACGAGTTCTGGGGACTTGTTCTGTTTGTAGGAATTCCACTGCCCGGAACCGGAGCCTGGACGGGTGCATTAATAGCTTCTTTACTGGGAATCAAATTTAAAAAAGCATTCCCGGCAATTTTACTGGGCATTGCCCTGGCAAGCGTTATCATGACGATATTATCATTTGGAGTGCTTGGAAAAATTGTGAGCTAGAGCGTGTATTAAAATTGCTTATAATCGGGTAAAATGTGCAGGGCAACCAATGCAGATTGCCCGGTTATTTTTATACTTTGAGTAAGTGAGAATAATAAGAGGTGAAAGAAATGGATGCTTATACAAGTTTTGCGTCGGTCTATGATTTGTTCATGGACAATGTGCCCTATGAGCAGTGGTGCAGCTATTTGGTTTCGCTGTTAAAGGAGTATCAGATAGAAGATGGCCTGGTTCTGGATCTGGGGTGCGGTACAGGCAGCCTGACAGAGCAGCTGGCACAAAAAGGCTATGATATGATTGGTGTGGATAATTCTTCTGAAATGCTGGAAATAGCCATGGGTAAAAAGGCAGAGTCCGGATTGGATATTCTTTATTTGATGCAGGACATGAGGGATTTTGAACTCTATGGAACCGTAAAGGCAGTTGTCAGCATCTGTGATTCCATAAATTACATCTTATCGGAAGAGGAGCTTACCAGGGTGTTTCAACTGGTAAATAACTATCTGGATCCCGGTGGGATCTTTATATTTGATTTGAATACCATATACAAATACAGCTGTCTCATGGGGGACACTACCATTGCTGAAAACAGGGATGAAGGAAGCTTTATCTGGGAAAACAGCTACTATGAAGAAGACCGGATGAATGAGTATGACCTGACGCTTTTCATAAAGCAAGAATCCGGCATGTATGAAAAGTTCGGGGAAACCCATTACCAGAAGGCTTATGAGCTGGAAACTGTGAAACAGCTGCTGGAGGAGTCGGGAATGGAATACATATGCGCTTATGATGCATTTACGCGGGAACCGCCCCGGGACGACAGTGAGCGTATATATGTAATAGCGAGAGAAAAGGGTAAAAGAAGAGAATAAGATGCAGGCATTAATTGTGATAACAACAGAAAAAGGAGTATCTAAAAATGGCAGATTATATTGTAAGAGCTACGGCGGCGAATAATCAAATCAGGGCATTTGCTGCAACTACAAGGGATTTAACAGAGAAGGCAAGAAGTGTTCACAATACAAGCCCGGTAGCTACGGCAGCATTGGGCAGATTGTTAACAGCAGGAGCGATGATGGGATCCATGATGAAAGGGGAAAAGGATATCCTGACCCTTCAGATCAAAGCGGGCGGACCGATAAACGGTGTTACCGTTACGGCAGACAGCAAGGCGAATGTAAAGGGCTATGTGGGCAATCCTGAAGTTATGCTCCCTCCAAATGCAAACGGCAAATTAGACGTGGCAGGAGCAGTTGGAGTAGGCCTTCTACAGGTAATCAAGGACATGGGATTAAAAGAGCCATATGTGGGACAGACCGTTTTGCAGACCAGTGAAATTGCAGAAGATTTAACATACTATTTTGCTACCTCAGAACAGGTGCCCTCATCGGTTGGACTGGGTGTGCTGATGGAACATGACAATACGGTAAAACAGGCGGGGGGATTCATTATCCAGCTTATGCCCTTTACGGATGACGCTGTGATAGATGCACTGGAGAAAAAGCTTTCAGAGGTGACAAGCGTAACTGCTATGCTGGATGCAGGAGATACGCCGGAGGAGATTCTGGATAAGCTGCTGGGAGATTTCGGCGTTCAGATCACGGATAAGGTACCGGCGAATTTTTACTGCAACTGTACGAAACACAGGGTGGAAAAAGCAATTATCAGTATCGGCAGAAAAGATATCCAGGAAATGATTGATGACGAGAAGCCCATTGAAGTAAATTGTCATTTCTGCAATACGAATTACGAATTTTCGGTAGAGGAACTAAAGCAGATTCTCAAAAAAAGCAAATAACTTATATTGCGATGCAAAATTAATCATGTAATGAGGAACTGGTTTTAAAAACTGTGTAACTACGCACCCGCAGGGCTGGATAACTGCGGGAATAAAACAGAAAAAGAAGAAGGGCGGGATCAGGGATGCATCAGGGATTTATAAAAGTGGCTGCCGCTACGCCGGAGATAAAAGTAGCGGATTGTATCATAAACGCATCGGAAATATGCAGGCTGATTGATGAAGCATGTGTAAATGGAGCTAAAATTATTGTATTTCCGGAGCTTTGTATCACGGGATATACCTGTGGTGATCTATTCTGGCAGGAAACACTGCTGGATGAGGCAAAACACGAACTACACCGTATTATTTTCCATTCAATAGATAAGGATGCCATTATATTTGTAGGTCTGCCCTGGGAAAAAGACAATAAGCTCTATAATGTTGCGGCTGTTATCAGCCATGGCAGGCTGCTTGGCATTATACCTAAAAGGCATTTGCCAAACTACGGTGAATTTTATGAAATGCGCCATTTTACCTTGGGAAATGAAGCCGTAGAGTGGGTGGAATTTGAAGGAATGCCCGTACCCTTCGGTACAAAACAGATTTTCTGCTGTAAGGAGATGGAGGGGCTGCAGATCGGAGCAGAAATATGCGAAGACCTTTGGTCACCCAATCCGCCAAGTACCGGGCATGCGCTGGCAGGGGCAACGGTGATCGTGAACCTGTCGGCAAGCGATGAGACAACCGGAAAAGACCAGTACCGCCTCTCCTTAATTGGCGGGCAATCTGCAAGGCTTATCTGCGGATATGTGTATGCAAGCGCAGGGGAAGGGGAATCCACAACAGATCTGGTATTCGGTGGGCATAACCTGATTGCAGAAAACGGATCCCTCCTAAGCCAATCCAGGCGTTTTTACAATGAAACGATATATGGAGAAATCGATATCCGCCGTCTGCGCAGTGAACGCAGAAAAAATACTACATTTATGGCGGAAAAAATGAATGAGTATGAGAAGATTGCATTCTCACTTCAGCCGGTTGAAGTAGTGCTTACAAGGAATTTCGATCCCTTTCCGTTTGTTCCAAGTGACAGGGCAGACAGAGAGAGACGCTGTGAAGAGATTCTGTGCATCCAGGCAATGGGGCTGAAAAAACGGTTAAAACACACCAATTGCAAGTCAGCGGTAGTAGGCATTTCAGGAGGGCTGGATTCGACGCTGGCACTTCTGGTGACAGTAAAAGCCTTTGACATGTTAGGCCTGGACCGCAGCCAGATCATATCCGTTACCATGCCCTGCTTCGGAACGACAGACAGAACGTATACCAATGCATGCGACCTGACCCGGAAACTGGGTGCCACACTTCGGGAAGTAGATATTAAGGAAGCGGTAAGCCAGCATTTTGAAGATATCGGACACGACAAAGAAATGCATGATGTAACTTATGAGAACAGCCAGGCAAGAGAGCGGACCCAGGTACTGATGGATATCGCTAACCAGTGCGGGGGACTTGTGATCGGGACCGGAGATATGTCGGAGCTTGCGCTTGGATGGGCAACCTACAACGGGGACCATATGTCCATGTACGGAGTGAATGCTTCCGTTCCCAAGACCCTGGTTAGGCATCTGGTGCGCTATTATGCAGATACCTGCGGGGATGAAATATTAAGCCGGACACTTTTAGATGTGCTGGATACACCGGTAAGTCCTGAATTGCTGCCTCCAAAGGACGGGGAAATTTCCCAGAAGACAGAAGATCTGGTAGGCCCTTATGAGCTTCATGATTTCTACCTGTATTATATACTGAGATTTGGATATGAACCGGCTAAAATATTCCGAATTGCGAAAAAAGCATTTTCCGGCAGCTACGACGATGAAACGATATTAAAGTGGATGAAAACGTTCTATCGCAGATTCTTCTCACAACAGTTTAAACGCTCCTGCCTTCCGGACGGTCCGAAAGTGGGATCTGTTGCAGTGTCTCCAAGAGGTGACCTGAGAATGCCAAGCGATGCCAGCGCAAGAATATGGCTGGAAAACCTGGAGCATATATTACCCAACTAATAGCGTTAGCCATTAGCTGATAAGTCTTTTGACGGTGTCCGCTGCCTGCGGGCACCGAATTTTATTAATGAATATAAAATTTTTATTATATCCGCCGATAGGGGTTGCGTTAATTATTTAACAATGCTATAATAGGAAACGAATCAAGTACATATTAACTAATTTCAAATATAATGGAGGACTATCGTATGAACAGATTTACATTACCAAGAGATTTATACTGGGGAAAAGGTTCCCTGGAATTCTTAAAACAATTGGACGGAAAGAAAGCAATCCTGGTTCTGGGCGGCGGTTCCATGAAGAAATTCGGATTCGTTGACAAAGTTACTTCTTACTTAAAAGAAGCAGGAATAGAAGTGAAATTATTTGAAAATGTTGAGCCTGATCCATCGGTTGAAACAGTAATGAAGGGCGCAGCAGCAATGAGAGAATTTGAGCCTGACTGGATTATTGCAATGGGCGGTGGTTCTCCAATCGACGCAGCAAAAGCAATGTGGGTATTTTATGAATATCCGGATACTACATTTGAAGAGATTATTCAGCCATTTTCATTCCCGACATTAAGACAGAAAGCAAAATTCCTGGCTATTCCTTCCACTTCCGGAACCGCTACTGAAGTAACTGCATTCTCTGTTATTACCGATTACGCCAAAGGTATTAAATATCCCCTGGCTGATTTTAATATCACACCTGATGTAGCTGTTGTTGATCCTGAATTAGCAGAGACAATGCCTCCGCATTTAACAGCATATACCGGTATGGATGCTTTAACACATGCAATTGAAGCATATGTTTCCACATTAAACGGACCGTTTACAGATCCCCTTGCATTAAAAGCAATTGCAATGGTTAATGATTATCTGCCGGAGTCCTATAAAGGAGATATGGCAGCTAGAGAGCAGATGCATTACGGACAATGTCTGGCTGGTATGGCATTCTCCAATGCACTCCTTGGAATTGTACATTCCATGGCTCATAAGACAGGCGCAGCATTCAGTACAGGACATATTACACACGGACTTGCAAACGCAATGTATCTGCCATACGTTATCCAGTACAATGCCAAAGATGCTGCCGCACTTAAGAGGTACGCAGAGATTGCAAGATCTATTAACCTGAAAGGTGATACAGACGAAGAATTAATGAAAGCACTTTGCGCTAAGATCGATGCATTAAATGTTGAATTCAGCATTCCGAAGACATTAAAAGAGTTTGGAATCAAAGAAGATGAATTCAATGAAAAGATCGCAGCAATTTCAGAACTGGCAGTTGGTGATGCTTGTACCGGTTCCAATCCAAGAGCCATTGATCCAAAGCAGATGGAACAGTTATTCAGATGTATCTATGATGGAAAAGCAGTAGAATTTTAATAGTTGTATGTAAACCGGGAGGGTATGCCTCCCGGTTTTTTGGTATAGTGCGCCCGGTACTGTGAGAGGACGGCGGTCAGTTACCGCACCCTGCTCGATAGAAGGGCAGCTCCGCCCTGGGTGCAAATCCCAGGGGCACAGTTTCCCCAAAATGCACAAGTGACTTACAGGCCAGGAATGCATTTTCTAATATATGCTGGTAATTCACATATAAATATGTTATCATAATGTCATCACAAACGATACGATAAAGTACAAGGGAGGAAGATCAGTTATGAAGAAAATCAGACGTATTTTATGTATAGCGTTATGTCTGGCGCTTTGTTTTTCAAATGCAGCATTTGCCCATTCCGGCAGAACAGATGGCAATGGCGGTCATCGTGACAACAATAATGTAAGCGGATTGGGGTATTACCATTACCACTGCGGAGGTCATCCCGCACATTTGCATCCCAACGGTGTATGTCCGTATTCGGGCGGAGGCAGCGCTGACCCTGTGGTACCATCCACTGAGCCGGCACAAGAACCAACAACAGAACCGGCACCGGCGCCAAAGCCTAAGTCAAATGTCAAGATCAAGAATAAAATAACGAAAATGGCGGTTGGAACCAAATTCCAGTTAAAAACAAAGGGCTCCCGCGGCTACACAGTTAAATGGGTATCCTCAGACTCAAAGGTTGCAAAGGTTTACAGAAACGGAAAAGTGGAAGCACGCAGGGCAGGATGGGTTACCCTTACTGCAAAAGCAAAGGGATCACAGGATAAATGCCGTATAAAAATTGTGGATCCCAAAATGACATCGGTAAATTTAACCTTAAAAGTTGGAGAGTCAAAGCGTATAAAAGTAAAAGGAAGTAATTCCAAAAAGAAATGGAACACATCCAACAGAAGGATCGCTGAGGTTACCAACAAGGGTGTTGTTACCGGAAAATCAGCAGGCAGTACAAAAATTATCGTGAGAGTAGACGGGAAAGTATTAAGGTGCTCCGTAACGGTAACAAAATAACACAGCCGCATCATACATAACTAATAATAATTTTTACATCACAATAGAAAACCGGGTATCTCAAAGTAAAAGCAGAGCTGCTTTTCAATTTGAGATACCCGGTTTTCCTAAGATTACTCTTCCTCCGTTTTTACCTGCGCTGTCTCCAGTGCACTGTCAATGGCATCCAGCAATATCTGGGAAGTATATTTACTGTCCTGAGAATATGTAATGCCATCGGTAGACTGCGTATCATATATCTGAGTGGCGATTTCCTCTAGTGCCGGCTGCACAAGTGGAAACATCGTCGTTACTGTGTCGCTTAAATTCACCAGACGTATAGAATTGATATGATCCTGGTCTACCACGACTTCTACGTCGATGGCATTGTCATTCAGGGTGATTGGAGTGGTATAGACTCCGGCGACATATTTCATAGCAGCAGTCATTTCTGTTGGTTGGTCATCTTTGGCTTTCTCCTTGTCTCTGGGTGTGAACATAAAAATGAAGAGTATGATCAGTATGATCCCCAGTGTCACAAAAATCCCTGTGTAAATCAGTTCCCGCATTTTAAAAACTACTATCTTTGTCTTTGAACCCATCCATAGTCCCCCTCGATGATTACTTTTCTACATTCTATTAGACAGTGGGACGCTTTATGCAATAAATTTTGTGTTTTCTTACGCGCTTGCATAAAACCTCAATTAGTGTTATGATGAAAAAAAGTTTTAACGGGAGGAAAGCAGATGAGAGATTACATTATTACGACGGATAATACCACAGATTTACCTGAGGCATATATCCAGGAGCATGGCTTAGGCATGCTTTCTTTGACTTATATGATAGATGGCGAAACTTATAACAGGAAGCACGAACTGCCTTACAAGGAATTTTACAAAAAAATGAGGGCAGGCTCCATGCCGACTACATCCCAGGTAAATCCGGAAGAAGCAAAAGAAGAGCTCCGGGAATTTCTGGAAGACGGAAAAGATATTATACATATCGCTTTCTCAAGCGGTTTGAGCGGAAGTTATAACAGTGCCCGGATTGCAGCAGAAGAATTGAGTGAAGAAATGCCTGACAGTAAAATTACGGTCATTGATTCCCTGTGCGCTTCCCTGGGAGAGGGGCTGCTGGTACATAAGGCGCTTCAGTTAAAAGCCCAGGGTATGGAGTATGAGGAGCTGGTGAAATGGCTGGAGGATCATAAGTTAAATGTGGTGCACAATTTTACAGTGGATGATTTGTTCCATCTGTACAGAGGCGGAAGAGTATCAAAGGCAGCCGCAGTGCTGGGAACCATGATACATCTCAAACCGGTGCTTCACGTAGACAACGAAGGCCATCTGATACCGGTTGCCAAGGTAAGAGGACGTAAGAAATCCCTTGCAGCCCTGGTGGAAAATATGGAAAAGCAAATCGGCAGCTACCGTGATAAAAATGATATCGTATTCATCAGTCATGGAGACTGCATCGAGGATGCGGAGTATGTACAATCCCTGATTGAGGAAAAATTCGGTATCAAAGCATTTTTGATTAATCCCGTAGGTCCTACGATTGGCGCTCATTCCGGTCCGGGTACACTGGCATTGTTCTATATGGGAGATGTGCGGTAGGAAATTGGTTTTTTAGGAAAGATTCATATAACAGAATTTAAAAATAACCGTTTAGATGGAAAGTATTTCCTCTAAATGGTTATTTTTTATTCCTGATCTTTACTTTTCCCCACCCAGAAATTTTACCTTTTGGAAAATAAAAGGATAGGCAGCAATTACCCAGAGCACAAGAACAAAGTACTGCAGCATTTCAGCAGGGATGCTGCCTCCTAAGAGGGCCTTTAGAACTCCTTTTAACAACAGAGAGGAAGCAATGCCCAGGATGAACTTTGCAGCCTGTTTTGATACCGTTGTGTCTGTCTCAAAATTAATATAAGTGCGTTCCAGATACCATCCGATGGAAAAACCAAGACCAGAACCAGCGGCTTTACAGCAATCAGCAGCATAGACTTCGTTTATAGTGCCGTTTTTTAGCAATACAAGAGCATAAATCATGGACAGGACTGAAAATCCTGCGAGGATCAAGCTGAGTATAAGATTAGATTTTGGCGTATTCTCCAGTTTATCAAATAATTTGTTTATTAAAATGGAAATAATAATAGCCATAGCCATTGCGGTCAATACATCTTTGGGCGTATGAACGCCTAAGTACATTCTGGAGAACCCCACCAGAAGAAAGATAATGACGCAGATGATCTTTAGAGATTTCTGTTTCAGGGAAAGTGCAAGTGTCATAAACAGAGAAGTTGCACTCTGTGTGTGCCCGCTGGGAAATGAATATCCGGTTGCCGCCGGTACGGCAGAAGGAACAGCCTGAAAATTGGGATCCAGAACCCAGGGCCTTGGAATCCGAAAGGTAATTTTCAGATTTTGCAGCAGCATGCCTGCAGCAAAGAACGAAAGTGCAATTTTATAAGCCAGTTTTTTATCCAGACACCAGTATAAGACGCAGATAATTCCAAGAACCAGCATTTCCTGACCAAAAAAAGTAAAAAATTGAAACACGGTATTTAATACAGGCGACCGTATGCCTTCCAGTAAATGTAAAAATTCCATATTCACCACTCCAATTTATATTTTTAAAAACAGTATAACATAATTTTGCTAATTTTGGGAAAGTCTATTCATAGAGAAGTAAAAAACCCCGCAAGTGCGTTCTTCTGGTTCGCTGCTCACGGGATAAAAGCATGTGCAGCAGTTCGAGCCAGTTTACGGCAGTAACTGTGAAAGGACTGGGCGGTTATGTTTGAAAGAAAATTAAGATACAGAAAGGATGCCGCGGTGTGATTCTTTCAAACTTTTATTATGGCGGTATTGCAGGCAGGCCTGCAATATGCAGTGGGTATAAATATGGAGAAAATGATATCAACTGATTTAATTGAGAATATGGAGTATTTCCATCAAAAACTAGAGGTAGATAAGAATTTCGATATCATCTACAAAATGACTGCAGTAGCAGACCGGGGAGCATGTCTTTATTTTATAGATGGATTTATAAAAGATGAAATCATGGAAAAAATACTGGAATTCTTTCATTCCATTACACCGGAGGATCTGCCGGAGGACAGTGAGGATCTGTCCCATGATTATATTCCCTATGTGGAAGTTGACATGCTGGATGACCGGGAAGAGATTTCTAAAAATATTCTCTCAGGTGTGTTGTGCCTGTTTATCGACGGCTATTCCAAATGTTTTGCCATAGACTGCCGTACTTATCCCATGAGAAGCGTAGGAGAGCCGGATAAGGACAAGGTATTGAGAGGATCCAGAGATGGTTTTGTGGAGACGGTTGTGTTTAATACTGCGCTCATCAGGCGTCGTATCAGAAGCCCCAGATTATCCATGGAAATGTTGAATGTGGGATCAACTTCCAAATCAGATGTTGTCCTCTGCTATATGGATGACCGGGCGGATAAAAATTTTGTACGGGAGTTAAAGGAACGGATTCAAAGCATTAAGGTGGATGCCCTTACCATGAATCAGGAGAGCCTTGCGGAGTGCATCTATCCAAGAAAATGGTACAACCCGTTTCCCAAATTCAAGTATACGGAGCGTCCAGATACGACAGCAGCAAGTATTTTAGAAGGGCAGGTTGCGATCCTGGTAGATAATTCACCGGCTGCCATCATTCTTCCCGTTTCCATTTTCGATATTATGGAAGAGGCGGACGATTTCTACTTCCCGCCCATAACAGGGACGTATCTTCGGGTAACCAGAGGAATGATTGCATTTCTGACCCTGATTTTAACCCCGCTCTGGCTGCTTCTGATGCAGAACCCGGAGTGGATACCAAAAGCATTTGAATTTATAAAAGTATCGGATACAATGAATATACCACTGTTAGCGCAGCTTTTGATACTGGAATTTGCAATTGACGGACTGCGGCTGGCTGCGATTAATACGCCGAATATGCTGACGACGCCGCTGAGTGTTATTGCGGCGCTGGTGGTAGGAGAGTTTGCCGTAAAATCAGGATGGTTTAATTCAGAAACTATGCTGTACATGGCATTTGTGGCAATTGCCAACTACACCCAGGCAAGTTATGAGCTGGGATATGCATTTAAATTTATGCGTATTATAATCCTGATACTCACAGCGTTGCTCAATATTTATGGATTTATACTTGGAATTATTATTACGATTCTGGTTGTGGCTACCAATAAAACCGTGGCAGGCAGAAGTTATCTGTATCCATTATTTCCATTTAATGGGAAACAGCTCTTTCGAAGGTTGTTCCGTAAAAGAATTGATTTCCAGGATGAATAAAAATAAAAAATCTACACATATTATTTCCGAAGAGAAATCTTATTCTATAATAAAGTGAAAAGGAGATATATTATGAAACAGTTAAAGAAATGTTTAGCAGGCGCTTTACTCGTACTCTGTATGTGCGCTATGACAGCATGTGGAAGCAAGAATGACAACAAGACAACAGAAAATACCAAGACCACAACGGAAAGTACTACAACTGAAAAAAGAACAGAAGCGAACACCAATGCAGGTACAGATAATAAAAGTGCTACAGAAATGGGTACTAATAACATGAACAATGATGTTACAGACGGTACAAATGGAACAGAAGGTGTCGTTGAAAAAATCGGTGAAGACGTGAAACAGGGCGTTGAAGATCTGGGAGATGATCTCACTGGAAATACAAATCATACAGAAACAAACGAAACAAACCGTTAATATCGGACAATGGAAAAGGGAGCTGCATGCTATCTGCATCAGAAGCTCCCTTTACTTGATTCCCGGGATATTGCCAACGGGATAAGTAATCAGTCAGTTGGACGCTGATAGAAACGCCCGTTCAGCTGATCTGTCTTTATAATGTTAATAAAAGCTTTTTCATCCACCTGATGGATCTTCTGCATGACTTCTTTGACTTCGTCGCTGGATACCACAGAATAAACCATACTGCGCTGTTCCTGCTCATAACAGCCGGTACCTGTAAAAATTGTTGCACCATGATTGGTACATGCCAGAATCTCATTATAAATCTCACTCGGGTGTGAGGTAACGATAAACAAGGTATGCTTCTTATACCGCAAATGAAGCTGGCTTACAATCTGAGTAGAGGCGAACTGAAAAATAATCGAATACAAAGCCTGGTTCCATCCAAACAGATAGCCTGCCACCATAAGCATGACTACATTGCTGATAAAAATATAATTCCAGGTTTCCATGTGGTATTTTTCAGACAGCATGATCGCGATAATATCAGTTCCGCCACCGCTGCCGGCACCCATCAGGCAGAGGCTCATGGCAAGTCCGTTGATGATACCTCCGAAGACTGCAATCAGCAGGATATCAGAAGTAATGGGGATACCAGGGATAATATCGGTTAGGATACCTGTGAGTCCAATCATGAGGCAGGTATAAAAAGTAAATTTCTTCCCGAGAAAGCGGTAACTGATCACAACTACAATAGCATTTAATGCAAAGTTAATGACGGAAAATGGCAGTCCAATGGAAAAATAAACCTGTCCGATTTTCTGGATCAGCAGAGTCAGACCGTTAAATCCGCCGGGATAAAGACCGCCTGCACGGACAAATGTTTTAATGTTGGCAGCCATTATAATAGAAGCGAGTACGATGAATGCGAAACGTTTAATTTCTTGTTTTTTTGATGTTTTACCCATAAACTACCTCCCACTGCGCATGAAAAAGCCGATATACAGATTATGATCCATTTTTTATAATTATAACACACAAAATGGAAAAGTTGTGCTAGAATTTAGGTTATATCAGGAATCTAAGGAAAAAGGAGCGTGGCGGAAATGAGATTCAGACCATGTATTGACATACATAATGGGAAAGTGAAGCAGATTGTCGGAGGAACCTTAAAAGATGAAATGGACCAGGCATCCGAGAACTTTGTATCGGAGCAGGATGGTGCATATTATGCCAATTTTTATAAAAAGGATGGCATCAAAGGCGGACATATTATATTGTTAAATTCATCCTCTTCACCCTATTATGAAGCAACCAGGGAACAGGCATTATCTGCATTAAAGGCGTATCCTCAGGGCCTGCAGGTGGGCGGAGGAATCCGTGAGGACAATGCAGCCTTTTATTTAGAGGCGGGAGCTTCCCATGTAATCGTCACCAGTTATGTTTTTAAAAATGGCAGGCTGGACTATGGAAACTTAAATAAAATAGTACAGGCAGTGGGCAGGGAACATCTGGTACTGGATTTAAGCTGCCGGAAAAAAGAAGATCAGTATTATATTGTTACGGACCGCTGGCAGAAATTTACAGACCTTGTACTGTCACATCAGGTATTGGATGAATTGGCAGAATATTGTGATGAATTTCTGGTTCATGCTGTGGATGTGGAAGGAAAGGCAAATGGAATTGAAACTGCCCTGGCTGACATGCTGGGAACATGGCAGGGTATTCCGGTAACTTATGCCGGGGGAATAGGCAGTTTTACCGACCTGGAGGATTTGAGGCAGCACGGAAAAGGCAGACTGGATGCCACAATCGGAAGCGCCCTGGATCTATTTGGAGGACCAATGCCCTACCGGGAAGTTATAAAATTGTGTGAAAAATAATTGAAATCAAATAAATTGGATTGTAAAAAACGTAAAATGTGGTATAATTGTTTCATAGGACAGGACAAGCATCTAAACCTGTTAAAGCCGGTAGATTTTTGAGCAGAGATTAACCGGGTTGCCAGGGAGCTCCGAAAGGGATTCCGGAGGGCAAAATATAAATGAAAAGGAGTTGGACATCATGCGTTATACGATTAGTGGAAAAAATATTGAGGTAACAGAAGGTCTTAGAAATGCTGTTACAGACAAACTTGGAAAGCTGGAAAGATATTTTACTCCTGAAACTGAGATTATCGTAACCTTAAGTGTAGAAAAAGAAAGACAAAAAATAGAGGTTACTATTCCGGTAAAAGGAAATATTATCCGCTCAGAACAGGTCAGCAATGATATGTATGTATCCATTGACCTTGTTGAAGAAGTCATTGAAAGACAATTAAGAAAATACAAAAATAAGATCGTAGAAAAGCATCAGGGCGGCGCTAATTTCCGCAAAGAGTTTATAGAAAAAGAAGTGGATGATGATGATGAAGTTAAGATCATTCGTACCAAACACTTCGGAATTAAACCAATGTATCCCGAAGATGCATGTGTGCAGATGGAACTTCTGGGACACAACTTCTTTGTATTCTGCAATGCGGAGTCCGATGAAGTGAATGTAGTTTACAAGAGAAAAGGCAATACATACGGATTGATCGAACCTGAATTCTAGTAGCGTTGGATTTGTATGTATCTGGTAAAGTGTAGAGGAAAATACATCTGGGCAGACAGCCCGGGTGTATTTTCATTTTGATGTAATTTAAGGAGTTGTAAAGTTGAAGAAGTGGAAACGAATAGCGGTTTCGGTACTGGCATTTAGCATAATGATTGCAGTACCGGGATGTACAAAAGAAGAAATCCAGCCGGTGTCTGTAAAGGCGGAACTTGTAATCTGGCACTACTGGGATGTAAAACAGAATAAAAAGCAGCTGGACAATCTGGTGGAGGCATTTAACGCATCCCAGGACGAAATAGAGGCAGTACTTCAATTTGTACCAAGTGAAGATTTTAAAAAGCAGCTGGCACTGAGCATGGCAGACGATAAAATGCCGGATCTGGCGCTTGTGGATTCCTCTGACTTTCAATATTTTTATGCAATGCAGCCCTTTGTGGATCTGACCGACAAGGTGCCGGAACTGAAACATTATTTACCCACAGTCATGGAACCCTGCAAAGTGGAAGGACGGATATACGGGCAGCCGTTTGGAGTAAATTGCCCCGCTTTATTTTATAATAAAAAGATATTCCGGGAAGCGGGAGTGGAGGTACCACAGACCTGGAAAGAGTTTTATCAGGCAGCGGTGGGTACAACCGGGAACAACAAATACGGCGTAGCCTTGTCGGCACTTCAGAGTGAGCAGAGTTTATATGAGTTTCTGCCCATACTATGGGGAATGGGGGCGGATGTTGACCGTCTGGATTCACCTGCCGGAAAAAATGCATTTGACCTGCTGACCAGGCTCACTTCCTGCAGGGCAATGAGCAGGGACTGTATAAACTTAACTATGAATGATCTGATGAATCAATTTGCAGACGAGAATATAGCCATGGTGTTCCAGTCATCCAGTATCATTGACGATCTCCGGGAGCGGAACCCGGATCTGGAATTTGGTGTTGCCGGATTGCCGTCCGGTGGCGGTGATCCGGTAACGGTGGCGGGCGGGGAGGTATTTGCCGTTACCAGAGGGGAAAAGCAGGACGAGGCAATTACTTTTTTGAATTATATAGCGGATAAAGAACGTATGACTGCCTACATGGATGATTTTGGACTGCTGGCACCAAGGCAGGACGTTATGGATACTCAATATAAAGATGATCCCATGAAGCACAATTTTATTGAACTTTTCAAAACCGCCAGATATCGGGAAGTATCGGCAGACTGGCCTCAGATATCAAGCGTAGTCGCTGATGCAATGCGCCGAAGTATCATTGGGGAAAAGAGAAATGAAGAGATACTTAAGGCGGCGGCAGACGAAGTACGCAGGATCAGGGAGGGGGAAGGATGAAAGAGACTAAGAGCTTAAGAGAAAGGCTGATTCCGGCATTTTTACTGGCTTCTCTGTTGTCCATCACCATGTTCGCCGTGCTGTCCCAGATACGTATGAGAATTAACATGAAGCAAAGCCTCAATGACCGGATTCAGGGAGGTATGGATAAAGCAGACCAGTGTCTGGACATGGTTCTGGATAAATATGAGACTATTCTATACGACCTGTGTACGGATGACGAAGTGGTGGCGTATGCAGAGAAAATCAATGAAGACCAGGATGACCTGACGGTGAACAGCAGCCAGCTGCGGCGTTACTTAAGCCATATGAGTAACCGCAACAGCGGAGTCGAGGGTGTGCTTCTCACATTAAAAAACGGCAAAACCATCTTTTATGACCACAATTCCTCGTCCTCTGCCAACAGCAGCTGGATGAATACGCTGCAGATTCCGTCATTTGACGGAACGATGATGTACCAGGCGCCCGATAAGCCGGTAACCATCGGGGATAAAGAAGTGGCGATCTTCCAGGTGGTCAGAAGAATTGTGGATTACCGTGATATTCATAAGGAGATCGGGACCATCACTGTCAGCATAGATGAAAAAGTCCTGGAGGAGGGAATCTATAACGGAGAGGATAACCGGATCTATATCTGCCAGGGGGATACGGTGATCAGTGCACCGGATAAATCTTTGATAGGGCAAAAGAAGTCGGAACTGAAGACAAAAGGATACCGGGTAACGGAAAAGATCAATGAAAAAAGCGGATGGAGCATCTATTATTTTCAGTCAATGAAGCGTTATAACCGGGCAGTGGTGGAGCAGGGCGGTTTCTGGATCGTTGTGACTCTTGGAACGATTGGGATTCTGGCATTGCTCACCTTTTATTTTACGCGTCCTGTGATGAAGTCCGTGGACAGAATAGTAGAGGCCATGAATGAAGCGGAAACCGGGGATTTTATGGTACGTATTCCGGTGGAGGATGAGATGCCTCTGGAAATACGGAGGATAGCCCTGGGATTTAATGAACTAATGGAAAAGATCGATCAGCTGGTCAACCAGGTGAAGCAGGCTGTTTTAGAACAGAAAAATGCCGAATTATATGCGTTGGAAGCACAGATAGATCCGCATTTTCTGTATAATACACTGGATACCATTAACTGGAAGGCAATTGAGCGGGATGAATACGAAATAAGCGATATGGTAGGCGCCCTTGCGGATATCTTGCGGTATGCAGTAAAAAATGCAGGCGGAGAGACAAATATACAGCGTGAACTGTACTGGCTGGAACAGTATGTGCTGTTGCAGAGCGCAAAGCTTGGAAAGCCGCTGAAAACCGTGATTGAAGTTCCTGAACACATGATGCGGTACAAGATTCACAAGCTGTTGTTACAGCCTTTTGTAGAGAATGCAATCAAATATGCTTTCAAGAATAAAGAAGGGGATTGTATTCTGAAAATCAGGATAGAAGAGGCTGACGGCCAGCTTCATATAGTCATCGAAGACAACGGAAAAGGGATTTCCCTGGAGACAATGGCTCTTTTGAACAATGAATCAGCGGATATGGATGACCACCTTGGAATTATAAATGTGAGAAAACGCCTGCAGTTATATTATCCAGGGGAAGCCAATATTTATTTTGAAAGTAAACAAAACAGATATACGAAAGTACATCTCTTTATACCAGCAGCGGAGGAGGATGAAGATGAGAATCGTAATCGTGGAGGATGAGGCACCGATCCGGGAAGGGCTGGGCAAAATCCTGAAAAAAATAAATTCCGGGTATGAACTGGCAGGGGCAGCAGCCGATGGAATTGCCGGATTAAAACTGGTGGAGCAGGAATTGCCTGATCTGTTAATTATGGATATTCGGATGCCGGATATGGATGGGCTTACCATGCTTCGAAAGCTTAGAAATGAAAACGTAGACTGTAAGGTGATTGTACTTACGGCTTATTCCGATTTTGACTACGCTAAGCAGGCGATTGAGCTGGGGATCGAATACTATCTGTTAAAACCCATAAAAATTCAGGAATTGAAACATGCCTTAAAACAGATAGAAGATTCACTGGCGGAACAGCGCCAGATAGATCAGGTGATGACCCTGGACCATATATTCCGTTCCGGTATTATGGATCAGCTGGAAATAAACGGACAGATGGATCAGCTCATTTATGAAAAATATGGTTTTCATTCGGCTGATCCACTGTTTCTCTTCGTCATACGGCTGGGTAATGCCTATGAGGAATGCCTTGGCATGCTGGCGGAACTCTTAAAAGATATCGGGAACCACAGCAGTTACTTTTCCTGTCACGTAATCGAAAATGAATCCCGCCAGGCGGTTACGGTTGTGGTATACCACACCAGGGAGGAAAAGCGGGCAGAATTATATTTTGCAAAATCTGTAGTTCCCATGCTTATGGCTAACCTGGGAGATAAGGGAATCTATGGTTGGATAAAAAGTGATGGCATTTTGGGGATTGGGGAAGCATACCGTCAGATCTGGATTCAGATGGAATGGAATCTGTCCGGGATGGAAAAGGGCATGATCTGTAAAGAAAATACCGATGGCATACTGACTTATCCCTACAAGTATCCAATGGATATTGAAACACAGGTAAAAAATGCACTCATGCGTCATGACAAAAAAGAATTTGAACGGTGCCTGCGGGAATTTGTCAGGATTTCCCGGGCGGAGCTGTATCATCCAATGGAAATTAAAGAAGGGTGTATCCGTTTTACCTGGGCAGTTTTAAATACGGCGAAGGAGTTTGCAGGCACTGGCGAAGAGCTTTCCGTACAGAAGATCCTGCAGATGGTAATGGACGCGGTCAGCTGGGAGGAAATTATGGAAGCACTGTGGCAGGTATTTGAACAGATGATCCCCCAGGACAGCCAGGATGGACCGCCTGTAGGGATCATGGTACAGAGAACCCAGAATATGATACAGGAGTACTATAACCAGGGGATCAGCCTGGAAATGATCGCCCGGAAGCTGAATGTATCCGAGGAATATCTGAGCAGCCAGTTTAAAAAAGAAACAGGAAGCTCCTTCACGGAAACGCTGCGCAGGTATAAAATAGACAAGGTCAAGAAACTGCTGCTGGAATCAGGGCTAAAATTGAACCAGATAGCCGTAATGGCTGGATATACAGATCCGAAATATATGAGTAAGGTATTCAAAGAAGAGGTGGGAATGCTGCCGGCAGAGTACCGCAAGACCTTTAAATAATAAATTGATATTAAATAATTCCTCCTTTTTTAAAAAGTTCCCCTATTTCTTTCCTGGAAAATAAGTTAGAATGATAAAAAGTTAACAAAAGACAAAATAACGCATAATTCGCGCGCGAACGTGTTTAAAACACGCTATAGGATAAATATCCAGGAAAAGGAGATCGATTTCATGAAAGAAATAAAGGTAAGTTTTGAAAATCCGGATGAAGTATTAGAATTTGTAAACCAGATCACAAATTATCCATATGACATGGATATGAAAAAAGGACATATTGTAATTGATGCGAAATCTATTTTAGGTGTTTTAGGACTTGCAGTCGGGAATGTTGTAGACTTGCAGATACATGGCGAGCCATGTGAAAAGCTGGCATGCGCACTGGAAAAATACCGCGTTTCTTAAGTTATCGGTGTCCGGTAATAGAGAAAAAATGATAAAAGTTCCGCTTACGGCTGAGGCTGTAGGCGGTCTTTTTTTATATGAACGCATTATGAACGATTTATGAAGCCTAAGTTTATAAAAAATTTTATTGTGAAAAATGCGTAAAGGTGTTAATATAGTTAGTGATTATAAGAACACAGATGAAGGATATAGGTGAATAGAAATGAATCTTATACAAAAAGTATTAGGGACTCATAGTGAGAGAGAGGTTAAAATGATTAAGCCTCTTGTAAAAAAAGTAGAAGCTTTGAGGCCGACCATGCAGGCTTTGTCTGATGAAGAACTAAGAGATAAGACGAAAGAATATAAAAAGAGACTGGCTGATGGAGAGACTTTGGACGACTTACTCCCGGAAGCATTTGCTACGGTCAGGGAAGCGGGCAAACGTGTCCTGGACATGGAGCATTATCCGGTTCAGATCATCGGTGGTATTATCCTGCACCAGGGACGTATCGCAGAAATGAAAACAGGTGAAGGTAAAACACTGGTTTCCACACTTCCTGCTTACCTGAATGCGCTGGAAGGAAAAGGCGTTCATATCGTAACGGTTAATGATTATCTGGCACATCGTGATGCTGAATGGATGGGAAAAGTGCATGAGTTTTTAGGCCTGAAGGTAGGCTGTGTATTAAACTCCATGGACAATGACGAGAGACGTGAAGCATACAATTGTGATATCACATATGTTACCAATAACGAATTAGGATTCGATTATCTGCGTGATAACATGGTTATCTACAAGGAACAGCTGGTACAGAGAGATCTGCATTATGCCATCATCGATGAGGTCGATTCCGTATTGATTGATGAAGCCAGGACACCGCTTATCATTTCCGGGCAGAGTGGAAAATCCACGAAGCTGTATGAAGTCTGCGATATCCTTGCACGTCAGCTGGAACGTGGAGAAGCCAGCGGAGAAGTAACCAAGATGTCTGCTATCATGGGCGAAGAAATTACGGAGACCGGTGATTTCATCGTAAATGAAAAGGACAAGGTAGTGAACCTGACCGAAGATGGGGTAAAGAAGGTAGAGAAATTCTTCCAGATTGAAAACCTGGCTGATCCGGATAATCTGGAGATTCAGCACAATATCAACCTGGCACTGCGTGCCCACAATCTGATGTTCCGTGATCAGGATTACGTTGTAAAAGATGATGAGGTACTGATTGTAGATGAATTTACAGGACGTATCATGCCGGGAAGAAGATATTCTGACGGACTGCATCAGGCTATTGAAGCAAAAGAACATGTGAAGGTAAAGAGAGAAAGCAAGACCCTTGCTACTATCACTTTCCAGAACTTTTTCAATAAATATACAAAGAAATCCGGTATGACCGGTACTGCGTTAACAGAAGAAAAGGAATTCCGTGATATCTATGGAATGGACGTTATCGAAATTCCTACAAACAGACCAGTAGCACGTAAGGATGCGGACGATGCCGTGTATATGACCAAAAAGGAAAAATTCCATGCAGTTGTGGATTCTATTGAAGAAGCCCATGCAAAGGGACAACCTGTATTGGTTGGTACGATCACCATCGAGACTTCCGAATTAATCAGCAGTATGCTGAAAAAGCGCGGAATCCAGCATAAGGTCCTGAATGCTAAATTCCATGAATTAGAGGCTGAAATCGTTGCTGAGGCAGGTGTACATGGTGCAGTTACCATCGCGACCAATATGGCAGGCCGTGGTACGGATATTAAGCTGGATGACGATTCTAAAGCTGCAGGCGGTTTGAAGATTATCGGTACCGAACGTCATGAGTCCAGACGTATTGATAACCAGCTGCGCGGACGTTCCGGCCGTCAGGGAGATCCCGGTGAATCCAGATTCTTCATTTCTCTGGAAGATGATCTGATGCGTCTGTTTGGATCAGAACGTCTCATGGGTATATTTAAATCCCTGGGTGTATCTGAAAATGAGCAGATCGAACACAAGATGCTTTCCTCTGCAATTGAAAAAGCGCAGAAGAAGATCGAGAGCAACAACTATGGAATCCGTAAGAACCTGTTAGAATATGACCAGGTAAATAATGAGCAGCGTGAAATTATTTACAAGGAGAGAAGAAGGGTTCTGGACGGAGAGAGCATGAGGGATTCTATCTACAAGATGATTACTGACATTGTGGACAATACCGTTGATATGTGTATTGCAGATGATGCAGATAATGAAGAATGGGATTTAAATGAATTGAATTCCCTGCTGAATCCGATTATACCGTTACAGCCAGTTACAAAAGAAGATATCAATAAAACAAAGAAGAACCAGTTAAAGCAGAATCTGAAGGAAAAAGCCGTGAAGCTGTATGAGACAAAAGAAGCAGAATTCCCGGAACCGGAACAGCTGCGTGAACTGGAGCGTGTAATTCTTCTGAAAGTAATCGACCGTAAGTGGATGGATCATATCGATGATATGGATCAGCTGCGTCAGGGTATCGGACTCCAGGCTTATGGACAGAAAGACCCGTTGGTTGAGTACAAGATGAGCGGATACGAGATGTTTGATACCATGTCCGCAGGAATCCAGGAAGATACACTCCGCCTGTTATACCATGTCCGCATTGAACAAAAGGTAGAACGTGAAGAAGTTGCCAAGGTTACCGGAACCAACAAAGATGACTCTGAAGTAAAAGGCCCGGTAAGACGTACTTCTGAAAAAGTTTATCCAAATGATCCGTGTCCATGCGGAAGTGGCAGAAAATATAAACAGTGCTGCGGTAGAAAAGCATAAATCATATAGAACAAAAAGGGTCGTTTGTATAAAACGGCCTTTTTGTAAATAAATCAAATAATTATTGAGAGAAGGTGAAGCTGTGGTAGAATTAGATCAATTTAAATATACGTTAGGTACGTATGCAAAACCATTAGTGGAAGTGAGGGATTCACTTTGACTTGGCTAACAAGGAAAAGCGGATTCAGGAATTAGAGCGTAAGATGGAAGAACCTGACTTCTGGGATAAGCCGGAAGTGTCTCAGGAATATATGAAGACGCTCAGCAGTTTAAAGGAAGACATTGAGGTGTTCCGTAAACTGAATGATCAGTATGAAGAGATAGAAACCCTTCTGGAAATGGCATATGAGGAAAATGATGCCTCGCTGATTCCGGAAATAGAAGAAACACTGAAAGATTTTACAGCATCTTTGGAAAACATCAGAATTAAAACGATGTTGTCCGGTGAATATGACAGGGATAATGCCATTATGACACTTCATGCAGGTGCAGGCGGAACCGAGTCCTGTGACTGGGCAAGCATGCTCTACCGTATGTACTGCCGCTGGGCAGACCGGAAAGGATTCCAGGTAGAAGTACTGGATTATCTGGATGGGGAAGAAGCCGGTATTAAATCAGTAACCTTTGAAGTGAAGGGTGAAAATGCATTTGGGTATCTGAAGTCGGAAAAAGGTGTGCACAGGCTTGTGCGTATTTCACCTTTTAATGCGGCAGGAAAACGCCAGACCTCTTTTGTTTCCTGCGATGTTATGCCGGATATTGAAGAAGATATCGATATTGAGATCCGGGATGAGGATTTAAGGATTGACACTTACCGCTCCAGCGGTGCCGGAGGACAGCATATTAACAAGACTTCCTCGGCAATCCGTATTACCCATCTTCCTACCAATATCGTGGTGCAGTGCCAGAATGAACGTTCACAGCACATGAATAAAGATAAAGCAATGCAGATGTTAAAAGCAAAGCTGTATCTGTTAAAACAACAGGAGAATGCGGAGAAGGTATCCGATATCCGTGGTGAAATTAAGGAAATCGGCTGGGGCAGCCAGATCCGTTCCTATGTCATGCAGCCATATACCATGGTCAAAGACCACCGCACTAATGCGGAATCCGGTAATGTGGACAGCGTAATGGACGGAGGTATTGATATTTTTATCAATGCATATCTCAAGTGGCTGGCTCTGGGCACAAAAGAAGCAGAAAATGAATAACAGATTGTGGATAAGCGGAGGGAATACCTCCGCTTGTGTGCAAAAAACAGAAGATTATAAACAGGAGGACATTCTATGGGAATTATAAAAGCAGCAACAGGGGCAATTGGCAGTTCATTAGCAGATCAGTGGCTGGAAGTAATTGAGCCGGAAGATATGGGAGACCAGACGCTTCTCACCCGCGGTGTGAAGATGCGCACCGGGTCCAATACCAAAAGCAGCTCCGATACCATTTCAAATGGTTCTGTAATCCACGTTTATGACAATCAGTTCATGCTGCTGGTGGATGGCGGCAGAATCATTGATTACACGGCTGAGCCGGGCTACTATACCGTTAATAATTCATCCATGCCCTCTTTATTTAATGGAGAGCTGGAAGATGCTGTAAGGGAGACTTTTTCCAGGTTTAAGTTCGGGGGCGTGACTCCCACAGCCCAAAAGGTGTATTATATCAATCTGCAGGAGATTAAGGGAATCCGGTTTGGCACCAGAAATCCAATAAACTATTTCGATAATTTTTATAATGCAGAACTCTTTCTGAGAGCACATGGTACATATTCAATAAAAGTTACGGACCCCCTTCTGTTTTATGCGGAAGCCGTACCCAGAAACAGCGGACAGGTAGAAGTCAGTGAGATCAACGAGCAGTATCTGTCTGAATTTTTAGAAGCCCTTCAGACATCCATTAACCAGATGTCAGCGGATGGCACCAGAATCTCTTTCGTTTCATCAAAAGCAAGGGAACTGGGAAAATATATGGCACAGACCCTGGATGAAGACTGGCGCCAGATGCGTGGAATAGAGATTCAGTCGGTAGGGATCGCCAGTATCTCCTATGATGAGGAATCTCAGAAATTAATCAACATGAGAAATCAGGGGGCTATGCTTGGTGATCCGTCCATTAGGGAAGGATATGTCCAGGGAGCAATTGCCCACGGCCTGGAAGCAGCCGGTTCCAATCCTAACGGCAGCATAGCGGGCTTTATGGGAATGGGCATGGGAATGCAGAATGCAGGTAACTTTATGGGAACTGCTTCCGCAAATAATATGCAGCAGATGCAGATGAACCAGGAAGCCAGAAACGCAGCAAATGCTGCCACAGGTGCAGGGAAAGCCTCAGTAACCGGTTCAGATAATGCAGGAAACCCAGGAAACTCCATGTCACCGGAAGGCGGCGCAGACAGCTGGAAATGCCAGTGCCAAACATCCAATAAGGGAAAATTCTGTTCGAATTGCGGAAAAGCAAAACCGGAACAGGCACAGGAGTGGACTTGCAGCTGCGGAGCTTCCAATACCGGTAAATTTTGTTCAAACTGCGGAAATGCAAGACCCGTATCAGCAGACTGGATTTGCGGCTGCGGAATAAAAAATACAGGGAAATTCTGTTCGGAATGCGGAAAGCCGCGCCCATAATCAGGAGGTAATACATGGCAGTTGTCAGTTACAAATGTCCAAACTGCGGAGGGGATCTTCGATTTGATCCCAAATCCCAAAAGTACAAATGTGAATATTGCCTTTCCGAATTTATGGAAGAGGTGCTGCATGATCAGGAAGAGAAAGAAGCAGGTGGGGATTCAAAGGAGAGGGAAGATCAGGGAGGTCTTATCTATTCCTGTCCCAGCTGCGGTGCACAGATCGTAACGGATGAAACTACAGCCGCAACGTTCTGTTACTATTGCCACAATCCGGTAGTTCTGGAAGGAAAGCTCTCAGGAGATTATAAACCTGACCATATCATACCGTTTAAAGTGGATAAAAAAGAGGCTGTAAACCATTTTCTGGCATATATGAAAAAGAAAAAATTTGTTCCCAGGGCATTTTTCAGTAAAGACCAGATAGAGAAGATATCCGGAGTGTATTTCCCCTTCTGGATGTTCGAATGTGATGTGATGGGGCATATGGATGCCACAGCTACCAATGTACGTATTTACCGCATTGGTGACACCGAATTTACGGAGACCAGGTTCTACAATGTTCAGCGGGAGGGCCGCCTGCATTATGAGGAACTCACGAAGAACGCATTAAAAAAGGCAAACAGGAAGCTTGTTGAAGGGGTGCAGCCATTTATGCTAAATGAACTGCAAAAGTTCTCTATGGGCTATTTATCCGGTTTTCAGGCGGAAAAAAGGGATATGGAGAAACGAGACTTTGAAGATGAGATCCGCAAAGAGATCAGCGATTATTCCAAAAATATTTTAAAGGACAGTATAAAGGGGTATACTACGGTAAAAACATCGAAACTTGCCCTGGATACTCCGGCAGAACACTGGAAGTATATTCTGCTTCCTGTCTGGGTGCTTACATATAAAGGCAAAGATGATAAAATGTACTACTATGCCATGAATGGCCAGACGAAAAATATCTGCGGAGAACTTCCCATTGACTATAAAAAGGTTGCGCTGATGTTTGCAGCCATTGCAATACCGGTATTCTTAATATTATTGTTAGGAGGGTATTTCATATGGTAAAAGGAAGAAAGGTCCTGCTGTGGATTTGCCTTGTATTTATGCTGCTGATGGCTTCGGGAATGGGAGTATTTGCTTCATCCGGCAGCCAGGTATTTGATGATGCCGGGCTGCTAAGTTCGGATCAGATTGCAGATCTTGAGCAGAAGACAGATATACTGCGGGAAAAATATAACATGAATTTTGTAGTGGTAACTACAAACGATGCCCAGGGAAAGTCAGCAAGAGAATATGCGGATGATTTCTACATGGACCATGGATTTTATGACGATGGGGAAGCAAGAGGCGGAGCCACATTATTAATCGATATGGATAACCGGGAAATCTATATTTCCACGGCACACGATATGATTTACTATATGACAGATGACCGGGTGGAAAGTGTCCTGGATACTGCCTATCCCTATATCAAGTCCGGCGAATACTATAAATGCCTGAGCAGTATGGTGGATGCAACGCAAAATTTTGTGGATAAAGGTGTTCCTTCTGATCAGTATACAGAAAATGAAGAAACCGGAGAGATCACAAGGTATCTCAGTATCCGCCCCATTGACTGGGCAATTGCAGTGGGAGCAGCGCTGCTTCTGGGAGGTGCAGTCTGCGGCTTTACCGTAGGAAAGTACAAACTGAAGTGGGGGAGCTACTCCTATCCTTATAAACAAAAAGGCAGGCTGAATTTAACGAACCAGTCCGATCATTTTACAAATCAAATTGTTACCCAGCGGCAGATTCCAAAGAATGATGATTCCGATGGATCGGGTGGCGGCAGTATGTCATCCACCCACACCTCCAGCGGAGGAGGCACCTTTGGCGGCGGCGGCAGAGGATTTTAGTTCATAAAATTAATATAAGAAGAGACTGCTACAACTGGAAAGCTCCGATACAGGCGCATGGATTTCCAAGTTTGTAGCAGTCTCTTTTTATCCGGTTTCCTTAGAAGCATCAGGAGCCGGTTGATTTGTATTTGCGTATGCCAAGATTCCACACGAAGAGACAGGGGATCAAAAAAAGTACGGTCAATACCGGCAGAAAGCAGTAGTATGCGGGTACATTTGTGCGTATTAGATAGAGAAAAGGGTAGTACTGGAAAAGAGCAAAGGGCACGATGTAGGTGCAGATGGTTAGCACTGTTTTTCCATAGACTGCAACGGGGTATTTTCCGTATTCTCTGGCGCCGTCTGTAAAAATATTCATAAATTCAAGTCCTTCCAGCGTAAAAAAGCAAAGCCCGGCATAGAGGACAAATAAACCGGCAAAGGTTGCCACACCGCCCAAAATCATCAGAACCAGCGTCAGAATCCGCAGGAAGGTCCAGTGGAGGTCAATATTCGCAATGCCGTAGATTAGCATCACAACAGCCTGTAGCAGCCTCCCGATGCGGGTTAATTCTATTTTGCTTGCAAGTACCTGGAAGATGGCGCCTCCCGGACGTACCAGGATGCGGTCAAATTCCCCGTTTCCTATCATAGAGGCAAAGGTGTCAAATCCCCGGAAAAAACATTCGGCAAGAGTAAATGACATCAGTACAATGGCAAAGCACAAAAGGACTTCACTGTACGAGTAGCCGTTGATCTGATGGAAGCGCTGCAGCATAAAATAAACGCCCAGGAAGACATTGAAGGAAACCAGAAACTGCCCAAGCACGGTAAGCAGAAAGGACACTTTGTATTCCATCATGCTGCGCAGGTGTATGGATAGGTAATGCATATAAAGTTTCATACTAAATCTCCTCGTATAATAAGTTTGTAAGCAAGAAAAACACAGCTTACAGACTTATTT